>CATWVA010000011.1 GCA_958354105.1 uncultured Collinsella sp.
CGTAGCCCGAGACGGGCCCGGGCTGACAATTTCGACTGTAATGGACGTTCTTAAATGAGTGGTCTCGTGAGTCTGTGGGCGAGGCGGGCGCTCGATACAAGGTGCGTGTCGTGGACACATGAGGCATGACGGAGGAGGAGCTTCCCGGAACCTTTGAGGGCAAGTTCCGCATCGATCTCCCAAGTAAGCAGTATATGATGCTTCGCCTGACCAAATTAGAGGCGTAAAACAGAGATAATCGGCTCCGGGTGTGACTTGCTGCACGACCATCGCAGGGGGGTGGCCCCTGTGATGGTCGCGGCGATGCGCGTCCGGGGCTACGCTTGTAAGGAGTGAACATGCAGGAGTTTTTTGGAATCGATGTGGGCGGTACGGCCGTTAAATGGGCTGTGCTGGGCGAGGATTTTTCCATCCGCGAGCGCGGAAGCCTGCCGACGGGCTTTACCACGGCTGATGAGACGGTCGCGGCGCTGATCTCGCTCGTCGAGCCGTATCGCGAGCGCGTGAGCGCCGTGGGCGTGAGTGCGCCCGGCGGCATCTACGAGGGAGATGTCACAGGAACGATCCATCGCGGTGGTGCGCTCACGTTTATGGATGGCTGTCCGCTCGGAAAGCTCATGCGCGAGGCTCTGGGGGTGCCGATTGCCGTCAATAACGACGGTAGGTGCTGTGCACTCGGTGAGTATGCGGCTGGCGCTCTGCGCGGGACGCGTTTTGGCGTGGTGCTCGCTATCGGCACGGGCATCGGCGGCGGTATCGTCATCGACGGCAAGGTCCTGCGCGGCGCGCACTGCTTTGCAGGCGAGTTTAGCTTCTTGCGCAACGATGTCACGACTGCTGCGAGCATGGAAAACTCCTTTGCGGGTTCGGGCGGTTGGCGTGCGCTCCGCGATGCCGCCGTTGCCGAGAAGGGCCTGCCTGCGGATTCTCCGGTGGACGGCCGCCGCGTCTTTGAGTGGATCGCGGATGGCGACATGGCGGGGCAGCGCGCGCTCGACCGCTACGCTCGCGCATTTGACGGACAGCTCATCAACCTGCAGGCCGTGCTCGACCCCGAGGTCTTTGTGATCGCAGGCGGCATCTCGTGCCATCCCGAGCTCGTCGATGCCCTGCGTGCGCAGATGCCGCTGGCCCTCTCGAGTTACGAAGGGACCCTTGCCGGCATTCCTGTGCCGCAGATAAAGGCGGCCGAGCTCGGCAACGACGCCAACCTTTACGGTGCTGTCCAGGAGGCCATGCGCCTGGTGTAGCGCATTGGACATAATCATTGGGGACGTTCTTGTTTGACTAGTCGTTTAAGAACGTCCCCAATGGCTACCCACAGAATGAGAGTGGATAATCTCCCGTTTTTGGCCTGCATACAGGCTCAAAGTGGGAGATTATCCGCTCTCGTCATTTGATTGGCACTTGCGTCACTTGCACTCATTGGGGACGTACTTAAATGAGTGGCAGTTGGGGACACTCCTTGCCGAGCTGCAAGCCGTGCGCGCCCCTTCTGGGCCTTGCGGCTCAAAATCGGTTTACGCCGTGGGCTGTTGGGGTCAAATTAGCGACATTTTGAGGATAGGTTCGATATTAGGACTGGTTCTCTAATAGAATGAGTTTGCAGGCCATTAAGCGACTGCGGGGGGGGGTATTCATGAAAGGTATGGGAGACACAACAGCGTATTTGCGTTGGGGCATTCGGGAGATTATATGCCTGGCGCTGTTCTATTTTACGTTTTTGGCTGGCGAGTACCTCTTCGACATGCGCGTGGCCGAGTTTGTGCCGCCGAGCGAGGTTGCTACCTACGAGACCCTCATCGTCGGTGCGAGCGTAATCGGCTTTTTTGTGCGTCCTATTCTGTACTATCGCCGCCCCCGCGCGATCGATACGACGAGCGACATCACGGGCGTGCTGCTGGTGTCGGCATTGCTGCTGATGATTATGGCGGTTCGGTTTGAGGTGGTAATTGCCGGCGGTTTGATGGCGTGTTGCACGCTGGGCTACTGCGGATCGACCGCTCACGCCAACTTTGCGCGGCGCTTTGCGCGGACGCCGTACTTGGCGCGCGCGGCGGCGCTTTCATATGCTCTGGGCGTCCTGCTTCAGGTGTTCAGCCACATGGTGATACCCGCGGGGATTCCGCAGCAGTTTGTTTTTGTTGCCTGTGCGGTCGCGCAGGTGGCGCTCCTCCACGGCGTCCGCCGTGCCAAGCTGCGCGGCGAATCTGAGTTTGGGCCTGAACCCGATATCTCCGAGCTTTCGGTGGATGCATCGGAGTTTGGCGCCAAATGGCGAAACGATCCCGAGTCAACGGCGGCTTTTCGGCGCGCCGTGGTGCGTCTGACGATTGCAACCGCCTGCCTTACCGGGGTGTTTGCCGCCCTCAATGCGGGGCTCACGATCTCGCACGCCGCCGGGTCCGTTGACTTGGGCGATTGGTCGCGCTTGCTGATGGGCGTGAGCGCTCTGCTCGCCGGCGCCCTATTTGACCTGCGCGGGCGCTCGTGTATGAACATCATCATGACCTGCGCCGCCATGTTGTCCACGCTCTCATTCGCTGTGCTTATCACCGATGCCAACGGCGCCAACATACTTGCCGCCACCGTCATCTTCTATCTGGGTGCGGGCTTCTTCGTGGTGTTTTTCACGGCGAAGTTTGCCGCCATTTCGGTGTATGCGCATTGGTCGTATCTGTGGCCGTGTATGGGCCGCGTCATCAATAACGTTTGCGCGATGCTCGTGACGGCACCGGCGGTGGCGATTGTCTCGAGCCAGAACGTGCTGTTGGCAGTGGGCGTGGGGCTTGTACTGCTTGTGGGCATTGCGATCTCGCTGCTGGGACAGTCTGGGCATCAGGTCTATGACGTTGAAGTGCGCGGCGACCTGGCGTTTGCTGCTAGCGACCTTGGCACGGATCCCGTATCCGCCCAGAGCGAGCCCGCCCCCGCAGAGGTGCCGGAGTCCACACTCGACGAGCGTCTCGATACCTTCGCCGTCGCCTTTGAGCTTACGCAGCGCGAGCGCGATATTTTGGAGGCCTTGGTCGCATCGCGCGAGAGTGTTCAAGACATCGCCGCAACGCTCTTCCTTTCGCGCTCCACGCTTTACCGTCATATCGCCTCGATCAACAAAAAGACCGGCGCCTCCTCACGTGTGGCCCTCATCAACTTTTTCTGGTCCTGGGCGCCCAAGGACTAGCCCATTTGGGACGGGGCTTTTTTAGCTGTTTTGGGCAGCCACTGCCAGCGCGAACCACCACAAAGGGGACAGGCACCTTTGTGGTGGTTTTGACGGGAGCGCCTGTGGAGTTACAGCAGTTCGCCGTGGCGGGCGATGTAGCGGCGCTTGGCCAGCTGGGTGAGTGCGATGTAGGCGGCGACGATGCTGACGAGCAGCGCGAAGAAGCTCGGCGGCAGCGGCATGAGGTCTAGCGCATCGGCGATGGGGCTTGCCGGCAGCCAGGTGACGAGTACCAGACCCAGCACGGTGAGAGCGCACAGTGCCGGCGCGGCGTGGTCGCGCGCGCTCGGCAGGCGCGGGGAGCGCAGCATGTGGATCACGAGCGTCTGCGACCACATGGACTCGACAAACCAACCGCTCTGGAAGAGCGCCGTAAAGGCCGCCATGCCTGCGACGTCGCCTACAGCGGCAAGCTCTGCCCAGCTTGAGCCCACGGCGGCGGGGCACACCACAAAGAAGAGCACGGCGAAAGTCACGATATCAAACAGTGAGCTCACGGGACCCAACTCGAGCATAAAGCCCTTAATGGACGCGGCATCCCAGGCGCGCGGACGGGCGGTCCAGGCGTCGTCGACGGTGTCCCACGGCAGCGCGATGCACACGATCTCGTAGACCAGCGACAGCAGCACCAACTGCAGAGCACTCATGGGCAAGAACGGCAAGAACAGGCTCGCGACGGTCACGGATAGCACGTTGCCAAAGTTGGAGCTCACCGTGGTCTTGAGGTACTTGAGTAGGTTGCCGTAGGTGCGGCGGCCTTCGATGATGCCGCGCTCGAGCACGCCCAGGTCCTTCTGGAGCAAGATGATATCGGCAGATTCCTTGGCAATGTCGACGGCCGAATCGACCGAGATGCCGCAATCGCTTGCACGCATGGCGGCGGCGTCGTTGATGCCATCGCCCATAAAGCCCACGGTGTGGCCGAGCAGCTCGCGCATGACACGCACCAGACGCGCCTTCTGCAGCGGCGAGAGCTTGGCGAAGAGGTGGGTGTTCTCGGCGCGCTCGGCAAGTTCGGCGTCATCGAGCGCATCGCTCTCGGAGCCCAGCAAGACGTTGCTCGCGTCGATACCGATCTGTTCGCAGACGGTGGCCGCGACGCGGTCGTTGTCGCCGGTCAGGACCTTGACTGCCACGCCCTTGGCCTCGAGGGTGGCGATGGCGCCCACGGCACTTGCTTTGGGCGGATCGAGGAAGGCCAAAAAGCCCATCAGCACCATGTCGCACTCGTCGGCAATGCCAAACTCGCCCACGCAGCGCGGATTGGTCTTCTGCGCCACGGCAATCACGCGCAGGCCCTCGGCATTGAGCCCGGCGACCTGCTGGCGAATCTGGGCGAGCTTATCTTCGGTGAGCGGCTGGGCGGCACCATCGACTTCGACAAAGGAGCAGATCTCGAGCATTTCCTCGGCAGCTCCTTTGGTAACCATCTGGGTTTTACCCTGGGCGTCGGCGACAACGACGCTCAGGCGACGGCGCGAGAAATCGAAGGGCACCTCGTCCACCTTGGTATAGCGGTCGCGCAGGCTCTGGCCCAGCATGGAATCGGGTGCTGCTGCCGAGGGCGTCACATCGGCGCGGTCGATGACGGCCAGGTCGATAAGGTTCTTGAGGCCAGTCTGGAAGAAGCTGTTCAAAAACGCATGGCGCAGTACGCGCACGTCCTCGTTGCCGTCGGTGTTGAGGTAGCGCTCGAGCACGATGCGGTCTTCGGTGAGGGTGCCGGTCTTGTCGCAGCACAGGACGTCCATCGCGCCGAGGTTTTGGATCGCCGGCAGTTCCTTGACGATAACCTGGCGACGGGCGAGGTCCTTGGCGCCCTGCGACAGGCTCGTGGTCACGATGACGGGGAGCATCTGCGGCGTGATGCCCACGGCCACGCTCGTGGCGAATAGCAGCGCGTCGATGACGTTGCCCTTGGTGGCGGCGTTGATGGCAAAGACGGCCGGCGCCATAACGAGCATGAGGCGTACGAGCAGCATGGAGACGCTCGAGACGCCGCGGTCAAACGCGCTCTTCTCGCCGCGCCCGTTGAGCATCTTGGCGATGCCGCCCAGGTAGGTGTCCGAGCCGGTGGCAACGACGAGCGCCATGGCGGTGCCGTTTTGCACGGAGGTGCCGGTAAAGACGATGTTCTTGCAGGCAGAGAGTGGCAGCGCGGGGCCGTCGGCGCCCTCGACGGCCGTGGCGGCAGCGGTCTTCTCGACGGCCTCGCTCTCGCCGGTGAGCGCGGATTCGATCACAAACAGATCGCGCGCGGTGATGATGCGGGCGTCGGCCGGCACCATATCGCCGGCAGAGAGGCGGATCACATCGCCGGGGACGAGCTCGTCGAAGGGGATCTCGAGGCGCTCGCCATCGCGCAGGGCACAGCAGGTGTTGGAGACCAGGTCCTTGAGGGCCTCGGCCGCATTGCCGCTGCGGGCTTCCTGGATAAACTTCATGCCGCCCGATACCAGCAGCATGATGCCGATAACGATGACCGTGGAGGGGTCACGCTGCAGCTCGGGCGCGGCGAGCACGTCGATGTAGAGCGAGACCAGCGCGAGCGCGGCGAGGATGCCGGCGAAGGGGTCGATGAACGCGTCGGCGATGCGGCGGGCGAGTGTCTTGGTCGGCGCATCGATGGTGTTGGGGCCGATGGCGTCTAGGCGCTCGGCGGCGTGCTCGGTACCGAGTCCGCCGGCCCTGGCGTCAAGCAGCACGAGGGCGTCCTCGGCGCTATGGGTGGCGGCGAATATGGTGTTCTTGGACAGGCCGGTGTGAGCGGCAGGGCGCGCCGTGCGGCGGCGCTTGGAGATAGCTTCGAGTACCGTGGCGGTTTTGAGCATCAGCATAGGGTCCTCCTTGATGAAGGGAGTTAGCGTACGTGTCGTATTTGCTTCAAAAAACCTAGATGTCGCTCACGTCATGCTCTCGAACCACCACAAAGGGGACAGGCACCTTTGTGGTGGTTTTGACGATCGGTTCGTGGCGCTTATGCGTGTGCGGAATCCTCGCGGCGTGCCGAGGGCGACATGCAGGTTTTTCGACTATGACTGCCTTCCATGGCACACCTCCTTAAGGCCGAGCGCTGCGCGTTTTGGGTATCTCGTACCCGTTACAATCCGCCCGTATTCTTGATGAGGGGGTTTGCCGTGTCAACCCCAATGTTTGGAAAACCATTGCCCCTGACAAAGCCTTTACAGAATGCCGAGGCCCCAAAGCGCGCCCGCAACGCGCCCTGCCTGCGCTAAACTGGAAGGCACGTACGCGATTACGAGAGGAGCCCGCATGGAGGCTTACAAGCAAGAGTTCATCAAGTTCATGGTTGAGTCCGACGTTCTTAAGTTCGGCAGCTTTACGCTCAAGAGCGGCCGTCAGTCCCCGTTCTTTATGAATGCTGGCGCTTACGTGACGGGCTACCAGCTCAAGAAGCTGGGCGAGTATTACGCCCAGGCAATCCACGATAACTTTGGCGACGACTTTGACGTGCTGTTTGGACCGGCCTACAAGGGTATTCCGCTGGCCGTCGTGACCGCAATTGCCTACCACGAGTTGTACGGCAAGGAGGTCAAGTACTGCTGCGATCGCAAGGAGGCCAAGGACCACGGCGCTGACAAGGGCAACCTGCTGGGCTACGAGCCCCAGGACGGCGACCGCGTGGTCATGGTCGAGGACGTCACCACCAGCGGTAAGTCCATCGACGAGACCTATCCCAAGGTCAAGGCTGCTGCCGATGTCGAGATCAAGGGCCTGATTGTGTCCCTCAACCGCATGGAGGTCGGCAAGGGTGGCGTGACCACCGCGCAGAAGGAGATCGAGGCCAAGTACGGTTTCCCCGTCGCGAGCATCGTCTCCATGGCTGAGGTCGTCGAGACCCTCTACAACCACGAGATCGACGGCAAAGTCGTCATCGACGACGAGCTCAAGACCGCCATCGACGCCTACTACGAGCAGTACGGCGTCAAGTAGGTTCCGCCTCCGTTAGTTACGCGGTTTTACCAAACCGCGTAACGGCTCGACGCTGCAAACCCGCCAGAGCGGCAATCTGCCTTTCAACTTCGGCGGCATGACCAGAAGGTCAATGCCGCCTCGTTTCAAGGCACCTTGCTCGCTCTGGCGGGTTTTCGCTGTCGCTACCAAAACATCGGCGTTGTCCTGGTCCAGATGCGGCACTTGGGGACGTTCCTTTTCTGCCGACACCTGGGGACACTCCTGATGTAGTCGTTGGGGACGTTCTTAAACGACTAATCATTCAAGAACGTCCCCAATGACTACCCGCAAAATGAGCGTGGATAATCTCCCACTTTGAGCCTGCATCCAGGTCAAAAACGGGAGATTATCCACGCTCGTTATTTGAGTGTCCAATAATCCTCGCTCGTTGTTACTTGAGTCCGGGGAGGCGGGTGTAGGGGAACGAGCGCTCTAAGAACTCGGAGCAGCGGGCGTAATCTTTGGCAAAGTAGCTGCTATAGAGCGAATCGAGTACGTATTGCACGGCGATATGGCTGGCGAATTGCGTGATGCGGTGCGTCATGCTCTCGTGGTCGCTTACCGTGAGATAGGCGGCAAAGCCGGGGTGAATGCGGGCACAGTACGGCGTGCCGATGACGATGACCGGGACATGTCGACTGCTAAGGATCGGCAAGATCTCCTTGAGGTTGGGGGCAAGGCCGCTGTAGGAGATGACGATTGCCACATGGTCGGGACCCGAGGCGAGCGCCGTGCGCACCTGCGCCTCGACGCTGTCGTGGCACGTCGCGCTTTTGCCGGCGGAAAGCAGGCGATCGCGGAACATTCCCGCTGGATACAGGTTATGCGAGCCCGTGTAGATGTCCACGGTGCCGGCGCGCATGATGAGCTTGGCGGCGTGGTCGAGCTGTGCAGGGTCGAGCAGCTCCTGCGTTTCGGCCAAGGTGGTCTGGTAGAGCCCCTCCATGCGCTCCATCACCTGCGCAGGGGCGGAGGTGGCATCGAAGGGAAAGTTGATGTCCACGTCGCGCCGGTTGCCCGCCTCGGTCGCCTGGCGGATGAGCTCGACCTTGAGGTCTTTGAATCCCTCGAGGCCGAGCTTTTTGCAAAAGCGGTGCACGCTCGCGACCGAAACGTTGGCGCACGCGGCAAATTCCTTAATGGAAAGCCCGCGCACATCCTCGCCCATGGCGAGGGCCGTTCGCCCAAGTTGTTGCTCGGTGGGGGTGAGGCTTTTGCCCTGCGTGATCTTTCGCCTGATATCCATATGGCTCCTATGCGTTTGCGTCGCGATAAACCAATCATAGCGATAAATAAAACGTTCGGCTTGGCTGGGAGTTTTGGTCCGCCGGTCTATGAACGACGGACCGCTCGACGCTGTGCGGGCTCAACATAGGGGCGCTGTCCTTGTTGGGCCGTTTGCGCCCGGGGCGTTACCCGAGCACGCGTACGGGCCCCAAGAGACCGCTGGGCTCGGAGGGCTCGGTCATGCCGAACACGTCGGGGACGGCGTGGTCGAGGGTGTTGATGATATCGATCGTGAGCGCGTGCTCACCGGCTAAAAGTGCGGCGGCCTCAAAGCGGTAAGGCGGACAGATGCGGGTGCCGAGGGATTTGCCGTCGAGGGTGACGGTTGCGGTCTCAAAGACCTCCCCAAGGTCGATGACAGCGCGGCTGGCCGCTTCGCCCAGGACAAAGGAGGCCTGGTAGCGGAACGTGCCGGCCTTGCCGGGGAACTCGGCCGAGGAAAGGTCGTGCAGGTCTGCAAGCTCAACAGACTCGCCAAAGGCATCGGTACCAGGGGCAGAGAAGGCAACCGCCCAGGGCTCGTCGACGCATGTGGCTTCGTCTCCAGCAGTTGCCGCGCCGGCGGAACCTGTAGCCCCAAGGACCACGATGCAGCTCTCGTAGGGAGCCAGCTCGAGCGTGCCGTCAAAGGCGGCGGGATCGGTGCCGTTGAGCAGGTCGAGGCGCGCGCCTGCAACGGGTATGCCGTCGGCAAGCGCAATCTGAGTGGAGATACCCTGCTTGGGATGCTCGTTGACGAGCATCAGATAGGTCTCGCCCGCCCGCTCGTAGCGCAGTGCGCGCAGCCAGGGCTGGGACTCGGCACAAACCACGGTCTGCATACCGGCGTCGGCAAGCGTGCCTGCGAGCTCGGCGGTTGCCAGGAGCTTGATGCCGGCGACCGCGGCTGCATCCACGGAGGCAAAGCCCTCGCGGGCTGCAATATCACCGTCGTAGCGCTTGCTCGGCAACTCATCCAGCGCGTACACGGCAACACCTGCGGCTGCGGCGCGCGCGGCAAAGTCGAGCACGGCTCCGCCGACAAACTCGGCTCCGGGCATCACCAGGCAGCGGTATGCCTGGCCGTTCACGCCAAAGCCGCTACCGTCTGCGGCAATTTCAACGGCATAGCGCCCTGCGTCCTCAAATGCCTCTGCCGGCACGATGTCAAAGTCGACCTGCGCGCGCATAAGCTCGGAGGCGGCATGCTGCATAAAGTTCGCCTCGCCTGTCCACTCGGCGTCCGCATGGTAGAGAAGCGCCACCGGGGTCGTTGCGCGCCCGCCGCTCAGCAGGCTCGCCGTACGGTTCATGTAGCTCATGAGCTGCCCAAAGTGTGCAAACTGGGGGTTTTGGCCATGCGCATAGAAATGCGGCGGGCAGTCCCAGTCGGGGAAGGCGGCCATGCTAAAGGCATGCGGCACAAACCAATTGACGCCGCGCACCAAAAAATGATCGGCGATCCACTTCATCTCGCGTAGGCCTTCGTGCCATCCAAATGCGCCAAAGACCTCGGCCATGCAGCGCCCCTGCTTTTTGGGGTCGAGGTGTGCTGCCGAGGAGCCCAGCTTGGGCAGCACGTAGTTATAGAACTCGAGGTTCCACACGCCGCGTCCGTAGCTGTGAAGGCCGCGGTCCATGCCGGGTACCAGCTGGTTGATCACGATGTCGACGCCCGCCATGTCCTGACCGCCCACGGCGCGGAAGTAGTGCCCGGCGCCCACGCCCAGGCGCGCGTGGCAGTCCTTGTCCTCGATAACGTGGCCGATGTACTGCACGCCGCGCGCGCGGCACCAGTCTCCGAGCTGGTCGCAGAAGCACTCCTTATAGAGGGTGCTCGCGATGTCCATATAGACGTGGCGTACGTGCGCGCCGGCCGGCTCGCGGTCCCACAGGTGCGGGAGCTCGGCCAGGTAGCGCTCGCCCAGTGCCGCGCGTAGGCGACGCTCAAGCTCGGCCGACCAGGGTAGGGGCGCGGTGGCCTTGCCGATGAGCGTGTCCGAGATGCCATCGGGGCCCGTGGTGCCCTTCTCGTTGGCAAATCCGGGCTCATCGGAGAAAAAGCCCAGGATCGTCTTGCCAAACTCATCGCCCAGATGCTCAAAATGCGGCTCGTAGACAGCATCGATGAGCTGCGCCACCGAGGCGCGGTCGACCATATTGATGTAGTCCTCGTTGTAGGAGGTCTTGCCGCTCGTGAACATCACGCATGCCTGCGTGAGGCCCGCAGGTGCATCGAAGACCAGGCGGCTGGGGTTGCCGTCTGCATCGTCGATTACTCGGTAAGCGACGTCGACGGGGCTGCCGTCCTGCATAAATGTCACGCCGTAGAAGCGCTCCGTTTTGTCGAGCATGTTGGCGAGCGCGATGCTCGCGGCGGACGTGGGGCCCACGATGTCGAACGTGCGGTGCGTGAGCACGATCTTGCGGAGCTCGGGCACGGCCTCCTTGACGGCGCCGTTGGCAAAGCCCGTGGGGAAGTGCGCGTCGTCCAAGATCCAGAGCTTAAGGCCCAGCTGCTTGCACTCGTCAATGACAAAGCGCAAGTCGCGCCACCAGCCCTCGCCGCAAAAATCGGGGTGTGGGCGGCTTTCGAGACAGACCTCGTGGATGTCGGCGCCGGCGATCTTTTCCAGATACTCGGCAATGGTCTTATGGCTCTCGCCCTTCATCCACAAAAACGGAAGCACATGGTTGTCGTATGTACCCTCGAGCACCTGCTGATAGTGCGCGGTCATGGATCCTCCTTGGCTCGATCGATCTGCTGCATAGCACAGATTATGGACGCGTCGGCGCGTTCTGCTAATATCTGAATCACGACGAACTATGACTAAATCAACGATTGGCAAGCCATGGAGATCGACGAGCTCGAGCGTAGGCTCAGCGAACTGAGCGCCAGTGAGATCGCTTATAAAGACGGCATGGCATTTGATTGGTCGATTATGACCGAGCATGTCGAAATCGACGGATGCCCAGTGCGCAAGATTGGGCAGCCAGGGTTTGCCTATGCCCAGCCCGGCATGCCGCGTGGCCTGACGATAAGGAAAAACTCGCGCTTTAATGCAGTTCCCGAGCACGTGCATGATTACGTGGAGATGAGCTATGTGTATCGCGGGCGCTGCCCGCAGACGGTGGCGGGGGAGAGGCTCGAGTTGCGCCGCAACGAGGTGCTTTTGCTCGACGCCCTTTGCCCTCATGCCGTGGCGGCGCTCGGCGAGGACGACATCATGCTGAGCATGACCGTTTCACGCTCTTTTTTGCGCCGGAGTCTCGAGTCGAGCCTCTCGCGCGAGAGCGCGGTCTCGCGGTTTTTGTTCAACGCGCTCAACAGCGAGACGGACCATCGGGGCCATGTCCGTTTTTACTGCGGCGAGAGCCGTCGGATTCGGCGCTACATGCAGGAGATGCTCTGCGAGCTGTACGACCCGAGCCCCAACGGTCCCGAGATCGTCTTGCGTCTGTTTCAGCTGTTTTTGGCCGAGCTCATGGATTGCTACGAGCGCGAGCTGGTGCGCGGCGCGGCGGACGGCACGGCGGGGCCCACTGCCCTGGTGACGGGAATGCTTGGCTATATCGATTGTGAATTCGCTGCATGCTCCCTCGAGGGGATGGCGGCGGAGTTTGGCTTGAGCCCTAATTATGCGACGGCGCTTCTCAAGCGCCATGTGGGCAAGACCTTTAGGCAGCTTGTGCAGGAGCGACGCCTGGTACGTGCGGCCGAGCTTCTGCGCGGCGGCGCCACGGCCGGGGCGGCTGCGCATGCGGTGGGCTATGAAAACATGAGCTTCTTCTACCGTAAGTTTCACGACAAGTATGGCTGCACCCCCGCGGCATACCGCCGGTAAGCGCGGGGCGGATCGTCTTCGCTCCTTCGGTGTCAAAAAGTTTCAGCTGCAGCGCTGTTGCAGCGCGCGTCTGCGAAAAGAAGTGTCGGGTTTGGCACCCCTGCCCCTGCCTGTCGCGTGCGTGGGCGATACTCGGCCTATCGACCCGCAATGCAAAGGAGATGCTCATGGCAAACATCAAGTTCCCCGAGGGTTTCTATTGGGGCGGCGCCACGGCCGCCAATCAGTTTGAGGGCGCTTGGAACGTTGACGGCCGCGGTCCGTCGGTCGACGACCACTTCTTGGGTGGCAGCTACAAGGAGCCGCGCCAGATTACGATCGACATCGACCCTAACCGCTTCTACCCCAACCATGACGGTATCGACTTTTACCATCACTACGAGGAGGACATCGCGCTGTTCGCCGAGATGGGCTTTACCATGTTCCGCATGTCCATCTCTTGGAGCCGCATCTTCCCCAACGGTGACGACGCCGAGCCCAACGAGGCCGGCCTCGCCTTCTACGACCGCGTCTTCGACTGCCTGCGCGCTCACAATATCGAGCCGCTCGTGACCCTGTCGCACTACGAGATGCCCTATCACCTGGTCGAGAAATACAACGGCTGGGCGAGCCGCGAGCTCATCGGCTTCTTTGAGAAGTACTGCCAGACCGTCTTCGACCGCTATCAGGACAAGGTCAAGTTCTGGCTCACCTTCAACGAGATCAACTGCGGCACTCAGGACATGGGCAACCTCTTTGAGACCAGCATGATTCAGGGCTTTGAGGGCCCGGCTTCGGCGGTCCATGCTACGCCGCAGGCTCGTATGCAGGCGCTGCATCACCAGTTTGTCGCCAGCGGCCGCGTCGTGCGCTATGCCCACGAGCATTACCCGCAGTTTAAGATGGGCAACATGGACTGCTTCATCCTTTCCTATGCCGCCACGTGCGATCCGGCCGACGTGTTCGCCGCGCAGCAGGAGATGAATACCATGAACTGGTACTGCTCCGACGTGCAGGTGCGCGGCAAGTATCCGTTCTATGCCAAGCGCTTCTGGGCCGAGAACGATGTCGAGCTTGTGATGGAGGACGGCGACCTGCAGGATATCGCCGACGGCAAGGTCGATTTCTACACCTTTAGCTACTACATGTCCGGCACCGTGGGCACCCACAAGGATCACGAGATGACCGAGGGCAACATGACCTTTGGCGGCAAGAATCCCTATCTGGAGTCCACCGACTGGGGCTGGCAGATCGATCCGCTGGGTCTGCGCATCGCCCTCAACGAGATTTACGCCCGCTACGAGATTCCGCTGATGGTGGTCGAGAATGGCATGGGCGCCTACGATGAGGTCGAGGAGGACGGCTCCATCCACGACCCGTATCGTATCGCCTACTTGCAGAGCCACGTCAAGGCCATGGGCGAGGCCATTGCCGACGGCGTCGACCTGATCGCCTACACCTGGTGGGGCCCCATCGACCTGGTTTCCGCCGGCACCGGCGAGATGCGCAAGCGCTACGGCTTTATCCACGTCGATAAGTACGATGACGGCACCGGTACCTACGAGCGCCGCCGCAAGGACAGCTTCTACGCCTACCAGAAGATCATCAAGTCCAACGGTGCCGAGGGCCTGGATTAATCGACAATATGAGTGCCACCGGGGAAAAGCGTTGGGATGGGCTCGCGATTCGAGTCCCCACCTTAGCATTTGAACCATTTGGCACTATAATCACCATAGGCATGCGCACAACGTTGCGCTTAATCAAGAGGAGAAAACGTATGGGTCTGTTTGACATGTTCAAGAAGAAGGCTGAGCCCGCGACTGCCGCTGCTCCGTCCTCCATCTCTGCTTCTGCCGGCGCCGACGTGCTGTGCTCGCCCGTCAAGGGCAAGGTCATCAAGATGGCCGACGTGCCCGATCCCGTCTTTGGCGGCGAGGTCCTGGGCAAGGGCTGCGCCGTGTGGCCCGAGGGCGATCTGGTCTACGCTCCCTGCGACGGCAAGGTGACCGTCACCATGGGCCACGCCGTGGGTCTGCAGTCCGATAGCGGCATCGAGGTTCTGGTGCATGTTGGCGTCGATACCGTCAACATGAACGGCGATGGCTTCGAGGGCTTCGTCAAGGCCGACGACGTCGTAAAGGCTGGCCAGCCCATGCTCAAGATCGACCGCGCCAAGATCGCCGCTGCCGGCTACAAGGACTGCGTCGTCGTTGCTGTGTCCAACACCGCCGAGTTTGCCGATGTCGAACTCGCCGTCGAGGCCGACTCCGCTGTCGCCGCCGGTGACGCCATCGTTAAGGTCGTCCGCAAGTAAACTGCGGCATCCAAAGGATGTGCAAGGGTGGTCGGGTTTTCCGGCCACCTTTTTTATTGCACCGCGGGGAAGCGTTTTATTGCACGTTGGGCGGGCTTGCAAACCGTTCGGACGCTAAAACGAACCGACCGCGCCTTCGCGTTGCCGAGGGCGTTCATAAGTGGATAGAATGGGCTTACTTATTACAACGTGCGCCGCGTCCGGGAAGCGCGGTGCCGCTCATTGGGAGGAACAACATGAAAAAGAAGCCGCTGCTTGCGCCCCTCATGGCCGTCTTGGTTGCATGCGTGGTCGTGCTTTCCGGCTGTGGAGGTCCTTCGGTTGAGGAGCTCATCACCGAGGATCTTACGACGCAGTTTGACGAGGTCAAAAACGGTGGCGACGACTTCCTCTCTGGTCTGGAGGAGGCTTCGGGCGACGAGTTCGAGCAGCTGGGTATCGATCCCAAGGAGTATGCCAAGACCTATCTCGAGGGCTTTGACTACAAGATCGGCGACGTGACGGTCGACGAGGACAAGGGTGTCGCGACCGCCGAGGTTTCTATCACATGCAAGTCTATGAACAAGATCGTCGAGGACTTCTCCACCCAGTATCAGGAGAAGGTCGCTGCGCTTGACACGGTTCCTTCCGATGACGAGCTGTACAAGATGGCCGGTCAGGTTATGGTCGATGTGACCAAGGCCACCGAGCCCAGGAAGACCACGGTTATCTTCAAGTACACCTGCAACGACGACGGCGAGTGGTCTGCCGACGACTCCGTCAACTCCGAGATGATGGATGCAATGCTGAGCTAGTTTGTTGCGGCGTTTTACCAAACGCCGCAACTGCTCGACGCTGCGCGGGCACCAGAGCGACAACTTGTCATTCAAAGAGGACGGCATGACCAGAAGGTCTATGCCGTCCTCTTTTCATGCCAATTTGTTCGCTCTGGTGCCCGCTCGCTGTCCGTCCTCTACCTGCGGCGTTGCCATGGTAGTCATTGGGGCGGCACTTGGGGACGTTCCTTTTCTGCCGGCAGTTGGGGACACTCCTTGCGCCAGCGTTGCATCGAATGCTCGGGAAAATACGAGCCGGTATTTGGCCGAATAGCGGGTCGCGGTTTCCGGATGGGGTGGGTTGTGGAAAGTGCGACCCGGAATATTGCTCTGAAACGGGATGCCGTTTCCCCGACAAGGCTCAACCGGAAAGCGCATCCCATTCTGGGGCGGCAAAACGGGATGCGCTTTCCGCGCGACAGAATCTATGCAGCCGTGTTGAGCGACAGCCCCGCTACTCGCCCAGAATCAGCGCCGCGAGCTCGTCTTGGGTGTCCACCACGTAGTCGGCGCCGGCGGACTCCAGCTCTGCGCGGCCGCGGAAGCCCCAGCTGACACCGGCGCTCTTGAGGCCGGCGTTGTGACCGGTCAGAACATCGACATTGGAATCGCCCACATAGAGCGTGGTTGCCGGGTCGGCGCCTAGCTCTTCCATCACATGCAGCGTAACAGGCGCCTCGGGCTTGGGAGGAAACGCATCGACGCGGCCCTGCACCAGCGCAAAGCGCTCGGAACCAAAGTATTTTTCGATAAGCGGAGCGGCCGAAACATGGTCCTTGTTGGTGAGCACGGCAAGCTGCACGCCCGCGGTGCGCAGGCGGTCGAGCATCTCGATCGTACCGGCGTACGGTGCGGTGTGGTCCTCCTTGTGCTCGCCGTAGTAAGCCCTAAACTCGGCAAGCGTCTGCTCAAACATACGGCCGTCGCCCGCATACTCGGCAGGCATAAAGCGCTCGACCAGCTTGAGCATGCCGTTTCCCACCTTGTAGCGGTACTCGTCTACGGCAAACGTGGGCCAGCCGTGCGTCTCGCAGGTATGGTTGCCGGCGGCCGCCAGGTCCTCGAGCGTGTTGAGGATGGTGCCATCCAGATCAAAGATCACATGGGAAAAAGCTGCTGCCATGGGTGCTCCTGCCGCTTGAGTTGTAAAACGCACCCCATGATACTTGGCATGCGTGCCGGGCATGTTTGGAATCTGAATATCTTTAATAGCCCTGAGCCTTTGTCGTTAGCAAATCCTCGGCAGCTGCTCTCCTACGAGCATGTCGAGGATACGGGTCGAGCCCCAGCCGGTGCGCACGCGCACGGCGGGGCGGGCGTCCTCGGCAAGCGGCAGCACGCGACCGATAATAGCGGCATTCTCGCCGTAGCGCGCGGCGCGCATGGCTGCCAGCGCGGCATCGGCCTGCTCGGCCGGCACCACGGCAACCATCTTGCCCTCGTTTGCTACCTGCAGCACGTCATAGCCGAGCATCTCGCAGGCTGCCTGCACGTCGGGGCGCACAGGCACGGCATCCTCGTCGACCTCCATGGCAACGCCGCTGGCCTGGGCAAACTCATTGAGCGTGGACGCCAGGCCGCCGCGCGTGGGGTCGCGGAAGCAGCGTGTTTCGGGTGCTGCGGCAAGCACATCGGCAATCAGGTGGTTGAGCGGCGCGGCATCGCTTTCGATGGTGCTCGAAAACGCCAAGCCCTCGCGTTGGCTCATGATGGCGATACCGTGGTCGCCCAGCGTACCCGATACCAGAATGACATCGCCGGGCTGGCAGTTGGCGCCGCTGAGCGCTACGCCCACGGGCACTTCGCCCACGCCGGCGGTATTGATGTAGACGCCGTCGGCCCCGCCGCGCTCGACCACTTTGGTGTCGCCGGTGATGATCGCCACGCCCGCCTCGTGCGCCGTCTCGGCCATCGTTTGCACAATCTGGCGGAGCTTATCCATGGGATAGCCCTCTTCGAGGATAAAGCCGCACGATAGGTAGCGTACGTTGGCGCCCGAGGTCGCGACGTCGTTGACGGTTCCGCATACAGCGAGGCGGCCGATGTTGCCCCCGGGGAAGAACTGCGGCGAGACTACAAAGCTGTCGGTCGACATGGCGATGCGCCCGCTCGTGGGCAGCGCGGCGACGCCGGCATCGTTGCCCTCGAGCAGCTCGGGCGACCCAAAGGCATCCAAAAAGACCTCATCGATGATGCGTTTCATCATCTGACCGCCAGAGCCGTGGCCCAACAGGACAGTGCTATCGGTGGCAGTACGGGACATATCGAAAACTCCAATCGAGGACGGAATTATATGGGTGAGGTGCAGCGTCGACCGGCCCGCCGTTCGTTAGAGCGGCGGAACCCATTAGCCTCGGTAGCGGAAATATGCTGCACAGCTGCCCTCGGAACTCACCATGCAGGGGCCGATGGGATGCTCGGGTGTACAAGCTTGGCCGAACAGAGGGCAGTCGCTCGGCGTAATGGCCCCGCGCAGCACGTCGCCGCAGCGGCACCCACGCGGCTCGACCGTCGTCTCAACGGGCACGTCAAAGCGAGTGCGGGCATCAAAGCGCGAGAACTCGGGGCGGATGGAAAGGCCCGAGTTGGCAATCGGCCCCAGCCCGCGCCATGTGGTGTCGCACGGCTCAAACACCTGCTCGACCAGCTGGCGCGCCACGGGGTTGCCGTTCGCATTGACACCGCGGCGGTAGGCGTTGTCGATCGCCGGCCTGTTCTCGACAACCATCTGGACCAGCATGCAGATGCCCTGCAGGATATCGACCGGTTCAAATCCCGTGACCACACCCGGGGTATTGAACTCATCGACCAAAAACCCAAAGGGTGCCAGGCCCGTGATGGTAGCGACGTGACCAGGCAGGATAAAGCCGTCGATGGTCGTCTCGGGGTCGTTGGAGATCGCACGCAGGGCCGGCGGCGTGGTCTTATGGGCACAGTAGACCGAGAAGTTCTGGAGTCCGCGTGCATCGGCCTCCAAAATGGCGGCGGCGATGGTGGGCGTCGTGGTCTCAAAGCCGACGCCCATAAAGATGACCGGGCGATCGGGGTTGTGTTCGGCGATATCGAGTGCATCGAGCGGGGAGTACACAATGCGAATATCGCGCCCCGCCGCCTTTTGCGCGGCGAGCGAGGTAGACGACCCGGGCACGCGCATCATGTCGCCAAAGGTGGTGATGATGGCGCCGTCCATCTTGGCGAGCGCGATTGCATGGTCGATATCGCGGTTGGCGGTAACACAGACGGGGCAACCCGGACCGCTCAGCAGTTTGAGCCCGGCAGGCATAATGGAGCGAAAGCCATAGCGACCGATGCTCACGGTGTGCGTGCCGCAGACTTCCATAAGGTTGATGGTGCGGTCGCCGACGAGTTCACGGATGCGCTCGATGAGCTCGCGAGCCAGCTTGGGATCGCGGAATGCCGAGAAGTCGATACCGGAGCGAGCCGGCTGTCCGGCCGCCACTAGTAAGCCTCCGCCGGGTTGGTGGCCAGCTGGTCTTCTTCGACCAGTTCGGTCATGGTATTGACGAGCTCGAGCGTCTCTTGGGCTTCCTGCTCGTCGACAATCTGAATGCCAAAGCCGGCGTGCACGAGAATATAGTCGCCTACCTGTGCCGTCGGCACGAGGCGCAGCGAAACGGGGCGCTCGATGCCCATCATGTCGACGGTCGCCTTAAGGTCGTCGTCGCGTTTGACCACTTTACCGGGAACGGCAAGGCACATAATGTTCCCCTTTTATACGTTTTGCGCTGGATAGGCGCCTAATTACCCATCAGTTGATGGTAGCGCTCGCGGAAGTCACGAGCAAACGCGTTACACCTGTGAGACGGCGGCGCGCAGGCTGGCAAAACGGCCTATCGCGATGCTGTCTGCGCAAGGCGAGCGCGAGCGATGGCGGCCTGACCGTAGGCGATGCAGCCGTCGTTGACGGGCACGGCGTGGGGGACCAAGACGGCAAGACCGGCGTCTTTGAGTTCGTGGGTAAGGAGCTGAAGCAAAAGTCGGTTCATGAACACGCCGCCCGAGAGCGCGACGGTATCGATGCTTTCGCGCGCGCAGATTTCGCGTGCGATTCGTGCCGAAGAGCGCGCGATGGCGATATGGAAATCGAGCGCGAGCCTGTAGGCCGCAGCGCCGGCCCTGATTCCCTCCAAAAGCGCCTCAATAAGCGATCTGGAGTTTAGAACATGGTGGGCGTCCGGACGGGATGATTCGGTTACGGAAAAGCCGGCTATATTGCCGGTGAGGCAGGCACTTTCACTGCTGAGCGCGCGCCAGGCGGCGGCTTCGAGTTCTATGGCGGGTTCGCCCTCGTAGGTTGCCTTGTCGCAGATGCCCAGAATTGCTGCCGCGGCATCAAAGAGACGCCCCATGCTGCTGGTACGCGGGCTGTTGATGCCGCGCTCGATCATGGTGGCTGTCACGCGGCGCGTTTGCTCGTCGAGGCTGTCCAAAAGCCGAGCGGCACCTGGGTGCTCGAGCAGGCCGAGCTCACTGAGCAGGGCAAAGGCGTTGCGGCGGGCGTCGCGTACGGACGCTACGCCACCGGGTAGGGCCCAAGTGCGCAGATGCGCTGCGCGCTCAAAGTCAGCAAGGCCAGCGACAAGAAACTCGCCGCCCCATATGGTGCCATCGGTGCCGGCGCCCGTGCCATCGAAGGCAATGCCGAGGACGCGCGCCTCGGGCGCAAGCTGGCCTGTGACAATCGCTTCTGCCATCACGCTCGCGATGTGCGCATGATGGTGCTGGACTTCGATAAGCGGCAGATTGTGCTCCCGTGCCTGCTCGCGCGCCCACTGACCCGATAGATAACTGGGGTGTACATCGCAGGCCAAGGCGGCGGGTGCCAAGTCAAAGAGATCTTCCAAGCGCGTGCGCGCGGCGTTCCAGGCATCGAAGGTCTCGCCGTTTTCAACATCGCCGATATGCTGCGACACAAAACAGGTTGTCTCGCCGTTCGTCCCTTCACGCGTGAGTGCAATCGTGGCTTTTTGTTGTGGCCCACAGGCGAGCACGCAGGACGGAGTGCCGTCGAGCGCCGGCAACGGCAGCGGCTGGGGTGCATATCCGCGAGCGCGGCGAACGGGCATAACAGCGCCGTCGACCACGCGTACCAAAGAGTCGTCGTAGCGCGAGAGGATCGCGCGGTCGTTACCGAGCAACGCGTCGGCGATGCCGGCGGCAACGAGGCGTTCCCAGGCAAGGTCGTCGTCGGTCTCGATGGGTTCTTCGCTCAGATTTCCGCTGGTCATGACGAGCGCGTGCATGCCGCGGGTTTCTGCCGCGGCAAGCAACAGATGCTGAAGCGGGGTGTAGGGGAGCATGACACCGAGCTCGGGAAGGTCGTGCGCGACGGAATGCGCGAGCGCGAGGGCGTCGGGGGAGCCGCCGCTCTCGCAAGCGGCACGTCGGCGCAGCAGCACAATGGGGCGAATGCTGCCGGCCAGCAAGCCGCGCTCAATGTCGTTGACATGGCACAGGCGTTCAACGTCGGCAAGGTCGCGCACCATAACGGCAAGCGGTTTGTTGCTGCGGCGTTTGCGGCGGCGAAGCTCGGCTACCGCCTGCTCGTTGGAGGCGTCGCATGCCAAGTGAAATCCGCCCAGACCCTTGATGGCGACGATGCCACCGTCGGCCAGCAGCTCAACGCAGCGCTCGATGATAGCGTCGCTGGCCTCGCGTGTGGTACCGACGGCCGGTGTCGCGGACGAATTCCCGCACGCATTGCCGTTCACAGCCTCGCTCCACGTAATATGCGGCCCGCAATCAAAGCAGGCATCGGGCTGCGCGTGAAAACGCCGGTCGAGTGGGTCGGCATACTCCGCGGCGCACTCGGGACACATGGGAAAACAATCCATCGAGGTGGCCGCTCGATCGTAAGGCAGCGAGCGGATGATGGTAAAGCGCGGCCCGCAGTTAGTGCAGTTGATAAAGGGGTAGTGATAGCGTCGGTCGGTGGGGTCGAACAGTTCGCGCAGGCAGTCGTCACAGGTGGCGATATCGGGAGAGATGAGCGTCGTGTGCACGGTCTGATCCTGCGACGCTACGATACGAAAGGCCCGCTCATCGTCGGCATCCCAACCGTTGGCTGCCAGGTCCACAACCTCGACATGCTCTACGCGGGCTGCCGCAGGCGCATGCTCAGAAAGCGCGTCAACAAAAGCATCGAGCGCATCGGCCAGAGCATGCGCTTCGATGTGCACGCCGTCGCCCGCATTGAGCACCCAGCCGCAAATGCCATGCGCCATAGCCTCGCGATACACAAACGGTCGCATGCCAACGCCCTGCACAATGCCCGTCACATGAATATGCACATGCCGCATGCGACACCCCTCATCAAAACCGACCAAAAAGGGACAGGTTTATTTTGGTCGGTAAAACTTCTAAACCTGCCACAACAAACCTGTCCCTTTTTGGCAGGTGCGCTATAGCCCCAGGCTTTGCTTGGTGGCGGCGCAGGTGAGCTCGCCGTGCTTAACGCCGCGCAGGCCCAGCAGTCGGTCGGCTAGTTCGTAGACGCGCTCGCCGCGACCCTTGAGCGCCAGAATCTCCAGACAGTTGTGGTGATCCAGATGCACGTGCATCGTCGATACGATTTCGTCGGTGTAGTCGTGCTGCACCTCATCCAGGCGGCGTGTCAGGTCGCCTGTGTGATGGTCGTAGATCATGGTGAGCGACCCGATAACGTGCTCATCGGGCGTGCGCATCTGCTCTTTGGCGATCGAGGCGCGAATCAAATCGCGGACTGCCTCGGAGCGGTTGGCCACGTCGCCGCGGCGCGCGATCTGTTCGTCAAAACGGCGCAGCAGGTCGTCAGGCGCGGTGACCGAAAAACGGACCAGCTCGGAGCCGGAGCCACTACAGCGGCAGCCCGCGTCGCCGTCCGCCCCGTGCGGATGCTCGTGCTCGTACCCGCAGCCGTGCTCGTGTTCGGCCACGTTACACCAGCTTCACGGAGCCGACGGAGTTGTGGTCGGCCTCGATGGCCTCTTCGTAGCCCTCGAGTGCGTCGTGGGCCTCGTGCAGCGCGGTCATGGCTGCCTCGAGCTTGGCGCCGATGCGCTCCATGTCAAAATTCTCGGTCGCATGCAGCAGCTGATGGCTCCACTCGTGAGCGAGCTCGATGGTGTCGTCGACCTGCTTGACGCTCATGGCAAGCTGGCTCATGTTCATTCCAACATCATGCATGGGAAATCTCCTTGTGTAGGCGGTAATCCGGCGGTTCAGATTTTACTACGCCCGCTCTGCGCGCCACTGCATAAGAAAACGGGTGCGAGTCTGTGCGACTCGCACCCGTTCACTGGGGGCTGTTTGTGACTACCATACTATCCGTGGTCGCACGCGCCGCACCCGGCAGTCCGGCGAGCGGTACAAAACCGCTCATGGACGGCGGGTAAGTAACAAGCGTATTACAGATGCTTCTCCAGCAGCGCCTGCAGCCTCGCCTTGGGCAGAGCGCCGACCGAGCGGTCGATCTCCTCGCCGTTCTTAAACACAATCAGCGTGGGGATGCTCATGACGCCATACTTCATGGCCAGGTCCTGGTTGTCGTCGACGTTGCACTTGGCCACAGCCAACTTGCCGGCCAGCTCGTCGGCAACCTCGTCTACGATGGGCGAGAGCGAGCGGCAGGGGCCGCACCACGGGGCCCAAAAATCAACCAGTACGGGCAGGCTATCGTTGACGACAGCGCCGAAGTTCTCGGGGGTAATCTGCTTAATGTCAGCCATGGTGACCTCCATAATACGACGCGGCTCGGCCGCGTAAAACTCAGTACGACCGTGCTTATACCCAGCGGCCCGCAAAGCAACCACTCGCGGGCGGCTCTTTTATATAATGGTGGGCACGCAAACGATTGGAGAGCGCATGCCCACGTCACAAAGCCAGAAAAAAGAAGCCATCGCTCAGGCGACCGAGCAGGAGCTCGCGTCGCTTGCAGATCGCGGTGTGCGTATCGCGGGCAACGCGTGCTCGCCGATTGTGCTGGTCAAAGGCGATTTGGATGAAGCCGAGTGCTCGGGCGGCGAGCTGGCCGCCGGCGCGGATGGCGCCGCGTTGCGCAAGGCGCTCGGTGCCATCGGATATGCCCCCGAGGATTTTTGTGTGCTGGCAAGCGTCGCCGGCGCGGGCGACGGAGCGGTCGCGGCGGGCGAGGCCCTGACGTGCGACCTGTTCCGCGAGGCGCTGGAGACCTTGGACCCCGAGGCGGTGCTGCTGCTGGACAACAGTGCGGCCGATGTCATGCGCGAGACCTATGCCGATATGCTTGTGGCAATTGATGACTTTGACACCGCCATGCTCAAGCCCGGCCTGGTCGCCCATGTGCAGGGGCGCCGCGTGCTGGCGCTCGACGGTTTTGAGGCGGCGCTCACCGACAAGGCCGCCAAGCAGCGCATGTGGGCCTACATTAAGCAGCTGACCCCGGCGGCTGCACCGCTGTAGCGAGGTTGGCGGCAGCCCCTACATCACGGCGCGCAGCTCAAACCGGTCGCCGTTAATGCGGAACTGGCAGTTGCCGTTCATGCGCTCGACGGCAAGCATAATGCTCTTGGTGCCAAAGCCGTGCCCAGTGTGCTGAGCCACGGGCATGCCGTCGACCATGTGCGGCGCACGGCCAAACGTGTTGGAAACCAGCAATAGAAGCTGACCGTCTTCGTAGCGAAGGTCCAGGTCGACAAACCGCTTGCCTTCGGGGGCGGCGCTCGCCGCGGCGATGGCATTGTCCAGGGCGTTCGATACCACACTGAACAGATCGACATCGCCCACGTGGACGGTTTCGGGTACGGCGGCGCGCAGGTCGGCGGTGATGCCGTGCGCGTTGATGTCCGCGGAAAGCGACGAGAGCGCAATGTTGACCGTTTCGTTGGCGCAGTAGCGGCGCACGGCGGTGCGATCGTTGGTCTCGCAGAGCGCGTCGATGCGTTCGAGCGCCTCATCGGTGTGACCCTCTTCGATCAGGGCCGCAAGACCGCGCAGGTAGTGGCGCATGTCGTATCACATTGAGACCAAGTCAAGAAGAATCGCTTCGGCTGAATCTCCTATTTTGGACGAGTTCTCAACGCCCGTTGCCGTTGGTTTTCCGCCGCATGCCGAAAACACCCGGGCGATGCCGTGCGGACCGCTTTGCTTTGCTATAGTCTCCCCAATTCAAGTTCTCTACTGGGATGGTGGTTAATATGGGCGACATACTCGAATCGTTCCTGCGCGTGGCGATGGTGGTGTTCATCGTCGGTCCGCTCACTGCATGGGTCGCCCGTCGCGGCGCGCGCGAGCGCAGTGAGGCGACGGACAGCCTCGATCGCTTCACGGTGCGCATGCCCGCTGCCATTCGCACGATCATCGCCTGCTGCGCCGTCGCGTTCGAACTGCTCATGCTGGGTGTCTACGTCTGGCAGGGCGTCTCGTTGGGCGAGTGGGACCACGAACTTGTGTGGTTCGGTCACGCCATGGCGCTCGCGGGCATGGCCATCTGGGCCCTGCTGAGCATCCCGCGCATCGACGTGGACGGTGAGCGAATTCTCTCGCGTAACGCCTTCGGCATCCGCAAGGAGACGACGTTTGGCAACATCACCCGTGCAACGCTTCACACGCAGATGATGAGGATCGACCTGTTCGAGGGCGACCGGAAGTTCTGCTCGATAAGCCTCGAGGGGGTGTGCTCGCTCAACCTCCTCGCCCGTCTGGAGGAAGAGGGCATCGAGGTCTCGGACGCTGTTGACGGCCCGATGACCAAGGCGGGTCTGTGTTGGTCTGCCATCAAGCCGTTGACGATTGTTTTCAACGGTATGGCGCTCGTCTTCTCGCTCGTGATCGCCTTCATGGCTGTTTTCACCGACGCCGGTGCTCGTCTGCTCCTGCTCGTCCCATGCCTCTTCCTGTTCATAGGGGGACTCCTGCCTCTGCTCATGCTCAGCATGCCCGCCCGTGGTATCTACGAGATCGGCAGACAGGAGCGCGAACTCGGTTTCTCCTTCGCCGAGGAGATGGCGAGCCGAGGTGCCACGGGCACCTCGCTTGTCGACGACGATTGGTTCATCGAGATCAGCAACGCCCGCGTCGTGGCGTTCCGCCGCGATTATCTCAAGAAGGTCACGGCGCACGAGGATAGCGAGAGCGGCGACCGTTGCACGGTGACCACGAAAGGCGGTCGCAAAATCAAGGTGTACGCAGCGGGCAGCACGCTCGAGGACCTGCGCTCGTGGTTCAAACAGGGTGCCAAGGCCAGAAGCACGCTCGACCGTGCAGAGGACGTGCTCGAGACGACGTCTGATTGGGTTGTCTGACCTGTATCGTCTTTTCGGACACGCATGCTAGAGGCCCAATCCTTTAGAATGCATTCATCGACGACCGAGAGGACGGTATGCTATGTCCAACCCAGCCGCCAAGTACACCGACGAGTTCAGGCGCGAGACCGCCGACTACATCATCTCGACGGGCAGGCCGATAACGGAATGCTGCGCAGAACTGGGCCTGAATTCCAAGACCGTGAACAAGTGGGTGCAGAGCCGCCGGCGCGAGCTTGCCGGCGGGCCCGACCCCAAGGCCGAGGACCGCGAGCTTCGCGAGGCGAAAAGGCGCATACGCGAGCTCGAGATGGAGAACGCCTTCTTGAAAAAAGCCGCGGCCTTCTTCGCCAAAAGCCAGGCGTAGCCGCATGCTACCGGATGATGTTGGCGGAGAAGGCCGAATTCCCGGTGAAAATGATGGCCCGCGTGCTCGGCGTGAGCCGATCGGGCTTCTACTCGTGGCTCTCCAACGGCTGCCCGCGAGAAGACTGGTCGGCCGAGCGCGAGGCGGTCCGGCGCGTGTGGCTGGAGTCGGACCGCAGGTTCGGCTTCCGGTTCGTGAAATGCTTCCTGCCCGGCGAGTTCTCCGGATTGACCCTGTACAGGGTGCGCAAGCTGATGCGCGAGCTGGGAATACGCGGCTGCACGCCCAACGCCAGGAAGCGCACCACCATCCCCGACCCGAAGGCCAGGCCCCGGCCCGACCTGGTGCGCCGCGACTTCACCAGTCCCGTTCCAACCTGCAAGCTCGTGGGCGACATCACCTACCTGCGCACCGGCGAGGGATGGCTGTACCTGTCGACGGTCATCGACCTCAACACCCGCATGGTGGTGGGCTGGTCGCTCTCCGAGCGCATGACCGCCGACATCGTGGTTTCGGCGCTGGCGTCGGCCAAATCGCGCGGCTACGTGGCCGGCAACGCGATATTCCACGCCGACCGCGGCGCCCAGTACACCAGCAGGCTTCTGGCCGAATGGGCGCGCGACAACGACGTGCGGCTGTCCTGCAGCCGCGCCGGCAACTGCCACGACAACGCGGTGGCCGAGTCGTTCCTCGCCATGCTGAAGAACGAGATGTACTACAGGCGCAGCTTCCCGACCAGGGATTCCGCCAAGCACGCGGTGGTCGAGTTCATCGAGGCGTACTACAACCGCCGAAGGCCCCGCTCGACGATCGGCTACAAGGTGCCGGCCGAGGCCATGGCGGCCTTCTTCGAGAGAACCGAGCCCAAGCTCGAGGCCATGCCTATGGCCGCTTGATTTCTCGAGCTTGCGTGTCCGAAATCTTGACACAGGTCAGAAGGCCTCGATGCCAGCGCTGCGCCGATATGGGGCAGCGGCCCCCCGTTGGCCGCCATGGCCCTGACTTCCGAGCGTATGCTGGCGCCGCTCGTCTTAAGACGTCGACCTCCATCCGGAGCCTGCGGTTCTCGCGCTCGGGCTCCAGGATCCGGTTCTACTCGGGCGTGCGGTTGTCGGCGGCGCGCGGCGAGCCGGTCTCGTTTATCGACTTGACCCGCCTCTCCACGGTGCTCTTGTCGAGGTCGCACTCGTCCATGGCCTCGCGCCTGGGCTTTCCGGCGTTGTGGAGATCGACTATCTTCCTCTTGAACTCGTCGGTGAAATGCCTCGGTCTGGGGCCGGTCGAGGCCGAGCCCCCGGTCCGGCTGGGGTAGCATGTCGCTGCGGACCATTGTCTTTCCTCTCGTTGAATATCTAGGCGCTGACGATTCTAGGCGATGGCCCTCTCTTGCTGCTTACACCTCGATTGTGCTCGCTACCCCCAGCGGGCCCGGATCGAGCGATTCGGACCCGCTTTTGGGGCCTGCCGGAAACCCGGTGGTCAAAAAGGGCCAAATATGAGTACTGTTACCAGTTTGGTGGCAGCCAAATGGCCTCAAAAATCGGTGCCAGAGGCCAAAAGTGCATCGATTTTCGTTCTTCAGAGTCGCGATCGGGCTCCAAACAAGGCGATTTTGCTGCTCTGGACCGGAAAATCGATGCTACTAATTTGGTGACAGTACTCATATTTGGCCCTTTTTGACCACTGCCCCTTGGTCCAGGACAAAACGGGCTGCCCGAATCATGGGGCGGGTCCATTTTCGGCTGTCCTCAGCTTGCCAGTTCGAAAATGGACCCGCCCCAAGATTGAATCTTTATTCCAACTTTACACCTGGCTTTACAGCTGTCTTGTCAGCTGTAAAGCCAGGTGTCATACTAAAGCCCCAAGATTCGCCAAAAGAGAGGGGCCTTGATGGCACAGAGCGCGAACATGGATGCATCGGAGCTTGCACGCGATATCGCGGCCGGCCTAGCATCGGCAACGACGGCAACGGAGCGCGCGGCACTGGTGCCCGCAGAGCTCGTCGAGGCCATTCAGCAACTAAAAGCCCAACGTGACGCGGTAATCCTGGCGCACTACTATGTGGCGCCCGAGGTCCAAGCCGTTGCCGATTACGTCGGCGACAGTTTCTACCTGGCAAAACTCGCCAAGAGCCTGCCGCAGCAGACTATCGTGCTGTGCGGCGTGGAGTTTATGGGCGAGAGTGCCAAGCTGCTCAACCCCACCAAGACCGTGCTGCTGCCCGAGCCGGGCGCGGACTGCCCCATGGCGCACATGGTCAAGCGTGAGACGGTCGACGCGGCGCGCGCCGAGTACGGTGACGACCTTGCCGTGGTCTGCTACGTCAACTCCACGGTCGAGATCAAGAGCTGGAGCGACGTGTGCGTCACCAGCTCCAACGCCGTCAAGATCGTGTCCGAGCTGCCGCAGCAGCACGTCCTGTTCATCCCCGACCAAAACCTGGGCCGCTTCGTAGCCGAGCAGGTGCCGCAAAAGCACGTCATCCTCAACAACGGCTGCTGCCCGCGCCATCACATCATCACCGTCGAGCAGATCGTCGACGCGACGGAGGCCCACCCCGACGCGCTCGTGCTGGCGCATCCTGAGTGCAAGGCCGACGTCCTGGCCGAGGCCGACTACATCGGCTCCACCGCCGGCATCATCAAGTATGCCGAGGAGTCCGACGCCAGCGAGTTCATTATCGTGACGGTCCGCGGCGTGCTCTACGAGCTCGAGCGCCGCTGCCAGGGCACCGGCAAGAAGTTCCACTTCCCCGCGGTGAAGCCCACCTGCGTCAACATGGACCTCATCACGCTCGAAAAGCTCGTGCGCTGCCTGGAGACGGGCGAGGGCGAGGTGCAGATCGGCGTCTCGGACGAGGCGGCAGACCAGGCCAAGCTCACGCTCGACCGTATGCTCGAGTACGCAGCGCGCTAGAACAATGTGACATGAGGGACAGTCCCGCATGTCACATTACAAGGGAGAGGATTCCTGTGGAAACCAAACAATACCCCGACATGGAGTGCGACGTCGTCATTGCCGGCTGTGGCGTGGCGGGCCTGTACGCGGCTCTCAACCTGCCGACGAGCACGCGCGTGATCATGCTCTCCAAGGGCGCTGTCGACGAGTGCGATTCGATGCTCGCGCAGGGCGGCATCTGCGTACTGCCCGAGGGCTCGGACTACGATGCCTTCTTTGAGGACACCATGCACGCCGGCCACTACGAGAATCGCCGCGAGAGCGTCGACATCATGATCCGTTCGAGCCGTTCGGTCATCAACGATCTGCTAGCGATGGGCGTGGATTTTGAGCGCAAGGCCGACGGCAGCCTCAACTTTACCCGCGAGGGTGCGCACAGCCGTCCGCGTATTGCCTTCCATGCCGACATTACGGGCAAGGAGATCACGACCAAGCTGCTCCAGGCCGTTCGCAAGCTGGATAACGTGCAGATTTTGGAGCACGTGGCCATGACCGACATCCTGACGGGCGAGCGTGACGGCGTCACGGTGTGTGTCGGTGTCGTCGCCGTTTCCGTGGACGAGGACAACTCGGTTCGTCCCGCCGACGAGCTGGCAAATGCCGCCGAGGGCGTGCATGCCGGCGAGCCGTTTAAGATTCATGCCCGCCGCACGCTGTGGGCGACAGGCGGTATCGGCGGCGTGTACGACCATTCGACTAACTACCCGCAGCTCACCGGTGACGCCTGCTACATCGCGCAGGAGCACGGCATCACGATGGAGCACCTGGACTACGTGCAGATCCACCCCACGGGACTGTTCTCGCCGCAGCCGGGCCGCACCTTCCTGATCAGCGAGAGCTGCCGCGGCGAAGGCGCGATTCTGCTCAATGCCGCCGGCGAGCGCTTTACCGACGAGCTGCAGCCGCGCGATGTTGTCGCCGCCGCTATTCGCGAGCAGATGAAGCAGGACGGCACCGAGCACGAGTGGCTGAGCTTTGCCCCCGTCGAGCGCGACGTGGTGACCGGGCACTTTGCCAACATCCGCGCGCGCTGTCTGGAGGACGGTCGCGACATCTTGGACGAGCCCATTCCCGTTACGCCCACGCAGCACTACTTTATGGGCGGCGTGTGGGTCGACAAGGACGGCCGCACCTCGATGCCCGAGCTCTACGCCGCTGGCGAGACGGCCTGCAACGGTGTTCACGGCAAGAATCGTCTAGCTTCCAACAGCCTGCTCGAGTCCCTAGTTTGGGGCCGCCGCGCTGCTTGGCGTATGCGCACCGGCGAGTCGCTGACCGTGGAGCAGGCCGGTGAGCCCGCGCTTGACGGACGTCACCGCGCCCTGAGCGCCGAGACCCTTGCAATCGATGATTTGGCCCGTGCTGCCGGCACACAGGCCGTGGAGGAGTAGACCATGAATCCCATTACCATGAAGCTCGTCGTCGATGATCTGATTTTGCAGGCTCTGCGCGAGGACATCACGTTTGAGGACGTGAGTACGGCGAGCGTGTGCCCCACGGCGCGCCCCGCTACCGTTGAGCTCATCGCCAAGGCCGATGGCATTATCGCCGGCCTGGACGTATTCGCTCGCACCTTTGAGCTGCTGGATCCGCAGAGCTCCGTGTTGTTCGATGTTTCGGATGGCGACGAGGTGCATGCCGGCGACCATGTGGGTCAGGTGCGGGGCGATGCGCGCGTGCTGCTTTCGGGTGAGCGCGTGGCGCTCAACTACCTGCAGCGCATGAGCGGCATCGCTACCTACACGCACAGCATGGCCGCGGCGCTCGAGGGAACCAAGACCGTGCTCGTCGACACGCGCAAGACCACGCCGGGCATGCGCGTCTTCGAGAAGGCCGCGGTCGAGATCGGCGGCGGCAGCAACCACCGTTACAACCTGTCGACGGCCGTCATGCTCAAGGACAACCACATCGACGCCGCCGGCGGCGTGATGCGTGCGATCGAGATGGCGCGCGCCCATGCATCGTTTACCACGACGGTCGAGATCGAGTGCGAGAACCTGGACATGGTGCGCGAGGCCGTGGAAGCCGGCGCCGACATCATCATGTTCGACAACATGACCCACGACGACATGGCTGCCGCGATTGAGCTTATCGATGGCCGCGCCAAGACCGAGTGCTCGGGCAACGTGGACGCCAGCAACATTCGCGCCCTGGCCGATCTGGGTGTCGACTATATTAGCTCGGGCGCCCTGACGCACTCTGCGCCGATCCTCGACCTCTCGCTTAAGCACCTGCGTCTGCTGGACGGTAAATAATGAACGCCCGCGAGCGTCGCCGTGCCATCATGGGCGTGCTTGAAGGAGCCAAGGAGCCCGTTTCGGGCAGCGCACTTGCCCGCGAGGTTGGCGTGAGCCGTCAGGTCGTGGTTCAGGATATTGCCCTGTTGCGTGCCGATGGGCACGATATCGTGGCGACCAACCGCGGCTACGTGCTGCAGGAAGCCGCGAGTAGCCCCGCCGTGCCCACGCGTCTTGTTAAGGTGCGCCACGGCGTGGAGCAGGCGGGCGACGAGCTTACGAGTATCGTCGACGCGGGTGGCGCCGTGCTCAACGTGATCGTCAACCATCGTGTGTACGGCAAGATCACGGCCGACCTGGACATCCGCAATCGTCGCGATGTTGAGCGCTACCTGCACGATATCGAGAGCGGCAAGAGCTTTCCACTACTAACGGTGACGAGCGGCTACCACTTCCATCGCATCGCGGCGGAGGACGAGCAGACCCTCGACGAGATCGAGGCCATACTCAAGGAGAAGGGCTACCTTGCCGATTTAATGCCCTACGAGGATGATTTGTCCTAACCCGATACTGTCTATATAAGTTGCGGTGAAATAGTTCCTACAATCGGCACCTAAGCAATGAGCCAGGAACTATTCCACCGCAACTGCCAAGGTAGCCCCGTCCCCAATTAGCTGCCTGTACAAACAAAAGGAGGCCTCCGCGGCGATGCGGAAGCCTCCTTTTTTGTGCACGGTGTACTTTTGAGTGTGCAAGTGGGGGAGTTGTTACTCCTCGACGATCTCGGTGATCGCGCCAGCGGGGCAAGCGTCCTGGCAAGCGCCACAGGCGACGCAGGAGTCCTCGTCGGCGACGGTAGCGACGTCCTGGAGCTCCAGAACGCCAGCGGGGCAGGAGTCGACGCAAACGCCACAAGCGATGCACTCGTCGGCATCAATTACGGGATGAGCCATGGTAGTTTCCTCTCTGTTGACCGACGCTACAGGCGATGCGCGCCGGTTTGATTCGGGCAAAAACATACCACGGGAGCGACCGTTTGCAATACCCTCTGGCCGGCATCTTCATACCGTTCGCCGAGTATGCCAAGGTTTACTAAAAAACGCGCAGGTGGGGCCGTTGAGCTGCGCAAATGTTAGCTATAGGTGACTTTTAATATTGACCTATTGAGCGCGCCTGCGGAAAGGGCATCCCGTTATTTGGCCGAAAACCGGGTCGCAGTTTCCGGTTGGGCCCGCTAGCGGAAACTGCGACCCGGTATCAGCTCTCAAAACGGGATACGGTTTCCGGTTGAGCCTTCAGACGGAAACTGCGACCCGGAATCTACGCTCAAACCGGGATGCGCTTGCCGCAAGACGGCCCCCAGGCACCCCCGGACGCAAACCTCAGCCATCTCTACATAGATCTCAATAGATTTGCCGAGAACTCATTCAGCGCATCTACCTGCGCATTTAAGAACCTAAACTCTCAACAATAAGAAATCTTATATGAATTGACTTAGATTTTGTATATTCCGGCCCATAAGGGGATACACTACATCCTGAAAGACAAGCCGAAGCGCCGCGCGACAGATCGTCGAGGCGGCGCGAACGCAAAAGAGAGAGGGAATTTCTAATGAGTAAGATTCTTGGTATCGACCTTGGTACTACTAACTCCGCAATGGCCGTCCTCGAGGGCGGTTCTCCGACCATTATCGTGAACGCCGAGGGCGACCGCACCACCCCGTCTGTCGTGGGCTTCCGTGCTGACGGCGACCGCGTCGTGGGTAAGGCCGCTAAGAACCAGGCGGTCACCAACCCCAAGAACACCGTGTTCTCCATCAAGCGCTTCATGGGCCGCAAGTACTCCGAGTGCACCTCCGAGATCAAGACCGTGCCGTATGAGGTCAAGGAGGGCCAGGGTGGCCGTGCCGTCGTCGATATCGAGGGCAAGGATTATACCGCCGAGCAGGTGAGCGCCATGACGCTCGCAAAGATGAAGGCCGACGCCGAGAAGTATCTGGGCGAGACCGTCACCGACGCCGTCATCACCGTCCCGGCCTACTTCAACGACGCCCAGCGTCAGGCCACCAAGGACGCCGGCAAGATCGCCGGCCTCAACGTCAAGCGTATCGTCAACGAGCCGACCGCTGCTGCTCTGGCCTATGGCCTGGACAAGCAGGGCACCGACCAGCGCATTCTGGTCTTCGACCTGGGCGGCGGCACCTTCGACGTCTCCATCCTCGACCTCGCTGACGGCGTGTTTGAGGTTCTGTCCACCTCGGGCGACAACCACCTGGGCGGCGACGACTGGGATCAGCGCGTCATCGACTGGATGGCCGATAAGTTCCAGCAGGAGAACGGTGTCGACCTGCGTCAGGACCCCATGGCCCTGCAGCGTCTGAAGGAGGCCGCCGAGAACGCCAAGAAGGAGCTCTCCGCAGCCCAGCAGTCCACCATCAACCTGCCGTTCATCACCATGAACCAGTCTGGCCCGCTGCACCTCAACTACACGCTGACCCGCGCCGAGTTCGAGAAGATCACCCGCGACCTGCTCGAGCGCTGCAAGCAGCCTGTCACCAACGCCCTGCGCGACGCCAAGCTTAAGCTCTCCGATCTGACCGAGGTCATCCTCGTCGGCGGCTCCACCCGTATGCCCGCCGTCCAGGATCTGGTCAAGACCATGACCGGCAAGCAGCCCAACATGTCCGTGAACCCCGACGAGGTCGTTGCCGACGGCGCTGCCGTCCAGGGCGGCGTGCTCACCGGCGACGTCGAGGGCATCCTGCTGCTCGACGTTACCCCGCTGTCGCTGGGCGTCGAGACCATGGGCGGCATCATGACCAAGATGATCGACCGCAACACCACGATCCCGACCTCCAAGACCGAGGTCTACTCCACCGCTGCCGACAACCAGACCAGCGTCGAGATCAACGTGCTCCAGGGCGAGCGCGAGCTTGCCCGCGATAACAAGTCGCTCGGTAAGTTCCAGCTGACCGGTATCCCGGCTGCCCGCCGCGGTGTGCCGCAGATCGAGGTCACCTTCGACATCGACGCCAACGGCATCGTCAAGGTCTCTGCTAAGGACAAGGGCACCGGCAAGGAGCAGCAGATCACCATTTCCGGCTCCACCGCGCTTTCCGACGACGAAGTCGATCGCATGGTCAAGGACGCCGAGGCTCATGCCGAGGAGGACAAGAAGCAGAAGGAAGAGGTCGAGGTCCGCAACCAGACCGACAGCCTGTGCTACTCCACCGAGCAGACCCTCAACGAGCTGGGCGACAAGGTTTCCGCCGATGTGAAGTCCAAGGCCGAGGCCGCTATCGCCGACGCCAAGAAGGCGCTCGAGGGCTCTGACGTCGAGGCCATCAAGGCCGCTGGCGAATCCCTGCAGTCCGTAGCCTACGAGCTGGCTCAGGTTGTCTACGCCGACGCTCAGCAGCAGACCGACGGCGCCGCCGGTGCCCAGCCTGCCGACGATGACGTTGTCGACGCCGACTACGAGGTTGTGGACGACGAGGACAAGTAATCATGTCCGCCCGTAAAGCTCGCACGGAGGCGGCCGCCGCTGGCGCCGCCCCCGTTGACTCTGAGGAGAAGGACGTGAAGATTCCCGTAGAGGCCGTCGACGATACCGAGGCCAACGAGGCTGAGGCCGCCGAGGCTGCCGAGAACCAGGTAGAGGATTCCAACAAGGAGGCGACGATGACCGAGGACGAGATGGTGGAAGCCGCTATCCGCGCCGGTGAGGAAGCCGCCGACAACGACTTTAAGCTCAAGTTCGAGCAGGCCCAAAAGGAGCTTGCCGACGTACGCAGCGAGCTCGATGCTGCGGCAGAGGCTCAGAAGGCCGCCGAGGACAAGGCAAAGGACGCCACCGAGCGTACCGCCCGTCTGCAGGCCGACTGGGAGAACTTCCGTCGCCGCACCGCCAGCGAGCGTATCGCCGAGCGCGAGCGCGCGACCGAGAAGCTTGTCACCGCGCTGTTGCCGGTGGTTGACGATATCGAGCGTGCAATCGACCATGCCCGTAGCCAGGAGCTTTCCGACGACTTTAAGCAGTTCGTCGATGGCGTTGATGCGGTGCATGCCAAGCTGCTCGATGTGTTTGCGCACGAGGGCGTTGAGCCCATCGACCCCAAGGGCGAGGCGTTCGATCCGCTCGAGCACCAGGCCGTGGGGCGTGTCGAGGACGCATCGCAGTACGACGAGACCGTCAACGACGTGTACCAGAAGGGCTACCGCATGGCGGACCGCATCCTGCGCTCCGCGATGGTGACGGTGACCTACGGTGGCGAGAAGCGCCCCGCACCGGAGCCCGAAGCGGCGCCCGAGGATGCTGCGGCCGATACGGCTGAGAGCACCGAGGAGTAATTGAGAAGGGCCCCGGGGCAACACCCGGGGCCCTTTCTGGCCTAGTGCCATATGACAGTATGAGCCGCCGCCCGTTGAGCGGTGGATGAAACAGGAGAGGAGCTACGATGGCTGCAGGCAAAACCTTCTATGACATCCTGGGCGTATCCAAGAGCGCCTCCGACAAAGAGATCAAGAGCGCGTTTCGCAAGCTCGCGCAAAAATACCACCCCGATGCCGGCGGCGACGAGGCCAAGTTCAAGGAGATTAGCGAGGCTTACGAGACGCTTTCGGACGAGAAGAAGCGCAAAGAGTACGACCAGATGCTCATGTTCGGCGGCATGCCGGGCGCGGGCGGCGCGTATGGCGGCGGCTACGGTGCCGGCGCGGGCGCCAGCGGCTGGGGCGATATCTTCGACAGCATCTTTAGCGGCAACGGCGCTTGGGGCAGCGATTGGGGCTCGGGCTTTGCCGGGGCTGCGGGTAATGCCGGTGCCGGTGCGGGTCGCAGCCGTGCTCGCAAGGGCGGCGACCTGTCGCTGACTGTCGACGTGACGGCCGAGGACGCGTTTCGCGGCGTGACGCACAAGGTCACCTATCGCATTCCCTCGACGGGCGAGCAGCAAACCATTACGGTCTCGGTTCCCGCAGGTGCGGTCGACGGCGGCAAACTACGCTACAAGCGTCGCGGCGAGTATGGCGTTGCGGGTGGCGAGCGCGGCGACCTGGTCGTGACCACGCATGTGGAGGAGCACCCGCTGTTTAAGCGCAAGGGTGCCGATGTGACCATGGAGGTACCGATCTCGGTTTACGAGGCGGCGCTCGGCTGCACGGTGGATGTGCCCACACCCGGCGGCGCGACGGTTCGTCTGAAGGTGCCGGCGGGCACCCAGACGGGCAAGAAGTTCCGCTTTAAGGAGATGGGCGCGCCCGATGTTAAGCACCGTGGCCGCACGGGCGCGCTGCTCGTCGAGATCAAGGTGCAGGTTCCCACGAACCTGTCCGACGATGAACGCGATGCCATGACCAAGCTGCGCGAGGCCGACACGCGCGACTATCGCGAGAAGGTCAATCGTTACAAGGCGACGTACTAGGGCGGTCGCGGCGCACGCCCACGCCCGCGGGCTTATGATGGACGATAACGAGACGGAAAGGGGTCAGGTAGCATGGCCGAGGACAATAGGAACAAACCGCTGTACATGATCAGCGTGGCGGCCGAGCTGACCGGCATGCACCCGCAGACTCTGCGCGTCTACGAGTCCAAGGGCTTGGTGAACCCCCAGCGCTCGGGCGGCAACACGCGTCTGTATTCGCGTGCCGATATCGAGCGCCTGGAGCTCATCAACCAGCTGACTGACGAGGGCATCAACCTTGCCGGCGTGGTGCGCATCCTCGATATGAAGGAGCGTGCCGAGGAGCGCGAGCGCGAGAACGAAAAGCTCCGCGCCCGCGTGCGCCAGCTCGAGGACGAGCTGCACGAGTATAAGATGCAGAAGAAGATCACCGCCCTGGCCCCGCGCGACGGCTCGGTCAACCCCGAGCAAGTCATGCGCAAACTGCTGGGCACGGGCGGCGACCTGTAGGCACTCATTGGGGACAGACTTAAATGAGTACCTGCAGAATGAGAGTGGATAATCTCCCGTTTTTTGCCTGTTTGCAGGCTCAAAGTGGGAGATTATCCACTCTCGTCATTTGAGCGTCTAAGTCTGCCTCCCCAGGACCTAACTCGTCCTCTGCTTTACTGAGATAAAGTGAACGCAGAGATTCGTAACCCACTCGCAACCGTTCTATGGCACGATATTGAACGAATGTATGCTATGCGCCCAAATCTTTTGGGCAGAGTGGGAGACAGTATGGTCAAGCTGTACGAGGACGGCATCTACCTGCGCGGCGGCAGCGAGGTTGTGCCTGCGGCCGAGGCTGCCGAGCGCGGTATTACGCAGACACCCGAGGATGCCAAGCGCGGCACCATCGCGTATTCGATCCTCCAGGCACACAATACGTCGGGCGACCCCGAGGCACTCAAGATTCGCTTCGATGCCATGGCGAGCCACGACATCACCTTTGTCGGCATCATCCAGACGGCGCGCGCTTCGGGCATGGAGCAGTTCCCGCTGCCTTACGTGCTCACCAACTGCCATAACTCGCTGTGCGCCGTGGGCGGCACCATCAATGAGGACGACCACGTCTTTGGCCTTTCCGCAGCCAAGAAGTACGGCGGCATCTTCGTTCCGCCGCACATCGCCGTCATCCACTCCTTTATGCGCGAGAACTTCGCCGGTTGCGGCAAGATGATCCTGGGTTCCGACTCGCACACCCGCTATGGTGCCCTGGGTACCATAGCCGTGGGCGAGGGCGGCGGCGAGTTGGCAAAGCAGCTGCTGCGCGACACCTACGATGTCGCCTATCCCGGCGTCGTGGCCATCTACCTCACGGGCGCCCCGCGCCCCGGCGTCGGCCCGCACGACGTGGCGCTCGCCATCATTCGCGCCGTCTTTGCCAAGGGCTACGTCAAGAACAATGTCATGGAGTTTGTGGGCCCGGGCATCGCGAGCATGACGACCGACTACCGCAACGGCGTTGACGTCATGACCACCGAGACCACCTGCCTGTCGAGCATCTGGGCCACCGACGAGGACACGCACGCGTTTTTGACCATGCACGGCCGCGGCGACGACTATCGCGAGCTCAAGCCCGCCGATGTCGCCTACTACGACGGTTGCGTCGAGGTCGACCTGTCGAGCATCAAGCCCATGATCGCACTGCCGTTCCATCCTTCCAACGGCTTTGAGATCGACGAGCTCAACGAGAACCTCGAGGACATCCTGCACGAGGTGGAGCTCGAGGCCGCCAAGATCGGCGAGGGCAAGACGCACTTTAGCCTGCTCGACAAGATCGTCGACGGCAAGCTGCACGTGCAGCAGGGCGTTATCGCCGGCTGCTCGGGCGGCAACTATGACTCCGTGGTCCAGGCTGCCCGCGTGCTCAAGGGCGCCAATACCGGCTGCGGCGAGTTCTCGCTGTCGGTCTATCCCACGAGCCAGCCCGTGGCGCTCGAACTTACACGCCGCGGCTACATCTACGACCTCATGGAGGCCGGCGCAATCGTGCGCACGGCATTCTGCGGCCCGTGCTTCGGCGCCGGCGACACGCCCGCCAACAACGGCCTTTCGATCCGTCACACCACGCGCAACTTCCCCAACCGCGAGGGTTCCAAGCCGGGTAATGGCCAGCTGAGCGCCGTGGCCCTGATGGACGCCCGCTCCATTGCGGCAACGGCTGCCAACGGCGGCGTCCTGACGCCGGCGACCGACCTGCCCGAGGACACTTGGGACGAGGCCTGCGAGTACACCTTTGACGACGCGCCGTACAAGAAGCGCGTGTACTGGGGCTTTGGCAAGGCGGAGCCTGCCGACGAGCTGGTCGAAGGCCCCAACATCAAGCCGTGGCCCGCGATGGAGCCGCTCGGCGACGACATCCTGCTCAAGGTTTGCTCCAAGATCATGGACCCGGTCACCACGACCGACGAGCTCATTCCCTCGGGCGAGACGAGCTCCTTCCGCTCCAACCCGCTGGGCCTGGCTGAGTTTACGCTGAGCCGCCGCGACCCGGCCTACGTGGGTCGCTCCAAGGAGGTCGACGCTGTGGAGAAGCGTCGCGTTGCCGGCGAGTCCGCGGGCGACCTGGCGGCGTTCGATGCCGAGCTTGCCGGTGTGTTTGAGGCGCTGGCCGGCGCGGGTGTCGCGGCCGATGCCAAGGCGACCGAGTTCGGTTCCATGATTTACGCCAAGAAGCCTGGCGACGGCAGCGCCCGCGAGCAGGCCGCGAGCTGCCAGCGCGTAATTGGCGGCCTGGCCAACATCGTCCACGAGTACGCCACCAAGCGCTATCGCTCCAACGTGATGAACTGGGGCATGGTGCCCTTCCAGATGGAGGCCGAGCCCAACTTTGAGGTGGGCGATTACGTCTTTGTGCCGGGTATCCGTGCCGCGCTCGATGGCGACCTGAAGGACATCGCCGCCTACGTGGTGCGCGCCGATGGTGCGGTCGATCAGATTGAGCTCTACATTGCCGATATGACGGCAGAGGAGCGTGCCATCGTCAAGGCCGGCTGCCTGATCAACTACAACAAGTTCAAGGCCGCTGCCGAGTAGCGCACTTAATTGTCCGCCCGGGGCTTACCCTTTCCCGCCCGCTCACGCGCTTCGCGAGGGCCGCGTTCGGGAAAGGGTAAGCCCCGGGCTACATTTCTGCGTTCTCGTTGGGTCTTGAGGGACGCTAATAAATAGACTTGCTTGATGCCGCCTCTGTTATCGGGGCGGCTTCTTTTTGTTGAAAACCACCACAAAGGGGGCAGGCACCTTTGTGGTGGTGGGGACGAGCTCGATGCTGTTGTGATCGTTGAGCGGCATGTTAATGGGCGGCTCTACAGAATTTCATCTGGGCTGGCGGGTTTGGTTGTTTTGGGGATGCCGAGTTTGGATGACGCGAAATCGTCAACATTGTCCTTAATTCCGTCTTTGGTGTAGACAGTGACCATATAGGTGCTGTGTCCGAATTCGCCCTTGTCGCGTGTTGCCCAGGCATCCCAGTAGGCGGCCCCGTTTCGCCCTTTGATTTTTCCGACACGGCGGAGTTCTGTTCGCTTTAATTTCTGGTTGCTATAGATGGCTCGACCGGCCTCCTCGGTGAGCCCGCACTGTCCAAGCATCTTGTCGAGGACTTGGTTCATGTGGCGCTCATCGGTGTTTGGTGCGTAGTCGTAGGCGAGGGTGATGAAGTCGAGTGGCTGGTCGTCGATTAGATAGTTTAGCGTCTGAGGTCCAAGGCAGAAATAGGGGGAGCATCCGTCGATCTGACCGAGCAGTGGCAACTTTGACTGCCAACTTCCGGTGGGAATTCCATCTTCGTAAAACACGCCGCGACAGATAAAGGAGAGCGAGGTGGCACGCGAGCCGGCGTCGACCATTCCGCATAAATCGAAGGGCGAGGTGATACCAAGGGAAAAGGGCGTGATGACGATAAGGAAGAGCATCACGATGGGTATGGCGAGAATGGCGATGACGTTGCGACCGGTGGAATGAGGCGGCTTCATATGCGCTCCTCGAGACAAAGATCTGTTGAGGATAGGCAGAAATGGATATGTTCAGAGAGCAATTCAAGTTTAATCTCATTGCGCGAGATGGTCGACCGTTAGCGTCGAAAACCACCACAAAGGTGCCTGTCCCCTTTGTGGTGGTGAGGAGCGCGCGGCTTCTTTTGGTAATAGTGTTAGCTGGCGGTATCATTAGTGCAGGTGGCGAAGGTTTGCATTGTGGGGTGTTTTGCCGTGAGCCGTTCTGCCCGTATTGGATTGATTGTCTTGGCGCTTGCGATCGCTGTGGTTGGCGCGGGCGCTGTCGGTATGGCATTTCTACCTGCTGCGGTGACGGAGCCGGTGGTCAAGCCTGTGACTCAATCTGTCGAACTTCTGACCGGCGACGACAAGCCCGAGACCATTACCGTTGATTTTGATGAGCAGCCGGCTGTGCTGGGTATTAGCAATTATCCGCGTATTCAGCTTGGGGCCATGCGCTATACCACGGATACAAGCCTGATCGATAGGGCGTCCGAGCTGCTCAAGGGCAAAACATTTAAGCGTTGGTACGGATATGCGTCCTATCGGGCAAAAGCGAACGACATGGTTGGCGGATGCCACTCGTCCATCGAGCTGGACACTGCAAACGGCGCAAAGTTATGTGATGTCTCGTACGATCCGGGCTACGAGGGCAATGAGGGTCCGGGCATCTACATCATGGACGGCGATGTCGCCTATGTCATGGAGGGCGACCAGACCGAGCTCAACGATTTTATGGGTCAGTGTATCCAAGATGCCTATAAACAGACCTGCTTGCCTGACCCGCAGACTGCACGCGATAGTGGGTCTGCCCGTACATGGCTGTTCGAGGATGAGATGCCCTGGACCGTCGAATCGGGAAGTACGGGTTCGGCGAAGGAGTAGAGACCGCGACCACCACAAAGGTGCCTGTCCTCTTTGTGGTGGTTTTCGGTCTGTCTCGATCTGTAACATCTAGGATCAAAAATGGCTGCTAGATGTTACAGATCGAGACGGTAGCGCGCCTGGGCAGCGGCGGGCTGACATCTCAGTACCCTATCCGTAATTCACTCAGAAAATCTTATATATAGAGACTTAGATTTGTGTATAAGATCGCGTAAAGCTGGCAACAATACTTCTCGAACAACGTGAAGCCGCCCCGTAGGGCGGCCGCCCCAAGAGAGGTGATTCCATGAGAATCGATAAGCTAGCAATGACGTCGCGCGAGGCGCTGCAGACCGCCATGAGCACGGCTGCCGATGCACAGGCCGGCGCGGTGGAGCCGATCCACCTGCTGTCTGCCCTGCTCGGTGCCGGCGAGCGCAATATCTCCGTGATCATCGAGCGCATCGGTGCCGACCCGGCTCAGCTCGCACGCTCCACACAAGATGCCATCGACCATGCGCCCAAGGTGTCGGGCGAGGGTCAGCAGATGGGCCTGTCCAACGAGCTCGTTCGCGTGATCGAGAAGGCCGAGAAAAAGGCCACCAAGATGGGCGACAGCTTTGTGGTGACCGAGCATCTGCTGATGGCACTTGCCGAGGACAAGGGTGAGGCGGGTCGCGTGCTGCGTGGCGCCGGCGTGACCAAGGAGCGCATCGAGCAAGTCTACGAGGAACTGCGCGGCGATGACCGCGTGACGTCTGCCGAGGACAAGACGCAGTTTGAGGCGTTGGAGCAGTACGGTCGCAACATCTGCGATCTGGCTCGCGCCGGCAAGCTCGACCCGGTCATCGGCCGTACCGACGAGATCCGTCGTACTATTCAGGTTCTGTCCCGCCGCACCAAGAACAACCCCGTGCTTATCGGCGAGCCGGGCGTCGGCAAGACGGCCATCGTCGAGGGCATTGCTCAGCGAATCGTGGCCGGCGACGTACCGAGCACCCTGCGCGACCGCGACCTCATCGAGCTCGACATGAGCGCGCTGGTCGCCGGCGCCAAGTACCGCGGCGAGTTCGAGGACCGCTTGAAGGCCGTGCTCAAGGAAGTCCAAAAGTCCGAAGGCAAGGTCATCCTGTTCATCGATGAGCTCCACACCATCGTGGGCGCGGGTGCCACCGAGGGCTCCATGGACGCCGGCAACATCCTGAAGCCGGCGCTTGCCCGTGGCGACTTGCACGCAATCGGCGCGACTACGCTCGACGAGTATCGCAAGTACATCGAGAAGGACGCGGCACTCGCCCGTCGTTTCCAGACCGTGATGGTCTCCGAGCCCACCGTCGAGGACACCATCTCGATCCTGCGTGGCCTCAAGGAGAAGTACGAGATCTTCCACGGCGTGCATATCACCGATAGCGCGCTCGTGGCGGCCGCCGACCTCTCCGATCGCTACATCGCCGACCGCTTCCTGCCCGATAAGGCCATCGACCTGGTTGATGAGGCGGCAAGCCGCCTGCGCATGGAGCTCGACAGCATGCCGGTCGAGATCGATGCCACCACGCGTCAGCTCACCCAGCTGCAGATCGAGGAGCAGGCGCTCATGAAGGAGACCGACGACGCCTCCAAGGAGCGTCTGGAGGCCCTGCGCCAAGAGATTGCCGAGGTCCAAGAAAAGCTCAACGTGCAAAAGGCCGGCTGGCTCAACCAGAAGAACGCCATCGACCACGTGCAGGAGCTCAAGGGACAGCTCGACGAGGCCAAGAGCGAAGAGGAGCGTGCGACGCGCAACGGCGACCTGGGCCGTGCGTCCGAGCTGCGCTACTCCGTGATTCCGGGCCTGCAGCAGCAGATTCAGGATTCCGAGGCTGCGCTCGAGGCGCAAAAGCAGCAGGACGGCGAGGGCCTCAACGAGCAGGTGACCTCCGATGAGATCGCTGAGGTCGTGAGCGCTTGGACCGGCGTGCCCGTCTCCAAGATGATGCAGGGCGAGCTCGACAAGCTGAAGGGCTTGGAGGGCGAGCTGCATAAGCGCGTCATCGGCCAGGACGAGGCGGTCTCCGCTGTCGCCGCGGCCGTGCGTCGCAGCCGTGCGGGCCTCTCCGATCCGGACAAGCCCATCGGCAGCTTTTTCTTCCTGGGCCCCACCGGCGTGGGCAAGACCGAGCTCGCCAAGGCGCTTGCCGAGTGCCTGTTCGATGACGAGCGTGCGCTCGTGCGTATCGACATGTCCGAGTACATGGAGAAGTTCAGCGTCCAACGTCTGATCGGTGCGCCTCCGGGATACGTGGGTTACGACGAGGGCGGCCAGCTTACCGAGGCCGTGCGCCGTCGTCCGTACTCCGTGATTTTGCTCGACGAGATGGAGAAGGCTCATCCGGATGTCTTTAACGTGCTGCTGCAGGTGCTTGATGACGGCCGTCTGACCGATGGCCAGGGTCGCCAGGTGTCCTTCAAGAACACGATCATCATCATGACGTCTAACGTGGGCTCCAAGGCCATCGCCGATCTGTCCGGTAAGGACGAGGAGGAGATGCGCCATCAGGTCGACGCCGCCATGGCTCAGACCTTCCGCCCCGAGTTCCTCAACCGTATCGACGATATCGTGGTGTTCCATCCGCTCGGCATGGCGCAGATCGAGAAGATCGTCGACATCCAGCTTGCCGACGTCCGCGCGCGTCTGGCCAAGGAGCGCATGACGCTTGCCATCACCCCGGCGGCCAAGCAGATGCTCGCCGTGGGTGGCCTGGACCCCGTGTTCGGTGCCCGTCCGCTCAAGCGCCTGGTCCAGCGCGAGGTCGTGGACGCCATCGCCGCCGCCATCATCGACGGTACGGTGCGCGAGGGCGATCAGGTGACGGTCGATGCCGACAAGGACGGCGGCTTTACCGTCGTGTGCGACAACACGCCGTCTGCTACCTACGAGGTCCCCGACGCCGAGTAGATTTATGGGACATGCCTTAAAATCTGCCAGCCGTCTCTAAACGCCAAGGGCGGCGGATCCAATTGGGTCCGCCGCCCTTTTTCGTGCGACAATCGATAATGTTGAACACGATTGCATGGCAAGGAGATATGCAGATGATAGACAAGAACAAGACGAATGCGCCGGTCGCCAACGCCGCGCCGGCCGCACCCAAGCCTGCACCCAAGCCTGTGCCCAAGCCGCGCGACCCCTACATCCGTGCCGAGAACGAGGATGACGACGGCTACGATCCTTATAGCGATCGTCGCCCCGAGCGCGAGCCCCTCTTCGAAGCCGACCCCTGGCGTTAAGTAGCTCATTTGGGACGGGGCTTTTTTAGCTACTTTGTTTTCGGCTAGAGGCGTTCATGCCTGCCCCCCTCGGCCGCTCGATATCCTCCGGGAGGGGCCACTAATAGAAAACTTGCTTATCCATTAATCAAGATACGCATAATCTTGCTCTCCTGCTAATCAAGAATCGTTATAATCTTGATTAGCAGGAGAGCAAGATTGGAGAATTATGGCATTCAACGACTTGGTGGCTCAAAAAATAAAGGACTTTGAGCAACAGGGGATTCCGCAGGTCTTTGAGCGCGACCTTGATCTGGGCAACCCGCAGGAGCCAAAGCGCGACAACATCGTATATGTGATTGTGGGCGCCCGTCGTTGTGGAAAGACGTATCGCCTGTATCAGGAGATACGGCGGCTTCAGGGCCAAGGCGTCGAGCTTGACCGGATGCTATATTTCAATTTTGAGGATGAGCGCTTGCGTCCGTATGAGCCATCGCTACTAGCGGACGTGCTCGATACATTCTATGCACTATATCCTGCTGCTCGAGGCGAGGGCGCCTACCTTTTCTTTGACGAGATCCAGGAAATACCCGAATGGGGTGCGTTTCTGCGACGCGTGGTCGATACGGAGAAGGCGACCGTTTACGTGACGGGATCTTCTTCTAAGATGCTGTCCTCAGAACTTAAGAGCGAGTTCAGGGGCCGTTCTCTTGTGCGAGAGCTTTTTCCGTTGAGTTTTTCGGAATACGTCCGATATAAGACGGGGAGCGTTCCTGAGCCGGATGCACCCTTTTCATCGAGCGATGCAGCACTGCTTCGACATCATCTGATCGGATATCTCGAGCGAGGGGGATTCATCGCGACACTTGAGCAGACGCCCGCAGACGCGATTCAGCTGCTACAGGAATATGCGTCGCGAACGGTCGCCATGGACGTCGTTGAACGTTACGACGTCAAGAACCCCCGTTTGGCCTCGCTGTTTCTGGCGCGGTGCATGGCATCTTCGGGACGAGAGCTGTCAGTGAACAAAGTGTACAACGAGTTCAAGAGCAGACAGATATCCGTCAGTCGAAATACGCTCAGCGACTTACTTGAGTATTACGAGGACGCCTACCTGCTGTTTTCGGTGCCGGAGTTCACGCGTTCGCTTGCAAATAATACGCGGTCTGCGTCTAAGGTCTACGTCGTCGATCCTGCGATGTTCGGAGCGTTCTCCCCCGCATCGGCATTGGATCATGGTCAGAGGCTCGAGACCGCGGTGTTCAATGCGCTCAGAAGAAGGACCCCCGCCGTGCGGCCCGGTTCGGTTTGCCGCCTGCTGATTAAAGATAAGAATAAAAGCCATGAGGTGGACTTTGTGGCTGGGGATGCACTGCTCATGCAGGCTTACGGCCTGATTCAGGTAAGTGTGGATATGACAAGCGAGAAAACGCGCGAGCGCGAAATTGCCGCGCTCGATGCCGCGATGGCCCAGTTTGATCTTGGCGAGTCGGTAATCGTTACCATGGATGAGCAGGCCGATATTCCATGCAAACACGGCGTGGTACATGCTGTGCCCGCATGGAAGTGGCTCCTTTCCTAATCGTCTATGGATTTGCGAGGCCAGGACTCAGGTGTCATGGTCCGCTAGTCCTGGGCCTTGATGCTCGGCAGGAGAATCTGGGCGAGGTAGTCGGTCTCGAGTTTGGTCGCAGCGTCGGCCTTGCCGTCTTTGCCGACCAGTACGTTCTTGATCTGGCTATAGGTGTAGCGGTTGCCGGTCGTGAGCTCGACAAGCTCAATGGCCGAGTCCATAGGGTAGGTCGACACGGGATTCTGCGTCCGTCCGTTGATGGTCTGGGGCACCACGTACGGATAGACGGGACCGCTGGCGTAGACGGTATAACCGTTGCCTAGGTTGGCCGCACCCAAAACCGTATCGCCCTCATCGGGCGTAAAGCTCTCGCCCTCGCGCACTGCGACGAGCGTCACAATCGGTGTATCGCTGTCGCCGGCAAGATAGATGCATAGCGTGCTGCCATTTTGCCAAGTCTCGACCTTGCCGTACCACTCGACGGGGATATCGAGCTGGTAGAGGTCGGTTGCCTTGTGGCGGGCGTCGGCATCACGGGCCGCCTGTGCCTTTTGCGCGCTCACGGCATTGACGGCGGCGCCGCGCCGCGCGGTTGCCGCCTGCTGGAGCACCTTGGCGGTGGCGGCGGAGCTCGCGCCTCCCTCCTCGGCATATTTGGCGGCGGCATCGATCTGGTCGTCAGTCACCGTGTCGGCCGAAGGCACCTTGAGCTTAAAGGCGGCCTGGCTGCTTAGGTCCTGTCCGTCGCTCTTGATCGTGACCTGCGCCTTGGTGGTCGGGACGGTATAGATGGTGCCGTCGGCCGCGATGGGAGAGGCAGCGATGGAGAGCGTGTAATCGCCGGGCAGCAGTTTGATGCCGCGGCCGTGCTCGTCAACATAGAGCGTTTCGCTCACGGATGAGCCATCAGCGTCCTGACCGCTCACCTGTACGGGAATCTTAGAGCTGGTGGAACAGTCGAGGCCCGCGGCATGCACGCCAATCTGCACCGACATCATCGTGTGGGCATTGGCGGCGACAGCGGCAGCCTGCTCTTGCTGATATCCGTTCCAGGCAGCATAGCCTGCACCGCCGGCGACGAGCGCGACGGCCACGACACCGGCGACCATCAGATTGCGGCGCTTGGGCGACATCTTGCGATGGCGGACCTCGGCTTCGTGTGCCGAGGGAACGGACGGCAGGGGAATATCGCCCATGGCGATGGTCTCATCCACGGCTGGTGCGGAACCCAGGCCAGGAAGCTCGCGAGTCAGCGAATCTTCGGCCGGTAAGCTGTCGAGCAAGACGGTTTCCTCGCCCGTGTCGGATTCGGGCTGGTCGTCGGCCTCGCTATCGTCCTCTTCGGCTTCGTCAGGAGCGTCTTTGGCGTCGCCGCCTTCGTCCTCAGTGTCTTCGTGCACCTCGTCTTGCGCGTCGACGACCGAATCGCTAAACGAGAGCTCGTCTAGCGCGATCCGGTCAAGGCTCTCCAGGGCTTCGGCACATGCTTCCGCATCCTGGGCCGCATCCTCGCGGCCATACGTCTCATCGCTCATATATCCCCCAATGCAATATCGGCTCAACACTGTACCCAAAAATGGAGCCATATAAAGCGCATACGAAATATAAGATCCGATTTAACCTGAGCGCATCGTTCGGCCGCATCCTCGCGGCAGCAAAAGGCCCCCGGAACGCGGACGAATCACATTCCGGGGGCTCTGCAATGCGTTGAGTTGCGCGGAGCCGGCTATGCTGCTTCACATTCAAGCGGCGTTTGCGCCGGGCATGTTACTCGGCGTGCGCGTAATCAACCTTGGCGCGGCGAGCGGTAGCCTTCTCCCAATCGCTGGTGCCCTCAAAGACGTCCTGCTTGTAGGGATTGCGGCCGAGCTTCTTGGCACGGTAGACGATGTAGATGATCGCGGCGACGTTGGCGACCAGCGCGGCGATCGAGACCGCGGTAGCGGCGCCGGGGTCGAGCGTGGAGTGGGTCACAAAGATGGACTCCTCCTGGAAGTACGGGAATACCTGGGCAAACATGCACCAAATAGCCAGCGTAAAGGCACGGTTCTGGATCCAGCCGCCCTTGTTCCAGATAAAGGCGGCGACGGTGGGCGCCAGCAGCAGTGCAAAGCCGCAGAACCAGGAGTGGGTGGGCAAGCAGTTGTAGGTGTAGCAGAAGTTCCAGATATCGTAGGCGATGATGTAGACCCAGGTCATGTCGGGCCACAGCATGTCGGTCTTGTCCTCAGAGGCGTAGACACTCCACCAACCGGTCATGCAGAAGATGTTGATGATACCGGCGATGCCGTTGAACACGTTGTTCCAGCCGGCGAGCTGCGTGGCGCCCTCGGAGGTGACCCAGGTGGACTCGCCCAGGACAAAGAAGTGATAGGCGCTCTCAAAGTCGGACACGACGGCGATCATGATGTTGATGGCGACGATCACAAACGGCCACGCGCGGAACCAATGCGCCTTGCCGATCTTGCCCCACTGGTACTTAATGGCAATGAAGCCCCAGCAACCGGCCAGCGCCGCGTATACCTTGGCGTAGTGGAACCAGCTGTTCTGGTACACATGGGTGGGGTTGGTGAGCGCCCACTCGGCACCCTGTGAGACGCCGATGGCGATAGCGACGCAGTAGATGGTCATGGCCAGCGGAGCCACGCCAAAGATGATGGCCGCGCCCAGCTTGGTGCGGCGGCCGACCTCGTTGAGCACGATCAGGCCAATAAAGACCATGGCCCAGCCGGCCCAGTGGATAAGGGTATTGCTACCCCAAACATCGAACAGCATGCTGCTCTCCTTTCACAAGCCCGCGGCCCCTCTTCTGATCGCGGGCAGTTTGGCCAAATGTCGTCAGTTCTGGGGCTTGCGCTCCTGATACTTGGCGGTATAGCCCTCGATATGGAGCGTCGAGGCGATGATTTCCTTGACTGTCTCGTCGGGCGCATCGGGGTGCGTGCGGATATACATCAGCAGCCCCATGATGAGGGTGTAGAACGTCTCGTAGACATGGTCGATGCGTAGCTCGTGATGGGCGACAAAATCCACCACGGTGGTATCGCAGATATACTGCGCCACGCGCTGGACCACGTTGTGCAAAAAGCCGCCGTAGAGCGCGCCGCTGCTCGAGGTGAGCGTGCTCGGCAACTCGTGGCCGCTCACGACCAGGCGCTTAAAGAGCGGAGCAACGGTGTCGAGTGCGCCTTCGATGTCGCCAACCGTGCGGCTGGCGTTCCACTGCTCGAGCTCGGCGATAAAGCCGTCGATTGCCTCGTCCATAACGGCGGTGACGGCGGCATCCATATCGGCAAAGTAGTGGTAGAACAGCGAACGCGTGCAGCCAGCCCGCTTGGTCACGGCCGATACCGAAAGATGGGACACACCAAGCTCGGCGCTCACGGCGCGCACAGCGGCGAGGATCTCGCGACGGCGCTCGTCGCCCGTCAGGCGTTTTGCCGCGCTATCGGATGCGGGGACGGCATCGACCACAGAGATATCTGCTGCGTTGTTGCCCATGTTTTGCCGCCTTTCATCCTCTTTTGCCTGACCGTTCGCCTAACAGTCTTGAATATTGTTGACGGTTCGTCAATACTGTTTTTGACACAATGTCAACAATAGCGGGTGAACGGCATGGGGGCATGTCGAACCCGTACAAAGAGGGGCGCCGCGGTCTCGCCGGGCTGTGGCAAGAGAAGGGACGACTATGATTCTCAACGGACCGGGGATTAGCTATACCGAGCCCGATATCGGCGCGGAGTTCGTGCCGCCGATACCGGAGCATCCGCGCGAGGCCATCGTCAAACTGTGTGAGCACTGCACCAACCGCCTGCTGCACCGCGACGAGCTGCTGGGCTACGAGTACTGGTCGTTTGCCGAGGCCGCAACCGACGAGCAGGCCGAAGTGCTCTGCAAGATGAAGATGCGCCGTCCCTATACGCTGCCCGAGATGGTCAAGCTCACCGGCATGCCCGAGGCCGATATCGAAAAAATGCTCGACGACATGAGCTACACGGGTCTGCTCGAGTACAACTGGGAAAACCCCGAGCGCGCCAAGCAGTGGGTGCTGCCCATGCTGGTGCCGGGTTCCGCCGAGTTCCTCAACATGCGCGTGAGCCAGCTCGAGGAGCATCCGGTCTATGCCAAGTTCTTTGAGCAGGCGTCCAAGGGACCGCTGTCCAAGGCCACGCCGATGGTGCCGCCCGGCGGTGCCGGCATCGGCATGCATGTCATTCCGGTCGAGAAGGCCATCGATGCCGCGAGCACCTCGGTGCCGATCGAGCATATCGAGCATTGGCTCGACAAATACGAAGGTAAGTATGCCGCTAGCACCTGCAGCTGCCGCGCGAGCCGTCGCGTGATGGGAGAGGGCTGCGCCGACGACCCGGCCGATTGGTGCATCGCCGTGGGCGATATGGCCGACTACGTGGTCGAGACCGACCGCGGCCATTATGTGACGCGCGAGGAGGTCTACGACATCCTGCGCCAGGCCGAGGACAACGGCTTTGTGCACCAGATCACCAACATCGACGGTGAGAACAAAATCTTCGCCATCTGCAACTGCAACGTCAACGTGTGCTACGCCCTGCGCACTTCGCAGCTGTTCAACACGCCCAACCTGTCGCGCTCGGCCTACGTCGCCAAGGTCGAGAAGGACAAGTGCGTGGCCTGCGGTCGCTGCGTTGAGGTGTGTCCGGCCGGCGCCGCCAAACTGGGCCAGAAGCTCTGTAGCAAAAAGGCTGGCGGACAGGTGCCCGAGTATCCGCGCCAGGAGCTGCCCGATGCCACCAAGTGGGACCACACCAAGTGGTCGCCCAACTACCGCAACGACAACCGTATCGAGACGCATGAGTCCGGCACCGCTCCCTGCAAGACGGCCTGCCCCGCGCACGTTGCCGTTCAGGGCTATCTGAAGCTCGCGGCGCAGGGTCGCTATGACGAGGCCCTAGCACTCATTAAGCGCGAGAACCCGCTGCCCGCTATCTGCGGCCGTGTGTGCAATCGCCGCTGTGAGGATGCCTGCACCCGCGGTCGTGTGGACGCCGCCGTGGCTATCGACGAAGTCAAGAAGTTTATCGCCCAGCGCGATCTGGACGCAGCGACCCGCTATGTCCCGCCCGTGGTGACCCCGACGCGTGCTGGCGGCTTCGACCAGAAGATTGCCATCATCGGTGCCGGTCCGGCTGGTCTGTCCTGCGCTTTTTATCTGGCCGAGAAGGGCTATAAGCCCGTCGTGTTCGAGAAAAACGAGCGCCCGGGTGGCATGCTCACCTATGGCATTCCCAGCTTTAAGCTGCAGAAGGATGTTATCGAGGCGGAGGTCGAGGTCATTCGCCTGATGGGTGCCGAGTTTCGCTATGGCGTGGAAGTCGGCCGCGACGTGACGCTCGACGAGCTGCGCGCGCAGGGCTTTAAGGCCTTCTACGTTGCCATTGGCTGCCAGGGCGGCCGCCTTGCCGGCATTCCGGGCGAGGACGCCGAGGACGTGACCGTGGCCGTCGACTTTTTGCGCGAGGTCAACAGTGGCAAGATCGATGCGCTGCCCGGCCGCACCATCGTGGTGGGCGGCGGCAACGTGGCCATCGACGTTGCCCGCAACGCCTGCCGTCTGGGTTCCGAGCACGTTGAGATGTTCTGCCTGGAGAGCGAGGCGCAGATGCCCGCCAGCGAGGAAGAGCGTCGCGAGGCCATCGAGGACGGCGCGCACATCAGTTGCGGTTGGGGCCCCAAGGAGGTCCATCTGGACGAGGCCGGCCGTGTGTGCGGCATCACCTTTAAGCGCTGCACGCGCGTCTACGATGACGAGGGCCGTTTTGCGCCCGAGTACGACGAGAACGACCTGCGCCGCGTCGATGCCGACCGCGTGGTCATGTCCATCGGCCAGTCCATCGTGTGGGGCGACCTGCTGGCTGGCTCCAAGGTGGAGCTTGGCCGTGGTCAGGGCGCCCTTGCCGATCCCCAGACCTACCAGACCGCCGAACCCGACATCTTTGTGGGCGGCGACGTCTATACCGGTCCGAGCTTTGCCATCGATGCCATCGCCGCCGGTCACGAGGCCGCCGTGTCCATCCATCGCTTTGTGCAGCCGGGCTCCACGCTCACCATCGGCCGCAACCAGCGCCGCTACACCGCGCTCGACCGCAACGACGTTGTGCTCGAGAGCTACGACAACGCGAGCCGCGAGGTTGCGCATGTGGACCGCGAACGCGAGAAGGCTGCGCCGTTTAGCGAGTACGTCGAGACCTTTACCGAGGAGCAGGTGCGCGCAGAGACCGCCCGCTGCCTGGGCTGCGGCGCCTCGATCGTCGACCCCAACAAGTGCATTGGCTGCGGCCTGTGCACCACCAAGTGCGCATTCGACGCCATCCATCTTGATCGCGACCGCCCCGAGTGCTCCACGATGGTCAAATACGAGCAAAAGCTCCCCAGCTTGGGCAAGTACGCACTCAAGCGTGCCATCAAGATTAAATTCGGTCGCAAGTAAGTAGTCATAACGGGAACGGCGGAGGAAAAAGTGCACGAGCTCGGAATCGTCTATCACATTATTCGCGATGTCGAGAACGTGGCGCGCGCTCATGGCGTGCGTCGCGTTTCGAGCGTGACGTTGCTGTTGGGCGAGGTCTCGGGCGTCGTTCCCGACTTGCTGCTCGACGCTTGGCGCTGGGCAGCAGATAAAAAGCCTATCACCGAGGGCTCGGAGCTTATCGTGGAGCCCGTTGAAGCCGTGACACATTGCGGTGCGTGCGGCCGCGACTACGCGACGGTCGAGCACGGCAAGACCTGCCCTTATTGCGGCAGCGGCGAGACATACCTGCTGCAGGGCCAGGAGGTCATGATCAAGCAGATCGAGACCCCCGACGAGGACCCGGCAGACGCTGCCCCTGATGGTCCCGCTGCTCCTGACGCCGTCGACGCCGCCAACCCCCTCCACATCGCCTAACTTAGTCATTGGGTGTTCCTATAGTTTTGTCAACCTTCGACGCTACTCCCGGTAGGGCACCCGGTCGCGCATCACGGCGTATATCGCCCTGAGCCG
>CATWVA010000012.1 GCA_958354105.1 uncultured Collinsella sp.
CTATCTACAAAAAACTGCTCAACAGATGCTTCATTTCCCAAATCTTCTTTTCTACAGATTGCCTTTTTCGCCTTATTATTCATTGGGTTTATTTACCTTCATCTCGAACGGCATGCCGCCCTCGCGGATCACCGCGCGGAGGAACATATTCATCGCTGTGGACATGGAGAGACCGAGTTCGTCGAGGATGGCGGTCGCTTCCCTCTTTACCTCCGGCTCGATCCTGATAGTGGTTGCTGGTATGTTCGACGGCATGGCGGCTCCTATCTCTCGTGTATACCACGGTGCCACCATTTTAACGGACTATGCCGCCCTCGAGACCCAGTAGTCCATATAGGGCGGCAGGACGTTGAACATGTCGCGGATGCGGGTGGCGCAGATGCCGTTGGCGAGCTGACGTGCGACTGTGGACTCAGCTGTGCGGGAGTCGGTCGCCATGAAGGTACGGCACCAGCGGAACCAGTCGAGGTAGGCGCCGAGATGCTTGGTGGATACCCCCTTGAAGCGCGCCATGAACGAGTCGAGGAGCGAATGGACGGTGTTGATGCGGTTGATGGTGCCCTCCGAGCGGTCCTTGGAATCATAGGACTCATGCGAGGCGACCTTCAGGTCGCACAGCACATCGATGTATGCGGTCGCTTTGTCCGTGGCGACGACCGCACCTGCGCCGATACGGTGGCGAAGGGCCTCCGCCGCACGCTTGCGCGAGACCACGCCGCGCCCCGAGACCTCGAAGAAGGTGGCGTTCGTGTCACTGATGCCCGTCATGACGCAGATCTGCTCGCGGGAGAGGCCGCGCTTATGGACCTGCTTGCCGCGGTGGCGAGCCTTTCTCGGCAGAGTGAAGGAGCCCTTTGAATGGTTGCCCTTGAAGGACTCGGGGAAGTATGTTTCGTCGAGTTCGCAGGCCTGCCCCTGCCCCACATGGAACGTGGGCGAATATTCCTTCAGGCACTCGATGAGCCTGTGGCGCATGGTGTAGGCGGTCTTGAGGCAGACACCGCAGCGATCGGCGCACTCGCGGAGAGGGAGCATGAGAACGAAGCACTCGGCATAGGCCATCCAGGTCTCGCGGGGCAGCTTGCTCGTGCCGAGGATCCGGTCGGTGGAGTCTGAAAATGTCCTGCCGCAGTCGCGGCAGAGGTAGCGCTGCTCACCGTTCCTGGACTTGCCCTTTTTAACGATAGCGACCGAACCGCAACGTGGGCAACGCTGGATTTCGTAGCTAGTTCCCGCTGCATCGTCGAACATGGCGGCGCGGATGACGTCGCGTACCGACTCGATTGCGCGGCGGCGCTCGGACTTGCTTAGCTTCGCCATGTTCTTCTTGAGGGTGACGACCAGATCCTCGGCGTTCATACCTGCTCCAATGCCGTGGTTAACAATTCAATTATACCACGGTGGCATCACCTATATGTCAATTATGGTCTAACAGAGCCTTTGAATATGTGACGCACGTCCGCCGTCCTGCTGCAGAACGGCCTCCAAGCGCCAAAGAGACGCCGCCCCTTGCACACAACAAAGGACAGCGTCTCCCTGGAAAACTCCGTGCTTATCTGAGATTCTACACGGTTTATTAAGGAGTGTTACTTATTCCGCAAACGGTAGCTATACGCGATAAACGGTAGCAAGCAAGAATCCAGAACGCTCAACCCATTAGGAGAGTTCCGCCTAAAGGGTGACTACACAGGACCCCGCCGGGGCTGTTTGGGCTACCTCCCAAAATATTCCGCAGGACGCAAGAAGCCCTCGCCGCACGAAGTGCGCAGCGAGGGCTTCTTGCATGTCCGAGGACGTTTTGGGAGGTAGCCCCAAACAGCCCCGGCGATCCTGCGGGAGTTAAACCCCTTTAGAACTTGTCGTGGAAGGTACGCGAAATGACCTCGTCCTGCTGCTCCTTGGTGAGCGTGTGGAAGTTCACGGCATAGCCGGAAACGCGGATGGTCAGCTGCGGATACTTCTCGGGGTGAGCCTGAGCGTCGAGCAGCGTCTCACGGTTGAAGACGTTGATGTTCAGGTGGTGGCCACCCTTCTCGGCGTAAGCGTCGAGCATGTGGACCAGGTTATCGGCCTGAGTCTCGGAAACTTCAGAAACCTTCATAATGTGTCTCCTTCGATTGATAGGCGCCGGCCGAAACCGGCGCGCTAATCAGTAATCGTTATTGTTAGTATAGCACTAACAATAGTTACTCGCCCAGCTGATCAAGGTCGATATCGCCAAAGAACACCTGGTCCTCCTTGCCGAGCGCACCCGGGATGATGGAGAAGGTGTTGGAGATGCCGTCCTGAGCGTCGCGGAACGGGAGCTTGGAAACCGAAGACAGCGAAGCGATGGCGCCGTGGCTATCGCGCTTGTGCATGGGGTTAGCACCCGGGGCGAAGGGCTGGCCAGCCTTGCGGCCATCAGGCGTAGAACCGGTCTTCTTGCCGTACACGACGTTGGAGGTGATGGTCAGAACCGAGGTCGTGGGCACGGAGTTGCGGTAGGTGTCGTTCATGCGGATGTACTCCATGAACTGGTGCACAACGTCGTGAGCGATCTGGTCGACGCGGTCGTCGTCGTTACCGTACTTGGGGAACTCGCCCTCGGTCTCGAAGTCAACGATAATGCCATTCTCGTCACGGACGGGATGGACCTTGGCGTACTTGATGGCGGACAGGGAGTCGGCCACAACGGAAAGGCCAGCGATGCCCGTAGCGAACCAGCGGTGCACGTGCTTGTCGTGCAGAGCCATCTGGATGCGCTCGTAGCAATACTTGTCGTGCATGTAGTGAATGATGTTCAGCGAGTTGACGTACACGCCAGCGAGCCACTTCATCATGTCGTTGTACTTGGCCACAACGTCGTCGTAATCGAGCGTATCGCCCTCGACGGCGCGATACTTGGGGCCGACCTGCTTCTTGGAGACCTCGTCAACACCGCCGTTGAGTGCGTACAGCAGGCACTTGGCCAGGTTGGCGCGGGCGCCGAAGAACTGCATCTCCTTGCCGATGCGCATGGAGGACACGCAGCAGGCAATGCCGTAGTCGTCGCCGTGGTAGACGCGCATGAGGTCGTCGTTCTCGTACTGAATCGAGGAGCTGGCGACAGAAGTCTTGGCGCAGAACTTCTTGAAGTTCTCGGGCAGACGGGTCGACCACAGAACGGTCATGTTGGGCTCGGGGCTGGTGCCCATGTTCTCGAGCGTGTGCAGGTAGCGGTAGCTCATCTTGGTAACGAGCGTACGGCCGTCAACACCCATGCCGCCGATGGACTCGGTGACCCACTGCGGATCGCCGGTAAACAGGGCCTGGTACTCGGGGGTACGGGCAAACTTGACCATGCGGAGCTTCATGATGAAGTGATCCACGAACTCCTGGATCTGCTCCTCGGTGAAGGTACCGTTGGCAAGGTCGCGCTCAGCGTAGATGTCGATGAACGTGGAGGTACGGCCGATGGACATAGCGGCGCCGTTCTGCTCCTTGACGGAAGCGAGGTAGGCGAAGTACATCCACTGGATGGCCTCCTGCGTGTTGGTAGCAGGGTTGGAAATGTCGAAACCATAGGTCTCGGCCATCATCTTGAGCTCGCCGAGGGCGCGGATCTGCTCCTGCAGCTCCTCGCGATCGCGGATGTTGTCGGCGGTCATGACCGTCGGGGTGGAAGCCTTCTGGGCCTCCTTGTCCTTGATCAGGTAGTCGACGCCGTACAGGGCAACACGACGGTAGTCGCCGATGATGCGGCCGCGGCCATAGCCATCGGGCAGACCGGTGATGATGTGAGCCGAACGGCAAGCACGCATCTCGGGGGTGTAGACATCGAAGACGCCAGCGTTGTGGGTCTTGCGCTCGAAGGTGTAGCGCTCGACAACGTTCTCGTCGACCTTATAGCCGTGCTGGCTGGCAGCCTGGCAAGCGATGCGGATACCACCGTTGACGTGCAGCGCGCGCTTGAGCGGCTTGTCGGTCTGGAGACCGACGATGGTCTCCTTCTCGCGGTGGGCGTTATCGATGTAGCCAGCGGGGTGGCTCACGATACCCGTAACGGTCTTGGTGTCCATATCGAGGACACCGCCCTGCTCGCGCTCCTTAAGCAGCAGGTCGAGAACCTCGCCCCACAGCTCCTTGGTACGCTCGGTCGGGCCGGCGAGGAACGACTCGTCGCCCTCGTAGGGGGTGTAGTTCTTCTGGATGAAGTCTCGGACGTCAACTTCTCCCGTCCAGATGCCTTCCTTGAAGCCTTCCCATGCCTCCTGCATTGTGTAACCACGCTCCTAGTTACGTGTAATGCGGCGCTCTCTCACACCGCTGCTTATTGAATTCTTGAATGTTCGGCTTGCACTACCGGCTTCTTCCGTTCTTCACCACACGTTGGTGCAGGGAAAACGTTTGTCCACCTTGGAACTACAACCCAAAACCCAAGATTTCACCCGTTTGAGAAGGATAACATAGCGACCCTCTCCATCTGGGCTGTTATATGTTTCTTTTTTTATATCATAAAGGCGTTTTTAACAAATCCGCAGGAAATGCGAGCGCGAACAACTACCGTTCACCGATTTCTTTGGTATTTTTCCTTGCCTTTGTACGACGTTCACTCTAGCTGTTATGTCAGCTTTATCAGGGTAAAGTACCCCAGAGACCCTTCAGAAACTGAAGGGCGGCCACGGGATTTCCCCCGGGGCCGCCCTATGGCGTGGCTGGTTATTTAGCTTTGATTGCCATTTGGCATTAGGCGGCTGCGGAGGCCTTGTCGGTCGTTGCCTTGCCGTTGCTCTGCTGGCCCTCAAAATGCTTGTAGCACCAGCTGGTGACCAGCGGGGTCAAAATGGCCGTCACGATAGCGCACGCTGCAACCTGCGCCGTAGCCGTCGCGAGCACGGCGCCACCGTACATGGCCTCGTTGACGCTTGCCATGGCGGCAGGCGTGGCCACATTGGCTCCGGCGCAGCTCGAAATGGCCGCACCCGCGACACCCGTACCGCCCGTGAGCTTATCGACCGCGATGACGGGAATTGCAAAGACCACCGAGCAGATCACGCCGAGCAGAATACCGGGAAGACCACCATTAATGAGCTGGCCAAAGGTCATGGTCGAGCCCATGGCAAAGAAGACGAGCACGATGATGGCGGAAAGTGCAGGAGCCATCATCTTTTTAAAGCTGGGGAAGAGATTGCCCAGAATAATGCCGACGACGATCGGCAGGATGGCACCCACGAGCGACCAGCCAATCGGAGCCTGGCCGGCGGCGCCAAGGACAATCATCGTGACCGGAGGGCCGACAACCAGCGTGGTGATTGCGACGGCGCCACGCTCGGCCTCGTTGCCCATGGTGCCCATCAGTCCAGCGTACATAGCGTTGTTGGCACCCGTGCAAGCGGCCAGCATTACCATGGCCGAGATGCCAAACAGGTTGTCGTTGAACACATAAAGGATGAGCAGCGACACGGCAACGACCACGATCTGCTTGACGGCGATGATGATGGCACCGCGGGCAGCAGCGGCAGGAGCACTCTTAAACGAAATCGTCGTGCCGACGATGAGCAAAAAAGCGCCCACGAGCGGGCCTGCACCCTGCTGGGTCATGCCAAGCGTAAAGCTGCCGAGCGTTTTGAACAGGTCAGGGAATAGCGTGTTGAGCAGGCAGCCCAGCAAAAGCGGCACCAAAATATTGGCACCCGGGATGGAGGACATCTTAAAGAACGGCTCCTTTGCCGCCGGCGCCTCCACCGCAGTCGATTCACTCATATATATCTCCTTTGGATGCATGCGAATCGTAGCCGCACGCGCCTATGTCAGAAAGAAGGCGACGGTCCCGAGTCGCAGGAGCCGTCGCCGAATAATCGTCGTGGGGTATTACCCGTCCAGGACGATGCCGCCGTCGCAGTCGCCGATCTCGCCGTTCACGAAGCTGGCGAGGTCGGAAGCGAAGAACAGCACCATCTGCGCAGGCTCGCTGGCCTGGGCGGCGCGGCCCAGGGGGATACCGTTGATGATGCGCTGAGAGTTCTCGTCAGAGAGAATCGAGGTCATATCGGTAAGGGTGAGCGACGGGCATACAGCGTTGCAGCGGACGCCGAACTTGCCGCCCTCCTTGGCGACTGCCTTGGTTAGACCGTTAACACCGGCCTTGGAGCTGGCGTAGGCAGCGGTGCCGAGCAGGCCACCACCGATCTTGCCAGCAACAGAGCTCACGTTGACGATAGTGCCGGCATGGGCCGCCTTAAAGTGCGGGTACACGGCGTTCATCATAGTGAAGGTACCGTTGAGGTTGATGTCGATGGTGCGACGCCACTCGGTGTCATCGATCTCGTCGAACTTCTTGGTGCTGATGACGCCAGCGCAGTTGATCAGGATATTGGTTTGCGGCAGGTCCGTAAAAATCTGCTCGACGGTCTCGCGCGCCTTGGGCGCATCGGCGACATCGAGCTGGTAGAACTTGTTGCCTTCGCCAAGCTCGGCCACAGCGGCCTCGCCCTTAGCAGCGTTCCTTGCGATGAGCGCGACATGTCCGCCGCCCGCGACGATGCCCTTGGCGATCTCGAGGCCAATGCCCTGAGTGCCACCGGTAACGATCGCGGTTTTACCCGTGAAGTCAAATGCCATGACTCCAACCCCCTTGATTCAGGTGTCTCCTTGCGGGAAGTTGGAGCATCGCACGTGGCGATTATATGAGTCCTAGTCGTCATGGTGGTGACAACCCCTCGCCTAACCGCGTGCATAATAGTTCTTTGAAACGCTTCAGCAATTGAATTTTTTAACTCTTTATGCGCTCTTTATATTGCCCACTGCATGAGGCCCGAATATGCGGGTATCATCTTTCACCGAAAATAGTTTCTAGTGTTAGGGGTTTTCGGTGGAAGATACCGATTTCCATGAGCTTGGGCGTCAGCTCTTTACCGAGTTTGGCAGCATTCACCAGCGCATTACGCGCTTTGCCGACCAAGCCCTGAGTGGCGAGATGGCCGTCATGCGCGCCCTCATGCTCGCCGGCGGCTCGCTCACGCCGAGCGAACTCGCCGATCGCGCCTGGGTCTCGAGCGCCCGCATCGCCAACATCCTGCGCGCCCTCGAAACCAAGGGCTGGGTCGAGCGCGAGCACTCAAAGACCGACCGTCGTCGCGTACACGTCACGGTGACCGACAAAGGCCGACAAGATATTGAAATCAAGCGTCGCGAATTCGAGGACCGCACCGCGGCCTTCCTCGAACAGCTCGGCGAAACAGATACCCAACAGATGGTGCGCCTTCTAAGGCGAGCCAACGAAATTATCGATCGCAATCACGAAAGGAGAGATGCCGAGTGAGGATTCTCAAGCTCTTTAAAAAGCATATCCTGGCGCTGCTCACGGCTATCGTACTTATCGTAATCAGCTGCAATGCCGACTTAGCGCTACCTACGTATATGAGTGACATCGTCGATGTGGGCGTGCAGCAAGGCGGCATCGCCTCGCCCGTACCCGACACCATTCGCGCCGAATCGCTCGATGACCTCAAGCTCTTTATGAGCGCCAAGGACGCCAAAGCTGTGGAGGCCGTGTTTAGCAAGGCGGACAACAACGGCATTCGGACGTACAAGGGCACCGAGGAAGAGCGCGCCGATGGAGGCAAGATTGCCGACATTATGAGCCTGCCCGAGACTGTCGTTCTTTCGCTCAACCAGGGCATTGACGCCGACTCTATGGGCGACATGATGGGCACGTCCGGTGAGAAAGACAACAGCGGCGCCCAGGCCATGCCCTCCCCCGAGCAGATGGCGGCGATGACGCCCGAGCAGCTCGCCGAGATGCAGCAGAAAGCCGCAGCGGCGCAGAACATGCAAAAGCAGATCGACGCCGACGGCGGCAAGATCACCATGAAGAGCCTGCGTCTAGGCATTGAAGGCGGTCTAATCGACCAGGGTAAGCTCGTCGAGGGTGCCAACGATATGGCGGACAAAATGGGCTCCATGTCGGGCTCCATCGTGACCCAACGCGCCGTGAGCTATGTGCAAGACGAGTACAAGGCGCAGGGCATCGACCCCGCCGACGTGCAGAACGCCTACCTGGGCCGCATGGCGACCACGATGTTTGGTCTGTGCCTAATCTCGCTGGTCGCCACCATCCTGACCGGTGCCGTGGCTTCGCGCACCGCCTGCTCCATCGCCCGCGACCTGCGCCGCGAGACCTTCAACAAGGTTATGCACTTCTCGCCGGCCGAGGTGGGCAAGTTTAGCCAAGCCTCGCTCATCACCCGCTGTACCAACGACATTCAGCAGATCCAGATGGCCGCAACCCTGTTTATCCGCATGTGTCTGATGGCCCCCGTCATGGGCATCGTCGCCGTCATGCGCGTCCTGGCCAACCATACCGGCCTGGAGTGGACCATCGCCGTGGCCATCATCGCGGTCTCGGCCGTCGTCGGCGTGCTTATGGGCCTCACCATGCCCAAGTTCAAAAAGATGCAGAGCTTTGTGGACCGCGTGAACCTTACCGCCCGCGAGCTGCTCGACGGCCTTATGCCCATCCGCTCGTTCAACCGCGAGGAGCATGAGCTCGAGCGTTTTGACAAGGCTTCGCTCGACCTAATGACCACGCAGCTTTACACCAACCGCGCCATGAGCTTTATGATGCCGCTCATGATGCTCGTCATGAACTGCATCACCGTGCTTATCGTCTGGTTTGGCGCGCAGGGCGTGTCCGACGGCGTGATGCAGGTCGGCAACATGATGGCGTTTATCTCCTACACTATGCAGATCGTCATGGCGTTTATGATCCTCACCATGGTCTCGGTTATCCTGCCCCGTGCCGAGGTCGCAGCCGAGCGCGTGGAAGAGGTCATCACCTGCCCCACGAGCATCAACGACCCCGCCTCGCCCAAACTGCCCGCGGCCAGCGCACCACGCGGCGAGCTCACCTTCCGCGACGTGAGCTTCCAGTATCCCGATGCCCGCGCCGATGTCATCAGCGGTGTGAACTTCACCACGCACGCCGGCCAGATGCTCGGCATCATTGGTTCCACGGGCTCGGGCAAGTCCACGCTTGTACAGTTGATTCCGCGCCTGTACGACGTCACGGGCGGCAGCATTTCGCTTGACGGCATCGACGTGCGCGACATGACCCTCTCTGAGCTGCGCCGCCGCATCGGTTACATCCCGCAGCAGGGGCGCCTGTTCTCGGGCACTGTCGAGAGCAACCTCAAGTTTGCCGGCGACATGGTGAGCGATGATGACATGCACCAGGCAGCGCGCATCGCACAAGCCGAGGACTTTATCGCCGAGCGCGAGGGCGGCTACGACTCCCCCATCAGCCAGGGAGGCTCCAATGTCTCGGGCGGTCAGCGCCAGCGCTTGGCCATCGCCCGCGCATTGGCCAAAAAGCCCGAGGTCGTGGTGTTCGATGACTCGTTTAGCGCCCTCGACTACAAGACCGACGCGCGCCTGCGCGAGGAGCTGGCCAAAAACGTTACCGACGCCGCACTCGTGGTCGTGGCCCAGCGCATCGCGACCATCATGCACGCCGACCAGATCATCGTGCTCGACGACGGCCACGTAGTGGGCACCGGCACGCACGAGGAGCTGCTGCGCAGCTGCCCGGCGTACCTGGAGATCGCACAGTCGCAGCTTTCCGCCGAGGAGCTGGGGCTTACCCAAGAAGAAATTGCAGCCGTCATGGAAGGAGGCGAGCGCTAATGGCAGACGAGACCAAGACTCAGATTCCCAAGCCCACCCGCCAGCGTGGTCCCATGGGCCGCATGGGTGGCATGCGCCGTGGCGAAAAGGCCAAGGACTTTAAGGGCACCATGAGGCAGCTGCTCGGCTATATCGGCCAGCACAAGATTGCCGTGTTTGCCGCCGTCGCCTTTGCAGTGTGCTCGGTCATCTTTAACATTGTGGGGCCCAAGGTGCTCGGCCAGGTTACCACCAAACTGTTCGAGGGCCTAGTTGCCAAGGTCAACGGCACCGGCGATGTCGACTTTGCCTGGATTGCCAAGACGCTCGGCTTTTTGCTCTGCCTGTATCTGGCAAGCTCTGTTTGCAGCCTCATCCAAGGCTGGCTCATGACCGGCGTCACGCAAAAGATTTGTTATCGCATGCGCAAGGAGATTGCCGCCAAGATCGCCGTCGTTCCGATGAGTTACTTCAACGGCCACAGCAAGGGCGACGTACTCAGTCGCATCACCAACGACGTCGATACGCTCGGCCAGTCGCTCAACCAGAGCGTGACGCAGCTCATCACGTCTGTCACGCAGATTGTCGGCGTGCTCGTCATGATGCTGTCGATCAGCCTGCCGCTCACCGGCGTCACCGTGCTCACGCTGCCGGCAGCCGCGATTATCTTGATGGTGATGATCCACTTCTCGCAGCCGTACTTCCGCGAGCAGCAGCAGGTCCTGGGCACCGTCAACGGCATTATCGAAGAGGATTTTGCCGGCCAGAACGTCATTCAGGTGTTCGACCGCGCCGAGGCCTCGATCGAGGAGTTCGACCGCCAAAACGACCGTCTCTTTATTAGCGGCTGGCGCTCGCAGTTCCTGTCGGGCCTGATGATGCCGCTTATGAGCCTGGTGGGTAACATGGGCTACGTGGGCGTCGTCGTGGTGGGCGCGCAGCTCGCGCTGACCGGCAATGCCACGCCTGGCGATATTCAGAGCTTCATCCAGTACGTTCGCAACTTTACGCAACCCGTGCAGCAGTTGGGCAACGTGAGCAACACGATGCAGTCGATGGCCGCTGCCACCGAGCGCGTCTTTGAGTTCCTGGCCGCGCCCGAGGAGGAGCAGAAGGCCGACGCGCAGATTCCCGAGAAGCGCCCCGGTCATGTGGAGTTTGACCATGTCAAGTTTGGCTACACGCCCGACAAGACCATCATCCACGACTTTAGCTGCGAGGCGCAGCCCGGCCAAACCATTGCCATCGTCGGCCCCACCGGCGCCGGCAAGACCACGCTCATTAAGCTGCTGCAGCGCTTTTACGACGTGGACGGCGGTTCGCTGCGTGTCGAGGGCGTTGACGTGCGCGATTGGGACCGCGCGGCACTTCGCGGCGAGTTTGCCATGGTGCTGCAGGATACCTGGCTGTTTAACGGCACCATCCGCGAGAACATCCGCTACGGACGCCCCGATGCAAGCGATGCCGAGGTCGAGGCCGCTGCACGCGCCGCACGCTGCGATCACTTTATCCATACGCTCGCCGGCGGCTACGACTTTATGATCAACGAGGAAGGCACCAACCTTTCGCAGGGCCAACGCCAGCTCGTGACCATTGCCCGTGCCATTTTGGCCGACCGCCCGGCGCTGATTCTGGACGAGGCGACCTCCAACGTCGATACCCGCACCGAGGAGCTCATCCAGCGCGCCATGGATGCGCTGATGCAGGGCCGCACGAGCTTTGTCATCGCGCACCGCCTGTCCACGATCCGCAACGCCGACGTGATCTTGGTAATTCGCGACGGCGACATCGTCGAGAAGGGGACGCACGACGAGCTGCTCGCCCAGGGCGGCTTCTACGCCGACCTGTACAACTCGCAGTTCGACGAAGCGGCGTAAATTCTGCCGCAGGGAACGGATAACGCCCGAGAACGGGGGCGCAGGACAACCTGCGCCCCCTTTTTTGTTCTGCGACCCCTCAAACCACCTCCCCTGGGACCTGATTGGCAGCTCCTCCCAGGCTCTGTGTGCAAAAAATGGCAAATATGAGTACTGTTATCTTTTTAGTAACAGCCAAAACAGCCCCAAATGCCGTTCTCACAGCTTGCACGCGCCCCTAAATTGATCAAACAGCCCTATAGCGGACTTATATGTGCTTGTGTTAATGAACATATTTTGCTGTTATGTCTATTATTTTGCGAAGGAAATATGCTACTAAGATAGCAACAGTACTCATATTTGGCATTTTTTGCCCACGGGGTGTTTCCTGAGGAGCCGACAACAGCCTTAGGGCCCCGCGCGGCGCCGCTTCCTCCCGGCATCCGCCGACGTTTCCCCAGATAAAACCTACCAAAATAAACCTGTCCCCATTTGGTAGGTTTCGGGGCGGCGAGGGGTTGCACTTTAGCGTGCGACAGCGGATAATGCCGAGCATTCGACAATGTTCTCGTTGCCATCAATTGATTGAGGAGGCCCCTATGGCCATGAAATTCAAACGCAGGCTGCCGATCCCCATGGAGATCCGCGAGGAAATGCCGCTCTCCGCCGAGCTTACCGCCAAGAAGCAGGCATTCGACGCCGAGGTCGCCAAGGTCTTTACCGGCGAGGACGCGCGCAAGGTGCTCATCATCGGCCCGTGCTCTGCCGACCGTGAGGATTCGGTCCTCGAATACATGAACCGCCTGGCCAAGACCGCCGAGGAGGTCAAGGACAAGCTCATCATCATTCCGCGCGTCTACACCAACAAGCCGCGCACCAAGGGCACTGGCTACAAGGGCCTGCTGCACAACCCCGACCCCGAGGCGCCCGATGACCTGCTCGAAGGCGTTAAGGCCATCCGCCACATGCACCTGCGCGTTATTGAGGAAACGGGTTTCTTCACCGCCGACGAGATGCTCTATCCGTCCAACTACCAGTACCTCGTCGACCTGCTGAGCTACGTTGCCGTGGGTGCGCGCTCGGTCGAAAACCAGGAGCATCGCCTGGTGTCGAGCGGCATTTCGGTACCCGTCGGCATGAAGAACCCTACTGCCGGTTCCACCACCGTCATGCTCAACTCCATCTACGCCGCCCAAGCGCATCAGAGCTTTATCTTCCGCAACTGGGAGGTCGAGTGCGACGGCAACCCGCTCGCGCATGCCGTCATGCGCGGCTACATTGGCCTCGACGGCCGCACCTACCCCAATTACCACTACGAGCACCTGGAGCGTCTGGCCGAGCGCTACACCGAGCATGCCGGCTACGCCAACCCGGCAGCGGTTATCGACTGCAACCATGACAACTCGGGCAAACGTCCGCTGGAGCAGTATCGCATTTGCAAGGAGGTGCTCGACAGCTGCCGCCGCAACGAGTCCATCTCCAAGCTGGTCAAGGGCTTTATGATCGAGTCCTACCTTGAGGACGGCAACCAGCCGGTCGATGGCGGCGTCTTTGGCAAGTCGATCACCGACCCGTGCCTGGGCTGGGAAAAGACCGATTACCTGATCCACGAGATCGCGGAGCGTATTTAGTTACGTGAGCCGCATTTGGACAATCTGACGTTCAACTTCAAGGGCGCGACCAGAAGGTCGGCGCCCTTTCGTTTCACGTCACCTTGCCTCAAATGCGACCCGTTCGCTGTCCGTCCTCTACCTGCGGCGTTGTCTTGCTCCGGATGCGGCAGTTGGGGACGTTCCTTTCCTGCCGGCAGTCTGGGACATTCCTTGGGGCAGTCGTTGGGGACGCTCTTGTTTGGCTAGTTGTTTAAGAACGTCCCCAAATGACTATCCTCGTGATCCCTTTTCCTCCGTCCCCGAGGGATCGGGACTCGTCTGCCGAATGGTTACTGCAGCGGCGGTGCGCCCATGTCACACTCAGAGGTGGCCTGACCCTACCTGGAAGGAGCCTCCATGAGCCTTGACAACGTAACTCTGCGCGCCGCCACGCTCGATGACCTGGATGGCATCGCCGCCATCTACAACCAGCTGTGGTGCAACACGCTACGCAATCGCGGCGACGTCGAAGCCGCCGATTTCTGCGCGCGCTTCAACATTGCCATGCAGCTGCAGCGCTCCCCCATCGCGCTTGTCGCCGAGGCCGAGGGCCGCATTATCGCCGCCTGCTGCATCGGCATCTTCGAAGACGGCAAGCCGCGTACCAACCCCACGTGGGTACCCTGCTACGACGAGATGTTCGCCCAGGCAACCGAGATGGCGAAGACCGCCGACGCCAAGCTCGAGGGCTCGCTCTTTGGCGACAGCCGCGAGAAGGCCACGGCCGACCGCTTTGCCGCCACGGGCAATGAGTATGCCCAGGGCCAACTCAACCTCATCATCATCGTGCCCGAGTGGCAGGGCAAGGGCCTCGGCCGCGCGCTTATTGACCTTGCACGCGCCAAGCTCGCCCAAGCCGGCTGCACCAAGTTTTTCCTGATGAGCGACTGCAACTCCGATTGGCAGTTCTACGAGCACCTCAACATGAAGCGCATTCTCGAGGACCACAGCCAAGACACCGGCGACGGCTTTATTGTCTACATGTACGGCGGCGACACCCAGGACTAACCCGCCAATAAGGACCAGAACCACCACAAAGGTGCCTGTCCCCATCGTGGTGGTTTGGGCATGTGTGCATCGGAATGCTAGACTTGCGTCTGGCACATTCGCACCAAAACACGGGGCGCATGCAGGAGAGGAGATGCCATGGCACCGATTGAGCCACTCAAAAAAATCGTCGCTCCCGCCGCCAGGGTCATCGTCCGCCTGAGTGACTCGCTTACCTACGACGATATCCCCTGTGCCTCTAAGGCACGTTCGGACAGTCGGGACTGCGGACGATTTCTTGGACCGCTACGCGGCCCTTCCCAGCGCGGCGCGGAACTCGGCCGGCGTGCGGCCGCCGAGCGTATCGCTGCGCCTCTCCGTATTGTAGCGGCCGATCCAGGCCCCGAGCTCCTCGATGAAGCGGGCGGGGGCCCAGCCCGACCAGTCCCTGCCGTGCCAGAACTCCCTCTTGAGCAGGCCGAAGAAGCCCTCCATCGCGGCGTTGTCCGGGCTGCAGCCCTTGGCGGACATGCTCCTGGTGAGGTCGTTGTCCTCGCAGATCGAGATCCAGCCGGGCCAGCGGTAGTGGCCGCCGCGGTCGGAGTGGATGACGGGGCGCTCGCCGGGCGCCAGCCGGGCGCAGGCGTCCTCGAGCGTCGAGTTGGCGAGCGCGGCGTCCGGTCTCTCGCCGGCCCTCCACGCCACGACCGAGGAGTCGAAGCAGTCCCTGATGGCCGACAGGTAGACCTTCCTGCCGGAGGGCAGCCTGAACTCGGTGATGTCGGTGAGCCACAGGAAGTTCGGCAGGGCCGAGCGGAAGTCGCGGCGCACGAGGTTCGGCGGGGCCGGCGTCGGCTCGCCCGCATAGGAGCTGTAGGGCCTCCTCTTCCTCCTCATCCACCTGGGGACCAGGCCCTCCTCGCGCATGATGCGGAGGACGACCTTCTCCGAGGCGCGCACGGGCTCGTCGAGCTCGCGCAGGCGCGCCGTCACGAAGCGGTACCCCCGCGCCCCCTCACCGTCCTCGGTGAAGATCCTGCGCACGAGCGCGCGCAGGGGCGCGAGCCGGTCGGGCCTCGCGATCGCGCGGCGCTGGTACTCATAGGAGCTCTTTGATATCCCCAAGGAACTCGTGAGTTCTCTCAAGGACCACTTCCCGCACGGCCTCAGGCGGTCTATCACCAGGGTCTTCTCCCTGTTCGACATCCCGTCGAGGCTCGCGGCTTTTAAAACGTCGTTCACCGCCCTGAGGACGGCGTTCTCCAGGACGAGGCGCTCTATCAGGGCGTCCTTGTCGTCCGGGTCGATGTCGGGGTACACCGGACCGTCCCCGACGACCTTCGGCAGATCCATCTTCGCGACCGCCCTCCCGACGGTTCCGCCCGCGGCCCCGGCCCTCGTCCAGCGCGCGACGGCGCTCTTGCTCGGCCCGTCGAGCTCCCGGGCTATCTCCCTGCACGAGAGCCCGGAGCGGCGTAGCTCCCCGGCCCTCTCCACTACGGCTCTACTGTATGTCATGCGGACTCCAAACCGGACCTGATGGTCCAACTTTTTGTCCGCAGTCCCGTCGTCCCTATCTGGGCCACGTCCCCTTCTTTGCGCCCAAGCTCGTTTCCGATTCTGAGCGCCACAAGCAGTAATCCAACATACAGCAGACACCGCGCAGGTCGCGGCGTTACCGCTTTGGCGCAACGTAACCTGACCCCCTTGCACCAACGCCGGGATTATCGACACTGCGGCCGCGGCGCGATATGAGGCGCGAAACCTCGCCCAGCAACACGCCGATCACCACACCCATGAGGATCGGCAACTTTGCCATCTCGGCAGGTGAGCTGTTGAGCGGCACAATCGTAGCAACAATCGAAAGCACGAGCTCCACCACGGGAATCGCAAGCGCCACCGCGAGCACCTTGCCCTCGAAAGGCGCACGGAACACACGCGAGCGATTATCGTGCTTGCGCAGACGCCAAAACGCTGGGAACATGGGGATATAGCTCATGAGCAGAAAGACGACGTTCATCGAGAAGAAGACCCAAAAGACGTCGGAACCCTCACCCAGCGGAATCTGGAGCAGCAGCACCAGACTGGCAAAACAGCCGTTAATGAGCGCCGAGCCGTTGGGCATGCCGGTCTTTTTGGACACCAACGCAAAGGGACGCGGCATGTTGCCATGGCGCGCGGCATAGCTCGCTACGTTGTTGACGCCAAAGCTCCAGCAGATCATATTGGCGAACAGCGTCACCAAAAAGGCCACGCCCACGACCATCGTCAGCGGGTGGGTGCGCCCCACCATAGCGGCGACTGCGTCCACAATGCCCGAATCGAGTGAAAGATGCTCGGTGGGAACCGCGGCTCCAATGCCAATGCCACAGATGATGTAGATCGCCGCAATGGCCACGCCACCGGCAATAACCGCCTTGGGGATATCACGCGACGGGTTCTTCATCGTGCTGGCAAAGGTCGCGACCACCTCAAAGCCCATAAAGTTGAACAGGATAATCGATAGGTACGTCAACGAATTGGTGTCGCCCAGATCTGGAATGAAGGTCTTAAACGACATGTCGTTGGCAAAACCGTTGTTGCAGGCAAACCAGATGCCGATGATTCCCACCACGGCGGTAATGAGCACCTTGATGACGGCGCCGCCATCCATGACCCAATCGGCCTCGGCCACCGGCTGCATTGCCATGACCGTGACGCCCCACACAAAGGTAAGCTCGATGGCAATTCGGACCCCAAGCGAAAATTCGATGCCCCATACCGCATTGATGACACTGGGGAACATGCAGGCGATACTTGCCACCCACAGTGGAAAGTTGACCCAATAGCACCAGGAGCAGCGTGCACCCCAACGGTCTCCCAAGCCCAGGCGAACCCAGTCGTACAGGCCGCCCTCGGAATCGAACGCCGTACCGAGCTCGGCCACCACCAGGCCATAGGGAAGCAAAAACGTAATGATAAGGAAGATCCACCAGAAGAACTGCACGTTACCCATGGCAGATGCCGGAGCAGCCGCCTCGATGGTAAAGACAACGCAGATAACCGAGAGGATGACCTCGAACAGGGAGAACTTTTTACCTGCCATGGCACGCTTCCCCTACAGCAAAAAGGATGGCATCTGTACCGAAGGCGCAGCCCAAGGTAGGGTTGCAGGCCGCGTCACCGGTGCAGGTGCCATCCCAAAGAGAAGAGAGGATGCAATTGTTGGACCAACGCTCGCGGAACAGGCGCGTGTAGATAACGATACGCTGGTACATAGATACTCCGATCAAAACGGCCGCGTTCACGACCGATAACTTTCGGCAATTGAAGACGCGTCTGACCTGGGAAATTCAAGCGAACAATTGGCCTAACCCGCAAAAAATCCCAGGCCAGACGCGTACTCAATCAAAGAAAAGGGCACTCCGAAGTGGAGGCAACGGAGTGCCCAAAGAAAACCCAACCGACCAAGACATCGGGCAAGCCGACCATCAATGCCCCAAGATGGTTCGATTCGCCGATTGTCCGATTGATCGGCTGGGTTTTCGAGGTGCCCCAGGTCGCCGCGAAAGAGGAGCGAAGCGTACTTTGGTACGCGAGCGACGGTTTGAGCGGCGAGATGGGGTGCCTCGGAAAGTCAGACGATTAAGCGGACGGCTCCTGCTGAGTGATGCAGTGGATATTGCCGCCACCGAAGACGACCTGCTCGGACTGAACGCCGACGCACTTGTAGACACCCTCGCCCCAGACCTCGTCGTAGATCTTCTGGAGCGTGTCGACGGCCAGCTGGTCGTTCTCGTCGCCGTACTGCGGGACGATAACGCCGTGGTTGGTCACGAGGTAGTTCATGTAGGAGGCGATCAGCGGCTCGTCGGGGACGCGCGGCTCGGCGTTCTCGTCGGCGTCGATGGTGTCGCAGGAAGCCTGGTCCATGAACAGCGGGTTCACGGGCATGCAGAGCTTGTAGACCTTCATCTTGCGGCCCTTGGCGTCGACGGCGTTGGAGAGGGTCTCGTAGGCAGCGTGGCACTGCTCGTAGAACGGATACTCGGGATCGTCGGTCCAAATGCAGGCCATGACGCCCGGCGCGATGAACGTGGCGACGTCGTCGATGTGGCCGTTGGTCTCCTCGGGGTCGATGCCCTCCTTGACCCAGATGACCTTCTCGACACCCAGGTAATCCTTGAGGTGCTCGTCCATGTAGGCGCGAAGCTCCTCGCTCCAGGGCTCAAACTTCTTGCGGTACTTGGGCCAGATGGACTCGGGATCCTCTTCCTCCTCCAGAACCGCAGAGCAGGTGCGGCCCGGGGAAAGCAGGCACTGGTCGGTCACGACAAGGGTGCCCTCGCCGTCGACGGTGATGGAGCCGCCCTCGAGAATCATGTCATCGGGACGATAGCGACGGCAGCCGGAGAGCTCAGCCATCTTAAGGGCGATCTGCTCGTCCTTGTCCCACGGGAAATAGAGGCCATCGACGAGACCGCCGTAGGCGTTGAAGTGCCAGTGGTTGGCACGCTTCTCGCCCTTGCCGTTGATGACGTAGGTGGCGGCAGTGTCGCGGAACCAAGCGTCGTCGGTGGTCATCTCGATAACGGTGACGTTCTCGTCGTTCTCGAAGACGGCCTTGCAGTTGGCATAGTCGACCTGGTTGGCGCACATATAGACCGGGGTGAACTCGGAGATGGCGCGGGCGATGGCGGCATACTGCTTCTGAGCAGGCTTGGCGCCGTGGGCCCAGGTGTCGGTGCGGTGGGGCCAGCCCATCCACACGCGATCCTGCGGGGCGAACTCGGCGGGCATAAAGAAGCCGTCGGCCTTGGGGGTGGACTCGGACTCGGTGATCGTACGCATAAGATTTCCTCCAAATCGAACGATCGTTTGCCGCGGGCGGATTACCCGCAGCCTAAAACCAAGAGATGGTAGGCGCCCGTTCCCCGGCAAAGGTCGGGGCGCCCGGCGCCGGTTTTCACGGAATCGCACCGGCAAGCGACGACGTAACCCGGTGCGCGGAGACAAAACGCACGAAGGATACGGAAGAGAGATTGGGGTGGGCGGTGGTTACCGGAGCTATCGCTCACACCCACCCCGGGGGAATGGTTAGCAAACCTGTCGCTTGGACACGCCTCCGAAGAGGCTAGAGTGCCCGGAGTCGGGAGCGACAAGCCCGACGAAGCGCGCGTTGGTACGCGAGGAGGGTTGGAGCCCCGAATCCGGGTGCTTTAGTTCTCCTCGGCCTCGGCAGCCTCCTCAGCCAGGCGCTGAGCAGCCAGCTCGGGGGTGAGACCCTTGTACTCGGTCTCGCGGCCCTTGGCGCTGACGACGCGGACGATCTCGCCGATGAGCACAAGCACGATGAAGATAACGATCATCGGGACCTTGTCGCCAATTTCATCGACGGAGAACGGAACCAGCGTTGCAACGATGGCCAGGATCAGCTCGATGCAGGGGATGGCCAGCATAACCTTCATCATGGCGCCCTTAAACGGGAACGTGAAGATGCGCTCACGGTTCGGGTCGTTCTTACGAAGGTTGAGGAACGCCGGGAACATCGGGATGTAGGTGAGCAGCAGGAAAACGACGGAGGTGCCAAAGAGCATCCAGAAAACACCATTGGAGATGGCGTCGATAGGAACAAGCTGCAGGCACAGCACCAGGGAGGCAACGATGGCGTTGACCAGGTTGGCACCGTTGGGCATATCATCGTCAGAGATCATCGAGGCGAAGACCTTGGGCATGTTGCCGTGCTCGGCAGCGTAGCGAGCAACGGAGTTAACGCCGAAGGACCAAGCGGCCATGTTGGCGAACAGGGTGATCAGGAAGGCGATGCAGATGACCTTAAAGATCATGGAGTCGCCCACCATGGTCTGGACTGCATAAATCATGCCGTAGTCGGGGTCGATGGAATCGGCCGGCACAGCAGCGCCGATGCCAAAGCCAGCGAACAGGTAGATCACGGCGATGGACAGGCCACCGACGATGATAGCCTTGGGGATATCGCGAGCGGGATCGGCCATGTCGTCGGTCATGGTGCAGATGACCTCGAAGCCCATGAAGTTAAAGATGATGATCGACAGGTAGCCGAGAGCGTTGGTGTTGGTGAGCTCGGGCAGGAAGGTGGCAGCGGACATGTCGTTCGCAAAACCGTTCTCCATGGCATACCAAATGCCCAAAGCGCCAACGATAACGGCGACGGCGACCTTGATGATGGCGCCACCGTTAAGGACCCACTCGGAGTCGGCCGCCTTGGAGCGGCCCATGAGGTAGACGATCCACACAAAGGCAAGATCGATACCCATCTTGGCGATCAAGTTGAACTCGACGCCAAAGACCATGCCCAAAATGTCGGGGAACATCGTAGCCAGCGAGGCGATCCACAGCGGGTAGTTGACCCAGTAGTAGTACGAGATGCGGGCGCCCCATTTGTCGCCCAGGCCATCGCGTACCCAGTCGTAAATGCCGCCCTCGCCGTCATAGGTGGTACCGAGCTCGGCAACAACCATGCCGTAGGGAAGCAGGAAGGTCAGGATCAGGAAGATCCACCAGAAGAACTGCTGGTTGCCAATGGCAGCAGCAGGAGCGGCGGCCTCGCAAACGAAGACGACGCAGATGATGGTCGAAATGACCGTCAAAAAGGAAAGCTTTTTCTTTCCGTCGCTCATGATGAGCTCCTTCGCTCAGTCTTGGACAGATCCGAGGCCCAAGGTACTAAGGCAATTGCCTGAGCCTCGGTGAGCGGGCGACAGGAGACGAGCATCCGCCGCCCGCAAACGTGCGTTTAGCGGGCTTAAGGCTTAGAGCTGCTCGAGAGCCTCGAGAGCGGCGTGAAGCTCGGCCTTGGCGGAGTACTCGACACCCTCGTCGTTGAGCGGGGTGCGCTTGCCCAGGGCAGCGAGGAGAGCACGGATGGAGTGCTTGCGGTTCTCGGCCTCGACCCAGCACAGGGAGCGCTCGGGATCGTCCATAACCTCGTCGACGACTTCCTCGTTGCGAGTGGCCGGCAGGCAGTGCATGAACTTGGAGTTGGGGCCGGCGAAGTTCATCATGTCCATGGTGACCTGATACTTGGGGTAGAACACGTCCATGTAGTTCTCGCCCGAGACCTCCTCGTCGTACAGGCCATACCACACGTCGGTGTAGATGAAGTCGGCGCCCTTGATGCACTCGATGTCGTCGGAGATGACGACGGAGCCGCCGGAGACCTTGCAGTTCTCCTCGGCGATGGCCATCATCTGCTTGCCGAACTCGGCGCGCTCCTCAACGGTGCCAACGTGCAGGCCGCCGTCGGGGATCTGGTGGCCCCTGGGTCCAAACTGGACAAACTTCATGCCGACCTTGGAGGCGATGAACATGAGGGAGACGCAGACCTGGGTGGCGTCGCCGATGAAGGCCAGGGTGCAGTCCTCGATCTTCTTGCCCTCGGGGAGGTTCTCGAGCATGGTCATGAGGTCGCCCATCTCCTGCGTGGGATGGTTGAACTCGGACATGCCATTGATGACGGGCACGGCGGAACCCTTGGCGAGGCCGACGACGTCCTTGTGACGGTCAACGCGAGCCATCATGATGTCGAGCAGGTCGCCCATGACGCGAGCGGTGTCGCCCAGGGACTCGTGGCCACCGAGCTGAATGGTGCCAGGGCCATAGAACTGAGCGTGGCCGCCGAGGTCGCACATGGCGGTCTCGAAGGAAAGACGGGTGCGGGTGGAAACCTGCTGGAAGATCATGCCAAGGCTCTGGTTGCGGAGCAGGTGCGGATAATAGCCGTCAACCTTGATGGCCTTCTTCATTGCCAGGCCAAGATCCTCGATAGCCAGGATCTGCTCTTTGGTGAAGTCGTTGGTGTCGATGAAATCCTTAGGCAGCGCCATGTCGATTCCTTTCCGCCGGTCGTGCCGACTATTGCTATGAGGCGCTCGAACATCACGCCTCGTGTTGACAAGACCATCATTCACCCGTATGCAATTTTTACCTAGTTTATTCGGGATTAAAGACCGTTCACGGAGTTACATCCCCTCTAAACCAATATAAACCCGCAGGTAGCCAGCTTGCAGGGGGTTTACTATCTAGAACCGCGAACGGTATACGGCTATGCTGTATCTCGGCGCCTAATCCGCAATGGAACGAAGGGTTGAGACGTCTATATCCCACAAGGTATACAGGGCTCGGCCATAGATGAAATGAGATGGGACGGTGGCAGATGAACACCCTGATGTTCTTCTATACCCTAGCGATACTCGTGATCTGTATTGTGACGGCAGTGCTTTCGCTTGCCGCCTATGCCTCGTCTCGTCGACGCTTCTTTATCTATGGCAGCGGCGTTTTTATTTGCTATGCCATCGAGATGACCGAGATCTTCTTTTTTGAATACACGTTGCAAAACCAGAGTTTTCCAGCCAGCGACTATTACTCAATTACCATGCCTGTGTTGCGGACCCTTGTGGCGACCGCTTCACAAGCTTTTATCTGGCTCATTGCCATGGACTTGCTCGACAAACATTCAAAAAAGCAGTTTGTTATTCCCGTCGCAACGTTCTTCCTGAGCGAGCTGCTGATCATTGTCGCTGTCCCCTACGGCCCCATACATCAATGGCTCTACTACACGATGCGTCAGGTATTCCTTGTATTTGTGGGACTGTATATCTTTTGGACGGCGCATAAAAGCACGCAGGTCGAGCTTAAGGCGCGCGTCAACAATCAACGAAAGCACCTCATTATCGGCGCCATTCTGGTCGGGTGCATCGTTGCCGAGGATTTCTACAACATCCTTGTTGTTCCCATGAACCTGGCACCCTCTTGGCTGCAGCTGTACCTGTCCGAGCGCAACTTTAGCGAGAACATCTTTGCGTGCTACTTTGCGATTCTGCTGATCATCTATGCCTATCACGTGCTTTCGATTCGCATGCAGGAGGCGCCCGAGGAAAAGAACGTCAGCGATCTTGATCGACACATCGAAGAGCAGATGCCCTTCTATCGCAACGCCTACAAGCTCTCCAACCGCGAAACCGAAGTCATGCGTCTGGTTGTGTTGGGCAAATCGAACCAAGAGATCGCTGACGAGCTCTTCCTTGCCGTGGGTACCGTCAAGACCCACATCCACAACATCCTGGTCAAAACCGAGCAGCAAAACCGTACGACCCTGATCCTCCACTTTTGGAAACGATAACCTACCAAAAAGGGACAGGTTTATTTTGGCAGGTTTTATCTGGGCAAATGCCAAAACCGCCGCGAGGGAGTTACTTTCCCTCGCGGCGGTTTTCTAGCAGTAAAACCAAGTGAGTAGGCTTTTGGCGGGATGCCGAGCACGCCCCAAAACGCCACAGCCCTGACCTGCGGTTTTGTTGAGCGTTTGTCGCAATGTGCTCGGCAGATCCAAAAAAGTCTACTCACTTAGTTTTGAGATGCATCAGGCGGGCAAAAAACCGCCGCGAAGGGGGCCCGGCTTCCTTCGCGGCGTTTGTTCGCTGTGGTTATGCGACGGTTTTGCCCGTCTGTTACTCACTGTAGCGGGTGGCGATGGCAGCTTGTACCATGCCGGCGCTCATGAGGTACGTTACCAGGAAGTAGCCACCATAGGCCGCCAGGAAAATCGCGCAGGTGAGGCCCACGGTGCCGGCGATGCTCATATCTCCGAATATGCTCACCAGCTCGATGATCACCTTGAGCGCCACAAAGGAGTGCGCCAGGCCCACTGCCAGCGGGAACAGGAAGAATACCGCTTGCTGCGCCATCACCGAATGGCGAATCTGGCGGTCGTCACAGCCAATCTGTGCCAGCACACGATAGCTGCGGCTGCCGTCGGCCACATTGGAGAGCTGCTGGATCGACAGTATCGCCGCACATGCAACGACCAGCACAAAGCCAATGTAGATGGCTAGATAGCTAATCATGCCGTTAATCTGCGCCGCCTGCGTATACATCTCGGAACGCGTGATGAAGACTCCCCATCCCCCCGACTCCTTGCCGTCAACGAGCAGAATGTCGAGCATGGTGTATTTAATGCTCTCGTCTGCCTTGGTCACATCCATCCCCTGCTTGTAGTTAACGAGCAGATTACTGGAATACGGCTGCAGATTAAGCTGGGACAACAGCTCGTCAGCAACGACGACGGTACCCGGATTACTGCCCATCGCCGAGTTGGCGATGGCAGCCGTATCCTCGTCCGACTTGTCGCCAGCGGGCTTGAGCGTATGCCCGCCCAAGGTAAGGGCATGGCCGCCAGCCATATACTTGGTGTACAGGTCGCCCAGCTCACCGCCCATATCACACGTAAGCAAGTACTGGTCCCGGCCAATGCTCACCGGCTCCTCGCCCATCATCTGGCGCAGTTTGTTGTACTGGCTCGCCGGCGTCACAAACAGACCCATCGCATCGGCGTTGCTTCCCTCGAGCGCCTTGGGAAGCTTTTCGCCCATGGCCTTGCACATCTCACCCGCCACCACCGAGGGGCCCGAGCCGCCAAGCGGGTAACTCAGATACGAATCGATCTGCACATGCTCACCGGCAACATCGGCGATATTGACCTTCTTTCCGGTCTCGTCGTTGTTGTCCGCCGACTTGCGCTCGCCATGCCATGCAGCGTACAAATCGACCGTTGCATCGGCCAGCACCATGCGATCGGCCTCAGACGGATTGACATACTCCTTGTAGTAATCGAGCGTTTCGGGCGTGTAATAAACATACGTCTGAGACACGTCAACAGGGTTATAGCGCTCCAGGTTTTCGTTCATCACATTGGCAATCGACATACCACACGTCACCGAGGTGATGGCCAAAAACAGGATCATCGCGATGACGCCCATCGAAAAGCACACCGTATTGACCTTGGCCGAAAGCTGACGCACGGTAAACATATTGAGGCCGCGCCAATACACGCTGCGCAGGCTCTGCAGCAGCTTGATAAGCATGCCCGAGAGTCCCCAGAACAGCGCAAAGGTACCCACGGTAACCATAGCGGTCGTAATGCCAAACTGGCTCATGGCCTCTTGCAGCTTGCTGTCCGTCGCAGTTAGCGGGAACCCATCACGTAGCAGACGGCAATAGGCCACGCCCACAAGCGCCACGCCCACGGCAAAGATGGCAATCGCGATCCAGGGGTTGCGTGTCTTGATGCTCTCGTTACGACGCTCGGCACCCATAAGCTCGATGAGTTTGGTACGACGCACGGCGCGAAGGTTCAGCAGTAGCGTGAGCACAAACATTACGAGCATGCAAGCAAGGGTCAGGTTGAACGCATGCACCGAGAAAAAGAAGTGAAAATCGGCGATCTGTGTCTTAAAGAGCGAGGCCGTAAAGAATGTCATGAGCTGGGAGAGTCCCACGCCCAGCACAATGCCGGCGACAAAGGCCACGACCGAAACGATCACGGTCTCGAGTGCCATGATCGTGGCGACGCGCCCGCGCCCCATGCCGAGCACCTGGTACAGGCCAAACTCCTTCTTGCGGCGTTTCATGATGAAGTTATTGGCATACACCATCAAAAAGGCCATGACACCGGCCAAAAAGTACGTCAGGTAGCCGAGCATGCTGCCCATAACCTGCGCCAAGCCCTCTTCATCGATGCCGGCAATGTCGACCTGCATCGAGATGGTGTTAAAGGCATAGAAGACCGTGACGCCCAGGGTGAGCGTCAAAAGGTAGACGAGGTAGTCGCGGCCGGCGCGGCGGACGTTGCCCCAAGCGAGTTTACAGAGCATCGGAGCCCTCACCGCCCATCATGGCAACGACCTCCATAATGCGGTCGAAGAACTCTCGGCGGTCGGTGTCGCCGCGGCGCAGCTCGGTGAAGATCTTGCCGTCACGAATAAACAGCACACGGCTCGTGTAGCTGGCGGCAAAACTGTCGTGCGTAACCATGAGCACGGTCGCGCGCAGGCGGCGATTCAGGGCCTCCAAGCTCTCGAGCAGCAGGCGGGCGCTCTTGGAATCGAGGGCGCCGGTGGGCTCGTCGGCCATGATCATGGTGGGGTCGGTGACGAGCGCGCGAGCCGCGGCAACGCGCTGCTGCTGGCCGCCGGACATCTGGTAGGGGTACTTGTCGAGCACCTGGCTAATAGACAGGCGCGCGGCCACGTCCTGCACGCGGGTCGAGATCTCTGCCGAGTTTGTGCGGGCAATGGTGAGCGGCAGGGCGATGTTCTCGCGTGCCGTGAGCGTATCGAGCAGGTTGGAATCCTGGAAGATAAAGCCCAGCTCCTCGCGGCGGAACTGCGAAAGCTTGGCCTGCTTCATGCGCGTCACATCCTGGCCGTTGATGCGGATGGCGCCACTCGTGGCGGCATCGATGGTCGACACGCAGTTGAGCAACGTCGACTTGCCCGAGCCCGAGGCTCCCATGATGCCGACGAATTCGCCGCGGTTGACGGTAAAGCTAACGTCGTTGAGCGCGCGGGTCACATTGCCCAGCGCGCCATATACCTTTTCGAGATGCGCGACCTCCAGTACCGGGGTCGCCATGTGCGTGGTTTGCATACCGAGTCCTTTCTTGCGATTAGTCTACGGCATCTATAGTCGCAAGAAGCCGAGTCGGCTACCATCGATATGGCTTACGCTTGCCTTACCGTTGTGTAAGGTACGGGTAGCTAGCCTGCCACGCGTTGATGTTGAGAGAGGACTCCTGTTGAAGACTGTTCATGTTGCCGCTGGGATCATTCGCAAGGAAGGATCTGACGAGCTACTGGCCGTGCAGCGCGGCTACGGCGACATGCAGGGACTTTGGGAGTTCCCCGGTGGCAAGCTCATGCGCGGCGAGTCGCCCGAAGACGCTGTACGCCGCGAACTCATGGAAGAGCTGCAGGTAAAAGTCACCAACCTGCGCGATTTCTATACCGTTGAGTATGACTACCCCGATTTTCATCTCTCCATGGAGTGCTACTACTGTTCGCTCGCCGATGAATCCGATGAGCCCCAGAAGCATGACCGCCAACTCGATATCCGCTGGATTCCGCGCACCTCGCTTGCCACGGTGGAATGGATGCCCGCCGACAAAGGGCTCATTGATGCCCTGATTGAGCTAAAGGAAGATCGGCTTGAGGCCAACGGCATCGCTAACGACGCCCAGGCCACCACGGCCGACGAGCCTGCTACCAAGCCTAAGTGCAAACCTAAGCGCCGCAGCAAAAAGCGTCCCAAGCCCGGTCTGCTCGACGGTATCGACACCTCGGACCTTTCCGCCGACGAACGCGAGCTCGTGCGTCGTCGCGCCGCCATCAAAAAGTCCATGAAGGGCAACAAGCGCGCCAACACCAAGCCCGAGCTGCTCGTACGACAGCGTCTGCGCGCAGCGGGCCTTACGGGTTATCGCTTGGAATGGAAGGTTCCCGGCAAGCCCGACATCGCCTTCCCCGGCCGCAAGATCGCCATCTTCGTCAACGGCTGCTTTTGGCACCGCTGCCCCAAGTGCAATCCGAGCCAGCCCAAGCGCAACGTTGAGTTTTGGGAGGCAAAGTTCCGTCGCAACGTCGAGCGCGACCGCGCTGCCGTGGCAGCACTCACTCAAATGGGCTGGACGCCCATAACCATCTGGGAATGCGAACTCAAAAAAGACCGCATCGACGCCACGATGGAAAAGGTCATCGAGCGGGTGCGCGCCGCAGAGCCGCAGCGCTAGCCGCCCGTCCCAATCGTGAGCGTGTTTTCCCTAGGGGAATCACGGTTGGGCGCGTTCAGATCCTTCATATACGCAACAATTGCGTCACAAACCTTAGAAAGCCCTTAAGCTCAAAACCTTTCAAGAGTGTTATTCGATAGCCTTGACCTGCGGTTTCATTGTTATATCAAACCTGGTTAAGCCTTTCTTTAGCGCTTCCTTATCTGCGCTCGCGGCATAATGTAGCCAGCGCACGGGACCTAGCAGCAAACCCCGAGCGCATCCTTTTGGCGGATATCGAGGAGGCCGCATAAGCATGCATTCTTCCAATGACGCAGCACGGCAGCCATCCCTAAAACATGCAGACCTTTTCTCCTTCCCCCCGACACAGAGAAACGGTCTCCTCGACTCCCCAACCTCACAGCAAAAACGCTCAACCGATCAAAGCCTCAACCTGCGAGCATCGTTCGAAAAGCTCCAAACATCCCTAGACAAGGCGTTCCCCGAACAGGCAAGAGCAATCTAAGCCCATTGCGCTTTATACTGATGCCATGCGAAACATGGATCACATAGAATTGCACCGCGGAGGACGCGAGGAAGCGTTTCCCGAGACCGCCGAAGACTGGCCCTATATTGCCGAACGCGCAGAATTCGCTCGCTATCCGGGCAATTCCGTCCCCTGGCACTGGCATTCCGAAGTCGAGCTTTTCTACATGGAGCAGGGAGCGATTGACTATCGAACGCGCGCGGCTCATGAACACGTGCGCTTTGAGGAAGGGTCCGCCGGCTTTATCAACGGCGGCGTTTTGCACAGCACGCTGCAATCACCCAATTCGGCACCAGCCATTCAAATGTTGCATATCTTTCAGCCGTCGATGCTCGGCGATCCCGCGGGACGCCTTCAAAAGCGCTATATCAATCCTTTGCTGCAATGTCGAGGCGTCGATGTGCTCAAATGGTCGCCCACCAACCCCGACGATATGCCCTTTATCGATTTGCTAAAGAGTTCCTTTAGCCACGACCTTCAACGGCCGCAGAATGAGATGGCGCTTCGAAATAACTTGTCAGAGCTCTGGATTCAGATTAACGCCAAGGCCGAACCGCTCTTTTCTTCCGACGGCGCCTCTTGGATGACCAGCCGCGACGTACAGTTCAAGGCAATCCTGGACTTTATCCGCGCAAACTATGCAGCCGCTATAGATGTGCCCCAGATGGCATCTGCAGCCGGCGTAAGCGAAAGAGAGTGCTACCGCATTATCAAAACTTGTGCAGGAACGACCCCGGCGGCATATCTACGCGCATACCGCATAAACCGTGTTTGCGAACTTTTGGCACACACCACGCGAACGGTACAGACAGTCGCGCGCCAATGCGGATTTATAACAGCAAGCCATCTTGGCCAGGTATTTAAAGAACAAATGGGGTGCACTCCTTCGAGCTATCGAGCAGCGAGGCAGAATCTCGATAGCACCAGGCAGAAATCCCGCTAACCCTTCTTCTGTCACTGCATCAAACTTGCAGGCAAACAACAGAGAGGAGTAATCATATGAAGCACTTTGACCATATTGTATTTGACGTTGATGGGACATTGGCAGATACAGAAGAAAGCGTTCTGTCATCGCTTGTCCAGATTGTCCAAGAAGAGACCAGCAAAACGCTTCCCCGACACGAGCTTGACTTTGCCCTCGGCATACCCGGCAAGGATGCCCTTGAGAAACTTGGGATCTACTCGCAGGCAACGTTGGATCGCTGGTGCCAAGTTGCCGCCAGCTTTAAAAGCACCATCAGCGTGTTTCCAGGTTTGCTTGAAGTCATCGCAACACTCGCCGATAGCGGCTGCAAACTTGGCATCGTCTCCTCACGTGCGCGCGACGAATACGCAAAAGAAATTGCACCCCTTGGTTTCGATAAGTATTTTGAGCACATCATCCTTGTCGAAGACACAACCGAACATAAACCCGCACCCGCACCCATGCTCGAATATCTCCGACGTGCGGGCGCGAATCCTGGCAACGTCGTCTACGTTGGCGACACCGTCTACGACGAACAATGCGCAACTTCAGCAGGGGTCAGTTTTGCCCGAGCAGCATGGGGATCACACCAAGATATCCCAAACGCCACCTACAACCTCAAAACCCCCAACGACCTACTAACCCTAACAACCAAATAACCCACGCGCCCCACCCTTTCAGCCCTAACGCCACAAGGGCGATTGAACAGGACAGCTTGGGCGGGCCCCCGCACTTAGTTTCCAAAATCATTCCGCAGCGCGAAGGCTTCTTATTATTTTCCGCCCTAACGCCACAAGGGCGACGACCTCGAGTAAGTCAACCTGGGAGGGACGAGGGCTTAGTTCCCCAATCTTTCCGCAGGGGGCAAAAGCCTCGCCGCACGAAGTGCGCAGCGAGGCTTTTTGCATGCCCGAGGACGATTGGGGAACTAAGTTCTCGTCCCTTCCCGGGATATGTAGCGAGTCGGAGTACCCTTGCTGTTACTCTGCTTTGCCCACAGAGTTGAGGTTGGTCATGCGGATCTTAACCAGCTCGGTGATCTCGCGCATGCCCTCCTTGGCCGGCTTTTTAGGATCGAAGCAGGCGGGGTTCTCGGCCATGTAGGCCATGAAGCCCTTGGTGTAAGCCTGACGCAGCTCGGTGGCGTAGTTAACCTTGCAGATGCCGTTCTTCACAGCCTCGGCAACCTGTTCATCGGGCACACCGGAGGTGCCGTGCAGAACCAGCGGCACGTCGACGGCGTCGCGGATGGCCTTGACCACGGACTGCTCGATGTGCGGATCGCTCGTGTACACGCCGTGGCTGGTGCCAACGCCAATAGCGAGGGAGGTGCAGCCAGTGCGCTCGACGAACTCCTTGGCCTCGGCCGGATCGGTGTAGGGGCTCTCACCCTCAACCGCGGGGCCGTCGTCCTCCTTGCCGCCAACCTTGCCAAGCTCAGCCTCGACGGGCACGCCCATAGCGCGGCCAGCGTCGGCGACGGACTTGGTCAGGGCAATGTTGTCCTCGAAGGACTCGTGCGAACCGTCGATCATGACGGAGGTGTAGCCCGTGCGGAAAGCCTGCATGCAGCGGTCATAGCCATCGCCGTGATCGAGGTGCAGGGCAACGGGCACGGAAGCGCGCTCGGCGGCAGCCTTGACCATGCCGTAGAAGTAGTCCAGACCAGCGGTCTTGATGGTGCCCGGGGTGGTCTGCATGATGACGGGGGACTTGGTCTCCTCGGCAGCAGCCAGAACGGCCATAACAAACTCGAGGTTCTCGACGTTGAACGCGCCGACGGCGTAGTGGCCGGCCTGAGCGTCCTTGAGCATCTTTTCGGTGGTAACAAGTGCCATGAGCGTTTGCTCCTCTCCCTCGCCCGCATCTGGACATCGGGCGTACGTGTCCGCAAGGCGTTTTACCTTGCGTTTTGCTGCGCTCATTGTATGAAATTCAGCGGGTATGCATGTGCGAGATATTGAGCCCATGCAGGTCAATACAGTCGCTTTTGAAAAGTAAACGGAAGGAATTGGAGCTGAGTGGGCGTGTTCGATATTGAATTTTGGGCGTTAAACGTCTTTCTTTTATAGAAAAAGTAAGTAATCGAAAGGCGTTTTCTTACTTAAAAAGAAAATGAACGAAAATAGACTCAACACAATTCCCGCAAATATCAGACGATGATGGAGCGGATATGGCCTATGCAACAACCCGAGCTTTCGCCGATGAGCGGCGTGCCGCCATCATGGAGATGCTCGAACATAACGCCTCGGTGCAAGTGGCAGAAATCGCCCAGACCTTTGGCGTGTCCTCCGTTACCGCCCGTGCCGACCTAGACGCGCTCGCCGAGTCCGGCAAACTGCGCCGCACGCACGGCGGCGCCGTGTCGCTCCACAAACGCCTAACCGTCTCCACGCAGGATCGTCGCATCAACGTCAATGTCGCCGCCAAGCAGGCCATCGCACAAAGCGCCATCGAACTCGTCAATGACGGCGACACGCTTCTCGTCGACTCGGGCACCACCGCTCTCGAGTTTATCCGGCTCCTCGACCAACGCGACGGCATCACCGTCATCACGGCCGACATCACCATCGCTGATTACATCGACGAGAGCATGCCCTCGGTCGATGTTGCCATGCTGGGCGGAGCACTGCGCAAAGGCCATCGTTATCTGTACGGTCCGCTCACCATGCAGGCGCTGCGAATGGTTCACGCTGACCTCGCCATCATGTGCCCCGGCGCCTTTGTTCCCGGCTGCGGCTTTACCACCGACTTTCCGCAGATGGCCGAGACCAAAGCGGCTATGGTCGGCGCCGCCCGCCAAAGCGTCGCCCTCATGGACGCCAGCAAGGTCAACGGACGCGGCATGTACAGCTTTGCCGAGCTGGCAGATGTCGACACCATCGTGATGGACCGTGACCCCAACGATGCCGTCGCCACCTCAATCGCCGAGATCGTCGACGGCGCCCACCCAAATCTCGTCATCGCCGGCGCTTAAACAAAAACCACCACAAAGGTGCCTGTCCCCTTTGTGGTGGTTTGCTCGTTAAAAGCGAAATATCGCTACTTGGAAAGCTCGTCGGCGAGAGTCTCAATCTGAGCGCGCGAGGCGTCGTTGAGCGAACCCAGGACGGTCACCTTGTTCTGTGCCAGGGTGATGTCCTTCATGCCCTCGAGCTCCTTGGTCATAACCTTGGCGGCAGTGGGCGCCCAGGAGCCGCCCTCGACGAGTGCCACCGTACGGTTCTGATAGGCGTGCTCGGCAAGCGTGTGGATAAAGGTGCTCATGAACGGGAAGATCTCGCCCTGATAGGTAATGGAGGCAAGCACCAGACGGTCATAGCGGAACGCGTCCTCAACGGCCTCGGCCATATCGTCGCGAGCTAGGTCAAAGACGGAAACCTTCTGGCCACGGGCCTCGAGCGCAGAAGCGAGCTCCTCAACGGCAGCCTTCAGATGGCCATACACACTCGCATAGGCGATCGTGATGCCCTCGTCCTCGGGCTGGTAGCTCGACCAGGTGTTGTAGGTGTCGAGGTAATAGCCCAGGTTCTCGCTAAGAACAGGACCGTGGAGCGGGCAGATGATCTGGATATCCAGATCGGCGGCCTTCTTGAGCACGGTCTGCACAAACTTGCCGAACTTTCCCACGATGCCAAAGTAGTAACGGCGCGCCTCGCAGGCCCAACCCTCGGGGTCCTCGATGTCGTTGGCGCCGAACTTGCCAAAGCCGTCGGCACTAAAGAGCACCTTGTCGGTAGACTCGTAGGAGAAGATCACCTCGGGCCAGTGCACGTTGGGGGCGCAGACAAACGTTAGGCTGTGGCCACCTAGATCAAGCACGTCGCCCTCTTTGACGACTATCTTACGCTCGGGGTAGTCGGTGCCAAAGTAGTTGACCATCATGCGGAAGGCGCCCATGCTGGCCACAATCTGTGCCTGGGGATAGCGCTCCATAAAGGCGGCGATACCGGCGGAGTGATCGGGCTCCATGTGATGGACGACCAGGTAGTCGGGCGTACGGCCATCGAGCGCGGCCTCGAGGTTGCCGAGCCATTCGTCGACAAAGCCAGCGTCAACCGAATCGGCGACAGCGATTTTATCGCCCAAGATAACATAGCTGTTGTATGCCATGCCGTTCTCGGACACGTCGTACTGGCCCTCGAACAGGTCAATGTCGTGATCGTCGACACCGATGTAGCGGATATCCTTGGTGATCTCCATCAGGCAAAGCCTCCTAGATAGACAAAAGAACCCGTCTATCATAACACTCGGCAGTATCCCAGCTGTTATCTGCCGGCATCCATACCGATTGCTATTGAAATACGATAAATCGCCGTTTACCTGCGCAAACTATGCGCGCGGTATCGCCGTGCTATGTCGAATAATGAGCTGGCCGGGAATACGAATGGCAACGGTTTTGCCCGCCGTACCCGCCTCGGGAACCGCATGCTCAAACACCTCGCGTCCGCGCTGATGTAAATCGAATCGCACGGTCGTGAGCTCGTTGTGCGCCACAAAATCATCGAGTGAATCGTCAACGCCCACCACACTCACGTCCTCGGGCACGCGCAGGCCGCTATCGCGCAGCGCTGCAATTGCGCCGTTTGCCATCTGGTCGTTTGCCGCGTAAATCGCCGTCATAGTGCGGTCGTGCTCGGCCAGATATCTGCCGGCCTCGTAGCCACTGTTGGCAGACCAGTCTCCCTCGAGCGGCGCATGCGGCTGAATGTGTTTACGCTCGAGCGCATCCTGCCAACCGGCGCGACGAAATTGCTCGTCGACCGAGAACGACGGGCCGCCGATATAACGAATCTGCTCGTGCCCCAGCTCAAACAGATGATCCATGAGCAGCAGCGAGCAGCCGTAATGATCGGAGTCGACCGTAGTCACCCGTGGGTGCGCATACATGGTGACGATAACCGTGCCGATACCCGGCAACGGATCAAACGTCTCAAAATCGGGTGCCATACGACTCATGCCGATGATGATGCCGTCCACCGGCAGTGCGGCCATACGACGCGTGGCCTCGGCAAGCGAAAACTCCTCGGTCTTGGACATCTCGACCAGCGTGATGGCGCAATTATGCTCACGAGCAGCGCTGGCGATGCCGTCGATCATTGAGAGGTTGCCAAACTTGGTGACATCGTTGATGCATAGGCCGACCGAATGGTAACGGCCGTCGCGCAGCGAGCGACCGGCATAACTCGGACGAAAGCCGAGCTCTTGCATAGCGGCCTGCACGCGCTGGCGCGTCTGCTCGTTAACGTTGGGCAAGCCGTTGGCGACGCGCGAAACCGTCTGCTGCGAAACGCCAGCAGCGCGGGCGACGTCGGCCATGGAGACCGGACGCGAACTGGTATCGTTGGACGGGCGCCTTGCCACAGGATCACCTTCACCCTTGCGAGATCTGAATAGCGTGCATGCCGGCCCGGGCAGAAATACATCCCGCGCCGAGGCCCGCTATCGTCGGACGCATGTTAACGTACTCTACTTTTTCAATCCGTAACTCTTCTGCTCTATAAGTCCATACGGCAATACCGTTCACGGCTGAATTTCTACCGATTACCAGATTCTCAAAAAGTGATAAGTGTTGTGTTATGAGTACGTTAACATAGCCCGTAACGTGCGGCATCGTAGATGCTGAGTTCACGTCGCTTCAGATTGTTAACGTACTCACTTCGACGGAAAACTCGTCAGTATGCGCCAAGGAAAGGACTCCCATGACCACCCCCGACGAAAAGACATTCGCCACGCTCACCAAGCTGTTCGAGGAGGAGTTTGGCCCCATCGGCGATCGCCAGGTGCTCTATGTGCACGCGCCCGGCCGCTCCGAGATCAGCGGCAACCACACCGACCACGAGGGTGGCCACGTTATCGCCGGCTCGCTCGATGTCGCCGTCGACGGCATTGCCGTGGCGACCGACACCAACAAGATTCGCGTCGCCGACGAGGGCTATCCTACGTTTGAGGTCACGCTCGACACGCTTGATGTTCAGGAGTCCGAGAGGGGCACGTCCGCGAGCCTCGTCCGCGGCATGGCCCACGAAATCGCTGCTCTGGGCGTTGAGCCCCAGGGCTTCGACTTCGCCTTCACCTGCTCCGTCCCCTCGGGCGGCGGCCTTTCTAGCTCCGCCGCTGTCGAGGCGGCTTACGGCCGCGCCATGGAGGCACTCTGGGGCGCGCCCGCCATTGAGCCCGTCGCGCTCGCCCAGATGAGCCAGCGCACCGAGAACAACTATTACGGCAAGCCCTGCGGTCTTATGGATCAGGCGGCTGTGTGCCTGGGCGGCCTCGCCTACATGGACTTTGAGGATCAGGCTCAGCCTAAGACCCAGAAGCTCGAGCTCAACTTTGAGGATCACGGTTATGCGCTTGTGCTCGTTAAGGTTGGCGCCGACCATGTGGCAGCCACCGACGATTACGCTGCCGTTCCGCGCGAGATGCAGGACGTCGCCGCCGAGTTTGGCAAGGCACGCCTGTGCGAGGTAAACATTGCCGACTTTGACGCTAAACTCCCCGAGCTGCGCGCCAAGCTGGGCGACCGCGCCTGCCTGCGCGCCGTTCACTACTGGTACGAGAACGGCCTGGTCGACAAGCGCTGGGCAGCGCTCAACGCCGGCGACATTGACCAGTTCCTGGTCCTGACGCGCGAGTCCGGCGCCAGCTCTGCCATGTACCTGCAGAATGTCGTTGCCAAGCTGGGATCTGAACAGCCTTCCATGTATGCCTTGGCGCTGGCCGAGCACGTGCTCGACGGCCGCGGCGCCGTTCGCATTCACGGTGGCGGCTTTGGTGGCACCATCCAGGCCTTCGTGCCGCTCGATCTGGTCGACACCTTCATTGCCAAGATGAACGGCTGGCTGGGCGAGGGCTCTGCCCGTCACTACGCCATCTCTGACAAGGGGGCTTACGCGGCATGGCTGTAATGACTGACGTGCGAGAGGCCGCGCAGAACCTGATCGAGTACGCCATCCACCGATCGATGATCGGCCAGGACGACCGGATCTGGGCATACAACACCATTTTGGAGTGCATCGGCGCCACGGGCCCCGCACTCGACATGGCTTGGGCACTCAAGACCGAGAAGATTTCGCTCTTGCACCCCGATACACTCCCCGACTTTGACCTGGAGGGCACGCTTGCCGCGCTTTCCGAGGCCGCCGTTACCAACGGTGCCGCCGAGGACACGGCGTCAGGCCGCGACCGCATCGCCATGCGCATCATGGGTGCGCTCATGCCGAGGCCTTCGGTTGTAAACGAGGAGTTCAACGGACGTATGGGCGTCAACGAGCCCCGCGCCGCAACCGACTGGTTCTACGGCCTGTGCTGCGACGCCGGCTACGTGCGCCGTGCCGCCATCGCGCGCAACATCAAATGGAGCACCCCCACCAACTGGGGTGACCTGGAGATCACCATCAACCTGTCCAAGCCCGAGAAGGACCCACGCGATATCGCTGCCGCCGGCGCCGCAAAGAACACGGGCGGGAAGTATCCCGCCTGCCAGCTGTGCATCGAAAACGAGGGCTACCCGGGACGCTCCGCCGCAGCCGACGGCGGCGCCCACCCCGCTCGCCAGAACCTACGCGTTATTCCCATTCAGCTTAATGGCGAGCGCTGGGGCTTCCAGTACAGCCCGTACGCCTACTTTAACGAGCACTGCATTGCCATGAGCTCCGAGCATCGTCCGATGCACGTCGACCGCAAGGGCTTGACCTGCCTGCTCGACTTTGTGGACCTGTTCCCGCATTACTTCATCGGCTCCAACGCCGACCTGCCTATCGTGGGCGGCTCGATTCTGTCGCACGACCACTTCCAGGGCGGCGCGCACGAGTTCCCCATGATGCATGCCGCCGAGGTCTCGCAGTTTAGCATGCCCGGTTTTGACCAGGTCACCGGCACTGTGCTGCAGTGGCCGCTCTCGGTGCTGCGCCTGCGCTCGCATGACCGCGCTCAGCTGCTCGACGCTGCCGAGAAGATTATCCTCGCCTGGCGCGAGTGGACCGACGAGTCTGCGGGCGTTATCGCGCACACGGCCGACGGCGTAGCGCACAACACCGTGACGCCCGTCATCCGCCGCGTCGACTCCCGCGGCAACGCCGGCGGCGAGATTTACGAGGCCTACCTGGCGCTTCGCTGCAATATCACGACCGACGAGCATCCGCTGGGCGTTTTCCACCCGCATGCCGAGTATCACCACATTAAGAAGGAGAACATCGGCCTGATCGAGGTTATGGGCCTGGCTATTCTTCCGCCGCGCCTGGTTCCCGAGCTCGGCGCTGTCCGCGAGCACCTGCTGGCAGCCAAAGCCGATACCAGCTACGACCTTGCCGCAGCGCTCGAGGGCGACGACCTTTGCCGCAGCCATGCCGCGTGGGCCGAGGACGTCTATGCCCGCCGTGCCGACGAGCTTACGGCGGACAACGCCATCGACATCCTGCACGAGGAGGTCGGCGTGGTGTTTGGCCACGTGCTCGACAACGCCGGCGTCTTTAAGTGGGACGAAGCCGGCCGCGCCGCCCAACAGCGCTTTATCGACTCACTGTAATGATCCCTTGGAGACGGAGGAAAACGGATCATTTCGTCTTCAAGACAACGGCGCCCGCCGGCAACATCGCCGACGGGCGCCGTTTTTGAGTGTAGCCATTGGGGACGTTCTTAAACGACTAGTCAAACAAGAACGTCCCCAACGACTAATGACTCGAGCGTGGAAAATCTCCCACTTTGAGCTCGCATGGGCACCAAAAGCAGGAGATTATCCACGCTCATTCTATTAGGAGTCGCAACCGCTACAACTCTACGACCTCAACGTTGCTGTAGATCTCGTCCCAGCGGTCCATGACCAGGTGGCCGGTCTTGGGATCCATGGCGTTGAGCTTACCGCAGGTATTGGCGGTCTTGAGCACCGTGACGTCGTCGGCACCAGCAGCAATGGCATGCGCAAAACCGGCGATGGTCGAGTCGCCGGAACCCGTTGCGTTCACAGCCGCAATCGCGGGCGTCTTGGCGCGGAACGCGCGACCCTCATGGAAGCCCACCGAACCGGCAGCGCCCATCGAAACGACAACCCAGGGAATACCGGCAAAACGGCCATCGGCAGCAAGCGCCTTGCGCAGGGCATCGACATCATCGGTCGTAAAGGACGTGCCCAGCAGGCCGTTAATCTCGGTCAGGTTGGGTTTTACGAGCTCAGGCTTAGCGTCGGACTCCAGCGCAGCCTCCAGCGATGCACCCGAGGTGTCGAGCAGCACCTTGGCGCCCGCCTCCTCGGCGATCTTGACGAGCTCGGCATAGTAGCCGGCATCGACGCCACGCGGCAGCGAGCCCGAAAGCGTCACGACGTCCGCCTTCGCTGCAAGCTCGGCGAACTTGGCCGTAAAGGCCTCGAGCTCGGCCGGGGCGATTTGCGGGCCGCTCTCCAGCAGCTCGGTCTGATTACCCTCGTGCAGAATATTCAGGCAAATGCGCGTCTCACCGGCGATGGGCACAAAGTCGTTCTTGACGCCGTCGGCATCCATAAGCTCGGCCATATAGGCACCCATGTGGCCGCCAAGCAGACCAGTCGCGAGCACGTCGTCTCCCAGTTGCAGCAGCACGCGGCTCACGTTGAGGCCCTTGCCGCCAGCGGTCTTTTCGGGCGTGACGCGGTTAACGTCGTCAATGACCAGCTTGTCGAGCTGATAGCGCGTATCAATCGACGGGTTCATGGTAACGGTCAGAATCATATTGAACTCCTGTTCCGGGGCGGCACGACCCGCCCCAAACATACGATAGCTCTTTAAAGGATCTCGATCTCAATACCGCGAATGACGGTCTCCCCCGGCTTGGCAACCAGGCAGCCACGCTTGTGCTCCAGAATATCGTCCTCATCGGAGCAGGTAGACAGGCCGCCCCACGGTTCCACGGCCACAAAGTCGCCCTCGGGCTTGCTCCACACAATCAGGTATGGCATATCGGGGAACGTCAGGCGCACGCCCTTGTCCTCGGTTTTCTTGGTCAGCGTAACCACGCGGCTCTCGAGCACATCAAAGATGGTCTCCGCGAAGTCGAAGAGTTCGTGGGTAAGCGGCAGGTTCTGGTCGATCATGGGGTTCTTACTGCGATGCTCAACATCAATCAGGCCCGTCGAGGGAACGGCAGTACAGAGCTCGGCGGCCTCACGCTGATCAAAACGGAGCTCATAGTCGTCATAGGACTCGCCCTCGTCGAGCGGGCACTTAAAGCCGGGGTGGCCACCCACAAAAAACGGCATGTCCTCGGTGCCCTCATTGGTCACCTCGTACGACACGGCCACCTTTTCCGAATCGACCTTGTAGCGAGCAACGATCTTAAACGGATACGGGTACTGCTCAAGCAACTCGGCATGGTCGGCAGAGCTTAGGCTCAGCGCAACCATGTTGTCGCTCTGCTCCTCGAGCTTCCACTCCTGCTTGCGGGCAAAGCCGTGGCGGGCAAGCTTGACCTCGCGGCCACCCATGGTCATCGCGCGGCCATCACGAAGGCCGCCGCAAATCGGAAAGCAAATGGGTGCCTGGCCCGACCAAACCGCTGGGTCACCCTGCCACAGGTACTCGCGACCGTTGGCTTTAATCGAAGTGAACGATCCGCCAGCCGTGCTCAGTGCCACACGAATAGAACCGTTATCAAGAACAAACTCCATAGGAGCCTTCCCTTTCGTACGCCAGCCCGCCGAGTCAGTGGGGCTGATAGAAAACCGGCCCGCGCCCCCTCACAGAAACGCGAGCCGTCAACGGACTAGTAAATTACGCCGGATACCCGCTAGTCATGGTATTCGCCGCGGTCCCACTTCTCGAGGAACTCGTCAAAGAAGTGCGGGTCAGCCTGAGCCTCGGCGTCGGCCTTATTGCAAGCATCGATCTTGGCGATCAGGGCTTCATGCTCGGGGGTCTTCTCGTAGGGCTCCTCCAGGAAGGCAAGCATGATGTCGGCCATCAGGAACTCGCCGGTGATCTTGCCGCCAAAGCCCACGATGTTGGCGTTGAGCTCGCGACGGGCATACAGGGCAGAGGTCATGTCGCGAACCAGGGCGCAGCGAGCGCCGGGAACCTTGTTGACGGCATTGGTGATGCCGATGCCGGTGCCGCACAGGGCCACGCCAAAGTCGGCCTTGCCGCTGGCAACAGCCTCGCCCACGGCCTTACCGTAGATGGGATAGTGCGTACGGGTGTGGCTGTAGGTGCCGCAGTCGAGCACCTTGTAGCCAGCCTGCTCCAGGCGGTCGGCCAGATAGATCTTCTCGTCCGTAACGATATGGTCGCAACCGATTGCGATGGTCTTCTTCATCAGAACGTCCTTTCGTCTGAATTCACAAGTTGAGGTAGAAGTTCGAGTTCTCGGTGGCTCTCGTTAGGCCATCTTGTTGAGCATGTCGACACGGATCTGGTGACGGCCGCCGGCATACTGGGCGCGCAGGAACTCGCGGGCGATCTTCTTGGCGACCTCGGTGCCCACAACGCCCGGGCCCATGGTGACCATGCGCGAGCCGTTGTGCTCGCGGGTCATGTAGGCGGAGCGCTCGTCAGAAATGTTGGCGACGACCATGCCCTTGATCTTGACGGCGGCCATATAGGAGCCGACGCCGTACTTATCGAATGCGAAGCCCTGGGAATCCTTGTGCTCCAGCAGGTCCTTGGCAACGACGGTCGCGGAATCGACAAAGTCCGCGGCAGGGGTCTCGGAATAGTCGACGACCTCGTGACCGTCGGCGATGAGCATCTCCTTGATGGACTCCTTCATCGACATGCCGTCGGCATCGGAAGCGATTACAACCCTCATGACATCCTCCTTGAGAGATACGCAGGCGCGTAGTTTCTGTTTGGAAGTGTTGAATCGCGTTCAGGTCCGGGCATCTGAATGTGCGGTTCTTCACTGTTCATGTTTATTTGAACACATTCGAACATAGGTTGCAACCATTATTTGTTTAACTTTGTTCTTTTTTGAACAAATACCGTTCACGGATGATTGCCGACCGTTTGAGCCCGGCGCAGACGTAGCGACCATGTGTTCAACAAACAAAAGGGCGGCCGAGAACGTGTCTCGGCCGCCCTTCTTACGGTTGATCTTCCAAAGATCGCTTTGCCGCCTACTCAGACTGCCCGCTCTTCTTGGCATGTTTGGACGGAGCGCTCAGAAAACGGCCCGTCAAATAGTTCGCCGGGCCAGAGATATCGATCCCCAGCAGCACGTGTCCTAGCCATAGGAACGCCACGAGCACCAGTAGAGGAATCACACACGAGGTCACGATCATCACGATGACGCCTTCGATGAGGTCGGTCACCTGCCGCACGATCTCGTCGGTCATCTGCTTGGCACCACTGGTTACCGACGTGACCAGGCTCGAGGCCCCGTCAGTCAACTGCTCGAGCACGTTTTTGGACTCCGTGGCCTCGGCCTTTTTCTTGCTTACTTTGGAGTTATCGCTGTCTGCCGCACTCGCAGCGTCCGCTGCCTTTTGCTCAGCTTGCTCAATACTTACGCGATACGTTTCATCGACCTTCTGCGACACCCATACGCTCGCGGGCACAAGCGCCATGCCGATTACGGCAACCACCAACACGCGCGTCGCCACACGGCGCAGGACGGCGCTCGTGCTCCAGCGCCCGTGAATGCCAAGCGACACCGCAAAGAGCACCAACGCAAACGGGATTAAGATGCCCAAGCCAACCGACCACAAAATCATGAGCAAGTATTTCTCTAGGTATAGCACGGCAAGCACGATACCAAGGTTGCCTGAAAGCTGTGCGAGCTGCTCAGCGACCGGCGTACCCGTATCACCCGGCAGCGCGGTAATGCCCGCAGACAGCGCCACGCACGAGGCCGTGAGCGCCAGTACGTTACCTTTCTTTTGGTCGATAACCTCGATGGTGGAGTCCCAAGTCTTGGTATCGGCAAAATGCGGACGAGCCACAAAGCCCGACAGCAAGGCCAGTACCACGAGCGCAACGATGATACCGATCTGCAGCTTTTTGTTTGCGCACACGACATCGGACAGGCTGGGCTGCAGCTCGGTTACCGTCGTGTGCTCGGTTATCTGGACAGGACGCCCATGAGCCATCTCGTGCGCGTCTCTTTTTTGTATTGACCCGTTATCCGGCATTTGGATACCTCCTCAGTCCGGTCTGTAATGCGGTGGAAAGTATACCCACCCATCGAAAAACCGAACGGCAAGACGAACGGGCACCAAGACTGTCCCCAATGACTATTTCGGGATGAGTTGCGGTGGAATAGGGATTGTTTTGCGCCCGCCGGTCCCTATTCAGTCCCTATTTCACCGCAACTTGGAGGAGTGCAGAAAAAGCCCTGCCGTGGGTAGCTGCAGAGCTTTTGGAAGGGGACTTGGTTGTGAGAGCTCGTTAGGCGAGCTTAGCCTCGAGTGCGGCGATGCGCTTATAGGCATCGATGGTAAAGCGGGTCTGCTTCTCCAGGATCATGGTGGTCATGAGAGTATCCTGAGCGTGGGCCATGATGAAGGTCATCTCCATCTCGCCGCCGCCGGCCTCCTGCGAAAGCAGCTTGGTCTGCGTGTCGTGGGCGCCGATAAGTGCATCGCTCGCATCCTTGTGCAGCTGTTCGGCCTTCTCAAAATCACCCTCGCGAGCAGCATCGAGCGCTGCAAGCAGATCAGTCTGGGCGTCACCCGCGTATGCGACGATCTCGAATCCAACCATCGAGATTTCTTCTTTGGTTGCCATATTGCGTTCCTTTCACATATGAACCAATGGAGAGCATCGCGTCCGGGCATACGCGCTGCGTTGTGTATGACAGAAACATTAACATTCAAACAAAACAGAACAAAGCAAAACGCAATTTCGAGCTATGAACGGTCGATTTTCGCCCGTGAACGGTTTTTAAACCAATGCGAACAATATCGAACACAATTAGTGGCAACCCAAACAGGTCCACACCCTAGCGTACATCGCGCACCGTATCACCCTCTACGAGTATGCCGGGGATCAGCATGTGCTCCACGCCAGACGCAACCCCCTCGGCGCCGGCAATCTTGTCGACAGCCCACATGCCGACGCGCTTGTTGTCAAAGCGCACCGTAGCCAGGCGACGATCGGGCACGATATCGCCCAAACTATCGTCAACACCCACCACGCTTACGTCCTGGGGCACGTGCTTCCCGCGCGACTCGAGCCCGCGAATGCAGCCGTAGGCCATGGCATCGTTGGAAGCATAAATGGCTGTGCAGTTCGGATCGTCCGCAAGCACCTGGCCGGCGGCATATCCGCTCTGTGCCGTCCAATCGCCACGGACGAGTCGCGGCGGCTCAATACCATGCGCGCGCAATGTCTCGCGCCAGCCCTCCTCGCGACGCATGCCCGAAAGCGAGCGCTCGGGACACGAGATAAAGTGCACGGTCTTGTGCCCCTGCTCCAGCAAGTACTCGACCACCTGGCGCGAGCAATCGAACTGGTCGTTATCGACTGTTGAACAGAGCGGGTGCTCCAGCATGGTAACGAGCACCGTCTGCATACCGGGCAGCGGCTCGAAGGTGCCAAAGTCCGCCGGCATGCGATTCATGATCACAACCATGCCATCCACCGGCAGCGCGCTCATGCGCGACGATGCGCTCTCGAGGGTATACGGATGCCCGTCTACTTTAGTGAGGGTGATGGCATAGCCATGTTTGTCGGCCGCGGCGGCAAAGCCCTCCATACGGTCGAGGTTGCCGGTGCCGGTAATGTTGAACATGGCGACGCCGACAGTCTTAAACTTGCCGCGGCGCAGCGATCGACCGGCAAAATTGGGGCGATACCCCAGCTCGCGCATGGCGGCACGCACGCGCTCCTTGGTCTCAGGGCGCACGCTGGGCGAATCGTGCACCGTACGCGAGACTGTCTGCTCCGAGACGCCCGCGAGACGCGCCACGTCCTTAACGGAAACCGATTTTTTAACAGCGGCCATAGGTCGATCTTTCTATGTCAACGATGCCATTGGTGGCACCCTACGCAGTCAAATGAAACGTCTTTAAGTATATCTAACGCCTCCTCCGCCATACGCTCACCACCCAAAACCTACCGTTCACCGACAATCCCGCGTCCCCGAACGGCTTTTGTCGCCCAAATGTTAACGTTGCCATTGTGCAAACACAGAGCCACCGGGCGGCTCAAACGTTTACGCGCAAGGAATCGGCGGTCCACAGGCACAGGGGCCACCGGTTCGCGTCTTTTTTGTGTCGCAAAATGGCAACGTCAACATTTTGGCAACCAAACACCAAAAGCTACCATCGTTGCTAACCCACCGACTATTAGGAGCTTTGCATGGAGCAACTCATCGCCACCATCGAAAAAGGCCAGCCCTTTTTCAACGCGATCGCCCGCAACAAGTACCTCAAGGCGATCCGCGACGGCTTTATCTCCGTCATCCCCATCATCATCTTCTCGTCCATCTTCTGCCTGGTAGCCTCGGTCCCCAACATCTGGGGTTTCTACTGGCCCGATGACATCAACAACGCCCTGTGGAAGTGCTACAACTACTCCATGGGCATCCTGGCCATCGCCTGCGCCGCCACCACGGCCAAGCACTTCGCCGACGCCCAGAACCGTGATCTGCCCAAGAACAACCAGATCAACTTCATCTCGTGCATGTGCGCGGCCATCATCGGCTTCTTGCTCCTTTCGAGCGACACGATCGCCACGGACGCCGCCAGCGGCTTCAACACCACCTACCTTGGTTCCAAGGGCCTGCTGACCGCCTTCATCGCTGCGTTTGTGACCGGCATCATCTACAAGTTCTTTATTAAGCGCAACATCACCGTCAAGATGCCCGAGCAGGTTCCGCCCAACATTTCGCAGACCTTTAAGGACATCATCCCCTTCTCCGTCTGCATCACCGTCTTTTGGGTCTTTGACATCGTCTTCCGCGCTGCCTTTGGCTTCTGCTTTGCCCAGGGCGTCATCCAGGTGTTCCAGCCCCTGTTCACCGCCGCCGACGGCTACATCGGCCTCGCTGTGATCTACGGTGCCATGAGCCTCTTCTGGTTCGTCGGCGTCCACGGCCCCTCGATCGTCGAGCCCGCCATCGCCGCCGCCCTTGTTGCCAACATGACCGACAACCTGGCTGCGTTCCAGGCTGGCCAGCACGCTTCCGCTGTCCTGACCCAGGGTGCCCAGTACTTCGTCGTCTGCATGGGCGGCACCGGCGCCACGCTCGTCCTGGTCTTCATGTTCTGCTTCCTGGCCAAGTCTCAGGAGATGCGCGCCGTCGGTAAGGCAGCCATCGTCCCCGTGTGCTTTGCCGTCAACGAGCCGCTGCTGTTCGCCGCGCCTATCGTGCTCAACCCCGTCTTCTTTGTCCCGTTTGTTTTTGCCCCGATCGCCAACATCTGGATCCTCAAGATCTTTATCGACTTCTTGGGCATGAACGGCTTTATGTACACCCTGCCCTGGACCGTCCCCGGCCCCATCGGCACCATCATGGGCTTGGGCTTCCAGCCGCTCGCCTTTGTGATGCTCGCCCTCATCTTGGTCGTCGACTTTGTCCTGTACTACCCGTTCTTCCGTGCCTATGACGCCCAGAAGTGCGCCGAGGAGGCCGAGATCTCCCAGGAGGAGCTCGCCGCCAAGAACGCCGAGAAGGCCGCCAAGCTCAACGACGCCTTCCAGGGCAAGGCCGATGCCAAGAGCGTTGCCGCCGGCGCTGCTGCCGAGGCCGTGAAGGCCGACGCCCCTGCCGCTTCTGCAGCACCCGCTGCCGAGGCAGCGACCGCCAGCGACCTCAACGGTAAGCGCGTGCTCGTGCTCTGCCAGGGTGGCGGTACCTCGGGTCTGCTCGCCAACGCGCTGGCCAAGGCTGCCAAGGAGCGCGGTATTAACCTCGAAACCGCTGCCGAGGCCTATGGCAACCACGTGGACATGCTCCCCGACTTTGACCTAGTCGTCCTGGCCCCGCAGGCCGCAAGCTACCTGGCCGACCTGCAGAAAGACTGCGAGCGCGTGGGCAACAAATGCGTCGCCTGCCGCGGTAAGCAGTACATTGAGCTCTCCCAGAACGGCGACAAGTCTCTCGCCTTCGTCTCCGAGCAGCTTTCGAAGTAAGTAACGCTCAGGGCCAGCCGACCATCCAAGACCGGCTGGCCCTTCGATTTAGACGATTGGATCATCATGTCCGTTAATCCTGCTAGCGTCACCAATCCGCCTGCGCAGTTTCCCGAGGACTTTGTCTTTGGCGGCGCCACTGCTGCCTACCAGGTAGAGGGCGAGACCCGCACTCACGGTAAGGGCAAGGTTGCCTGGGACGACTTTCTGGAAGCCCAAGGCCGTTTCTCCCCCGATCCCGCTTCGGACTTCTACAACCAGTACCCCGTCGATCTGGAGCTGTGCGAGGAGTTTGGCATCAACGGCATTCGCCTCTCCATTGCCTGGAGCCGCATCTTCCCCAACGGCACCGGCGAAATCAACCCCGAGGGCGTCCAGTTCTACCACGATCTCTTCGCCGAGTGCCATAAGCACCATGTTGAGCCGTTCGTCACGCTGCATCACTTTGACACGCCGCTTCCCCTCTTTGAGAAGGGCGACTTCCTCAACCGCGAGACCATCGATGCCTTTGTGGACTTTGCCACCTTCTGCTTTAAGGAGTACGCCGACCAGGTGACCTACTGGTTCACCTTTAACGAGATCTGGGCGGACGCCTCCAACACCTACATCGAGGGTACCTTCCCCGGCGGCGTCAAAGCTCATCTGGCCGAGGCCTTCCAGTGCGAGCACAACATGATGCTCGCCCACGCCAAGGCCGTGCTGGCCTTCCACAACGGCGGTTTTAAGGGCAAGATCGGCGTCATTCAATCGCTGGAGTTTAAGTATCCGCTCAACGAGAACGACCCCGCCGACATCAAGGCCGCCAATAACGAGCACGTGCTGCAGAACCAGTTCCTGCTCGACGCCACCTTCCGCGGCGACTATGCCCCCGACACCCTCGAGTGCGCCAACCGCCTGGCTGCCGTCTCCGGAGGCACGATCGAGATCCGCGAGGAGGATCTCGAGATCATGCGCGAGGCCGCGCTCTACAACGACTACCTGGGTGTCAACAACTACCAGTGCCGTTTCCTGAAGGCCTATGACGGCGAGAACGACCTGCACCACAACGGTACGGGCGAGAAGGGCACCGGCCGCTGGCGCGTTAAGGGTATTGGTGAGCATGTGAACAAGCCCGGCATCCCCACCACCGACTGGGACTGGATCATCTATCCCGAGGGTCTGTTCGATCTGCTCGTCTACATTAAGCAGCGCTACCCCAACTACAAGCAGATCTTCATCACCGAGAACGGCATGGGCTACAAGGACCCCTACAAGGACGGTTTTGTGGACGACCAGCCGCGCATCGACTACATCGAGCAGCACTTGCGTTGGCTGCTCAAGGCCATGGAGGTAGGCGTCAACGTGGGCGGCTACTTCCTGTGGAGCCTGCAGGATCAGTTCTCCTGGACCAATGGTTACAACAAGCGTTACGGCTTCTTCTACGTTGACTTTGAAACCCAGAAGCGCACGCCCAAGGCAAGCGCATACTGGTATAAGCACGTGGCGCAGACCCGTCGTCTGGACTAGCGACTTGCGACGAGCGGCATTGCCCCACTCACATAGCTTGTCCCCATTTCTCAGCCGGGGGCGGCACGTCACACGGCGCGCCGCCCCCGGCCTTTTTGTTTTTGAGCGGGTCGGGGTCCGTTTGTCTCAATCTGTAACATCTAGCCGAGTTTTTCGGTCCTAACTGTTACAGATTGAGATGAAAGGGACTGACCAGGCCGAATTGTCTCAATCTGTAACACTAAAACCGGTTTTGGGCGTCTACCTGTTACAGATTGAGACAAACGTACCGGCCAATCCTCTCAATCTCAATCTATAACAGTTAGCCGGTTATTTCGCCCCCACCTGTTACAGATCGAGATGAATAGATTAGACCTAGCCGAAAAATCTCAACCTGTAACACGTAGCCGAGTTTTTCAGTCCTAGCTGTTACAGATCGAGACAAACAGGCCGAGCAAGCTACACCCGTAGGTCTTTCACGCTGGAGCATTCGACCAGCACGCCCGAAACAAGCGTACGGCTTCTGGAGCTCGGGGCTTCTAGGCACGCAACGACCTCGTCGGGCGCACGGACACCCAGTCCGCGGTGACGGAACTTCACCGACATATCCCGAAAACTCGATCCCCGGCTTAGCTTGCGCGCATTATCACAATAAACTCCCAACGATACACGGTCCTGCGGCTCAATGAGCCACAGGACCGCATGCCGTCGATCAGATAAAGATCGTCATATACAGAGGTAGATATATCCTATGCCCTTCAGCCCTGAGCTGTTTTGGGTGAAGAACTATCTCTTCTCCGACTCGTCGTTCGAATCGTCTGCCGAAATCGTCAAGCGAGATTGTTGAATACGATTTGGAAGATTTAACTTCAACAGGAGTGACCCGCGGTTTTCCAGCCGCGTCTTCAAAGCCGCGCGAAACAAGAAAATCAATTTCACGCGTTCTGGGCCGACTCCCCTCTGTTTTGGAAGGCTCCTGCCAGCTGTAATAAAAAAGCGAATGCCCCAGACTCTTAAGCTGCTGCGCCACGATGTTCTCGATTAGCATTCCTTTATTAATTGAAATTCTTCCAAATTGAATGTCTCTATGAACATCCATAAGGTCCGGACCATCATCAAACGCCAAGCTCACGAGCAATCCCGTGTCCGCCATATAGCATTTAAGCGAAGACGCGTCCTCGTGCAGGCGGTAACCCACGCTCGGATCACTGCATAAATAGCAACGGTTAATCAGTCGCGCATCCTCAAGCCAGATTAACGCCGACTCATATGTCTCAAAACGGGACCCCTTCTCCAAGCTGTCAAATTTGAACCGTTTATTTGCCGCAGATAATTGACCCGGAATATCGTCATAAACCGCCCGCGCACGTCTAGCGTCCGAACCTCCAAACTTGGCAATGTCCTCCCTGTACAGTGCGATAATCTGCCGTTTAACCCTGTCGCATCCTCTAAAATCATTCTCTGCCACAAAGGAGTCGACCGACTGAGGCATACCACCGACAAGCATATACTCATCAAATAATCTCATGCACGTCGCATGAACGCCGTCCGGAAGCGCGGTCCGAGATTCGCGCGCTTTACGGATCTCTTCTGCATAAAGATCTTTTCCGGTCGCCCAAAGATACTCCTCAAAATCGAGGGGCTCGAGAGGGATTCTTTCTTCCTCTGACGGTATGACAATGCTATCGACATTCTTTTTGATGGAGACAAGAGAGCCTGTCTCGATGTAATCAAATCTGCCGTCTTCTACAAGATGCTTTATGTATTCGCGCGCGATGGGAAACCGCTGCACTTCATCAAAAATGACCAGCGACTCTCTCGGTTCGAGGGCCTTACCATACTGCAGCTGAAGCATGCGTAAAAAAAGATCGACATCTTCACGATGGTTCAGAAATATATCGAGCGTGGCTTTGCTAGCAGCCGAAAAGTCAATGTACAGATAATCCTTGTATTCATTTTGCGCGAAGCACTTGACGAGCGTCGTTTTGCCAACGCGTCTTGCACCCTCAATAAGCACCGCAGTGCGCCCTTGCGAGCGTTCTTTCCACTCCTGCAGACGATCATATGCCTTCCGTTTAAACATAATCTCACCTCAGCATAATTTACGTGCTAGTTTACAAAAATACCGACCTTCAGATATATCTAATAATACAAAAATACCGAGCTTTAAATGAGCTTATAGCTACAAAAATACCGACCATTGCAATGGTCTAAACATACAATATCTCCCGCGGCATCAGCTAGCAGATGACCTGCGTGTGCTCCTCGATGGCGGCGCGATCCGCATCGGTAATACCCGGCTCGCACACCACGGCGTCCAAATTGTCCAGGCGACAGAAGGTATAGAAGTCGCGCTTGCCGATCTTGCTGGAGTCGGCGATCAGATAGCGCGAGTCCGCCTTGCTAAAGGCAAGCTGCTGGATACGGCCCTCGTCCATGTTGGATGTGGATACGTCACCGTCCAAGATACCGTTGGCGCCGATAAACGCCGCATCGATGCCCAGCGCGCGCAGGGTATCCTCGGCCGTTGGTCCCACAAAAGCGGCGGTGCGGCGACGGTACATACCGCCCACGAGGCACAGCTCGCAGTCTTCGCGCGCCTCGAGCAGGTTAAACACCGAAAGCGAATTGGTCACAATGCGCAGGCGAAACGTCGGCAGCATCGAGGCCATCTGCTCAACCGTGGTGCCCGTGCCCAAAAAGATGGTCGAGCCCTCCTCGATAAGCTCCACAGCACGGCGCGCAATCTGCAGCTTTTCCTCGGCATGCTTAGTGCGCTTTTCGCTGTGCGAATACTCATGGCGCAACATAGCGTGCGGACGGCCCTGTGCACTGCGGGCTCCGCCGTGCACGCGCTCAATCTCGCCTAGGCTCGCAAGTTCTTCGAGGTCGCGGCGAATCGTCATGTCCGAAACGCCCAACGCATCCGAAATCTCTTTGACCGAGACCGTGCCCTGCTCCTCGAGCAGCTGACGAACCTTATCCTGTCGCTCTGCCTTAATCACGATGAATCCTCGCCGTTCTTTGCGCGCATATCATTCAAACAGTAACGAACAAATTGTATCAGACTCGTACGCGTCAAAAATGAACGCCCGCACAGCTCCAATCATCACTTTTTTGAGAAAAATACCCCCTGCTTTAGTGGGGTGTAGTGATAATCTCGCCTGTTCGCGCTACAGTTTGTCGGAAATACCTCGATGTTAGGAACCAAATGATCACTTCCGAGCTTTTCGGCACCGCGCCGTGCGGTACCCCCGTTCATCGTTACACCCTCGACGGGCCCGAGATCTGCGTTCGCATTATGGACTATGGCGCCACGGTGCTTGGTATCGATGTGCCCGACATTCCCGGCAACGTGCGCGATGTGGTGCTGGGCTTCGATAAGCTCGAGGATTACTTTGACAACCCCGCCTGCTTTGGCGCGACCATCGGCCCTGTGGCAAACCGCACCGCTGGCGCCACGATCGCCATCGACGGCACGGACTGGCATATGCCCGCCAACGAGGGCGCCAACAACCTGCACAGCGACCTTGAGCACGGCCTGCACAAACGTGTGTGGGACGTTGAGCTCGACGAGGTCCATAACGCCGTGCGCATGACCACCTCGCTTAAGGACGGCGAGCTGGGCCTGCCCGGCAACCGAACCTTTACGGCCGTGTTTACCGTTACGCGCACCGGCGTCTTCCGCATCGAGTATGGCTGCGAGAGCGACCGCGCCACCTACGTGTCCATGACCAACCACACGTACTTTAACCTTGCAGGCCATAACGCCGGCATGGACTGCGAACATTTCTTTGTCGCCAACGCCGCCCACTACCTGCCCATTAACGAGCAGAATATCCCTACCGGCCAGATCGCTCCGGTCGAGGGCACGCCGTTTGACTTCCGCAGCCTGCGCCCCGTCGCACCCGGTATGGAGGCCGACGACCCGCAGATTAAGCAGGCCCGTGGCTACGACCACTGCCTGTGCATCGACGGCTATCAGTACGGCCGCAATCTGCGCCGCGCGATGCACGTCGAGGAAATGTGGACCGGTCGCGAGCTGGATTACTACACCACCGCCCCGGGCGTGCAGCTCTACACCGGCAATTGGCTGGGAGACGAGCATGCCAAGGACGATGCCAACTATGGCTGGGGCGCCGGCTTTGCCCTCGAGGCAGAGATGTACCCCGACACGCCGCACCAGCCGCTGTTCCCGCAGGGCATTGTGGGCCCGGGTCACCCCTACAGCAATGTGATCGAGTACCACTTTATGAGGCACTAAGCCCGCAACGCGACATATCGCACAGCAGCGCCCGCCGGCACCACCGCCAGCGGGCGCTTTTTCATCTTTTAGGCTCGTTTTTTCTGTGACTGTATGAGTGACATATCAAAACTATGCCCATTTACTACGTTTAGCCCGGGATGCTCGACCATGCACCGGTTTTTGTTAAATTCGCAAGCTGTCTACCTGCGGTTTTGTTTTTCTCAAATTCGACATGCTCGGCGATAGCCGACCAAACGTAGTAAATGGGCATAGTTTTTGACAGGCGGCATCGCGCGCATCCCTCGCAAGGGCAAAATGATCCGTTTTCCTCCGTCCCCAAGGGATCAGTTGAACAGATTGCCAATGGAGTCGGGGGCGGAACTGGGGAGATAACGGATTTCTAGCTCTATGCCGAGCTTTTGCAACTCTTTGAAGGCGGCGATGTCCGTATCGTCTACGGCAATGGCAGGCGTTGCAGAGCGCTTGCCCTCCCTCGCCCGCATATGGCCGATGCTGATCTTGGTTATTGGCACACCGCCCTTAACCAGCGCGAGTGCATCCGTGGGCGACGCCACCATGATGAGAATCCATTGGCGCGGCGTTGCGGTATAAATGATGTCGATAGTCCTTTGCACCGAGAAAAACCGCGTCCAAACGCCTTCTGGCGCCGCCACCCTCATGGGTGCCCATTGGCACGAATCCGCCGCGATCTCATCGTTGACGATTAAGACAAGATTGGAACCCACGGCTTCGTTCCACAGCTCAACGTCTTGCCCGTAAATGAAACGGTCATCGATACGCGTGAGAAGGATCTTGGGTTGAGCCATGGCTGCCCCATTCTGTTTGAGACCCATACGAGCGGGACGTCGGCCACCAACTCAACAGCAGGTCAAGTAACAAATGGGCACTGCAGACATCACGCCTCTAATATTAGTGCATTTAAAGGTTGATTTCCGATCTCAGCCGAACACATTGAGCAAATAGGCCATTCCCGCAGTT
>CATWVA010000013.1 GCA_958354105.1 uncultured Collinsella sp.
CCGATGCCGCAGCCGACGTGCTCGGCCAGACCACGTCCCAGGGCATGGTCGACGCCATCCGCCGCCACTTCTAAGGTGCCGGCTGCCAGAGCTGTCCCCTTTGCACCAAAATGGTGCAGATTAACCTGTCCCCAATGCACCAAGCGTGCCGCGGGGGCTGCGTTGTGACACAATGGCGTTTGTTCGATTCGTTATGCGAAAGGCCAACTATGGCAAATAAGAAAAAGAACCCCGCACCCGAGCCGACGCCCGAGCAGCAGGCTCGCGCCGCCTCCAGCTCTCGCAAGAAGCAGCGCAAGACCCGCGTGTCCAAGACCGTCAAGATCGTTCTGGTGGTCATCGGCGTGCTGGCAATGCTGCTTTCCGTCTCGGCCATGGCGTGCTCCGGCCTGATGTCGCAGGCAGAGGATACCTCGGGCTACAAGCTTACCGGCGGTGTAGCTGCCACTATCAACGGCACCAACCTCACCGAGGACACCGTGACCAAGCAGATCATGAGCATGCGCACGTCCTACGGCTACACCAATGACAAGGACTGGGCGCAGTACCTGGTCGACAACGACCTCACGCCCAAGAAGTACCGCAAGCAACTCATCGACTCCTACACGCAGCAGATTCTGCTTCAACAGGCACAGAAGGAGAACGGCGTGACGGTGTCGGACGAGGAGGTCGAGAAGGCTTGGAAGGACGCATGCAAGAGCGCGGGCGGTGCCAAGGCCTTTAAGAAGACCCTCAAGACCTACGGCTATACCGAGGATACCTACAAGGATTCGCTCAAGGAGAGTCTGGCGCAGCAGAAACTCAAGGATGCCGTCGCGCCCACGAGCAAGCCCAAGGACAGCGAGATCGTCGATTACATCAACGAAAACCTGTCCAGCTACAACGACGCCCGCCGCTCGTCGAACATCCTGATCAAGGTTGATTCCGACGCTTCCGACGAGAACAAGGCTGCCGCCAAGGCCAAGGCGCAGGAGTGCCTGGACAAGATCAACTCCGGTGAGCTGAGCTTTGAGGACGCCGTTGAGCAGTACTCCGAGGACACCGGTTCCAAGGAGAAGAAGGGCGATGTGGGCTGGGATAAGCTCACCACCTTTGTCGACAGCTACCAGACGGCGCTCGAGGGGCTCAACAAGGGCGACGTGAGCGAAGTCATCGAGTCGACCTATGGCTACCACATCATCAAGTGCACCGACTACTTCCATGTCGATAATCAGGTTGATGACATCAACCAGGTGCCCAAGGCCATCAAAAAGTACGTCTCCAACGTGGTGAAGACGCAAGCGGCCAGCACTGCGTACAGCGAGTGGCTGGAGCAGTACAAGAAGGATGCCGACATCACCGTCAACCCCATGCCCAAGGACGTACCCTATAACGTGAGTCTGAAGGGCGTTACCAAGAGTTCGACCGACGATTCGTCGACGACTGAGTAATCATGGGGCGGTGCTCGCGCGAGTGCCGCCCACGCTATTAGAGAGGATTTGCAGATGACCAACGAAGAGCTGCAGAAGGAAATGATCGCGGCCATGAAGGCCAAGGACAAGGTTCGCCTGTCCATCATTCGCCAGGTCAAGGCCGAGGTGAAGAATATCGAGGTCAACGAGCGCCGCGATGTGACCGAGGAAGACGTCAACAGCATGATCAAGCGTCTGATCAAGCAGACGAGCGAGACGCTGGAGATGTCCATCAAGGCCGGCACCGACCAGGAGCGTACCGACAACCTGACCGAGCAGGTCAAGATTCTGGAGAGCTTGCTGCCCGCGCAGGTTTCGGGTGAGGAGCTCGAGGCCCTGATCGAGCAGGTTATCGCCGAGCTGGGCGCTACGTCCAAGAAGCAGATGGGCCAGGTTATGGGTGCACTCGGCAAGGCCACCGGCGGCAACTTCGATAAGCCGGCCGCGGCAAAGATCGTTGGAGCCAAACTCGCGTAATTTGTTACGCGGTTTTACCAAACCGCGTAACGGCTCGACGCTGCAAACCCGTACACACGGCAATCTGACGTTCAATTTCAAGGGCGCGACCATAAGGTCTGCGCCCTTTCATTTCACGTCACCTTGCTCGCGTGTACGGGTTTTCGCTGACTTATGCTCAACAAGGGCGGTTGTATTATTTTCGGTGCTCATTGGGGACAGACTTAAATGAGTACCCACGGGGGGTACTCATTTAAGTCTGTGCCCAATGAGTGGGCGGAAGGTTGCGGGTTCTTTACGGGGATGTAGCGTGGGCTGCGGAAACGTGGTTCTTTCCGTACAATAGTTCAACTCGTGTAAACGCAGGGAAGGGACATTCATGGCAGACATGATCGAGATCAAGCATCTCAACAAGTACTTTGGCGACCTGCATGTGCTCAAAGATATCAACCTCACCGTCAAGCGCGGCGAGAAGCTCGTAATGATCGGGCCTTCTGGTTCGGGTAAGTCGACGCTCATCCGTTGCGTCGATTATCTGGAGGAGCCTACGTCGGGCGAGGTCGTCATCGACGGTACGCCGCTCACCAAAAAGAATCACCTGGAGATGGCTCGCAAGTACAGCTCCATGGTGTTTCAGCAGTTCAACCTGTATCCCAACATGACGGTGCTCGGCAATCTGACGCTCGCGCCCATCAAGCTGCAAAAGAAGAGCAAGGAGGAGGCGACCGAGATCGCCATCGCCGCACTCAAGCGCGTCGGCATGGCGCATAAGGCCGGCGAGTATCCGCAGAATCTCTCGGGTGGTCAGCAGCAGCGCATCGCCATCGCCCGTGCCCTGTGTACCAAGCAGCCCATCATCCTGTTTGACGAGCCGACCTCGGCGCTCGACCCCGAGATGGTCCAGGAGGTTCTGGACGTTATGATTGAGCTTGCGCAGGAGGACATCACCATGATCTGCGTGACGCATGAGATGGGCTTTGCGCGCCAGGTGGCCGACCGCGTCATCTTTATGGAGGACGGCCGCATCCTGGAGGAGGGCACGCCCGAGCACTTCTTCGATAACCCCGAGAACCCGCGCTGCCGCGAGTTCCTGTCCAAGATTCTGCACTAGGCGCGGTGATGGACATGACGGATATGACGAGGGCGGCCGTGTCGCGCCGTCACTTTTTGCAGCTGGCGGGCGCCGGCATGCTCGCGCTGACGGGGACCGCGCTCACCGGTTGCGGCAACTCCACCAGCGGCGAGGGTTCCGACAAGGGATCCAAGCTTGCGGCCATCAAGTCGCGCGGCCATCTGAATGCCGGTGTCAAGAAAGATGTTCCCGGCTACGGCTATTACGACACCGCCAAAGGCCGCTTTGAGGGCATGGAAGTCGATTTGTGCTACCAGATCGCCGCCGCTGTCTTTGGCGTGAGCTACAAGGAAGCCCGTGCCCAGGAGCTTGTCGAGTTTACCGACGTAACGCCCAAGACACGCGGCCCGCTGATCGATAACGGCCAACTCGACGTGGTCGCGGCGACCTACACCATCACCGACGAGCGCAAGAAGAGCTGGGATTTCTCGACGCCGTACCGCACCGACTACGTGGGACTCATGGTCAAGAAGCGTTCGGGCTTTACCTCGATTGAGGACCTGGACGGCAAGGTCATCGGCGTGAGCCAGGGTGCCACCACGCAGGGCCTGATCGAGCAGATGATCAAGGACAACGGCTTTAGCTGTAAGCCCGAGTTTAGGGCTTTTAGTGGCTATCCCATCATCAAGAGTTCGCTCGACGCCGGCAATATCGACGTCTTTGCCATGGACCGCTCCACGCTGGCCGGTTACATGAACGAGACCGTTGAGCTGTTGCAGCCCGAGGTCAAGTTTGGCGAGCAGGGCTACGGCGTGGCGACCAAGAAGGGCTGCGACCTTTCGGCCGTGGTCGATCAGGTGATTTGCGATCGTCTGGCCGACGGCTGGCTCGACCAAGAGGTCAAGACCTGGGGTCTTGTATAGGCGCATCGTCCAAGGAAGGAATCAAATGCTCGAAGGATTATTTGACGCCGACCGTTGGTCGACGACATTTCAAAACATGGGGCCCTTCTGGGAGGGCTTTGGCGTGACGCTACAGGTGGTCGTTGCCGGTCTGCTGCTGTCGCTGGTGCTGGGCACGCTGCTGGGTGTGTTCTCTACCACCCGTTCGCGCGTGCTGCGCGCCATAAGCCGCGTGTACGTGGAGTTTTACCAGAACACCCCGTTGCCCGTGCAGGTGCTCTTTATGTACATGGCTGGTCCGCAGTTTTTGCAGGCCATAACCGGTGCCGACCAGCCGGTGCGCATCGCGCCGTTCGTGCTGGGCTTCTTGGGCGTGGGCCTGTATCACGCGGCCTACATCTCGGAGGTTATCCGCGCCGGTATCGAGGCGGTTCCGCGCGGTCAGATGGAGGCGGCGCAGAGCCAGGGCTTCACCCGTGCGCAGGCGTACTGGTACATCGTGCTGCCCCAGACATTCAAGATCATTCTGCCGCCGCTGTGTAACCAGGCACTCAACCTAGTCAAGAACACGTCGGTGCTGGCGCTTGTGGCCGGCGGCGACCTTATGTACCGTTCAGACAACTTTGTGAGCCTGTACGGTTACCTGCAGGGATACATCGTCTGCTGCCTTATGTACTTCATCATCTGCTTTCCGCTCGCCATGCTGGTGCAGTGGCTCGAGCGCCGCTCCAAGGAGCGTCCGCGCGGCGTGAGCCTCGCCGAGCTGGGGCTCGACAACGTAGAGGAGGCCTAGCGCATGGAAATCTTCAACGCGACCAACCTGCTCTACATTTGGGGCGGCTTTGTTAAGACGATCGAGATCTCGGCGCTGTCGATTTTTTTCTCGCTCATCTTTGGCACGGTGCTGGCGCTCGTTAAAAGCTATGCGCCCCGCCCGTTTCGTATTTTGGTGAGTGCCTACATCGAGCTGTTCCGTTGCACGCCGAACCTGCTGTGGATCCTGTTTATCTACTTTACGGTGCAGGGTTTGGACATTGTGATTTCGACCATCGCCTTTACGCTGTTTACCAGCGCTGTTATGGCCGAGATTGTGCGCGGCGGCCTCAACTCGATTCCGCGCGGCCAGTTTGAGGCAGCGCAGAGCCAGGGCTTTGGCTTCTTTGCCACCATGCGCTACATCATTCTGCCGCAGACATTTAAGACGATCATTCCGGCGCTGTTTAGCCAGTGCACGACCGTCATCAAGGACAGCTCGTATCTTTCGGGCATTAACGTGGCCGAGCTCATGTACACGGCAAACGTCGTGATGGCCCACGCGATCGACCTGTCGCAGGTGCTTATGCTCTACGGCCTGGTGTTTGCGATGTACTTCGTGCTCAACTTTGGTATCTCGCTGCTGGTGAGGGCATATCAACGCCGCATCGTGGCCGCATAGTCCTGCTTCCCCAAGCACGGCACCTTGCCCCTCAATCGTCGCTTGCGTACATTTAGTACGCGGCGCTCCTCTTTCGGGGCAATCTGCCGCACTTGGGAAACCAGGACGGTCGTAAGTGACAAAATGGGAATCAGGAATTGCCTTTTCTCATTTGTTAGAAAGGAATCGCGATGAGCGATCTGGAGAACAAGAAGAATCCTGTGGTCATTACCATCGCGCGCGACTTTGGCGCCGAGGGCCACGAGATTGGCCGCATGCTTGCCGACGAGTTGGGGATTCCGCTGTACGATAACGAGCTGCTGGTACGTGCGTCGCTGCGCGCGGGCGAGTCGCTCGACAAGATGGCCGCCTACGACGAGCGTCTGGCCGTGGAGAACATGGCGTTCCTGCCCGACCGCTACGACGCGCGTTCGTACTCGGACAAGTTGTTCCAGAAGATGAGCCAGGTGATTTTGGACCTGGGCGAGACCGAGAGCTGCATTATCGAAGGCCGCCTGTCCGATTACCTGTTGCGTAACAACCCCAACCACATTGCCGTGTTGGTGACCGCACCCTTTGAGGACCGTGTCGAGATCGTGCGCAAGAAGCGTGGCCTCAACAAAAAGAAGGGCGCCAAGCTGGTCAAGCAGCAGCAGAAGGCGCGAGAGGCATTTTACAAGCGCTACAGTGCCGGCAAGTGGAAAATGACGAGCGGTAAAGACATCGTCGTCAACCGCGCCAAGCTGGGTCGCGAAGGCTGCAAGGACGTCATCGCCGCGGCCTACCGCTACAAGGTGGCCCAACTCGAAGGCTAACCGACCAAAACCACCGCAAAGGGGACAGGCACCTTTGTGGTGGTTTTTGTTTTAGGCGGAGGGGAAGGCCTTGGCGGCAGTGCCTATCCTCGCCTTTTGCATAGTCTCGATCTGTAACACCAAGCCAGCGAAAATGGCTCTAACTGTTACAGATTTAGATGAATCGTTCGGCCGTCAGCCCAACGTCTTGATCTGTAACATCAGGCGGCATATTTGGTCTCTAACTGTTACAGATTGAGATGCAGCGTGGGCGGCCGGCACAATATCTCGATCTGTAACAACTGCAAGGCTCAACGGACTCCAGCTGTTACAGATTGAGACAAAACGACCAGGCAAGCCCCAAGCCACCACAAAGGTGCCTGTCCCCATCGTGGTGGTTTGGACGGCCGGCATAGAAAAGGTCCCCGCCGGGCGTGTGCTCGACGGGGACTTTGCCGTTTGGTGGCTAGCGCTGCAGGTGATTACTCGCCCAGCAGGCTCTTGGTGATGGAAGCGGCGGCCTTCTTGCCGGCGCCCATCGCCAGAATGACCGTAGCGGCACCGGTGACGATGTCGCCGCCGGCCCAGATGCGGGGATCGGTGGTCTGGCCGGTCTCCTCGTCGGCGACGATGTAGCCCCACTTGTTGAGCTCCATCTTGCCGCCGATCTTGGCAGCGAAGGGGTTGGCGTTGGTGCCGATAGCCGAGATCGCGACGTCGCAGGGGATCTCCTCGATGGCGCCCTCGATGGGCACCGGGCGACGACGACCGGACTCGTCGGGCTCGCCGAGCTCCATCTTCTGGACCTTGACGGCGCACACGGAGCCATCCTCGCCAGCGACAAACTCGAGCGGGGAAACGAGCGGCAGAACCTCGACGCCCTCGGCCTTGGCGTGGTGCAGCTCGGCACGACGGCAGGGCATCTCGTCCTCGGTACGACGGTAGGCGATGATGGCGTGCTCGGCGCCCAGACGCTTGGCGGTACGGACGGCGTCCATAGCCACGTTGCCGCCACCAAAGACGACGACGTTCTTGCCGTGCTTGGTGGGGGTGTCGTACTCGGGGAACTTGTTGGCCTTCATCAGGTTCACGCGGGTGAGGTACTCGTTCGCGAAGAAGACGTTGGGCAGGTTCTCGCCGGGGACGTTGAGGAACTTGGGCAGGCCAGCGCCGGTCGCCACGTAGATGGCGTCGAAGCCCTGCTCGAACAGCTCCTCGGCCGTGGCCATGTTGCCCACGACGGAGTTGTACTCAAACTTGACGCCCATGTCCTCCAGGCCGTCGATCTCGCGCTTGACGACTGCCTTGGGCAGACGGAACTCGGGGATGCCGTAGACCAGCACGCCGCCGCCGGTGAAGAAGGCCTCAAAGACGGTAACGTCAAAGCCGTTACGGGCGAGCTCGCCGGCGCAGGTGATGCCGGACGGGCCGGAGCCGACGACGGCGACCTTCTTGCCGTTCTTGGGGGCCATCTTGGGCGTGGAGGCGAGCTCGGGGCGGTCACCCAGGAAGCGCTCGAGCTGGCCGATGGCCACGGGCTCGGACTTCTTGCCACGGATGCACTTGCCCTCGCACTGGTTCTCCTGCGGGCAGACGCGGCCGCAGATGGCGGGAAGCATGGAGTCCTCGCGGATGGTATCGAGAGCGCCGCCGAAGTCCTTCGCGCGGATCTGCTCGATAAAGCGGGGGATGTTGATGTTGACGGGGCAGCCCTCAACACAGAACGGCTTCTTGCAGTTGAGGCAGCGCTCGGCCTCGGCCAGCGCCATCTCCTCGGTGAAGCCCTTGTCGACGGGGCGGAAGTCGCAGGCGCGCTCGGCAGCCGGCTCCTCGTTATCGGGGGTGCGGGGCGACTTCATATCGGCAACGAAACGACCGTTAACTAGTGGCATGCGCAGCTCTTTTCCTCATAGGCCTTGAGGGACTCGCCCTCTTCGGAACGGTAAGCGGCCTGGCGGGCACGAAGGTCATCCCAGTCGACCAGGGTGGCATCGAAGTCGGGGCCGTCGACGCAAGCGAACTTGGTCACGCCGCCCACCTCGACGCGGCAGCAGCCGCACATGCCGGTGCCGTCAACCATGATGGGGTTGAGGGACGCGGTGATGGGGGTGTCGTACTTCTGGGCGGTGAGGGTCGAGAACTTCATCATCGGAACGGGGCCGACGCAGAAGACCTGGCTCACGGCCTTGTCCTGCAGCAGGCGCTCCAGCGGAGCGGTGACAACGCCCTGCTCGCCGTAGGAGCCATCGTCAGTGGTGATGTGGATGTGGTCCTCGTCGAGGAGCTCGCGGAACTGGTCCTCCATGAGCAGGAGGTCCTTGGTGCGGGCGCCCATGATGGCGTGAACTTCGTGACCGGTCTCGACCAGGTGCTTGGCGACCGGGAAGGCAATTGCCAGGCCGACGCCGCCGCCAATGACGGCGCAGGGGCCCTCGGCCATCTCGGTGGGAACGCCCAGCGGGCCCACGACGTCGCGCAGCGACTCGCCGGCCTCGTAGGTGGAAAGCATTTCGGTGGTCTTGCCGATCACCATGAAGATGAACTCGACCCAGCCCTCGTCACCGTTCCAGCCGGCCAGGGTAAACGGGACACGCTCGCCCGTCTCGTTGGCGCGAACCATGAGGAACTGTCCAGCGTGCGCATGCTTGGCGATTGCGGGCGCCTCGATGCGGAACTTGAACACCTTCTCCGAGAACTGCGTCTTCTCCAGGATCTTATACATAGAACCCCTCTCTTGTTAGGGCGGCCGAACCGTGCCTCCACGGAAATGGACGGCAGCCCGAGTAAAACCGTACGCGCACAGGCGTTGTGCAGACATACGGTGCAAATTATACCCTCATGGACATGCCGTTTACGTGTGTCTTCGGCGGTTGGGAAAAGGGCTTATCCACTTCGACCTACCAAATAGGGATAGGTTTATTTTGGTCGGTTTTATCAGGCAAAACGGCAAAGGGGGCCGGCCTCGGGTTGTGATGAGGCCGGCCCCCTTTGGGGTGTTATGCGTGTATGGCGGCGCGGGGTTTATTGCGATGCGGCCACCGGGGCGTTTCCGCAGATAAAACCTGCCAAAATAAACCTGTCCCTAAACGGTAAGTTTTAGTGCTTGCCGTTGGCGGAGGCGGCGCCGTTGACGTGGTCGCGGGCATAGATCACGCCGTGCACGATGGCCAGGCCGGCGGCGTCGGCGGCGCGGGCGCAGGTGTCCTGGAAGTCATCGGCCTCGCGGGCGCGCAGCTGTTTGAGCACATAGTCTGCCACGGCCATCTTGCCGGGAGGGTTGCCGATGCCGGTGCGGATACGGCTAAAGTCGCGGCTGCCCATCTTGTCGATGATGGAGCGCAGGCCGTTGTGGCCGGCGTGGCCACCGCCCACCTTGACGCGCACGTCACCGGCGGGGATGTCGAGCTCGTCGTGAATCACGAGTAGCTCCTCGGCCTTGATCTTGTACTCGCGGCAGAGCTTGGAGATGGGGCCACCCGAGGTATTCATATACGACTGCGGCTTGACCAGCACGATCTGGCGCTTGCCACCCTCTTCCTCGGGATCGTTGATGTTGATGAGTGCGACCTCGGCGCCGGCCTGGTTTTTCCAGTACGTGACACCGGCCTGACGGGCCAGCTCATCGATCGCCTTAAAGCCGGCGTTGTGGCGGGTCTCGGCATATTCCTCACCCGGGTTGCCAAGCCCGGCAACCATGCGAATCTTAAGCGGCTGTGCAGCTGCCATATTCATCCTTTCGTTGATTTGTCGCCTGCTATGGTGAGCGACCCTGTTGCCGCTGTCAAATGGAGGGTAATTGAGGGCGTTTGGGGGCGTTTGGACGGCCGTCGAAATCCGAGGTGGACAGTTAGTTCAGATACGTATAAGTTCTGAGGACTCGAATTACTCAATTCAATGCCGATACGTTGTTTTGGAGCTTTAGTTAGTCCATATGGCGCTGTTTTGAAGTCTACCCTGCCTTCAAATAGGGCGAATGGTATAGAGATAGCTGCAAAACAGTCTAATTCAATGCGTCCATTTATACGTATTTGAACTAACTGCCCAGCCCTGCTCGACGGCGCACGGGTGATTCGCCGTTTAGACCGGCGCGAGGCCGGTTCCGGCCCGCAGAGCGTTGAGCCAAGCGGCCTGTCGCTTGCGATAGCCCTTGATACGGTACCGGAATCGGACTCCTGCGAGTCGATGCATCGTTTGGGCGAAGGCTTCGAGTGCAACAAGGTCTTTCATTTGGTCGCGATTGATAACCAGGACGTGGATGCCCATGGCCTTGAGGCCATTATTTCGATTGCCATCGTGGATGCGAGCGTTTTGAAGCTCATGCCCAATTCCGTTGTATTCGTTGTCGACTCCGGCTGCCGGGCAATATAGGTCGCAGATGGCATAGGGGATGCCCGAGGACATGTTGACCGCAAGAGTATCGAAGTCGATTCGATGGTTGAGTTGCAGGCCTCCCATGGGCAGGCTGCAACATCCGAATCCGCCAAAGCGCATGGGCGCTCCGAGAACGGCAAACATTAGGGATTCGGCTGGGGATGCGGATCCAGCCCGGGCGAGTTTGACTGCCGTGCGAAACGAGGCGTATGAGCTACTTTTGGCGAACCGTGCGACCGCCTCGAGCTCTTCGATGGTCGTGGCGGGCTTGCATTTGTAGTGCGCCTGTTCATAGCGGGTTTCGTTCTGTTGTTCGGCCGCTGACTGGTTGCCCAGGCAATCAAGATCGCCCGTCGCTTCGTAGCCATCGCCCTTGGGCCAGATGTCGTCATGGGCAATGGGGTATGTTGCCCCGGGAGGAAGGGAGTAAGTTCCGACCAGTTCCATGAGAAGCATCAAGGTTTTGGCGACTGATTCATTTTTAGAACAAAGCATGGCTGTCATGGCAGGAGACGTTGCGTAGATGTCGGCCTCGACGTGCATAATTGCACCTTCAGGAAGCGGAGCGGAGAGAATATGCTGAAGAAGTCGCTTGTCGGGGCGTCGGTTGCCTTCGTTTGAAACGAGAAGATCGAGCAGCTCGGAATCATCTTCATTCCAGGCGTCGAGTATCGAAAGTGCGCCAAAGTCTATCGCGTCATTATTGGGAATGCAGCTAGCCAAGGCCTGTGCTTGCTGTTCACTATCAATGGAGCTCCAGGGTAGGGCAGAGTACGCCCGTCGTGCGCGACGAATTGCGCGGAGGGCGGAGAAATGTGAAATCACGGTCGTCATAGCTATAACGTACTAAGTTGGCGGCAGAATGCGACCGCCATACCGTTCTTTTCGCTCAGCGGGGTGCTGGGCGCCATGAACGGCCGGGTGTTAGGAAATCGGTGGAATCGGTTGAGGGGATTGCAGGAAATTGAGCTCTGCCGAGAAGGTTGACGATGGCTACTGGACAGTTAGTTCAGATACGTATAAGGCGGCGGGCGTTCGAGGTGTTTCTAAGGGCCTTTGAGGGCGATTTGAGGGTAAATATGCGGAGGTTGTACTCGAAAACGATGAGCTTTGGGCGGCATGGCATCCGCCGGGGAGCTCAGAAGGCTCCGAGCGGCCCTTTGGGGCTTTAAAAAAATACGTATCTGAACTAATTGTCCAGGGAAGGTTGGCGAGGGATAGAAAAAGGGTCGGAAGCGAGCTTCCGACCCTTTAAAAGCATCAAAGATGATGCGATGCGCGGCAGACTACAGCGCGAAGTCGCCGCCGACGAGCGTGGAGACGGGCTCCTCGTGGTAAACGGCGGAAATGGCCTGGGCGAACTCCTCGGCGACCGAGATGGTCTTGATCTTGCCGCCGACCTCGACGGGAATGGCGTCGGTGACGACGCACTCGACGATGGGGGCGTCGTTCAGACGCTCGATGGCAGGACCGGAGAAGATGCCGTGGGTGGCGCAGACGTAGATGTCGCCGGCGCCCATAGCCTTGAGCTCCTTGACGTTGGCGCACAGGGTGCCAGCGGTGTCGATCATGTCGTCGTTGATGATGCAGGTCTTGCCCTTGATGTCACCGATGATGCCCATGACCTCGGCGGCGTTGTGGCGCGGACGGCCCTTGTGGGCGATGGCCAGGTCGCAGCCGAGCATGTCGGACAGCTTCTTGGCGGCCTTGGCGCGACCCACGTCGGGGGAGACGACAACCAGGTTGTCGGTGTCGAAGTGCATGTCGTTGTAGTACTGGCCAAACAGCGGCAGTGCGGACAGGTGGTTAACCGGGATATCGAAGAAGCCCTGGATCTGGCCTTGGTGCAGGTCGAGGGTGATGATGCGGTTGACGCCGGCGCGCTCGAGCAGGTTGGCGACGAGGCGGGCGGTGATGGGCTCGCGCGGGCCGGCCTTGCGGTCCTGGCGGGCATAGCCGTAGTGGGTGATAACGGCGGTGATGGAGCGGGCGGATGCGCGCTTGGCAGCGTCGGTGGCGATGAGCAGCTCCATGAGCATGTCGTTGACGTTGCCGCCGGCCACGGACTGAATCAGGAAGACGTCGGCGCCGCGGACGGTCTCGTCGTAGCGGGCGTAAATCTCACCATTGGCGAACTGCTTTAGCGTAAGGCCCGAAAGCTCGACCCCAAGGTACTCAGCAATCTTCTGAGCGAGGGGACGGTTGGAGGAACCGGAATACACGCGGATGGACTTGCGCATATTCTCCGACTTCTCGGGATCATTAATCGGCATTACCCTTCTCCTTTATACATCGAATGCCATATAGATGCCTTGTTGCATTGTAACCGCGCGGCGGAGTTTATCGGGTCCTGATAACGTCTTTACCGCCAACGGACACGAACCGACCACTCATCCGGTTGCGCAGGTCACGATAGAAAAAGGAGCCGCCCCCATGGAGCAGCTCCTTAGATGCTTGGTAAAACGTTATACCTCGTCGTCCTCGTGCAGACGGCGGCGATAATCGGCGGCCCAGCCCTCAATATTTACCTGACGGGCACGACCCAGACCAAGTGCGTCGGCCGGGACCGGCTCGGTGATGACGGAGCCGGCGGCCACGAGTGCGCCGTCGCCGATCTGGGCGGGTGCGACCATCATGGTGTCGGAGCCAATGAAGGCGTCCTTGCCGATGACGGTCTTGTGCTTGTGCACGCCGTCGTAGTTGCAGGTGATGGAGCCCGCGCCCACGTTGACGCCGGAGCCCATGGTGGTGTCGCCGATGTAGGACAGGTGGGGCACCTTGGAACCCTCGCCGATCGTGGACTTCTTGATCTCCACGTGCGTGCCGGCCTTGGATCCGTCGAGCATGTGGGTGCCCGGGCGCAGGTAGGCGCGCGGGCCGCAGTCGACGCCGTTCTCGATGACGGCCTCGATGGCGATGGTCTCATCGATGGTGCAGCCGCTGCCGACGGTGGTGTCGGTGAGACGGCTGTTGGGGCCGAGCTGGCACTCCTCGCCCACGGTGACGTGGCCGATCAGGTGCGTCTGCGGCCACACGACGGTGTCGCGGCCGATGACAGCATCGGGGCCGATCCAGGCCTGCGTGGGGTCGATGAAGGTAACGCCCTCGGCCATCCAGTGCTCGTTGATGCGGTCGCGCGCGATGGCGGTAAGCTGCGCGAGCTGGATGCGGCTGTTGACGCCCAAGCCGTCGCGGTAGTCGTCACAGTGGAAGATGGAGACCGCCTGGCCGTGACCCTTGAGAATTTCGAGGATGTCGGGCAGGTAGTACTCGGACTGCGCGTTGTCGTTGCCGATCTCGTTAATGTGGGCGGCGAGTTGCGCGCCGTCAAAGGCGTAGCAGCCGGCGTTGCACTCGAGCAGCGTGGCGGCCTGCTCGGGCGTGCAGTCCTTCTGCTCGATGATGCGCTCGATCTGACCATCGGCGCCCAGCTTGATGCGGCCGTAGCCGAAAGGATCGGGCGGGGTCATGGTCATGACGGTGCAGGCGAGCTCGCCGGTGGCGACGGTTTGCGCGAACTTGGCGACGGTGTCGGCGGTGATGAGCGGCAGGTCGCCGTTGAGCACCACGACGGGGCCTTGCGTGATGCCACAGGCCTCGAGTGCGACCTTCACGGCGTGACCGGTGCCCAGACGCTCGGTCTGCTCGACGCACTCGACCTTGGTGGCGCTGTTGGCGTAGGCGCCGTCGATGAGGGCGCGCATCTCGTCGGCGTGGCTGCCGATGACAACCACGACGCGGCTGCAGCCGGCCTTGATGGTAGCGTCGACGATCCACTGGACCATGGGCTTACCCAGGATCTTGTGCGAAACCTTGCAGTGGTTCGACTTCATGCGGGTGCCCTCGCCGGCAGCGAGGATAATTGCGGTTGCGTCCATGTGATCTCCTGTTACGTTATAGAGACGTGTGTTTGGAAACGATACACGGCGCAATATGATACCGCAGGCATATGACGAGCGCGTAACGATTGGTTTGCGGCGGTTGAGGCTTGCGCCGCCGGCGTGGCGTTTGCACTGCTTGCGTGCGGCGTTGGCGGTGCTGCGGAGCTGTTGTTTGAGCGAGGGGACGGGGGTGCCCGTGGACAACATACGAGAGGAGTTTGGCGGCGAGCCCGTCGCGGCATTCTCGATGTCGCATCCGGCTGTGCCGGCACTCTATATAGTGCTGACGCTGGGGCTCACTATGTTCTCGATGCAGCCGGTACTGATTGCGCTGTCACTTGCGGGCGGGCTGGCGTATGGATTTGCGGCGCGTGGGGCTGCCCGCACGCTGGGCGCGCTCCGCTGGCAGCTGCCGGTGATTTTGATCGTCGCGGTGCTCAATCCGCTGTTTAGCGCCTCGGGCTCGACGGAGCTGTTCCGTATTGGCATGCGCGCGGTGTATCTGGAGAGCATGGTATACGGCCTGTGCATGGGCGGGCTGTTTGTGGCGAGCGTGCTGTGGTTTGAGGCCGCGGCGTCGATGCTCGAATACGACAAGGTGCTCGCGCTGCTGGGCAATGCCGCACCGGTGATTGCGCTCATGATCTCGATGTGCATGCGGCTTATCCCGCAGTTTTTGCGCCGCGGCCGCACGGTACTGGCGGTGCAAGATGCGATTGACGTGCCGGGCCGCGCGCCGGCCGACCCCGTGCGCTCGCGCCTGCGGGCGTCGAGCGTGTTGATGGGCTGGGGCATGGAAGATTCGCTGGAGCGTGCGGACGCGATGCGCTCGCGCGGGTGGGGTGCCGCGACGCGTCGTACGACGTATGCGCGGTATCGACTGGGGCGCAGCGACGTTGCCGCGCTGGCCGGGCTCGCACTGTTTGGTGCTGCCGCGGTGGCAGTGGCGTGGACCGCGACGACGCAGTATTCGTTTTATCCGCAGCTCTCGGTGCCGGCGCCGTGGCCGGGCTATGTCGTGTACGCTGCCTGGATGGTGCTGCCTTGCGCGTTTCATGCGATTGATGAGAAGAGGTTTGGCTGATGGCTCGGTTTGATAGGAGCTCGGCGGCGGGTGTGGCATATGGCTCGGCCGCGCCGGCGATTGAGGTGCGAGGCCTTAGTTTTGCCTATCCCGGGGCCGAGGCACCGGTGCTCGAGGGACTTGATTGGCGTGTTTCCCAAGGTGCGTTTGCGCTGCTTGTTGGCGGTACCGGGTCGGGCAAATCGACGCTGCTGTCGCTGCTCAAGCCCGAGATCGCTCCGGCGGGTACGCGCTCCGGCGAGCTGCGCGTGCTGGGCGAGCCCGTCGCCGACATGGACGTGCGGGCATCGGCGGAGCGCGTGGGTTATGTGTTCCAGGATCCCGAGAACCAGATCGTGTGCGAAACCGTGTGGCACGAGATGGCGTTTGGCCTAGAGAATCTGGGTGTGTCGCGCGACGAGATGCGCCGTCGCGTAGCTGAGACCAGCTATTTCTTTGGACTGGAAGATTGGCTTCACCGCGATACCGATGCGCTTTCGGGCGGACGCAAGCAGCTGCTGTTGTTGGCGGCCGTGCTGGCCTTGCGCCCGCGCGTGCTGCTGCTCGACGAGCCCACGTCCCAGCTCGATCCTGTTGCCGAGAAAAATTTTCTGCACGCGCTGTTTCGCGTGAACCGCGAGTTGGGTTGCACGGTTGTTGTGGCAACGCACCAGCCGCGCCCGATGCTCGAATACGCGACGTGTGCGTACCGGATTGAGGACGGTCGCGTGCGCGAGGTGGCGGATATGGCTTCTTTGGGACGCCGAGAATCGCTGTTTTCCGACGACATGTTGGGGTGGGGTGCCGTCCGATGTGCAAAAAACGGAGTATTCAGCAGGCGTGAGGACAATTTGGGCTCTCTGGAGCCGCCCGGGGACGTATCGAGCGCGAAAAAAAGTTCGAAATTGGACAAATCGTCCGAATTTGTGGCGCAAACGTCGCTCGAGAACGGCTCGGAAGCCTTCCCGCGCACGGATGGGAGCAGAATACTCCAAAAAATGTACGGCGGGTCGGCTACCACCCTGGCAGGGAGCTGGTTTCGCTACGATCGCGCGGGCGGTTGGGTGCTGCGCGGGCTCGACGTGGCGTTTTCGGCCGGTGCGGTGCATGCGATCGTGGGCGGCAACGGATGCGGTAAGTCGACGATGCTTTCGGTGCTGGCCAAGACTGCCAAGCTGCAACGTGGTCGTATGGTGCGCGGGGCGGCCTCGGCTGCGCTGCTGCCGCAGAACCCCAAGGCCCTGCTGGTTGCCGAGACGGTGCGCGACGAGCTGATGGAATGGGCTTCGGCCTGCGGGTACGACGAGGCTATGGCGCGGGAGCGCGCGGCGAGTCTGGGGCTCGCGGACTTGGGGGAGCGCCACCCCTATGACCTTTCGGGCGGACAGCGTCAGCTGCTTGCGTTGGCAAAGCTGCTGTTGATCGGCCCCGAACTGCTATTGCTCGATGAGCCCACCAAGGGTTTGGACCTGGCCAGCCGCCGCATCATCGCCCGCGCCCTGCGCGACCATGCGCAGGCTGGCGGCACCGTCGTCATGGCGACGCACGACCTAGACTTTGCCGAGCAGGTTGCCGATGACATTTCCATGATGTTTGATGGCGAGATCGCCTGCATGGAGCCGCCGACCGACTTCTTTGCCGACAACGTGTTTTATAGGGCGTGATGGGATGACGGATTATCGCGTCGCGCGCCTGCTCGCAAAACTGGAGATCCCGCTGCTGCTGGCGGTGCCAGCCGTGATGGCTGCGGCGTTGCTGGCGGGCGTTGAGCAGGCGGCACTCGCCATGCTTGTCGTGGTGGCGCTGGTGCTTGCGCTGTTCTTTGCAGGCTACGAGGCGTCGCGACCGGGCCTGCGCCAGATTATGCCAACGCTGGTTCTGGCGGCGTTGGCCGCGGCGGGGCGCATCTTGTTTGGCCCCATTCCCGACTTTAAACCCGTGAGTGCCATCGCCATTATCGCGGGGGCGACGCTTGGCCGCCGCAATGGTTTTATGGTTGGCGCGCTGGCGGCGCTGAGCAGCAATTTCTTTTTTGGACAGGGCATGTGGACGCCGTGGCAGATGTATGCCTGGGGGCTCGTGGGATACGTTGGCGGTGCGCTGGCGCATGCCGGCGCTTTTGATCGCGCCGATGGCACCGTGCGTATGCCGGCGCTGCTGACCTACGGCTTTGCTTCGGGTTTGCTGTACGGCGTTGTGATCAACGCCTACGACATTATCGGTTTTGTTCAACCGCTCACGTGGGCGGGTGCCATGGCGCGTCTTGCCACGGCGGTGCCGTTCGATATCACGCACGGCCTTGCGACCTGCGTGTTTTTGGTCGCCCTGTACAAGCCTTGGTGTCGCCGCATCAACCGAGTCGTCGTGAAGTGCGGACTGTAGGGCTGGTTGCGCCGGGGCGGGAATCAATACTGCCGAAGTGCCATTTTAAAACTATGCCGGTTTACGGGGCCAGATTGGCACAAGCAGACCATGCCGGCTATTTTTGAAATAGAGCAAGCCGTTTACCTGCGGTTTTATTATTTCGGAATTGCGTATGGTTGGGGGTTCGCGATTCAGCCCCGTAAACCGGCATAGTTTTGAAATAGCCGGCTGATACGACGGGCATCGTGGCCCTCAGAGAGCCAAATTGATCCGTTTTCTTTCGCCTCCAGACGTTCCCAGGGAATCAGCTGAACCCGCCCGCCACGGAATCGGCCTATCTACTATGTTTGGCCCGACACCCCCAAACACAACCGCGTTTTATGAAAAACCGCAGGCTTTCTACCTGCGGTTTTCTTTTTGCGTTGTTCGCTGTGGTTGAGGGTGGTGGCTTAAACGTAGTAGATGGGCCAGTTTCGTGACAAGCGGGCCGCGTGGATGCCCTCGCGAGGTGAAAATGATCCCTTTTCCTCCGTCCCCAGGGGATTAGTTGGGGCTAGAGCTCTAGGGTGAGGGTGACGGGGCAGTGGTCACTGCCAAAGATGTCGCCGCGGATGCCGGTGTCGCGTACGTTGTCGGCGATTGCGTCGCTTACCAGGAAGTAGTCGATGCGCCAGCCGGCGTTGTTCTTGCGGGCATTAAAGCGATAGCTCCACCAGCTGTAGACGCCCTCGACGTCGGGGTTTGCCGCGCGCCAGGTATCGGTAAAACCGGCGTCGAGCAGCTCGGTAAACTTGCCGCGCTCTTCGTCCGAAAAGCCTGCGTTGCCGCGGTTGGACTTGGGGTTCTTAAGGTCGATCTCCTCGTGCGCCACGTTAAAGTCGCCGCAGGTCACGACGGGCTTGCCGCACTCGTGCTCAAGCGCGTTCAAAAAGCCGCGGTAGGCATCGTCCCACGCCATGCGCACGTCGATGCGGGCGAGTTCATTTTGGGCGTTGGGCGTATAGACGTCGACAAACCAAAACTTGTCGAACTCGAGCGCGCAGACGCGGCCCTCGGTTACGGCTTGGGCGACGAGCTCGGCCGCCTCACCCTCGCCGGCGTAGGGTAGCAGCGCGTCGGCGTGCAGCACGCGCAGCGGTTCCTGGCGGCTAAAGACCGCAGTGCCCGAATAGCCTTTACGCTCGGCGTAGCTCCAGGTTTGGTGATAGCCGGGCAGGTCAATATCGACCTGGCCTTCTTGCAGCTTGGTCTCTTGCAGCGCCAGGATATCGACGTCGAGTTCTTGCGCGATCTGGATAAAGCTCGGGTCCTTTTTGAGCACGGCGCGCAGGCCGTTGACGTTCCACGAGGCGAAAGTGTAAGTCTGAGGCATGGTGTCCTTTCGACGGGGTTGGCAGGCTTAAGATTAGCGCAACAGGGGCGGGGTGGGCTCCGTGGGCGACGGCGCAATCGCAGCCGCCCCGACCAACATGGACGGAGGACAAACATGACGCAAGCGATAACAGATCCCAAGCAGGCCTCCACCGCGCTGGCGGAGCTGTTCAATACCCACGGGCGTGTGGTGTTCTTTGGCGGCGCTGGTGTTTCCACGGCAAGCGGCATTCCCGATTTCCGCAGCGTGGACGGCCTGTATCATCAGCAGTTTGCCTATCCGCCCGAGACTATGCTCTCGCATAGCTTTTACGAGACACATCCGGCGGAGTTCTTCGACTTTTACCGAACCAAGATGATCGCGCTTAACGCTAAGCCCAACCGCTGCCACACCAAGCTGGCCGAGCTGGAGCGAGCTGGCAAGCTCGATGCCGTGGTGACGCAAAACATCGACGGCTTGCATCAGATGGCGGGCTCGCAGCGCGTGTTTGAGTTGCACGGATCGGTCCATCGCAACATTTGCCAGTCGTGCGGCGCGGTCTATAGCGCCGAGTGGATTTGCTCGCGCGAGCACGAGGACGCCGCGGGCGTGCCCGTGTGCCCCGCGTGCGGTGGTCGCATCAAGCCCGATGTGGTGCTCTACGAAGAGCCGCTCGACGAGCGTGTGTTGACCGGTGCCGTTGCCGCCATCGCCGCGGCCGATGCCCTCATTGTGGGCGGGACCTCGCTCGTGGTGTATCCGGCGGCAGGCCTTACGCGTTACTTTACTGGCGATACGCTGGCCATTTGCAATTTGGCGCCTACCGATCAGGATGCAAATGCCGACCTGCTGATTTCTTGCGACATCGCGGCCGCGTTTGCGTTCTAGCCCGTGTGCGCGGATACAATAGAAAGACTGAGTGCAAAGCGACCCCGCCGCCAGCTCCCCAAGCTCGGCGGCGTGGGCATTTTAGGAGGATGTTCATGGCGAACGACAGCAAGACATGGCGGTGCGGAAAGTATGAGCTCAGCTTTGACCGTCCGCGCATCATGGGCGTCCTCAACGTGACGCCCGATTCGTTTAGCGACGGCGGGGAGCACTTCGACCCGGATGCCGCCATCGAGTACGGCCTGGCGATGCTCGACGCCGGCGCCGACATCATCGACGTGGGCGGCGAGTCCACGCGCCCCGGATTTACCCCGGTCAATCCCGACGAGGAGGCTCGCCGCGTGCTGCCCGTGGTGCGCGCGCTGGCCAAAGAGGGCGCCATCGTCTCGATCGACACGCGCCACGTGGCGGTTGCTAAGGCGGCCGTGCGCTGCGGCGCCTCGATCGTCAACGACGTGACCGGCTTCACCGACCCCAAGATGGTCGAGTTTGTTAAGACGAGCACCTGCGGTGTCATCGTGATGCATGCCGGCGAGGTCGCCGCGCCTACCCGCACGCACGCAACGGTGCAGCTCGATACCTCGGCGGCGGCGTTTGTTGCCGAGAAGGCGCGCGAGGCGGCTGCCGAGGCCGCGCGTGAGGCCGAGAAGCCGGCTCGCCGCCGTCGCGGCAAGTTGCTGGGCGAGCCTAAGCCGGAGGCCAAGCTTCCGGGTGGCGTGGTGCAGCCCTCGTTGCCGTTTGGCGAACCTGAGCCCGCGACCGAGCCTGCAAGCGAGCAGGAGACGCCGGCCGCCGAGCAGGCTGCTGCTGCCGAGGCCGTCGCGCCCGCGCCCGAGGCCACCGAGGCCGCATCGGAGCCCAATGACCGCCTGGCCGCCATGATGCGCCGCAGCGCCCGCCGCGAGGAAGCCCACGTGCCCACCTCGCAGCTCCGCCGCTTCACCCTGCCCGATTCGGCGCCCATCATGCGCCGCGTCATGGGCTTTCTGTCCGACCAGGCCCGCGCGCTCATCCACGCCGGCGTGTCGCGCGACCGCATCTGCATCGATCCCGGTCCGGGCTTTGGCAAGACGGCCAACGAGGGCATCGTCATCCAGCGCGAGACTGCCAAGATGGCGTCGCTGGGCTATCCGCTCATGTGCGCCGTATCGCGCAAGCGCTTTGTGGGCGCCGTCTCGGGCGTGACCGAGGCCGCCGAGCGCGATGCCGCTACGTTTGGCGTGTGCCTGGGCGCCATCCAGGCCGGTGCCAACATCGTGCGCGTGCACGACGCCGCGGGTTTTGCGCAGTTCCTGAACGGCTACTGGGCGGTTGCCAAGCCGCAGCCGCGCCGCGCGTTTGTGGCCGTGGGCTCCAACCTGGGGCATCGCTGTGACAACATCCGCGCCGCACGCGACATGATCGCCGAGATTCCACTCACCTGCGTGTCCAACTCCTCCAAGATCTACGAGAGCGAGCCGGCCTACGAGATGCGCCAGGACGCGTTTGCCAACGCCGTCATCGAGATTAAGACCGAGCTGGCGCCGCTGGTGCTGCTCGACGAGCTCATGAAGATCGAGGCCGAGCTGGGGCGCGACCGCTCCAAAAAGGCCAAGGCCAACGGCCCGCGCACCATCGACCTGGATCTGCTGTGGATGGACGGCGAGACCCACGGGGGCAAAAAGCTGCGCCTGCCGCATCCGCTGATCGGCGAGCGCGACTTTGTGCTGGTGCCGCTCGAGGATCTGATGCACGATCCGGCGCGGTTCTTCCGCTACAACGGCGTCGAGGTCAAGGAGCCCGAGGACCGCGTGGGCCATATCGTGGGCGAATTGGGGCGCATGTAGATGATCGAGATGAATGCTGTTGCCGCCGGCACCGAGCTCGACGCGGCGCGTGACGCGGGCCGCGAGGGCGTGTCCGCGGGCTGGTGCGCGTGGAGCGCGGGCGATGCTTCGCTGACGTTTTCGCTGGTCGTTCGCCCCGACGTGAACATGCACGCCTTTCACGGTCTTCCGTTTGTGGCCGCGATGGGCATGATGGACGCGCTCGTGGGCACGACGTCGACGCCGGGCCTGGGCCTTGCCGGTAAGGTGGGTATCCAGTGGCCGAGTGACATCGTGTGCGGTGCGCCTGCGTTTGAGACGTCACTCGCGCGTGTTGCCGTGAACGGCGGTGCCGGTGCTGCGGGCATGTTTGCCGCGGTGACGGTTGATATTGAGCGTGCGGCGCTGGGTGAGCTTGGTGTGGATATGGCAGATGAGGCGCTGATCGAGGCATTGGCCGCCGCCGTGCTGGTCCGCGTGGACACCTGGGCGGTTGCCGCCAACACACCACAGGGCGCTGCCGGCCCGCTGGCTCCGGTGCTGGGCGAGTACTTTGACATGGTGCCACTGTTGGGTCGTCAGGTCGCGGCGGTGTCGCCCAACGGCTTGCCGCTTGCGGTCGGTGTGTTTGCGGGCCTGGACATCTGGGGCCGCGCGACCATCAAGACCGATGCCGGCGAGCAGGAGTTTCCGCCCGAGGCCGTACGGATTCGCGGACTGTAACGCGAGGTGCCCGCGCTCAAAGATAGCGATGACAACGAAGCCCTCTTCGGCCTGTGCTGGGGAGGGTCTTGTTGTCTGGGGAATGGGTTGTCAGCACCCTATTCCTCAAAACTGAAAATCTTTCGATTTTGAGGAATAGAATTAAGCCAGCTCGGCCTTTAACGAGGTATATTCGTTGCAGAGTCTATTCCTCAAAACTGAATAATTTTCGTTTTTGAGGAATAGCGATAGAAGACCGCAGGGAGGCACCAATGAAACTCATCAATAGAACGTCATATATGGACACGTTGACGAGCCTTATTGGCGTACCGGACATCAAGGTCATAACGGGCATTCGCCGTAGCGGTAAGTCAAAATTGCTCGAGGCCCTCCGCGATTACGTGGAGGCAAATCTGTCCAATTCGAATGTCATCCATATCAATTACAACCTCGACGAGTTCGAGGGCCTGCTCGAATATCATGCCCTGCTCGCCTATGTGAAAGAGCATCGAGTGTCCGACAAGCAAAACTTCCTGCTTATCGACGAGGTTCAGATGTGCGACGGCTTTGAACGCGCGATCAACAGCCTCCATGCATCCGAGCAGTACGACATCTTCATCACCGGATCGAACGCCTTTTTGCTGTCGAGCGATCTGTCGACGCTCTTTACGGGGCGCACGTTCGAGATCGAGGTTTTCCCATTCTCGTTTGAGGAGTATCGCTTTTATAGTGACGAGGGCGAGGTCGATCGCGACTTCGATGAGTACGCGAGAACCGGCGGTATGTCCGGCTCTTACCCTTATCCACTGCAGGAGCAGCGCTACCAATATCTCTCCAATGTCTTCAAAACGCTCATCGTGAGGGATATCGTGCAGCGGCATAACGTGAGAAACGAATCGGCACTGCTGCGCATTGCCGATTACATGATGGACAACGTCTCCAACATAACGTCGGCACGCAACATTACAGATGTTTTGAATGCGGATGGGCTAAAGATTACGAACAAGACGGTCGGCACGTACATGGGGTACCTGTGCGATGCGTTTGCCTTCTATAAAGTTCGTCGGTACGACATTCGCGGCAAAAAATACCTTAAGAGCGGCGAGAAGTATTACCTGGCAGACCACGCGTTCAAATACGCACTGCTTGGTACACGTGATATGGATTGGGGACGCGTATACGAGAACATGGCGGCCATCGAGCTGCTGCGCCGCGGATACGAGGTATACGTCGGTGTGCTCTATAAAAAGGAAATAGACTTTGTAGCAATCAAGCGAAGCGAGAAGCTCTACATTCAGGTGAGCGACGACATCAGCTCGGATAAGACGTTTGAACGCGAGATTTCGCCACTGCTGAGCATTGGCGATGCGTATCCCAAGATGATTCTTGCCCGCACACATCACGAGGCCACGGATCGCGATGGGGTGCAGATCGTGGACCTGGCGAGGTGGTTGTGCGGCGAGGCTTAGCAAAAAATCCTATTCCTCAAAACTGAAAAATTTTCGATTTTGAGGAATAGGATTGGAGGCTGGTTGCTGCGACCTGGCGTTTACTCTATCCCAGCTCCTGCATGCGGCGGTAGATTTCGCAGATGCCCTTGATGGTGAGTTGCCCGTCGACCACGTCGAAGGCATCGGTCGAATCGGCGACAATGCTGGCGAGACCGCCTGTGGCGATAACGGTGGCGTCCTCGCGCCCCAGCTCGCGCTTCATGCGGGCGACCAGGCCCTCGGCCATGGCTGCGGCGCCCGTTACGGCGCCGACTTTGATGCACTCCTCGGTATCGCGGCCGATGACGTGCTCGGGTGCCTCAAGCGGAACGCTGGCGAGCTTGGCGGCTCGGGCGGCGAGCGCGTCCATCGAAATGCGGATGCCCGGCGCAATCGCTCCGCCAATGTAATAGCCGTCCTCGTCGATGACGTCGATATTGGTTGCGGTGCCAAAGTCCACCACGATCGCCGGGGCGCCGTAGAAGGTCTCGGCAGCGACGGCGTTGGCGATGCGGTCGGCACCAACGGCCTGGGGACGCGCCGCCCGCAGCTTGGTCACCGCGGCCGTCTGTGGCCCAATGACGATGGCGTCTGCCGCGATGCGGTCGGCCACGGCGTGCCACTCGCGCGAGAGCTGCGGCACCACGCCGGCAAAGGCAATCGCATCGACCGCGTTGAGCGAGAGGTCGTACATCTTAAAGAAGCCCATCAGGCGCACGTGGATCTCGTCGGCGGTATAGGAGCGGTCGGTGGGCATGCGCCATGACTGCACCAGCTCGTCTCCGTCAAACAGGCCCATGGCCGTCTGCGTGTTTCCCATATCGATAGCGAGCAGCATGTCTACTCCAGGTGTCGGCGTAAAAGGACGCGCACCATTGTATACGCGTCGCCGACGGCGCTCGACTGCGATTCGTTGACGGTGATATGGGCTGAGGAATTTAAATATGAAGGAATTATGCTCTACGAGATTTTCCTTGCCGTTTACCGAACTCCCGCGTAAGATTCTTTCTTGCGCACATGAGGCGCCCAGACATTGCGGGGTGGAGCAGTCTGGTAGCTCGCCGGGCTCATAACCCGGAGGTCGTAGGTTCAAATCCTGCCCCCGCGACCAAGAAATTGCAGCTCGTCGGCCTAGCCGGCGAGCTTTTTTGTTATTCCGGGACCGTATTTTCGGTCCAATTCTCGGCCTCTCAAACAAAATCTCGATCTGTAACATCTAGACCCGATTTGGGCGGCTAGGTGTTACAGATTGAGATGTTGAGTCCCCGCCTGGACGGTTTGTCTAAATCTGTAACATGAGGGACGGATTTTGCCGAGTTGTTGTTACAGATTGAGATTTTCTTGCAGGCGGGTCCCGTTTGTCTTGATTTGTAACATCTGGGGCCCATTTTGCCGAGTAACCGTTACAGATCTAGATCTTTCGGCAGGCTAGATTGGTTTGTCTCGATCTGTAACAGTAAAGGGGCAAAAGTGGGTCCAGATGTTACAGATCTAGATTGTTGAGGATGGGTCGAGAGGAATGTCTCGATCTGTAACATCTAGGGTCGTTTTTGGCCTGTAGATGTTACAGATTGAGATTTTCCGCCGGGACGGTTTCGGTTTGTCTCGATCTGTAACAGTTGCTCGGCAAAATAGGGTCTTACTGTTACAGATCGAGACAAACCGGCAGCCGGCCCCGCCCCATCCACCTGCCGCTACCTGCTGTCTGCCGATTTCCGTTGCGCCACTGTGCTCCCATGCCATATCCTCTAGACAACTACGCGGCACCATCGCCGCCGCGCCTACAAGAGAGGAATGTCCATGACCGCACCTGCATCCAAGCTGCTCCAGCCCATTACGGTTGGCCCCCTTGAGCTCAAGAACCGCATTATGTTCCCGCCGCTGACCACCGGCTACGAGGAGCGCGACGGTTCCATCGGCGAGCGCAGCCTGGCTTTTTACGAGCGCCTGGCCCGTGGCGGCGTGAGCTACATCGTCATCGGCGACGTCGCTCCCGTTATGACCGCAAGCCCCACGCCCAAGCTGGCGACCGACGCTCAGATCCCCACGTTTAAGGCCCTGGCCGACGCCGTCCACAAGCACGGCGCCAAGGTCGCGCTGCAGCTGTTCCACCCCGAGTACGACGTCCCCGGCGTCGGCCGCATGGTCATGGGCTCCATGGCCGCTGCGAAAGCTGCGCAGGAGGCAAAGGCCGCCGGCGACGAGGAGACCTTTGCCGCCAAGATGGCCGAGTCCAACGAGATCCGCAAGCAGGCCTACGCCAAGCTGCACCACGACATGCAGCACTTTGTGAACGAGGCGAGCGTAGAGCAGCTCACCCAGATCAAGGAAGCCATCGCTGCCTCGGCCGCTCGCGCGCAGCAGGCCGGGATCGATGCCATCGAGGTCCACGGCGACCGCCTGGTGGGTTCGCTGTGCTCGGCCATCCTCAACCAGCGCACCGACGAGTACGGCGGCTCGTTCGAGAACCGCGTCCGCTACGCGCTCGAGGTCGTCGCTGCCATTAAGGAGGCCGCGCCGCAGCTGATGGTGGAGTACAAGCTCCCCGTGATTATGGAGAACCCCGACGGCACGCCGCGCGGCAAGGGCGGCCTGCAGCCCGACGAGGCCTGCGAGTTCGCCAAGCTGCTCGAGGGCGCGGGCATCGATATGATCCAGGTCGCGCAGGCCAACCACACCGGCAACATGGGCGACACCATTCCGCCCATGGGCGCCATGCCCTACAACTGGACGCTGCCCGTGGCCGAGCGCGTCAAGGCCCTGGTCTCCGTGCCGGTGGCAACCGTCGGCCGCGTGGTCTCGGTCGAGGCCGGCGAGAAGATTCTGGAAGACGGCGCGGCCGACATCATCGCCTATGGCCGCTCGCTCATGTGCGACCCCGACATTGCGCTGAAGGCTGCCACGGGTGAGCCCATCCGCGAGTGCCTCAACTGCAACAAGGGCTGCGTCGATGCGATTCAAAACCGCAAGTACATCTCGTGCGTGCTCAATGCCGAGAACGGCGACGAGGCGACCATCGCCATCAAGCCGGGCGAAGGCGACAAGAAGATCGCCGTGGTGGGCGGCGGTATCGCCGGCCTGGAGGCCGCGCGCGTGGCGGCCAAGCGCGGCTACGATGTGACCATCTACGAGGCGAGCGATCACTTGGGCGGCCAGATTGTGCTGGCGGCCGCGCCTCCGCGCAAGGACGAGATCATGCGCTCGGTTGAGTATTACGAGAAGATTCTGCCCGGCCTGGGCGTGAAGGTTGAGCTCAACCACGCCGCTAGCCCCGCGGACCTCAACGCCGCCGACGCCGCGATTGTGGCCGTGGGTGCGCACGACGTGGTCATCCCCGTTCCGGGTGCCGACTCGGACAAGGTCGTCTCGAGCTGGGACGTGCTGGCCGGCAAGGTGGAGCTTACGGGCCGCGTCGCCGTCATCGGCGGCGGCCTGGTGGGCACCGAGACTGCCGAGTACCTGCTGCAGCACGGCTGCGAGGTGGCGATTGTCGAGATGCTCGACAAGATTGCCGCGGGCGAGTCCGAGACCATTCTGCCGCTGATCATGAGCGACTTTGCCGAGCACAACGTGGAGCAGCACGTGAAGACCCGCCTGACCGCCATTACCGACGAGGGCGTGGAGGCCATTCACACCACCGAGGACGGCACTGAGGAGCCGGTGAGGATCGCCTGCGATTACGTGGTGATGGCCGTGGGCTCCAAGGCCAACGCGTTTGACCTGGACGGCGTAACGGTGCCCGTGACCTGCGTGGGCGACTGCTCGGGCGAGCGCACCGCCGACATCGCGAGCGCCATTCGCACGGCGTATCACGCGGCCAACGAGCTGTAGTTAACTTCGCGGCCAGGCGGGGCGGTAGCACGGATCCGCCCCGCCCGACTGCGTCCCTGCGCACATAGACCATCAACCGGGGTGGGGCCTGCAAGAACAGCGGGCCCCACCCCGGTTTTGGTGCAGGGGGCAGATTAGTTTGCACCAAGTCCTTGGCATATGGGCGTGGCTGCTGTTCGTAATCTTTAAGACATCATTAAGGCTTGCGTTGTGGAGCAAGCCGCAGGTCAATGCTATTCTTTTACCTTATCGTACGGTGTTGTATTCTGCCTGAATTCTCTACCTGCGAACAACGGATAAACGCGACCGAGCGGAAAGGATGGCACGCCCGCTAGCAGGGCAAACGCAAACGATGAGTGGCATGGACCGACATAGCGAGCTCCAGCAGCACAAGACGGCGGCCGAGTACCGCCAAGCTGCCGACGAGCATGTGCGGACCCTCAAGGATTTCTGGAAGGATTTCCTGGTGAGCGGTCTGTTTGTGCTGGCCGCCATCGTTGCCATCTTTGCATGCCTGGCCTGGTTTGCCGCGAATAACCGAGTGAGTGCCACGGGGAGTACGATCGGGGCGAAGGGCCCACGGTTTGTGCTCTCGGGAACGCAGGGCGGCACGGCAGGTAAGTACGACGCCCAGGACAACTACGCGTCGGACAGTACAAGCCTTGCCGTGAACAATCTTTTCAACCTCAATAACATGAGTGCCGATGGCAGTCTTTCTCCGGGGTCGGCGGGCCAGCTTCAGCTCAACGTCAAGCCGCTCTGCAACGACCTGCACGATATTACGGTGGAGATGACCTGGGAGATTTCTGTCCAGACGAGCGTTGCGGGCACGGACGGCACTGCTACGGACGCATCGAAAAATGAAGAGATCATCAACTCGCTTAAAAATCTGGTGCGCGGCCATATCTTGGTTTTCCAGGGCAAAGACACCTCTGGCTTTTACTCCAATCCGCTGGTTCCCACGACAACCACGGTGACCCAGGACGGAGCGAGCGTCACCGTCATCACACAGAGCTTTACCATTCCGGCGAAGAGCTTTCGTGCTGAGGGCTCAAACAATACGACCGAAACCGTCACCAAAACCCTCTACTGGATTTGGCCGGAGCAGTTCAAGAGCTATGTTCGCACGGGCAACGCCGGCTACGGTGGCAACCTTTTCGCTAACACAGGCGACGAGGGGGGATACACGACCCTCGTCGGCGACATCAACAATAACCACGCGTGCTATTTCCGCGCCGATAGCACGAGCGTGCCAGGTCAGGCGCCTAGCGCGGTTCCGCCTGTCGGAGCCGGCATGTCCTCTGCGGATGTGGAAACCTGCGCCAATTATTACAACAACGCCGACGAGATTATCGGCAAGAACGTCAAGTACATTCGCGTGCGCTTTACCGCCAAGGAGGCGGATAAATAAATGGACGAGCAGCTTAATGCCCGCGAGCAGGGCGATATCAAACACAACGAAGGAGCGGCAAACCCCGGCGGCAACGGGTTCGGCTCGCACGGCGAAGCGCGTCCGGCTGGCCGCATCGAGCGTATCAAGGCTTGGGTGAGCGGCCACCGTCGCGAATCCCTTGCCATCATGGGCTTGCTTACCGTGCTTCTCGTGTTGCTGGGATTGACGCTCGGATGGTTCGTCGATGCCAATCGCGGCTCCACCGTCGGCAAGATCAAGGAGCCGGCAGAGCTCAAAGTGCTGGGCCCCAACGCTACGGCAACAGAGCAGATCGACCTGAGCTACAACCCCGAATACGGCGATACCAAGACTGGCAACACGGTGACGCTCAAGCGCGCGTTTTGCGTGCAAACGGGCGGTGACGGTTTTGAGCTGCAACTCGCGAATACGACCAACATTACAGGTCTCACTATTGAGCTGTACAGAGCCGAGAACACGTCTGCGCTCCAGACGCCCGACGTGAGCGGTACCGCAGACGGCAAATCTTATAGCTGGAAAGCAACCGGAGAGAACCTGCTTACGAGCTTCGAATATATCAACAAGGAGAACGACGGTCTGGCAGCCGTGCCGGGCGAGGGCGCAAGCGACCCTACGTTCAAGGACTATCAAAACGTCCAGCGCAACGCGCGCCCGCTCTACCGATACAAGAAATTCGGCAAGAGCGAACTCAACGCTAAGACGCTCGACGGCTCGACTGACAATGACACGCTCAACTTTATCATCAAGCTTTCGTGGGACGAGAGCGCCAAAGAGACCGATGTGATCTACCTGATCGCGCGCAACACGAGCGGTAAGTAGGAGAGGGGGCGCACATGGAGAAGCGAGAGAAGCAGCAGGATGCCGAGCGCGAGCAGCTGGCAAAAAGCAAGAGCCTAGCCAAGAATAAGCTGGTTGTGGCAGCAATCGCACTTGCTTGCGCCGTGGCGCTCGTGACGGGTGGTTACTTTACCTATTCCGCCTACACCGCCAACGGATTTCTAAAGTCCGTCGCCGCAACGGGCACCGCGCAGAGCCTGTTTGCGAGCGACCTGCTCACGGGCTATATGAGTGCGCCTGGCAACGACGAGCTCGACCGCGCCCAGCGCTCCGTTACGGTATATCCCAACAACAAGCAGTGCAGCTTCACCTTTAGCATCTATAACTATTTGCTGAGCAACAGCAACTTCTGCAACGATAAAAACGTGACGTATACCTTGACGGTCGAGGGGTATGGGCTCGATGGTGCCACGTGGAGCTATGCGCCCCAACCCGCCGGAAACGTCAAGCTTCCGGAGAATCAGCCTACCAAGAACGATTACACCGTGACCTTTCCTGAGGACAAGTTGGGACATGCCTACTTTGTGATTAAGGCCATGGTTGTTTCGAAGGAGAGCCCCGGCACCGAGCTCACCTGTCTGGCGGCGAAAGTCGTGCCGTCAAAGAAGGCCGAGGTCAAAACCGCTGCGGTTGAGGGCGCGCTGGTTGATGAGGCTGGCAAGTTTGCTGATTACGCTGCGTACAACTACCGTGTGACGGTTACGGGCGCACCGGCAAACGTCACGCTCACGTGGGGGGAGAACGTGGAGATCGATCCGTTCTTCGAGACCAACCATGGTGTGACGGCGGATAAAACAAATCACACGGTTACGTTCACCATGGAGCCTGGCTCGATGATCGTCAACTTTTACCGAGCGGACGGCAAGACGCCCGGTGACTGGGGTGACCTGGGCATTAGGGTGAGCGGAACTACCCTGACGGGCACGACGGAGACTCAATAACTCTGGAAGCAGAGTTTTTAGGATAAGAGGTACGGAATCGATGAGAACGGCAAAGCGCATACTCGCAGAGTTCATGACGGTGGTCATGGTGCTCCAGGCATGTTCGCCCACGGTCGCCGCCGTGGCGGCAGGCTGGCAGAACATCTCGAGCGAGATTGCCACCGCGGCTGCGGAGGCATCGGACGCAGCCGAGAGCGGCGAGACCAAGAGCGATGTCACGACCGGGTCTGGGTCGAGTGATACCGGCGCCGAAAGCGACAGTGCTGGGGATGACGCGGCGAAGGATGACGCTGCAGCAGGCGATACCACCGATAACGCTACGGGTTCCGATTCCACGGGCGACCAGACGGAAGGCGACGATGCCGCTGACGATGCCGCCGCTGACGACGCCGAGCAAGATGCCGATGATGCGACTTCGGAGGACGCTGAGGACCAGGCGGGTGCGACGATTACAAATCTCGATGAGCTTGTCGAGCTGCTCGAGGCGAACGGCGCGGAAAACATCGTACGCAAAGACGACAGGAGCGGAATCCGAAGCCTTGATGTCAAGTCGTCGGAGGCGTTCGCCGTCCTGTCTAACGCCGACGCTTCGCTTTACTATGATGCGCAGATCAAGGTTATCATCACGGGCGATGCGAAGCTCACCGAGTCGGCTAAGAACGGCATGTCTTTCCAGGGCCTTGGCAGTGATGAGCATCCGTTTGAAGGCAAAATCTATAGGTCGTTGAATGGCGTTGATAGCCCTGTTGAGCTTACGTCTAACCGGACGGTTTTCAATAACTTCAAACTGACTGACCAAAACAATACGGTCAAGATAAAGTGGATAGGCGCAACTACCTATAGCGCGCCGATGGTCGCTACGAAGGTCAGCGGTGGGGGCAAGACGCTCAACGCTGTGGTCAACATCGCAGATCCCGTAGGTACCGGCGGGACGGATACGACTTCCGCTCTGACGGCGCCCCTTTTGGGTGAGGCGATGGGTGACCTTACTACAGAGGTCACCTATGGCCCTGCCGGTTCTCTCGAGAAGCTCAACGTAAATGCAGCGGGAAACATCGGTCTTTTAGCGAATACAGTCAAGAGCGGAACCTTTACGGTGGGGTCTGTTAAGTTTCCCGCTAGCCTTGCCGCGGGCGGTGTCGTCGAGACGAGCTCCGGTAATGCCGGTCTGCTCGTAGGCACGGTCGAGGATGGCGCGACTTTGAACGTCGGCACCCTTAATGTTCCCGCTGCTACCGTTCAGTCTGCAAGCGGTTCCGCCGGTGGTGTCGCAGGTCTCGTCGGTTCGAACACAGGCGCCACAGTCAACGTCACGGAGGCTCTCGACCTGCACATGCTCACCGTCAAGGGCACCACCGCCAGTGGCGGCTTCATCGGTAAGGCGACCAGGCTCGCGCTGGGCGCGGACAACAAGAAGTTCACCTGTCCCGCCAACGTCGGCGATGCGAACAGCAAAAGTTCCGGCGGCTTCATCGGCGACGTTAGTTTTGCCGGCCCGGTCGAGTTTGCCAACAACGACCAAATCGATACGGGCGAGGGCGTGAATCTTGGCCAAAGTGGGGACACGGGCGCGGGCGGCGTGTTCGGTCTCCTGGACACAACGAACGGCGATGTCGCAATATCAGGTGGCTCGTATACTAGCAAACTGGTGACGGGCTCCAGCTCCATCTATGGCGGTCTGGTCGGTAGAGTTCAGGATGTGACCAACACAGAGAAGTCGAACAACACCCTTCATATAAAGACGGGTGCCGCGGGCAACCGCTGTTCGGTTGATACTACATGCAGCGTCGCGCCGCGACTGGCAGGAGGCCTGGTCGGCTGGGTGGCAAAGAGCAACAATACTGGAGGCGTTGTAATCGTTGACGGCGCGGACGTCACGTGCCATTCTCCAAAAGCCAATGGAAAGAACTGCGGGTTTGGCGGTGTTGTTGGCGCCTTGGATAGCGGCTATAGCGTGGGCGGGCGTTCGCGTTTTGGAATTCTGGACTGCGGGGACGTTCGCGTTGAAACTGATAAAAACGAATCAATCGCATGTGGTGCCGGAATTGTGGGTTCGGCATGGAACGGCGTCTTGCGCTTGCGTGGGACTACCGATTTATCCGATTGCAAGCTCGAGGCCAACGGTAATACCAGCCAAATTCTTAGATCCTTGGATGGATGCGCCCCATTGGTGTTTGCTCTAGGTTCAGGCTCGGATGCTGAGGCAACGAACGATAATTATTGGCTTTACAAACGTCCTGCTGCGGCGAGGATCGATGACCTGACCTATAACCAGGTTATCCGCCTGACCGGAGAGGAGGGCAAGCTCAGCAAGGATCTTATTAAACTTGATGAAAGCACCTTTTATCAGCCGTTGTGCAATCTGAGTGGTGCTCCAGATGCTGGCAGCAGTGCTGGCTACTCTTGGGGTTATCAGCTACGGTCCCAAAATGGTGACGGGAAGTCGGGTACATACCTCATTAATGATGCGGATACATTCGCATGCATTGCCATGACGGTCCAAACGAACGGCTACTTTGGCGGTGTATTCGGCATCGGCACGGCTAATATTACGAGCTGGTATGGTAATAGTGGGAATGCTATCTCAATTACTTCCGACATTGACCTGCGAGGTACAGGCCTTGAAGGTCTTGCATGTGATGGGTCCGGGCAAGTTAATGCCTTCGTAGGGGCTGTCGAGGGCAACCATCATACCGTTACCTTGGCGATTGGCGAACCTTACGGTACGCGCAACGGCAATGCGCTTGGCGCAAACGATTCGACTGAAGGCAACGGCAAGATTTACCGGCACAGCCGTCTGGGCCTCTTTGCCGCTATCGGCGGTGGCGCGACGGTGAATAACCTCACCGTCGATGGCGTTATGAAGTTCGATAACGGCTTAGGCGTCGACGCTGGCTCGCTTGCGGCAACTATCACTGGCAAGACAACGCTCAGCGGCGTTACGTGCAAGCCGAAAATCACCTGCGATGATACGTTCGGCAACGATGTCAACATTGGCGGCATTGCTGGTAGCGTGAGGGGTGGTGGAACCGTTACTTTCGGCAGCAGCAACATAAGTGGCAGCACGAAGGCGCAAGCGACCGTCAAAACGGGCGCTACCCTCAACGGCAACACGCGCATTGGCGGCGCTATCGGTTATGTGGCGGACGTTGTCGCTATCGTCAACGTGACGAGTCTCGAGGTCGGTGACGCGACCGCGAGCGAAAATGCGATTACCGCGGGCGACAGCGCGAGCAATAAGAAATCCCAGATTGGCGGCCTTATCGGCTGCATCACTCAGGGCACCGCGGCGAATACGACCAACGTCAACATCACAGGACTTACGTTCAATTCGTTCAGCATGACCGTTGGCAAGAACGGTGACGCGAAGAGCGGCGCTGGCGGTCTTTTGGGCTACAGCTGGGGCAATACGGTTGTCACCATCGGGGATGGCGCAAACACCAGCGACAGCACGTATGCTCTCAAGACGAACAACGCTTCCATAACAGCAAACAGCTCAGGTGAACTCGGCGGGCTCGTATATGCAGCCAGCGGTCACTGGGTTATCAACAACTATGCCATCGATCTTTCTGGTGCAACCATCAATGCCGAGAGCGCTACAACGCTTGGTCTGCTCATCGGTCGAGGCGGTAGGACGGAGAATTCCACAACATATGGAGTGGAAACTTATAGCGGCTTGTATCTGGAGAACAAGGCGGGTTGGGACACTGCATATAAGGTCAATGGTGTTGCTGCGGGCAATGGCGTGAAAATCAACAACACGGCAATCAAAAGCAACGACAATGCTACTTCGTTTGATGAATGGGTCGGCAACAGCACGAGGCCTGCCTATGGAAATAAAGACGCCAGCAAACTCATGGACGGCGAATGGAATGTCGTCGTTTCGCTTCATACCAAAGACGGCGTTAATGACGGCAAGCTCGACATGAGCGGAGAGCCGGGAAACGACAACAGCTATCGCAACCGTTCCGATTTCGGCAAGAACCACAACACGAATGCCTGGACGAGGTATTACTACAACCTCGACAAAGCCTATGCGGCACTTGGGCAAGGCAGCTCCAAAATTAGCAAAATCGATACGGCGGAAAAGCTGCTCTTATGGTCTGCTTATCGCTATGCTCCAGCCGCAATTCGCTCGATGATTGTGCCGCAAGCGTTCAACGACGCCGTGGCCATCGGCGGCGAAAGCGGCAGAAGCGTCGAAATTGATTTGACGGGCTATAGTTACTATCCCACCCAGCCGAACGGAAAGGTGACGGTTGGTAATGCGACCATCACCTTCCATTACTCCGACATCAAGGCCGAGCAGAAAAGCAACAAGCTGAACTCTGCTGCTACCCAGCACGAGAACATGCACTGCGGTCTTTTCCGAACGGTGGCAAATGGCGATCTTACGGTGAATGCCGTCACTTTGGGTGGCACTGTTGGGCCCGTTGTCAACGACGGGAGAAGCAAGAATGATATTGCCGCCGCGGGTGGAAGCTCTTCGGGCGCGCTGGTGTGTCGCTACGTGTATGGGTCTAACAATGGCACGACCACCACTATTAGAAAAATCTCGATTGATGGCCTTACGCTCAACAATTTGACCGTCGATGGCGCTAGTGAGGCCACGGGCGCTGATGCTTATATGCCTCTGCTTATAAACGAGATGCAGACGTACGTGAACCTGAGCGCGAAGAACATCACGGCTACGGGATACGGCCGCAACACCAAGGTGGCAACCTCACTTTTTGGAAGACTGGGCGTGGGTTCGAGTGCCGACCAGGTTACGGCGACGTTTGGTACCATCAACGTGCCGAGTGCTACGAACAACGCCATCTTTACCCGTGCAAGCTTGCTTGAGAGCTTTGGCTACGGCGAGGGGAAGACCGGCTCGGCGGTGTATACCTTTATAAAGGATGACCAGACAAACGATAAGGTCACATTCGGCAGCGAGATCGACTCGAAGGGCGAATACTCTGGTAAGCAACTCTGGTACTACAACGAGAGCACCTATGGGACCCGCGCTGGCCTCGTCACCGTTGACAACAAAGAGGCAAATGCGGATACTCCGCAATTCGGTGGTTATCTCCCGTATGTGAAAAAGGGCAATGTCAACGAAAACAAAGTCCAATACCATGAAATCAAAGTTAACCAGCGCGTGCCCAAGCTTACGACAGGCTGCGGCACCTATGGTGATCCCTATACCATAACCAAGGCAACGGAGCTCAACACGGTTGCTGAGTACATCAATACTCAGAATCCAAGCGACGGCTGGGAAGTTACGATTGCGGCCGATCAGGAAACGCTATGCCAGCGCCGCTCGTCCAGCAAGGATGCTAGTAATGAAGTGACGTACGTCTACAAGCAGGCGAGCAAAACATGGGTGAGAATGATCGGGAACGACATCGACCCCAATGACACGCTTGACGATACGACGATGCACAGCTATCTCCAGAGTGCCTACTACAGCATCGAGCCGGAGAACGACAAGGGGGAAAGCACTGACACGCTTGAGCTGGACGCTGCCGTTTTTCAGGGCTTGGGTAATAAAGATTACCCGTTCCGTGGCGTTATCGTTGGTAATCTGAGGGGCTCGTCGCAGGCAGCTACGCAGGCGACTATCAAGATCCACAACTCCAAGGACACAGGTGCGCTTTCTGGGTTGATCCCGTATAGCTACGGTAGCGTTGTGAGTAATCTGAACATTGAATACTCGGGCAAGGCGGCCTCTATTGCACATAAGAATAAAGACGCCTCTGGCGTGCCGGGCGCGTTTTTTGGCGGCGTGATCGGTTGCATCATGGGCGGTGACAATATCATCGATGGCGTGTCGGTGAAAGCGTCTGGCGGCTTTAGCGTTGCTGGGGCAGCAGGCGATAATGGCGGCGCGCACCTTGTGCCCGTTGGCGGCTACGTTGGTGCTGTTGCGGGTGGCGGCGTCATCTTCCGCAACTCTTCCCGCGGCGACGGTGCCCTTAACGACTGGCATAGCGCTGGCGCTTCTCTCTACGACAACCCATATGTTGGCCGCGTGATCGACGGCTATGCGTTCAGCGAGCTTACCGATGATAAGAGTCTCGACAACACTGATCGTAACTACAAGGTGAACAATCTGGATACTTCGAAGACGGGGTGCATCAAGACGGATGCGACGCAGGGCCGCTATAGGGGAGACGACGCCAATAGCTCTGCGATAACCACAACCGTCAATGACTCGCAGGGACTGCTCGTACTCTCGGCCATCATCAGCAGCGGTGCGGCCGGCGGTTCGGCGAATACGAATACCACGAACGATGCGTATGGAACGTATGCGGGCTCGCGTGCCTACATGGGCGGCAACAACGCAAAGGGAGTGTACCAATTCGGCAACAAGCAATACGGCAAAGTTCGCAACGCGAGCTATACACATGTTGGAAGGCCGGCGAGTGCCGCTGAAGACTTTGCTAATGCGATAAGCGATGACATGAAAAGCCCCGGTATCCAGTTAGAGGGTAACGCGCTTGGCTACGCAGGCGATGGCTCGGGCGTTAACTCCCCCTACCTAGTAAAGAAATACGCAACGTGGCAGACGGGTAACATCTGCGCCGCGCAGGTCTCGGGAATGGATTTGCAGTTCAAAGCGGGTGAAACCTACGACATGACTACTTATGGCACGGGTTACACGGGTCTTTCGGGCCGCTACTACTCAAACGCATGCGCATCCGGTAAGGGCGCCGACCGCGATCGCATCGTGCCGCTTGTTGCGTGCATCAACGGTAACGGTGCAACAATTAAGGTCGGCAGCAAAGAGGCCAGCAAGGTATATGGGGTCACGGAGTACGCCGATGATAATTACAAACTCACCGGAGTGGGCGCTCTCTTTGGTACCGTAACGTATACCTCGACCAACGTGTTGGATAGCATCGGCACTCCGGCAACGGACGGCGCTGCTGCTACGGGCAACGGCGGCTATACCGTCCAGAACCTAAAGTTCGATGACTGCAATATTTCTCTTACGTATATCAATGCAGCCGGCGCCTCCAGTGGTGCGGGTAATGAGCAGGTTGGCGTCGGTCTGCTTGCGGGTACTACGGCGAACGCGAGCTCGCTGGCAGATTACGGCAAATATGCAGGAATTACCACGAATAGCTGCAGGGTGAATGGCCCCAATAACGTTGGCGGATTGCTCGGCGCATCCGGCTATGGTAGCCGCAGGACTGATAAAGATACAACTTTGCTGGTGAATCGTAACGACACCTCAAATTCGAACACGCGCTATTCTCCGGTCAAGCTTTACGATTGCTCTTATAGCAACATGGACATTTCTGGCGTGCAAAACGTCGGCGGCTTCGTCGGCAAGCTGAACCAAAATTCCGCTGGTGGCGTTTGGGCAAAAACGAATATGCCTATTGCCGAGAGTTCCACAATTATGTCAACTGCTGCCAGCGCAAGGACCGGCGGTATCGTGGGTCTTGCCGGAGGTGGTTTCCTGGTGAACACCGATGACGCTGGAACGCCTTCGCAGGGTGCCGGAAAGGCGGAGATCAGCAATGTCACGCTTCAGCCGGCAGCATCGAGCGCGACCGAGGGGACCGGCGGCCTTATCGGAAGGTCCGAAAATGGAATCGTGTCTGTCTACAATCTGTGCATCCATGGCGACGTGCAGAATAAAACGGTATTTGGTGTTAGAGGATCGAATAATCTTAAGTACGTTGCTGGTGCAGTCGGCGAAGCAGCTTCGGGCGGTGCATTTAAGTTCGATAGCTGTGTAATAAAAGACATCTATCTTGGTGCTCGTGAGTGCTCTGCCGGTTTAATCGGTGATCTGAAAGGTGGGTGTGCCCTCGAGGTCAAGAATTCAACTATCACTGGACTGGTCGTCGATGGTTCGTATTCTGGTGGTGTTGTTGGCTCGATCGGTAACACGGCGAACTCTGTCACGCTTTTGAACTCGACCATTGGCGAGAATAACTTTACCGGTAGCAAGAACGCTGCATGGAACTCATCGCTGGGAAGTTGTTCTGGTGGCGTGTCTGGCGATGGCCGTGGCTCATTTAGGCTCGTAAATGTGCTCATGGATCGCAATATCTTTGGGGCGCAAACTAGCCAGGGCTATTTGTTCGGAAATAGTTCATCCGCTGATCTCGTCAACGTTTTTGTCGCAGGAATTGCCATTAGACCAAACAGTGCGAGTGAATCGCTCAAGCTGATGCGCAATTCTTCCGGCACCGACGACCTTAAAAAAGTGAACAAAAAGTCATACATCGCATTTGCTGCCTATGAAGACAAGCTTTCCGATGCCAAGGGCGCGACACTGTATGGCAACGATGCTGCGAACGGCAATGTGACGGTGGCCGTTTCGCCCTACGTCACGACGAGTCCGACGAGTGGCCTTGTTGTGCGCGCCTCCGATGCTGACACGGCCGGCCGTTATCTGTTCGGCGACGGCATGAACGTTGGCCTTGCCACGGCCATCCAGAATCCGTCGAGCCCCGGCGTTGCCAACCGTTATACCTACACCAACATCGGCGGCATCAATGACGATGGCGCCTATCAAAATACGTCGAGCTATAACGCCAAATCCGTGGCGAGCATGTTCAATGCGAATAACGATGCAAGCGACAGCAAGGTTGCAACGGATTTTCCCGTTTTGGTGATCTCGGGTACCGATAATACGACGGCCAAGAGCTATCTAAACATCATCACGAACGGCGGCTTCTCTGACGCTTGCAGATTGAATAACGAGAATGGCACCAATCCGCACGTGACGGCCAAAGCAGATGTTTTCCAACTCAAGGATGGTGTGTTCGTTAAGGACGATGACGCGTCGAACAATCCCACGCTTCGCGTAGTGAACAACGGCAAGAACAATATGTCGTTTAGCCCAAGCTCCGATTGGGACAACGGCAAGGGCCGCTTTACGCTCCTGACCGTTACCTTTACCGAGGCGGGTCAGAGCTACAACGTTCAGGTGCCGATCGTCGTTAAGCGCAAGCTCGAGATTGATTTCGCTGCAACGTATGATTACGGCATCAAATTTAAAGAAAAAGACTACGCTAACCTTGGAAAAGATGCACACGTGCTTACGAGCTTTGGCGAGCCGATGACGGGTCTGCTTACCTGGACATACAATTCTGCCAATGGGAAGGAAGTCGACTTTGGCTGGGACAGCTATATGGCTGCTGGCGGCTCGATGAAGGGGCTCGGTAAGAGCATCCTCTTCAATGGTGCCGACGGAAGGTTGCCCCAGGGCACCCAGCTTACGCTCATCGATGCGAACGTTGACGGCCGGGCCGGTGGCAGAGAGTATCACTATACGGTGGGCGAAGGCGGAGCAACGAGCGTTTCCCTGAGCGGAAACGACGGCTTTAAGGATTCTGCGGGCAATCCATATCAGGAGCGATGGCTGAGCGAGATTTTGGATGTGTCGGCCACACAGGATGGCGCCGGCACATGGACCGTGTGTGATAACGAGGCAGAGGCGACCGCTAAAGCGAAACTCGATGGCAAGTGGACGCTGTTTAAGGTTGCGGGTGCTGACGTTCCCAGCAACAGCCGCTATACGCTAAAGGTACCTAAGGAGAAGGATACCGGCAGAGAGAAGCGTGCATCGGAGAGCGTCTACCTAGTTGTCAACGTGCCCAAGTCGGGCGACGGCGTGACGCAAGCTAGTATCAACGGTTTTACGGCTTCGTCTATTGACTCGAATTCTTCGGGTGGCCGCATATCTTGGAATCTGCATCACGTCTTGCGCACCGGTGGCGACGATAATCAAAACGGTACGGCATCGACATACAGCATCTTGTCCAATTACGGGCAGGAAGTTAACGACGGGAAGCCGGAGGCGCGCACTCCGGTTTCGAAGTCGACGGACGGCGCCGCCTACGTTCTTTCTCTTGACGTTACCGACACGATTACGTTTAACCCAAGTCAGAGCTATGCTGACTCGGACTCTTTGTTCTATCAGCTCGATACGTCACTGTGCAAGTATGGCGCCAACAATACCCTGACGGGGGTGAGTAGTTTCCCGAGCGGAACCTCGGCGATCGCTAAATTCTATGTTGCCATCGACAATCAGAACTATAAGTGGGATGGCGAAGATTGGGCGAAGTGTGATTCTTCGACGCCTGCGTTCACGCAGACCGTGACGGATACGGGCGATGACTCGCTGAAGCTCAAGCTCGATTGTGACCTCGCCAGAATCCGCAAGCGTGCAACGGGCGGATCCTTTACCGTGCGCACGGCTGTGGAAGAGATTCGCCTTACGCCGGACGGCTGCAACAAGGTCATCTCCCTGTCCAAGCAGTCTGGCGAGGACGCCTGTACCAAGATGTCCTATACCGCCAAGCTTTCGACGCGTAAGGAAGGCCTTAATACCTCGAGCCTGACGCAGACGAAGCGCGGTAACGTCGGGTACTATCGCATGGACACGGGTGATACGACCATTACGCTTTCTGCGCCAGATAAGTCGCAGCTTGGTATTAACGTGGACGACCTGCGTCCGATCGCGAATGGCACGATTGGTCTGGGTGCCACGTATGAACTGGGTGGACTCAGCAACGCCGCCGAGGCAATTGCGAACGCAGACTCTGTTGTGTACACGCTCGCGCTTCAGCGCCGCGGAACCGACGGCACGTATGAGAGCGTAACGGATGATATCTCCAACTACGTAACAGTGACGGAGAGTAAGCTTGCCGCGGTCGCTCCCTCCGGTAGCACGATCACCTTCACTGACTCGAAGGAGAACGGCAAGTTCAAAACGAAGAACGGTAATACGACGTTTAGCCTGCCCTTTACCGTTAAGGTCAACACGCAGGTTGAACAGCGTGAGCAGTTCTACGCGAACTATCGTCTGGTGATGACAGCGAGCTTGGTCAAGGGTGACGTGGCGAGCGCAAAGCCTCAATCGCCCGACTATGTGACCTACACGCTCACGAGGGTGAACCTCAACGGCATCGACCACTAGTTCCGAAGCCAACTGGCTTCGCAAAGGGGGCGGCAACCACCCGGTTGCCGCCCCCTTTCTAGTCTGCGCGATCCCAGTCTTGGACTCCGCTGGACAGTTAGTTCAGATACGTATAATTCCAGACCGCAGCAGGCGCATCCGGCGCTCGTTTTGGGGAAGAAAGGGGCTCAAAACTAGGATTCGGTAGCTATCTGGGCTCGATTTGCGTGCAATGAGTCGCCAAAGAACCCTCTCCGGGGACCATAGCGCAGCTTTATCAGCATAGAAAAATACGTATCTGAACTAACTGTCCAGCCGCCGTTGGAGAAAGGTGTTTTAGCTCTCCCGACCCCTCCACCAGGCTTTCCAACTTCCCACTTAACTTAACACTTAAGGTGGAAAGCTGGGTAGAAAGCTGGAAAGTTAAGTGGAAAGCTGGAATGTTAAGTGGAAAGCTGGAAAGTACGCGGAAGACTGACATGCTAGCCCAGAGGCTAGAGGGGTTAATAATTATGAAGACCATACCAAGCGAAACAAAAAGATACCAATCTGGTTGGTAAAACACGCTCAATGAGCTGCGAGCTAACTAGCTGCGTAAATTAAATGTAAAGAACTGTCGCAAATAAATGGCAAATGCCCAGATAACGCCGCGTCTATTTTAATTAACTGCTTTGAGCAAACAGTAAAATGCTACTATCTAACTTGCACGTAAGAAAGCAGATTAACGGTTAAGGCTAAGAAGTGGCAGGTATGTCGGAAGCAACTAGGACTCGCACGCATGCGCCCGAGGTTAGGCAGCGCGCCGTCGAGATCCTCCAAGAGGGGGTCGGTCATCGCGCCCTCGCCGCGGAGCTTGGCATTCCCCAGGCCACGGCTCGTCAGTGGGCCCGCGCGTATGCCGTAGGCGGTGCCGACGCCGTTCTCAACGCCGGTTCGCATCATCACACCTATTCGTACGAAGTTAAGCTCGCCGTGGTCAAGGACCGCTTGGAAAACGGCTTAACGGTTCGCGAGGCCATGATCAAGCACAAGATTCCCAGCGAGTCTTCGGTCAAGGCTTGGTGCCGCCAGTATCGCGAGAGCGGTGAGTCCGCGCTGGTTGATAAGCCGCGCGGTCGCAAGCCGCGCGTTAAAAAGGCGGAATAGCGAACGGGATGGTGCGCCCACAGGGGCGCATTTTTCTTGCCGCGCCAACTTTTTGGACCGTCGTGAGCCTACTGGAACATCCTCCAAAGTGGTTAATAAACCGCGCGCAGTGGCCCGTGCGCCCGCCGCCGCGATAGGGGGAGCGTTGCCTCTCTGCTCCAAAGCGGACAGACTCGTTACCCCGTACGCCTAAAACTCCCCAGTTGACCGAAAACCCGCCGCCGCTACTCCTCAACTGAGCTATAACGTTAAACAATTGCAGCGTTTTTGCATGGGGGAGTGATGGTATGACGCTACTGTATTTCCTTACCCTGTTTCCGCTGGTACCGGCGCTGGGCATGCTGCTCGCGCGCGGTGACCGCGCCCGCGATGCGGTAGGGCTTGTAGGCTCCGGCATTATTATGGCGGTGACGGTTGTAGTCGCCGTCATGTTTTTTGGCACGGGCCCGCAGAGCTTCGAGGTTGCCCCCGGCACCTCGCATGTGCTCTCGATCATCAGCTCCGTCATCGACGTGATCCTGTGCGCCGTCATCCTGTACAACGCGCGTAAATATAAGAGCACGCTCACCACGGTGCTCGGCGTGGTGCAGCTGGTGGGCTCGCTCACCTTTGCAGCTATGACGCTGCCCGCGACCGAAGCCGTCACGGCAACGCCACTCTACCTTGACTACATGAGCGTGATCATGGTGCTTGCCGTCGGCATTGTCGGCAGCCTTATCTGCGTGTACGCCCTGGGCTACATGAAGGACTTCCAGGCCCACGACGAGCACGAGGCAGCGCTGCGCGGGCAGACGGCGCCTGACCGACGCCCGCAGTTCCTGGCGCTTATGTTCCTGTTCCTCTCGGCCATGTTCGTCATCGTGACAAGCGACAACCTTGAGTGGCTGTTCTGTGGCTGGGAAATCACCACCGTGTGCTCTTTCCTCATGATTGGCTACACGCGCACGCCCGAGGCCATAAAAAACGCTTTCACCCAGATCATCCTCAACATGCTGGGCGGCATCGCGTTTTTGGCCGGGCTCATGTACCTGCACGTTAACGGCATGCCGCTGACCATCTCGGGCATGATCGAGCTTTCCGGCGCCGGAACCGCGCAATCCGCGCTGCTGGTGATGCCGGTCGTTCTGCTGTCGCTCGCCGCACTCACCAAGGCCGCGCAGATGCCGTTCCACACTTGGCTATTGGGTGCCATGGTTGCCCCCACGCCCACGAGCGCCCTGCTGCACTCGTCAACCATGGTCAAAGCCGGCGTGTTCCTGATGGTCAAGCTCAGCCCGCTCTATGCCATCTATCCCGTGACTGGCTTTATGGTCACGAGTGTGGGTGCCATCACGTTTTTGCTCGCTGCCCTCATGGCCATCTCGCAGAGCAACGCCAAACGCGTGCTCGCGTACTCCACCATTTCCAACTTGGGCCTTATCAGCGCCTGCCTAGGCGTCGGCGCGCCCGAGGCCGTGTGGGCCGCGATCTTCCTGATCCTGTTCCATACGGTGGCAAAGTCGCTGCTGTTCCTGTGCGTGGGCACGGCCGAGCATCATATCGGCAGCCGCAATATCGAGGACATGGACGGCATGTTCAGCCGCATGCCGCACCTGACGCGCCTGATGATGCTGGGCATTATGGGCATGTTCGTGGCTCCGTTTGGCATGCTCGTGTCCAAGTGGGGCGCCCTGGTGGCGTTTGCCCAGACCGGCAACGTGCTCATGATCATGGTGCTTGCCTTTGGCTCGGCCGCGACGTTCTTCTTCTGGGGCAAGTGGCTTGCCAAGCTTTCGGGCGTCGACCCCACGGCTCAAAACGTTGAGGTCAATGTCCATAAGACCGAATGGATGGCCCTCAATACCATCGCCGCGCTGCTGATTCTGTGCTGCGTGGCGTTCCCGGTTATCTCGAGCGGTCTGGTGTCGCCTTACTTGGCCATGGTGTTTGGCCGCGTGCCGTACGTTATTGGCAAGGATGCCATGTATCTGATGGTGGTTATCGTGGCGTTTATCGCCGTGGTGCTGCTGACGTCGTTCCGCGTGAGCAATAAGCCGCACGTCAACGTGTACCTTTCGGGCGTTGGAACCGAGAACTACCGTCATTTCCGCGGCTCGATGGGACACGAGGTAAAGGCCGAAAAGCGCAATTGGTACTCGGAGGACGCCCTTGGCGAGAAGCGTATTGGCCCCGCGGGTAGCGTCGTGTGCTGCAGCATTATCTTGTTTGCGCTGCTGTGCTGCGCGTGGATTGGGCCCGAGCGGCTTGCCATGAGTGCGCCCTCGGTGCTGCGCGGAAAGTATTTCGAAGGCTCGGGCGTCGTGGGCATATTTATTGGTACCGTGGCGTTTGCCTTGCTGGCGCCGCTTGTGGGCGGCCTGATTGACGGTCTTGACCGTAAGCTTTCGGCTCGCATGCAGGGCCGCGTGGGCCCGCGCTTGCTGCAGCCCTTCTACGACGTTGCCAAGCTGCTGCGCAAGGCCCCCGCCAGCGTAAACACCATGGACGATACCTACATGGCGTGCGCGCTCATCTTTACCGTGGTGGGCGGCGGCATCTTTGTGTCGGGCTCCAACACGCTGCTGTGCGCTTTTATGGTGACACTCGCCGCGATTTTTGTGGTGTTGGCGTCCGCCTCGACGCAAAGCCCGTTTGCCCAGGTTGGCGCCGATCGTGAGTTGCTGCAGGTTATGAGTTACGAGCCCGCCGTTCTGTTGATGAGCGTGGGCCTGTATCTTGCCACCGATAGCTTTGATTCCATCGCCGTGACGGGGCAGTCGGCCCCCATCATCGTGTACAGCGCGCCCATTTTCCTCGCGCTGCTCGCGGTGCTTACCATCAAGCTGCGCAAGTCGCCGTTTGACCTTTCGTACTCGCATCACGCGCATCAGGAGATTGTCCAGGGTGTCGCCACCGAGATGAGCGGCGGCACGCTGGCCAAGATGACCCTTATGCACTGGTGCGAGACCGTGCTGTTTTTGATGTGGGTGGGCATGTTCTTTGTCTGGGACAACCCGGTGAGCTGGGTGGTCGCCCTGGTCGTGATGGCCGCGACGTACTTTGTCGAGGTGCTGATCGACAACACCTTCGCGCGCAGCACCTGGCGCAGCTGCTTTAAGCTCGGCTGGGGCGTGGCGCTGGTGTTTGGCCTGCTCAACCTTATGCCCATCCTCGTCGACGTGTTTATTTAGGAGGCGGCATCCATGGATCATAAAATGTCGCGCTCGCCGTGGGTTATTCATTACGACGGCTCGAGCTGCAACGGATGCGATATCGAGGTGCTGGCCTCGCTCACGCCGCTGTTCGATGCGGAGCGCTTTGGCGTGGTCAACACCGGCAACCCCAAGCATGCGGATATCTTTTTGGTGACGGGGTCGGTCAATGCCCAGAACCTGCCCGTCGTGCGCCAGATCTACAACCAGATGCTCGAGCCCAAGTGCGTGGTGGCGTGCGGCATCTGCGCGTGTTCGGGCGGCGTGTTCCGCGATGCCTATAACGTGATCGGCGGCGTGGGCCGCGCGATTCCCGTGGACGTGTACGCGCCCGGGTGCGCCATTCGCCCCGAGACCGTGATCGATGCCATTGTGGAGGCGTGCGGCATCTTGGACCAGAAGGAGGCCGTGATGCGCGCCGGCGGCGATCCGCTCACCGTGGGCGGCGCTGCTACTTGGGATGGTGGCGTTGAGCTGGGCGAGGACGGGTTTGTGGCTGCGGGGGCCGGGACTGACGGTGCCGGTGACGCGCCTGCCGGGAAGCCTGCTGCGCCCGCCGCTGGCGACGCACCTGCTGAGACGCCCGCCGCTGCAAAGGAGGTCGAGTAATGCAAAAGGCTATCTATATCACCGTCGGGATCGACAAGCTCCTGCCGCATGTCCAGGCGCTCAAGGGCGTCGGCGCGCGCTTTGTGCAAATGCATGCCGAGCGCAACGTCGACGACGGCTCGTATCGCTTGGTCTATACGTTTATCAACGTCCGTGCTGCTCAGGAGCATATTGCGCAGGACGGCAGCTATGCGATCGAGAACCTGGTGGTCGAGGGCATCGACCAGTACCAGGAGATTCCGTCCATCAGCTCGTATTACCCCGCGGTGTTCCCGTTTGAAAATGAGGCCCACGACCTGTTTGGTCTTGCCATCACCGACATGCAGATCGACTTTAAGGGTTTTTTCTACCAGGTTTCGACTGCCGAACCCATGAGCGTCATCACGCCCGAGGTGAAGGCCGCGCGCGAGAAGGCCATGAAGGTCCGTGCCGCCGCCGAGGCCAAGGCGCGCAAGGCCGCAGCCGAGAAGGCCGCTGCCGCTGCTGCTGCGGGGGAGGGCGCTGCGGGTGCCGGCGATGCTGCGGGCACTGCCGTCGCCCAGTCCGCTGCGGCTACCGGCTCCGATGCTCAGCACGATGAAGCTGCTGCCAAGGCCGCACTTAAGGCTGCCGAGCTGGAGGCAAAGCTCGCCGCCATGGATCCCGAGAAAGCGGCCAAGGTCCGCGCGGCGCTTGCCGCCAAGGCCGCCCGTGACAAGCAGAAAAAGGAGGCGTAAGGTCCATGGCACATCGCTCCGTTATTCCGTTTGGCCCGCAGCACCCGGTGCTGCCCGAGCCGCTTCATCTGGACCTGGTGATCGAGGACGACCGCGTCATCGAGGCAATTCCGCAGATCGGCTTTGTGCACCGCGGGCTCGAGAAGCTCACCGAAAAGCGCGACATGCATCAGTTTGGCTACATCGCCGAGCGCATTTGCGGCATCTGCGCCGTGGGCCACAGCTGCGGCTATGCCAGCGCCTGCGAGCGCATGCTCGGCATCGAGGTGCCCGGCCGCGTGCAGTATATCCGCACCATTTTGCACGAGCTTTCGCGCATTCACTCGCACCTGCTGTGGCTGGGCCTGCTCGCCGATGCCTTTGGCTTCGAGGCGCTGTTCTATCGTTCGTGGACGCTGCGCGAGCAGATTCTCAAGATCTTCGAGAGCACTTGCGGTGGCCGCGTGATCCTTTCGATTAACGAGATCGGCGGCCTTAAGCACGACATTGAGGACTCCGAGCTAGCGGGCATTGTCCAGACGCTCGATGCCATGCGTCCCGACTACGAGGCCCTGGTGCATACGTTTTTGGACGACGACAGCTGCGGCGAGCGCCTGCATGGCGTGGGCGCGATCAGCAAGAAGGACGCGCTGGATCTGTCGATGGTCGGCCCGTTCGGCCGCGCCTCGGGCGTGGACTACGACGTGCGCATGTTCGGCGACGGCGCCTATGCAGATCTGGCCGCGTTTGAGCCGATCGTCGCTACCGATGGCGACTGCTATGCCCGCTGCCAAGTGCGTTGTGCCGAGGTCACGCAGGCCATGGACATCATTAAGGAGCTTGCGGGCAAGATTCCGCACGACGGTATCGGTGGGCGCACCAAGCTTACGCCGGCCGACGGCGCGCGCGGCGAGGTTGTGATTGAGCAGCCGCGCGGCGAGGCGTACTACTATGTGCGCGGCAACGGCACCAAGAACCTGGACCGCTTCCGCGTGCGCACGCCGACGTCGCAGAACCTGGCGGGTCTGACGCATGCGCTGCAGGGCGTGCTCCTTGCCAACGTGCCCATGATCATCCTGACCATCGACCCCTGCATTAGCTGCACGGAAAGGTAGGCGCGGCATGAGTTTGCTGACATTTGCCAAGACGGCCTTGGGCTCTATGGTCAAGCAGCCGGTCACGGTGTGCTATCCGCAGGAGGGGCTGACGGCGCCCGAGCGCTTGCGCGGGCACATCGTCAACGACATGGACGTGTGCATTTGCTGCGGCATGTGTGCTCGCCGCTGCCCGGCGGGTGCGCTTGCGGTCGATCGCAAGGGCGGAACGTGGTCGATTGATCCGTACGCCTGCGTGGTGTGCGGCGAGTGCATCGAGAGCTGCCCCAAGCACTGCCTGACTATGGACACCGCCCGTACTCCGGTTGCGGCGGACAAGACTCCCACGGTAGAAACTAAGCCGGAATAACGCGTAGACGGGCCGGCGGGGCAAAATTGCCCCGCCGGCCCCGCGCTTGAACGCGCGGCTGGGCCGCCGCTAACAAAACCATGCCGGATTACGGGGCTGGATGGCGAACCTCCGACCATATAGAAAATCGCAAAAACAAAACCGCAGGTAGATAGCCTGCCGTTTTTCAAAAAATGAAGGTATGGATGAGGGCCCCGACTTTAGCTCCGTAATCCGGCATAGTTTTGAAATGGCACCATATCCGTGACAGCTCTTGATCTCCCATGGACGGAGGAAAGCGGATCATTTTTGCCTTGCGAAGGCTGCCGCGTGATCCGTCTGCCACGAAATGGGCCCATCTACTATGTTTAGGCGGCAGCCCTCGACCACGGCAAGCAATGCGAAATGAAAACCGCAGGTAGAACGCCTGCGGTTTTTCATGAAACGCGGCTATGGTCAGGGGTATCGGGTCAAACGTAGTAGATGGGCCGATTTCGTGGTGGGCGCCGTCAGCCGATCTCCGTGGGCGGAAGAAAACGGATCATTTTGGTCTCGTGAGGTTTGCGGAGGCACTCGTGCAGGGCCGTCGCGAATAAAACTATGTCGGTTTACTACGATGAATTCGGCATTCCCGACCATGACTGCATTTTTCTAAATATTGCAAGCGTTCTACCTGCGGTTTTGGAAGCGCGCAATTTGCCGTGGTCGAAGGTGGTCGATTCATCGTAGTAAACCGGCATAGTTTTGAAATGGCATTAAATCGGTGGCAGCCATTTTACTTTGCCGGGGTGGTCGGTTGTTGGGTAATTACCCTCGCAGGTAGGCGATGGCGATCTGCGTGCGGTTGCGCAGGCCCATTTTGGCTAGGATCGAGCTAATGTGGTTGCGCACGGTGCCTTCGCCCATATAGGCGGTGGCAGCGATCTCCTTGTTATCGAGGCCGCGGGCGATGAGCTCGGCGACTTCGAACTCGCGGTCGGTCAGGCTGGCAAAGGCTGCGGGCCGGCGGGGCGTGCCCGTCTTGTCGCCCATCCCGTCAAAGTCAACATCTTCGATCGCCTTGCCCTCGAGCACGCGTTTGCCATCCATGACCTGCGCCAACGCTGGCGGAATGGCGGCGACATCGGTCTTGATCAGGTAACCGCGGGCGCCCAGCTTGAGCGCCGATACAATGTACTCGTCATCCGAGAATGTCGTCAGAAACACCACGCGTGCCGCGGGGTCGTGCTCAAGGATTTCGCGCGCCGCCGAAAGCCCGTCGCGCCCCGGCATCTGAATGTCGAGCAGCGCGATATCGGGCGCGTGCTCGGCGTAGAGTGCCACCGCGTCGTTGCCGTCGGCTCCGGTGCCCACCACTTCGATCTGCGGCTGGGCGCCCAGGATAATCTTGAGCGAATCGACTACCAAGCGGTCGTCGTCGACAACTATGAGCCTCATCGGGCGTCATCTCCTTGCTGTTTGGGGACGGTGGCAAACACACGCCAGCCGCCGGCGCCGGCACGCGGGCCGGCGGTGAAAGTGCCGCCAAGCGCCTCGACGCGCTCGCGCATGGAGACGAGCCCCATGCCTTCTGCGACGTTGCTGCTGCTCGCCGGGGTCGCGTCTGCGCCATCATCGGTAACGATGAGCTGGTAAAACGACGGATGCTCCATGCACCGCACGGTAATGGTTTTGGCATGGGCGTGGCGCATGGTGTTGGAGAGCGCCTCGCGCAGGACCGCCGCAAAGCAGTTCGCGACGTTTGCGGGCGCATGTTCGGTCATAACTTCAAGCTCAATCCGCGGACCGCCGTCCGAGCGCGCGCCTTCAACGATGCGTTCGAGCTGCACGGAAAGGTCGACGGCGTTGTCGTTGAGCGCGTGGACGCTGGCGCGCACGAGCTGGAGCGCCTCGTCAACGGTGTATTTGACGTCGGCGAAATCGGCGGCGACGCCGGGCTCGTCGGCGTGCACGACGCGCAGGGCCTCGGTCTGCAGCGAGGCACGCGTGAGCTGGTGCCCGACATTATCGTGGATCTCGCGCGCGATGCGGGCGCGTTCGGCGAGCGTCGCGAGCTCGACTTCGTAGTCCTGGCGGTCGGCAAGGTCGCGGTTGCGCGCCTCGAGCGCGAGGGCTCGTTCCTGCAGCTCGTCTCGGGTACGGCGCATGCGCTGCTGCTCGCGCTCTAACTGGGCGGTACGTAGCGATAGCAAGGTGGCGGCAACCGAAAGGATGGCGGTCAGCAGGAGCGTTCGGGCGGTGAGCGCGTCGGTGCGAAGGTCCGCGACGAGCGCAAAGACAAAGACGACGCCAATGCCCAGCGCGATCCAGGCGTGCTCACGGCGCACGCGCCGCGCGATGTCATAGAGGGCGAGAGGCGCAAACGGCACAAACGGCGGCACGAAGACAGCCGCGATGACGTAAACGTAGCTCGCGGCCTCGCTCGCACGGCGGGCGCGGTTCCCCCGTGCGACCTCGGCTAGCGAGGTGGCAATAACGCCAAGGCAAAACGCCGCGACCAGGTGAGCGTTCACAGCAAGACCCATGGCGGCCGCAATACAGCACGCCAGCACGATCAATTTGTCGAAAAGCCTGTTCATACGGGTATTGTACGCGAAGCCGCGCATGGTGGAGGGGCCGCCTGCGCAACCGTGACATTCCTCCCGCGTGGCAAAGCGGGGGCGTCGGCAGGCCGCACGACCAAGACCCTCGCACTCGTGACAAAGCTCACTGGCGCGCGCCGCCCGCTCCTGCGATGATGCAATCGTACCGGGCCACGACCAACAGAAGGGCCGCCTCATGACAGACATCGTCCACGTCGAAAACCTCGTTAAGCGCTACGACGACCTTATTGCGCTCGACCACTTTAACCTGAGTATCGCCCCCGGCGAGATCTTTGGCCTGCTGGGCCCCAACGGCTCGGGCAAGACCACGTCCATCAACTGCATCCTGCAGCTGCTCGCCTACGACAAAGGCACCATCGAGCTGTTCGGCGAGCGCATGACGCCCGCCCGCTACGACCTCAAGCGCCGCATCGGTGTGGTGCCGCAGCAGGTGGCGGTGTTCGACGAGCTCACCGTGCGCGAGAACATCGACTATTTCTGCAGTCTCTACGTCAACGACCGCAAGCGCCGCCGCGCGCTGGTGGACGAGGCGATCGACTTTGTCGGCCTGGGCGACTTTACCAAGTTCCGCCCCGGCAAGCTCTCGGGCGGCCTGGCGCGCCGGCTCAACATTGCCTGCGGCATCGCGCACAAGCCCGAGCTCATCTTTTTTGACGAACCCACGGTGGCGGTCGACCCGCAAAGCCGCAACGCCATCCTGGAGGGCATCTGCCGCCTGCGCGACGAGGGCGCCACGGTGGTGTATACCAGCCATTACATGGAGGAAGTCGAGCAGATCTGCAGCCGCATCATGATCATGGACGGTGGGCGCGTGCTGGCGCAGGGCACTAACGACGAGCTCAAGCGCATGATTCAGATGGGCGAGAAGATTGTAATCGAGGTCGGCGAGGTTCCGAGTGCGGCGCTCGGTGCCGTCGCAAGCCTGCCGCACGTTCTGGACCTTTCGGCAACGGCGGGACAGCTCACGTTTTCGTGCGAAGCGAGCCCGCACAACCTGACGG
>CATWVA010000014.1 GCA_958354105.1 uncultured Collinsella sp.
CAGCGGCGCCGAGGATTCCATTTCCCGTAAATGGGCCTGTGGCATCATGATTGCTCACGGGTTTTGATTATTTAACCTTAGGGAGGATGACCTTGTGTCGTTAATCTTCTGCCCAGAGTGCCACGCGAAGATATCCTCGAGCGCATCAACCTGCCCGCATTGTGGCTTTACGGCGACACAAAGCGATGAGGCGGCAATCGTACCGATTAGCTCTTTGTCTCCAGCAAAGCTTCCTCCTAGGGTAACGGTGCTGGAGGCGACGGTGTTCGACAATGGCATGAATCTGATACCCGCTCAAACGAACGAATCGCTCGTGAAATTCCTCTCGGACGCCGACACCATGGCTAAGTTCGCGCCAGCCATCTATGACATCATCAAGAAGCTCGCCAATCGAGGAGACACGAAGTATGTCGCTGATTTTAGTGCGGCAGCTGAAGAGCTTATGAAGAGTGGGGAGCTGGTTTTTTCGGTCGAGAAGAAGACCGGTGACCTGCTGCCACAACTCAGGAGCGTGAAGACGGGCCAGATATACGAGAAGGCAAGGATTAAGGCCGAACAGTTTCCGCAAGATATGACGCAGTCAATCGTGGATGTGCAGATGCAAGTGATGATGGCGAACGTCATGGATGCCATCGAGGCCGTCGCCGCCAACGTTGAGGCGCTGCGCATCGAGAACCAGGCAGACCGTATCGCATTGGCCGAGAGCGCCTGGCAACAACTGCAGCAGGCCATGCTCATCGAAGATTCGCGGCTGCGCGAGATCAAGATACTGGACATCGCGTCATCGGCCACGCAGGCGCGCTGCACCCTGCAGGGCAACTTCCAGGCAGAACTCTCTCTGGCGATGGGCAAGCAGGGCAAGGCCAGGGACTGGGGCAAGGCAGCAAACACTGCCATGGTCGACCTCACGGTGATTGCTCTTATGGCCAAGACAGAGTATGCAGCTTATCGCGTCCTTGAGGAGCCAGCAGCTGCAGATGCCGCGCTCGAACAGTTCAAGCAATTCATCCTGGAAAACAAACTCGAGCAGAAGGACACCCTGCGCTTGCTCAACTCATACAGCAAGGGCAACAGAGGCGACATAGTGAGAGGCTTCGTTCAGTTATCGGGTTCCGTTGTTGGACTGCAGATTGGGGGCCGCGAGGAGCGCGCCGGCTTGATTGAGGGCGGCGTTCTCGAATCCCTGCGGAAAGTGGCGCAAGAACCTGATGAGGTGCATCTGGTGGTTGGAGAAGATGCCCCTGAAAATCAGGCAGAAGAAGGGCAGGGGTAGATATGGCTGCTAGATGCATCGTCTGCAAGAAGGAACTGCCAGAAGGCTCTAAGCTGCCCATTTGCGAATACCACAAGGGCGTAGCCGCCGAAAAGGCCAAGCTGGCAGGCGTCGGTATGGCAGCATTAGGCGTCGGCGCACTGGTAATGGCGAAAGACACGATAGGCCCAATCGTTAAAGACAAGGCTGTGCCAGTGGCGAAGAAAGCCGTGGGTACGATTCTTAAACACTAGGCCACTGTCAAATAACCAGCCACGCTTGCCGAGTCAATCCTCATGTACGCATAGCTCGTGTTTGAGCTGCTGTACACCGTGCCGCAGCCGCCCACGATCAGGGTGCAGTTGTAGAACGTGTACAGGCCACTCGCACCGCTCGGCAGCGCTCAGGTGGAGTCCACGTAGATCGTAACGAGGTTCCTGCAGCCAGCGAAGCAGTAGAACTAGTAGTCCATGCTCGCGATGTTCATCGCGATGTCCGAGAGGAACGTGCATGTCGTCGCGGCCCCAGCCCTCGGGGAACCGCACGTGCGACCAGTCGAACCCCTAGGCCGACTTGCGCACGGGGACCCTTACCTGCCTGAGCAACCGCGCCCGCCTGGGCGCATGCACAGCAGCCTGAGCTGCAGCGTCGGGTCGGCGCTGTCCATCCGGGCGTCGCCCCGCTCGCGGGGGGCAGGTCGCCACGACCTCGTCGGTCGAGGGGTCGACCGGCGTGACGCCGAAGGCACCCAGTCCCACGGCGACCTCGCGGCCGGCGAGCGCGGGCCCGGCGTTGTACCGGTGGGCAGCGGCAGCAACGCGGCACAGTCGTCCTCGAGCAGCCCGGGCTGCGGGATGTCCAGGCGGCAGCGGCGCCCGTCGGATAACTTGAGCGGCTCGGCGAGCGGCTGCTCGTCGAGCCCGGCGACGTCGTGGAAGGACGGCACGGGCACGGTTCATTCGTCTGGCAGCGGTTAACAAGTAGCAGGAACCTCATCGCCCCCTACAGCCGTTGGCACACTGCGGCCACACGCTGCCCGTCAAAGCCAAAGCCCCAGCGCATGCGTCCAATGGCGGGGCGTGGCACACGGATTTCGTCGATGCCGTCGCGCTCTATGTCGAGCAGCGCCTGCACGGCCAGCAATTCCAGGCCCAGCGCATCCACACCGGGGTCATACATCATGTTGATCGTTATCAGCGGACGTTCATCGAGCATACCGATCGTATCTGCTACGTCGAACACAGCGCCCGTAGGAAAAACCTGGATGTCCCAGCGACCCGCGCCACACTTTCGCCTCGAAGCAGGATTGGCATAGCCCGGCAATCCAAAGCAGAGTCCTTGCAAGAGTAGGTGATATGGCAGCGGAGCATCTGGGTCGGTCGCACCGATTCCCGCATCTCCCAAGATGCGGCTTAGCGCCCGCCTCACGGTATCCTCGTTCCCATGGCACAGCCCGTCGCGAAACGCATCGACGTCTCGAATGTCTTCGGCAGCGCACTCAAAACACTCAATAATCACTAGACGCAAGGCCTGGCGAAGCTCGTTATTGGGCAATCGCAAAGCACGGAGGCGATCGCCATGCTCTGGCTCCTCAGTCATATCCGTCGTGAGAAAACCGGACAGATACAGCGCTGTCCACATGCCATCGTCAGGCGAGACATCTGGCTCTGCAGTGCCCAAACAAAGCGGGACCTCAGCGCACCCATGGGCCTCGAGCAAATCAAACAAGACCGAAAGGCGGTCGAGATTCCACCCGGCAACTACCCTACTCAGGCAATCGGCATATCCATACAGATCGGCACGCACAGGCGCCGTGCAGCCTCGGCCCAGAAAACCGATCACACGCTCTGGACTCGAGCAATAGGCCCTGCCAAACCGATACCCCTCGAGCCATTCACGCGCATCATCCAGGTATTCCTCGCGCCCAGCATGATTCAATAGAGCCTCGACCTCGGCATCCGAAAAACCGAAACATCGGTCACACCACGCCGACAGCGGCGTCGTCAGACAATACGAGCAGCCGCGCGAAGAAAGCGCCACTTCGGCAGGACTGGGACGCTCCCCCATCAGACACGTCAGCCGCAACGAATCACGCGCAGTGGCAATGGCGTCGAACAGCACACGGTCAAGTAGTTCTGCCGGATCGGCGTCGGAAGCGCCCCTCGCGCTCGCACGGCGAGACCACGCCGCATCGTACCCATCAACGAGCAATACAACCTGCTCATCGCAGGCAATCTCCAGCAGCTCTATGAGTACACCGAGCACCGAGTCAACCTCGTCCGCGCTCGCCACGCCACGCGCGACACGTTCGATGTGACGCACCTTATCTCGAGCTAAATCCGGAGCCTCCAAGAGCGCCAACAAGCGAGCGCACTCGCCCGAAAGGGCATCGCGCACGACGCCGGCAACAGCGGGGCCACACCTCGCAGCGCCAGAAAAGTCCAGCGATATCACCGGATAGCAAGCATACTCATCCCGATAGCGCCCGCCGTTCGCATCCCAAATCTGAGCATCGGCAAACGAGATCCGACCGGCGCGACCGACCGCCGGACGCTCCAGAAAAGCCCTGAGCATCGACAAGTTCATGCTCTTGCCAAAACCCTCGGGTCGACAGCACACCACAACGGACGCGTCGCAGTCCAACACATCAGCAATAAACATGGTCTTGTCAACCAGCATGCAGCAACCAAGGGCCTCCGCATAGTCGTGCATGCCAATGGGCAAAACCGCATCGTCGGCACAGCCGATCAAGCGCACGCCAAAGCCAGCAGCACAATCAACATTTGCCTGTTCAGACACCAAAACGTTCCCCCTAAATCGCAGCACGATGCCAATTGTAATGACCGCATCGCATGTACCGATGACGCCGCGCAAACATATCGGGCAACGGTAGCAACAAGAGGTGTGAGGGGGCACAACTAATCGTTGCACAACAAAACGGGGCCCGACGCATTCGCACCGGACCCCGTTCCAACTCTTTAGTTATCTAGCAACCAAGAGGCTACTCCTCCGAGCCGTCCTCCCCAGAAGCTTTCTTCTGCTGATCGAGCTTATGCTTACCACTTACGATAGACGTAGCGCCCAGTGTGGCCAAGCTTGCACTGGCAAGGCTCGCCATAACGATAAGGTCGCCCGTCTTGGGCATGTTACCGCCAGATGACTTGGTCGTTGTAGTCATCGTGGTTGTAGTGGTCACCGTTTTGGAGTCATTTTGCTCCTGGACCTGGTCATCGGTGTTGCCCTTACTGCTGTCCTCGCCCTGCCGCTTTCCGTCCCCGGTCTTGTCCTTGTTCTCGTCCTTCTCATCAGAGCTAGAACCCTTATCGGATTCGGTCTTCTCAGAAGCCTTGTCCTTGGAGTCGCCCTTTGCGGCCTCGGACTTTTCCGTGGAAACCTGATCAGAGTTGTCCTTGTTCTGGGTCGAGCCGTTATTGACACCAGCCATCAGCGAAGAGCCCAGCGTAGAACCAAGCTGCACGGAGAAAGAAGGCTTCTTGTCCGGCGAAGCAACGGGAGCGTCCGGCGCCTTATTCGAGTCGTCCTTGGAAGCATCGGAATCAGGAGTTGCGTCAGAGCCGGAGCCGTTGTTAGAGCCGGTGTCAACGGACGAATCGCTCGAACCGGTGGATGAGTTAGAGGTGCCAGCGTCGGTCGAACCAGAAGCGTCGCTGTCCGTATTGCCGGCAGAGCTTGAAGACGAATCGCCCGCAGCAGAGCCATTCGAAGTAGAGCCGTCGTTGGTAGTGCCACCAGCAGAGCCATTACCGTCAGTATCGGTCGAGGGCGCATCCATCCTGTCATCGTTGGCATCGTCACTCGAGTCGTCATTCGAATCAGGTGTCGGCGAGGGCGCCGGTGTGGGCTCGGGCTGCACGGGCGTCGCGGCGGCAGCCTCGTCCTCAGCGATATAAACCAAGCAGTCCTTTAGCTCATTGCGGTAGCGGTTCTTCCAGCCCTCGTGGTACTGGGGCTGGCTTGCATACTTGGTCGCCACGTTATTGACCACGCTGTTGGAAAGCGCCGTCACAAACTCGCGGTCGGACATATCGTTGGAAAGATTCGCCCAGCGGAAAAAGTCCCTGCAGCCACCGGTGCCGCACATGTTGGTAATGCTCCACACCATGCCCTTGACGCAATCGGCGCGGCCCGAAATATCAATACCCAGGCCGCTCTTGAGCCACGCCTCGGTCACCGCATAGTACGAGTTGTACGCATAGGCATCTTGAAGTGCTGAGAACTCAACAGGATCGGTGTTATACGCACCTTGGAAGGCATCCTGAGCGATATGGCCCAACTCGGTGAGCTGGCCGTTCTCGTACATGGCATTGCTCGTGTTGGAAATCTCGCTGCCGCGATCAATCGCATCCTTGAGCATGCTGTATTTTTCGGGGCTGTAGTTGTAGACCTGCTTCATAAACGGAATGAGCGACCAACGACGGTCGAACTGGTAATAGCCCAGCGCGTTGTAGCCGTCACCATACGAAAAGCCCTGGTTATAGTTGCCATGGCTCTCATATTTGGTGAAGTACTTCATCTCGGGAGTCACGTTGACAAACGAAACGCCCTGAACCGACCTCAGCACGCCCGAGAAGGACTGCTGGGTGTAAAGGCCCTTATCGATATCGGTGGCATCCGAGGCAACGCCCGGCGTGGGCTCCTCGGCAGCGGCGGATGCCGGCGCGGAAACGGCGCCAAACGAAAGCGCCAGCGTCAGGCCCGCGACAATAGCAGAATACTTAGGCTGCATAAGATCCTCCCTGCATTGGTGTAGTTAAAGTGCGGTTTGCAAAGATAGAGTTAAGTATTGCAGCTCACCCGTTGTTGCACAACAACCCCTCGGTAAACGGCAACAACCCTCCGCGAAATCGTAAGGAATTAAACAAACTGGTCGTCGGGAGCCAGCAGAAGCTCGCCGTAACGCTCCATCAACCCGTCTCTCAACTGACAGAAAGCGGGAATATAGACGTTCAAGATGCGCTGAATCAAATCTTGAGCGAGCTTATTGTCATAGATATGGACGTTCGTATTGCGGTCTCTGAGCATATCTAACCAGGCCGCCTCATCAATAAAGTCGTAGAATCGGTAGGCCTCCTTCAAGATGGCACGAGGAGACCCCGACGCGGCAAGCGTGGCACCCTCATACTCGAGCAGACGCTTAAGGAGCTTCCAGCTCAGTTCAAATTGAAGATTGAACTTATTAATCAAACCACTCTGAACAAAATCATTGTTGAGATCCTGATTGGGCGCATCCTCAAGATTCGCCAAGGCGCTGACAAAGTTCTCATATTTTTTCATACAGAATCACACCATCCCTGGCAATTTCATCGAGCAATTGACGCGATAAGGACTCGTCGAGATTGACGACATCTACATCTAAAAGAGTATCAAGATGTTCCTCGATCAAATATGAGAAACGGCCGAAATCCCGGCAACCTGCTACGGCGATGTCAATATCGCTCTTGGGCAAGTTGTCGCCTCGAGCACGAGAACCAAACAACACGACCGTCTCGGCGTCACATTCCCGAGCAAAAACTTCGATTTGCTTATACACCTTGTCGAGAGATGCCATTTGCAGCCCTACAGCTTAATGTCAAAGTTGATCTCGGGGACGGCGGCCAGGTCGGCCAACGTCACGCCGTCGACGTACTTTTCGATCACGTCATCCAGACCACGCCAAAACTTGACGGTCGAGCAAAGATCGCTGCGGGTGCAGCTGTTGTCGATGCCGTCGCACGCCACGGGCGCTGTGCTGCCCTCGACAGCGCGCAGGATGTCGCCAGCACGCACCTCGGCCGGGTCCTTGGCCATCATGTAGCCGCCGCCCTTACCGCGCACGCTCTTAAGCAAGCCAGCCTTCATAAGCGGACGCACCAGCTGCTCCAAATACTTTTGCGAGATATGCTCGCGGTCGGCAACCTCGCGCAGAGCAATCTTGCCCTCGGCGTCACCGAGCGCCGCGATATAGATCATCAGCCGGAGGGCATAGCGGCCCTTAGAAGAAATGAGCATACCTACCCTCCCGTTGTTCCTGGGACAAAACCACCAGGGGCATTTGTCCCAAATCTTATGCAAGCGGGGCAAACAAACCTGATTATTATGTCCCGCATCTAAAAAGTCGAGTGGATTAGTCGGGTTTTCCCTTGACTAACGCCGAACCCATAGTAACTTTATTCCGAGAAGATTCCTAGGGTTTAGTACACCTATGAGTACACCATATACAGAGAGGGACAGCATGAGCGCAAATCCGCTGCTTTCCATCGAAGGTCTCACCGCCTCCGTGGACGAGAAGACCATCCTCCACAACGTCAACCTCAACGTCGCCGCCGGCGAGACCCACGTGCTGATGGGACCCAACGGCGCCGGCAAGTCCACCCTCGGCCACCTGGTCATGGGCGACCCCGTCTATACCGTCAACGACGGCCGCATCGTCTTTGATGGCCAGGACATCACCGATCTCACCACCGACAAGCGTTCCCGCGCCGGCCTGTTCCTGAGCTTCCAGGCCCCGGTCGAGATCCCCGGCGTGCCGCTGTCGAGCTTTTTGCGCGCCAGCATCGCCGGCCGCCCCGGCCTGGAGATGAAGGGCAAGGAGTTCCGCCGTCGCGTCAAGGAGCTCGCGGCCGAGCTCAACATGGATACCGCCTATCTCAACCGTGAGCTGGGCGTGGGCTTCTCGGGCGGCGAGAAAAAGAAGGTCGAGATGCTCCAGCTTCTGCTGCTGCAGCCCAAGCTCGCCATCCTGGACGAAACCGACTCAGGCCTGGACGTCGACGCCCTGTCCACCGTCAGCCATGGCATGGACGCCTACCGCAAGAGCTGCGACGGCTCCATGCTCATCATCACGCACAACACGCGCATCCTGGAGCACTTGGATGTCGACCGCGTCCACGTTATGGTCAAGGGCCACATCGTGCGTGAGGACGACGCCTCGCTCATCCCCTGGATCGACAAGAACGGCTTTGAGACCTTCGAACGCGAGGCCGCCGAGCAGCGCGCCCAGGCCGAGGCTGCCGCTGCCGAGCAGCAGGCGTAAAGGGGCGACGCAATGACCAAGAACCGCACCGAGGTCGCGGACATCGACCGCAGCCTCTACGACTTCACCTATGGCGAGGAGGGATTCGAGCGCCTCGACGCCGGCATCACGCCCGACATCGTGCGCGAGATCAGCGCAAAGAAGAACGAGCCGCAGTGGATGCTCGACCTGCGCTTAAAGTCCCTCGAGATCTTCAATCGTTTTCCCGACCCGACGTGGGGCCCCTCCATCGAGGGCCTGGACATGGACAACATCGTCACCTACGTCAAGCCCAACACCGACCAAAAGCACGACTGGGAGTCGGTGCCCGACGACATCAAGAGCACCTTTGAGCGCCTGGGTATCCCCGAGGCCGAGCGCAGCTACCTGGCGGGCGTCGGCGCGCAGTACGACTCCGAGCTCGTCTACCACAACATGCAGGACACCGCATCCAAGATGGGTATCGTCTACTCCGGCATCGAGGAGGCCCTGCACGACCCGCAGTGGGAGCCGCTCATCCACGAGAAGTTTATGACGCTTATCCCGCCCACCGACCACAAATTTGCGGCCCTGCACGGTGCCGTGTGGTCGGGAGGCTCGTTTGTCTACGTGCCCAAGGGCACCAAGCTCGATTTTCCGCTGCAGAGCTACTTCCGTCTCAACGCCAAGGGCGCCGGCCAGTTTGAGCACACGCTCATCATCGTCGAGGACGACGCCGACCTGCACTTTATCGAGGGCTGCTCCGCGCCCAAGTACAACGTGGCCAACCTCCACGCCGGCGCTGTGGAGCTCTTTGTGGGCAAGCGCGCACACCTGCGCTACTCGACTATCGAGAACTGGTCCAAGAACATGTACAACCTCAACACCAAGCGTGCGCGCGTGGACGAGGACGGCGACATCGAGTGGATCAGCGGCTCCTTCGGCAGCCACGTGGGTTACCTCTACCCCATGAGTGTACTCAATGGCCGCCGCGCCCGCTCGAGCTTTACCGGCATTACCTTTGCCGGTGCCGGCCAGAACCTGGATACCGGCTGCAAGGTCGTGCTCAACGCGCCCGATACCTCGGCAACCGTCGAGACCAAGGGTATCTCCAAGAGCGGCGGCATCCAGACGTTCCGTAGCTCCATCGTGGCCACGCCTAAGGCCGAGGGTTCCAAGGCAACCGTGAGCTGCCAGTCGCTGATGCTCGACGACCAGAGCCGCTCCGATACCATCCCCGCCATGGACATCCGCGCCAAGAATGTCGACATCGGCCACGAGGCCACCATCGGCCGCATCGGCGACGACAAGGTGTTCTACCTGATGAGCCGCGGCATCTCGGAGGAAGAGGCCCGCACCATGATCGTCAACGGCTTTGCCAACCCGGTCTCCAAAGAGCTGCCGCTGGAGTACGCCGTCGAGATGAACAACCTGATCAAGCTCGAGATGGAAGGAGCGATCGGATAATGAAACAGACCACGAACACCGCTGCTACCACCCTCGAGCAGGTTAATGCGATGCCTGCAGCCACTTGGGGTTGGCTCAAGATGAACCAGACCAAGCTTGAGCTTTCGGACGAGCTTATCGTCGCTCCTGCCGAGGCCGTCGAGGTCGAGGGGCTGGACGAGCAGTTCCGCGGCGCTGCCGACGCCTTCGACGCCGCCATGGACGCCATGGCCGAGCGCTTCCCCGAGCGCCGCGCCTCCGCCCCCGGCGACGCCGCCGACCGCGCCCGCATCACGCCCGAGACCGAGCTCGACGTGCCCGCAACCTCCGTCTACCAGGCCGGCGCCATCAAGCTCGAGGAGGAGCTCTCCCCTGCCGAGGCCTTCGAGACCGGCATGGGCGAGGCTGCCTACACCTATCTGGCCGACCACGCCACCAAGCGCATCGTCATCGACGTGCCCGCCTACGGCCGCGCCACGGTTACCGTGCGCGTGAGTGGCGTCGACGCAGAGGCTGCGATTGCCGCCATCGACGTCGTCACCCGCCCGCAGGCAACGCTCGATCTGCGCATAGCCCTGGACTCCCCCGTCAACGGCCAGGGCGTCGTGGGCTCTGTGCTACGCGTGTGCGCTTACGAGTACGCCACTGTCAACGTAACCTGCACGCAGACGCTCGATGACAGCTGGATCGCACTCGACGACACCGGTCTGTTCCTGGACGAGGGCGCGCGCGTCAACGTGCAGCACACCGTCCTGGGTGCCGGCGCCAGCGCCACCGGCCTTGCCGGTGACCTGCTGGGCGACACCGCCAAGGTAACGATCGATACCGATTACCTTGGCGCCCGCGAGCAGGTGCGCGACTTTAACTACGAGCTGCGCCACCGCGGCCGCAAGACCGAGTGCGAGATCGACGCCAACGGTGTGCTGACCGGCACGTCCAAGAAGGTCTACCGCGGCACCATCGACCTCGTGCACGGCTGCAAGGGCGCAACCGGCACCGAGCGCGAGACGGTGCTCTTGGCCAACAAGGGCGTCGATAACAAGACCGTCCCCGTCATCCTGTGCGACGAGGACGACGTCGCCGGCAACCACGGCGCCACCATCGGTCACGTCCGCGACGAGCAGCTGTTCTACCTCGCCTGCCGCGGCCTCGACCAAAACGCCGCCGAGGATCTGTTCATCCGCGCCAAGCTGGAGGACGCCGCGCTTTCCGCCAGCGACGAGCGCACCCGCGCCGCCGTCGTCCGCCTGGGCAACAACCTGATCGATAACTTTGAGGAGGAGCTCGCATGATCGACACCGAGCACGTTAAATGCGATACCTGTACCGCCCCCGAGCCCATGGAGCTCGACGCCAGCGACGAGGCCTCGCGCGGTTGGCCTACCGTAGACATCGAGACCAACCCCTACAAGGGCCAGTTCCCGCTGTTCCAGCAGCACCCCGAGATCGCTTTCCTCGATAGCGCCGCCACCGCGCAGCGCCCTGCCTGTGTGCTCGACGCCGAACGCGACTTCTACCAGCGCATGAACGCCAACCCCCTGCGCGGCCTGTACTCGCTGTCCGTCGAGGCAACCGACGCCATCGCGAAGGTCCGCCAGCAGATCGCCGACCTCATCGGCGCCTCACAGGCCAACGAGGTCGTCTTCACCCGCAACACGAGCGAGTCGCTCAACCTGGTCGCCAAGAGCTTTGCGCCCACAGTGCTCGAACCGGGCGACGAGATCGTCATCACCATCATGGAGCACCACTCCAACCTGATTCCGTGGCAGCAGGTCTGCCGCGAGACCGGCGCCAAGCTCGTCTACCTCTACCCCACCAAGACCGGCCAGCTCACCACCGAGGAGGTTCTTGCCAAGGTGGGTCCCAAGACCAAGATCCTGGCCGTGGGACAGGTCTCCAACGTGTTGGGCGTCGAGAACCCAGTCAAGAACCTCGGCAAGCTCGTGCACAAGTACGGCGGCTATCTGGTCGTCGACGGCGCGCAGTCGCTGCCGCACATGCCGGTCGATGTGGCCGACCTGGGAGCCGACTTCTTTGCCTTTAGCGCACACAAGGCCATGGGCCCCATGGGCATCGGCGTACTGTGGGGCAAGATGGACCTGCTGAACGCCATGCCGCCCATGCTCACCGGTGGCGAGATGATCGACTCTGTCACTGAGCAGGACGCCGTCTGGGCGCCCGTCCCCGAGAAGTTCGAGGCCGGCACGCAGGACGCCGCCGGCATCTTCGCCACGGGTGCGGCACTCGACTACCTGGTCAACACGGTGGGCTACGAAAACATCCAGGCCCGCGAGCAGGCACTCGTTCACTACCTAATGGGCGAGCTCATGCAGCTCGACTTTGTCCAGATCATCGGCTCCATCTATTGGGACAACCACCACGGCGTCGTCAGCTTTAACGTGCGAGGCATCCACCCGCACGATGTCGCGAGCATTATGGACATGGACGGCGTTTGCATCCGCGCCGGTCATCACTGCGCGCAGCCGCTGCTCACCTGGCTGGGCGTCGAGAACCTTGCCTGCTGCCGCGCCAGCGTGGCCTTCTACAACGACAAGGCCGATATCGACAAGTTCATCGCCGGCCTGCATCACGTTTGGAGCACGTTCAATGGGTAACCTCTACACCTCCACCACGTTCATGGAGCACAACTCACACCCCGACTATAAGTATGAGATGGATTCCCCCACGCACGAGCACGACGGCATCAACCCCAGCTGCGGCGACGAGCTCACCTTGCAGCTGCGCGTCGAGAACGATGTGATCGAGGAGGCTTCCTTTACCGGCCACGGCTGCGCCATCAGCCAGGCCAGCGCCGACATCATGGCCGACCTCATCACCGGCGAGACCGTCGAGGAGGCACGTCGTCTGGCAGCGCTTTTCCTCGCCATGATCCGTGGCGAGCAGCTCTCCGATGAGGACCTGGAAGACCTGGATGAGGCTGCCCAGCTCCAGGACATCTCGCACATGCCCGCCCGCGTCAAGTGCGCCGAACTCGCCTGGCGCACCCTCGACGGCATGCTCGAGGGGCAAGCAAACCAGTAGCGTATGCCCCGAATCCAAGGTTTTTGATTGCCGAGCCGCCCGATACGGGCGGCTCTGTTTTTTCTAATGAGCGCGAACGCACAAAGTCCGCGCGTCCGGCACCCCGTCTGTCATTTACCACACAGCCAGACGCGAACACGGGCGTTTTCCACAGCACCAAAGGCCTGCGGCAGGGCCACGAGCACGCCTAGCATCGTCCCATGCCCCATCCAGCTGGGCTCCGATTCGCTTCGCGCCTGCTGCAGACGGGTCCCATAGGGAGCGGCGTGCATTTTTGCGAGTATTCAGCACGCCAAGCTGTGTGTATACGCATCGAAAGCGTTAATCAACGTCTCCAGGCGCATATATAGTGCGTTTTAGAACAAGCATCGTGGTCTCAGGGGCGCAAACATGAGCTTCGGGAGTGCATCGGCAGACATAAATAGTTTCGGGGGCCCGTATGTTGCAAAATTGCGACGGTAGTGGCAGTACCGCGATGCTGAAAACTCCGTTTTTTGCACGGCGCAGATGGGGGTAGGCACGGGCAAACCCGGACTGAGCCCTTATTTTATGCAAGATGGCGATTGTTCTATGCATATTAAGAAGTGCAGTTACCGCACCAAGCTTTTGAACGCTTGTTGCGGCGTATGGACGACCCCATCTGCGGTGCACAGGCGACCCTACATCACGTTTCCGCCAGTCCGCATCGCCGTCCGCGCGCGGGCACGCACAATACGAGAGACGGTACTTTTGCCAATCCCGGTATAGCGCTCAATCTGGCGCACCGTGAAACCGGCATCGTGTAATCCAACAATAACGGTATCGCGCCGCGCCGGCGGTGCGGCTTTAACCCCGCGGAGCGGAACCCCGAGGCTCTTCGCCAACTTGTCGGCAAAGGCGTGGCGTTCCCACTCCGTCTCTTTCATATCGCCCAGCGTTGGCTCGCCGCCCTCGGGCGTCGAAAGCGAATAGGCAGCAAAGGCCTCGGCAGAACCAAAAAGCTCAAGCATGCAAGAAGGATCGGAAAATCCCCTCGTGGCATCTGCCGCATCACTGTCGTAAGCGCGCAGATGCTCCGCAAAGCTGCTCCAGGGATAACGCTCGATTAGGCCAACGCCCGCCTCCTGTGGATCGGCGTGTACGGAGCGAATAGCCTCCATCACCTGCCAGTCGGTATCGAGCGAGCGCCGGTCAAAACGGTTCTGGAACAGATGGCCCGTGCGCCCCGTGCGTTTATTGAACCGACGAGCGTACGTCAAAAGCAGTCGTTGCATCGCCGCGCTCATCGTGTCCTCATAATCCGAGAGTACCAGATCCACGTGATTGCCCATAAGGCACCAGGCGATAACCGTCACGCCCGCCTCGCGGCAGCACTCGCGCATCAGCTCCAAAAACTCCCACCGGTCTTCATCGCCCTCAAAGATGAGCTGCTTGCCCGTACCGCGGGCACAAACATGGTAAAAGCCGGTAACCGTTCTCCAAACGCGCTGCATGGCGCTCCCTTCGCCGGGATCTGATTGCCATCCAATACAGCACGATTGAAGCGTGCCATCAAAACATTCACGCAAAACAATACACTCGCGCGGCCAAAGGCAGTAAACGGGCGGCGAACGGCACCGTTGCAACAGGTCAGACCCCGCAACGCATACAAGAGCTGACCAAAAGCTTGCCCAAGACGAACCCCCTCTACGGAAGTTCGCGACCACAGAACATATAGTTAAACCGTTTCAATTAAAACTTCCGGACTTCTCGCTACGAAAACTGAGCCGTTCGCCGAATATTCCGTGCATTTCGCGGTATTATAGGGGCTGCATGTCATGTCCCTTTCGAAGGGTCGCCCGGCAATCGCCAGCCACGACCCCCAGACGGGACGCCAACACGATAGAGAGGAGAGGCATGCAGTACTCACAGGAAGTGGAGAACATGTGCCCCGTTGCCAAGGGTGCATACCACGGCCCCGCACCCATCCCCGAGGAGGGCAAGTGGGTCCAGGCTAAGGAGATTTCCGACATCTCCGGTCTTACGCACGGTGTGGGTTGGTGCGCACCTCAGCAGGGCGCCTGCAAGCTCACGCTGAACGTCAAGGACGGCATCATCGAGGAGGCCCTCGTTGAGACCATCGGCTGCTCGGGCATGACCCACTCTGCTGCCATGGCTTCCGAGATCCTTCCCGGTAAGACCATCCTCGAGGCCCTCAACACCGACCTCGTCTGCGACGCCATCAACGTTGCTATGCGCGAGATCTTCCTGCAGATCGTTTACGGCCGCAGCCAGACCGCGTTCTCCGAGGGCGGCCTGCCCGTGGGCGCCTCCCTCGACGACCTCGGCAAGGGCCTTCGCTCTCAGGTCGGCACCATGTTCGGCACCAAGGCCAAGGGCGCTCGTTACCTCGAGCTCGCTCAGGGCTACGTCACCCGCATGGCTCTCAACGACAAGAACGAGATCATCGCATTCGAGTTCCTGAACCTCGGCAAGTTCACCGACGCCGTCAAGGCCGGCAAGACCCCCGAGGAGGCCATCGCTGGCGCTATGGGCCACTATGGTCAGTGGGAGAACGCTGCCAAGTACATCGACCCGCGCACCGACGAGGAGACTCACTCCGTCGCCAGCGTGTTCCCGGTTCACGAGTAGAAAGGGAGGGAAATAACTATGACTGTTACGTTCGAAGGTTACGAGCGCCGCGCTGACAAGATCAACAAGTGCCTCGCCGACAACGGCATCGCCTCCCTCGAGGAAGCTCTGCAGATCTGCACCGACAAGGGCTTCAACCCGCGTGAGATCGTCAACAACACCCAGTCCATCGCCTTCCAGAACGCCGAGTGGGCCTACACCCTCGGTTGCGCTCTCGCTGTCAAGCGTGGCGCCAAGACCGCTTCTGAGGCTGCCGCCATCATCGGCGAGGGCATCCAGGCCTTCACCGTTCCCGGCTCCGTCGCCGAGGACCGCAAGGTCGGTCTGGGCCACGGCAACCTGGGCGCTATGCTGCTCTCCGACGACACCGAGTGCTTCGCCTTCCTGGCTGGCCACGAGTCCTTCGCTGCCGCTGAGGGCGCTATCGGCCTGGCTCTGAACGCCAACAAGGCTCGCAAGAAGCCGCTGCGCGTTATCCTCAACGGTCTGGGCAAGGACGCCGCTCAGATCATCGCCCGCATCAACGGCTTCACCTACGTGAAGACCCAGTTCGACTACTACACGGGCGAGCTCAAGGTCGTCGAGACCATCCCCTACTCCGATGGTCCCCGCGCTGCCGTTAACTGCTACGGTTCCGACGACGTCCGCGAGGGCGTTGCCATCATGTGGCACGAGAACGTTGACATCTCGATCACCGGTAACTCCACCAACCCCACGCGCTTCCAGCACCCCGTCGCTGGCACCTACAAGAAGGAGCGCCTCGAGGCTGGCAAGAAGTACTTCTCCGTCGCTTCTGGTGGCGGCACTGGCCGTACCCTGCACCCGGACAACATGGGCGCCGGCCCTGCCTCTTACGGCATGACCGACACCATGGGCCGCATGCACTCCGACGCCCAGTTCGCCGGTTCTTCCTCCGTGCCTGCGCACGTCGACATGATGGGTCTCATCGGCATGGGCAATAACCCCATGGTCGGTGCCACCGTCGCCTGCGCTGTCGCCGTCGAGGAGGCCCTCAAGGCCTAGTCGCGCCCGCGCGATGCTCACATAGTTGAGCTTTGGAGCCGCTACCCACCCGGGTAGCGGCTCTTTTTTCTTCCAGAGGGGTAGCTAATTTGGGACGGGGCTATTTTAGCTACCCCGTCGTAAGACCATCTACTACCGATATATCAGCTGCAGGGGAATATGAGTTGCAGCGAGACGGAACCGTCACGCGTCCATGACGCCCACCTGCCATATTTGCCCTTTACCGATTTGCCGAGTCTTTGCGACCCCATTGCCGATCACCCGTGCGACAATGCGCCGGACGAGAAAGGAATCCGATGGAATCGACTGATGTACTGGTAATTGGATCTGGCATTGCGGGCCTTTGCGCCGCCATCGAAGCGGCACGCACGGGCGCAACCGTCGCTGTGGCAAGCGCCGGCAAGACTATGAGTGGATCGAGCTTCTTCCCCGGAACCTGGGGCCTCGGCCTTATTGGCCCCGTCGACGAAGACGATGAGCAGGACCTCATCGACACCATTCAGACCGTTGGTGGCGGCGTCGCCGACCCTACGCTCGTCCAGACGTTTGTCCACGGCATTCCTCAGGCAATCCAATGGCTCGAGCAGGATCTGGGTGTTGAACTCCAGCGTCCGCAAAGCGCTGAGAGCGCTCAGCAAAAGCAGTTTATCCCCTGCTTTGACCACAAGACGCGCATGTGGCGCGGCCTCACCCGCAAGCCCCTTGAGGACGCTCTGACGACCCGGATCGAGTCGCTCGGCATTCGCCTGCTCCCCCGCCATGAGCTTATCGACCTTGTTGAGGACACGAACGGCAGAATCACCGGAACCGTGCTCTACAACCTCACCGAAGATCGAATCGTGCCCTTTGCTGCCAAAGCCACGATCATCGCAGCCGGTGGCACGGGTGGCCTGTTCGAGCGAAGCCTCACTTCCGCCGACGTGCCCAGCTCATCACAGGCCATCGCACTGGCGCACGGCGCATCGCTTACTAATATAGAGTTCATGCAGATGATGCCCGGCTTCATCGAGCCCAAGCGCAACCTGGTCTTCAACGAGAAAACCTGGCGCTACGTACATGTAGACCAGCCGGTAGATATTGCCGACGACAAGCTGGACGACCTGCTCGAGCAGCGCTCTGGATATGGTCCCTTCACTTCACGCCTGGATTCACGTGCAATCGATCTTGCCATCGATCAGGCAGGCGCCGAAGGCCTGGCGCTCCACTACGACTTCCCCCGCGAGGACGTCCCTGAGTTTGTGCAGACCTTTGCCACCTGGCTGCAAGACGAGCACGGCATCGCCCCGACCGACGAGATGCGCGTTGCAATGTATGCCCACGCCGCCAACGGTGGTATCAAGATCGACAAGACGGCCTTCACGGGCGTCGAAGGCCTCTATGCCTGCGGCGAGGCTACAGGCGGCATGCATGGCGCCGACCGCATCGGAGGCTTGTCGAGTGCCAACGGCATCGTCTTCGGGCGCATCGCGGGCGAATCGGCAGCCCAGGCAGCACAGAATGCACCTGAGGTGGCCCCGAAGGCGGATATCGCCCTCCCCCAGTACGGCATTGCCACAACAGATGCCGAACGCCTGACACGCAGCCTTAAGCACACGATGAGTACCTATTGCATGATCAACAGGACCGGAGCAGGTCTATCTAAGGCTCTGCAACAGCTTGAAAGCCTGCAAGACGAGGCAACGGCGCTGAGCAAGCCACACGCCAATGACAGCGAAATCGCAGCCCTCGCCCGCCTGCAATCGCAGATTCAACTAGCACAGGAAATGGTCAAAGCCATGCGCAAGCGAACCGAAAGTCTCGGATCGCACTATCGAGCGAATTAAACTGGACACCTATCTAAAGCAGAACACAACTAATCGATATCTATGGGCCCCTTGAGCTCGAAGTGGCTCGGGGCCCATTCGTGTCCGCACGGCAGCGTATCCTTATTCTAAATACAGAGCTGGCAAAGCCCGCATAAACAATAGACCAGCGAGGAGGAAATATGGACAGTAGAGATATCGAGAAGTGGCGTGTCGAACTTGATAGCTACGCCAATGTGGAAGACGGCGTTGAGTATTGGCTCGCACGCGATTTAATGGAACCCCTAGGATACGTCCAATGGCGCAATTTTGAGACTGCAATTAAGAGGGCAATGGCATCGTGTGAAGTCAACGAAATGCCTGTTGTTTCCTATTTTGTTGAAACCAGCAAAATAGTACCTACAGGAATAGGACAAAAAGCAGTCAAAGACTATAAGTTAACGCGCTACGCATGCTATTTAATCGCCCAAAACGGAGACCCAAACAAGCCAGAGATCGCGCTCGCGCAGGCGTACTTCGCCGTGCAGACCCGCCGCCAAGAGCTCATAGAGCAGCGCTTTGCAGAGATTCAGCGCTTGCAGGCGCGCCACTCGCTATCCGATTCAGAGAAACAGCTCTCGGGTATTGCGTTCAAACGCGGCGTGGGCTCCAAAGGATTCGCGATCATCAAGTCGAAGGGCGATGAAGCGTTATTCGGCGGTAGAAGCACGGCGGAAATGAAGCAGCAGCTCGGCGTACCCAAGAGCGCGGCATTGGCGGACAGGTTAGCCGATGTCCTCATCAAAGCAAAGGACCTTACGAACTCGATGACGGCCTTCAACGCCGAGGAACACGACCTGTACGGCCTGGACCAGATCAAACAAGAGCACGTCGAGAACAACACAAGCGTGCGTGGCAGCCTCATCGACCGCGGAATTGTCCCCGAGAACCTACCACCTGCCGAGGATACAAAAAAGCTTGAGCGTCGCGTGAAGGCAGACGAGAAGAAACTCAAGGAGGGTACTGACGGTTTTACCGATCCCCAGGGTAGACTCGATCTGTGAAAGCGGCTCCGCGCCCTTTCGGGTTCGACCCCATGAAAGGTCAACAAAAAAAGACGGCCAACTCTCGTTGACCGTCTAAACTTACTTTGGTGGGCCGTCAGGGGGTCAGCCTGCTTCGCAGGCGGCCGCTGCGGCGCCAAGGCGCCTTGCGCGCTGCGCTGACAAACGCTTACGCGTTTCCTCAGCTCCGCGCCCTTTCGGGTTCGACCCCATGCGAGGTCAACAAAAAAGCGACCAGCCTAAGCTAGTCGCTTTAACATGCTTTGGGTGGGCCGTCAGGGGGTCGAACCCTGGACCTTGGGATTAAGAGTCCCCTGCTCTACCAACTGAGCTAACGACCCAAAGCTAAAGTCCGTTATGGCGGACTTTAGAGGAGATATCGTGTGGTGGGCCGTCAGGGGGTCGAACCCTGGACCTTGGGATTAAGAGTCCCCTGCTCTACCAACTGAGCTAACGACCCGATATCAACACGAAGCAAGAACTGGGGTGGGTAAAGGGACTCGAACCCTCGACCTACGGGACCACAACCCGTCGCTCTAGCCAACTGAGCTACACCCACCGTGTCCTGTGCGCTTCGCGCTCGACTATTATTGCAAGGAACGCCACGCGATGCAAGCCCCAATTTTCAAGAATTTTGAAAAGAGTTTTTCGAGACCATTTCGAGCATTTCCTACCGGTTCCATAGGAGTAAACTTGCCCCACTGCAAATCCTCGAAAGGACCGTCATGAAAGAACTCTCCAACCGAACGGCAAGATTTACCGATTCGGTCATCCGCCGCATGACACGCATCTCCAATAAGTACGGCGCTGTCAACCTCTCGCAGGGCTTCCCCGACTTCGATCCCCCGGCGCAGCTGCTCAACAGCCTGAGCGCCATCGCCACCGACCCCAAGCCGCTCTACCACCAGTACTCCATCACCTGGGGCTCCCAGGCCATGCGCGAGGCGCTTGCCGCCAAGCAGGAGCACTTTATGGGCATATCGATCAACCCCAACGAGAACATCGTGGTCACCTGCGGCTCCACCGAGGCCATGATGGCCGCCATGATGACGGTCACAAACCCCGGCGACAAGGTCGTCATCTTCTCGCCGTTCTACGAGAACTACGGCGCCGACACGATCCTTTCGGGAGCGGAGCCCATCTACGTGCCGCTCAACCCGCCCACCTTTGACTTCGACCGTGAGGTCCTCGAGGCGGCCTTCCGCGACAACGATCCCAAGGCGATCGTCCTGTGCAACCCGTCCAACCCCTGCGGCAAGGTCTTTACCCGCGAGGAGCTCACCTTTATCGCCGACCTCTGCAAAAAGTACGACGCCTACTGCATCACCGACGAAGTCTACGAACACATCGTCTACACACCCCGCGAGCACGTGTACATGGCCACGCTGCCCGGCATGTTTGAGCGCACCATCAGCTGCAGCTCGCTGTCCAAGACCTACTCCATCACCGGCTGGCGTCTGGGCTACACCATTGCCCCAGCCCAGATCACCGAGCGCATCAAGAAGGTCCACGACTTCCTCACCGTAGGCGCCGCCGCTCCCCTGCAGGAAGCCGTCGTCACCGCCCTCAACTTCGACGACAGCTATTACCAGGAGGTCCTCGACCTCTACACCGCCAAGCGCGACCTATTCTGTCAGGGACTCGACAGCATCGGCCTTACGCACAACGTGCCGCAAGGCGCCTACTACGTAATGATGGATATCTCGGAGTTTGGCTATGACAGCGACCTTGACTTCTGCGAGGACCTCGCGTCTAAAGTGGGTGTGGGCGCCGTGCCCGGCTCGAGCTTCTTCCGCGAGCCCGTCAACCATCTCATCCGCTTCCACTTTGCCAAGCGAGACGAAACGCTCAACGCGGCGCTGGAGAACCTCAAGTCTCTGCGTGATAAAATCGAGCCGCGCGGGTAAGGACGACCCAGTAACTAAAGGCACTAATGAAACCTCGCGAACCCGTTGGGTCACGAGGTTTCATTTTATAGCGATCTCATTTATTTTTTAGAGCGCTATACTTTAGAGAAGGAGCAACTCGTCCCAGAAAGAGGAACATTATGGCAGAGCAGCAGCTTATCGGAGCGCTCGAGGCCGGTGGCACCAAGATGGTCTGCGCCACGGGCTATGCGGACGGTACGGTCCTAGAGCGCGAGCAGATCGCGACCACGACCCCGCAGGAGACCGTCGAGGCCGTCAACGCATGGTTTGCCGACAAGGGCATCGCCGCGCTGGGCATCGGCGCCTTTGGCCCCACCGCAGTCAACCCTGCCTCGCCCCAATACGGCAAGATCCTGGAGACGCCCAAAACGGCATGGCGCTACTTCGACCTGCTGGGCACCATCCAAAACGAGCTCAATATTCCCTGCGGCTACGACACCGACGTCAACGTCGCCTGCCTGGGCGAGGTCACCTTTGGTTGCGCCCAGGGCCTCACTGACGTGGTGTATCTGACCATCGGTACCGGCGTGGGCGCTGGCGTGCTCTCGGGCGGTAAGCTCGTGCACGGCATGATGCATCCCGAGGCTGGCCACATCCTGGTCACGCGCGACCCGCGCGACACCATCGGCGAGCACAGCGCCTGCCCCTTCCATGACAACTGCCTCGAAGGCCTCATCGCCGGCCCCGGCGTTAGAAAGCGCTGGGATGGCAAGAGCGCCGGAGACATGGCTGATGACCCGGAAGCCATGGACCTGCTCGCCGGCTATCTGGCACAGGCACTCATGACCTACACGCTGTGCTACGCGCCGCAAAAGATCATCATCGGCGGCGGCGTGGCCGACCACACTCCCATCGTGCCGCTCGCACGCAAAAAGTGTGCCGAGATGCTCAACGGCTATATCGTCACGCCCGAGGTCAACGACATCAATAACTACATCGTCAACAACAGCCTCGAGGGCAAGCAGGGCATTATGGGCTGCCTGGCCCTGGGCGCACAGGCGCTTCAGTAGCAGATGCACCCACAGGGCGTGGCGCGCCCGGCAAATCCGACCTACGAAACGACGCCACCACGCCTCATATAAGCCCTCAAATAAAAAAGGCCGCCTAGGACCAAACAATACGTCCTAGGCGGCCTTTTTGGCGCACATCAGCGACCGTAAGAGATATCGGAGCACAACGCCCGTTGCCGCTCCACAGCAGTCGATCATCACATCGGTGATCATGCCGGCGCGTCCCGGCACAAAGAGCTGAATCGTCTCGTCAATCGAAGGAATCAGCAGCAGGAACACCGCCGTGGGCAGCAGCACGTCAAAGGTGCGCCGGCCCTCAAAATCAAAGGCGTGCGTTGCCAGGATGCCGAGCACCATATACTCGGAAAAATGCGCGCACTTGCGAACAACAAAGTTGGTCACCCATTCATATGGAAGTCCCACGCCGTGCAGGAAACCGCGGATAGCTTCCATGACCGTCAGGCTCAGCGAGCCCGACCCCGAGCCGGGAACCAGCGAATTGCCCCAGATCAAGAGTGCCATCAGGCAGGTCACGACCGCCCATTTTCGATTGATCTTAACCATGCAGAAGTTATGCCTCCGCGCGGAGCGGCGCGAAGCTGGCGGTACCGCCCTCGATAACGCTCAGATAGGCACGGCCCGTACGCTTGGCAGTAGAGGACTGCAGGCGCTCGATCTCTTCTTCGAGGATCTGATTGACGCGCTCGTGACGACGATTTTCCATAATGCCGGCGGCAATAGCCTCGGCTCGCTCGATGCTCTCGCGCGAGATACGGGCGGTATCCTCGGGGAACACAGCGCTGTGACGGCCGACATAGGCGGGGGCAGTAGGCTGAGGGGCAGCGACGGGAGCGGGGGCCGTAACAGGAGCAGGCTCGTCGATCTCATCCAGAATCGCGGTGGCGGCGGCCCACATGTCCTCGTGGCCCGAGTAGTCGGCCATGGGGACATCAACCTCGAGCGAGGCGTCCGGAAGGTCGCCGGTGTCGATGCGATCTTGGGCATCAATCGATGCGGTGATGGCTGCAGGCTCATCGAGGTCATCGAGATCGATGTCCGCGGCACCGGAGATGATAGGCATGCTGGCGAGGTTTGCGTTGTACGGCGCAGCCTCGGCCGCCTGCTGCTGGGCAGGAGCGCCCCAAAGCGAGCTTTCGGCGGCACGGCGGGCGGCAACGGCCTCCTCGTCCGCGGTCATGGCTTCATCAACGTACGAATTGTCGGCAGAAGCGTTCGCGTCCGCCGAGGTAGCGCTGTGGGCGTTATTGGCTGCCGCGTTGGCGACGAGTGCCACGAAAGCCGCCGTGCTGCCCGCAGGGGCGGCCTGGGAGCCAGACACGGCGCGTGCCGCGGCGGCGATGTCGTCGCGATTGAAGGAGCCGGTCTGCCCGCCGTTGGTGAGCTCGTCGATGGCGACTTGATAGACGTCGCGCGAGTGTGCAGGGTCGCAGCTCACCGGCGAATCGTCGTCGAGCATACTGTCGATCATGGACCAAGCCTCGTCCTCGTCCATAGCATCTGCGGCTCGAACGATGGTAGGGACACCATCATCGGCATGACGGCGCTGGAACGCACCAGTCAGGCCGGAAAGGAATGCCGAGGTAGACTGCTCCGACTGAGCCTGAGAAGCAGAAGCCGCAGCGTAAGGAGTCGCATCCTGCTGCTGAGCTGGAATCGAGGCGGTCTTGAACTCGCTTTGATGCTGATTGAGATTGGCGGCACCGCCCATGGCATCGGGCTGGAACAGACGCTCTTCACGCTGCGCACGATACTCGGAGATACCCAGCGAGGCGGCATAGATACCCACACCCGCCACCGCGCCCACGGCGAAGGGAACCGCACCCGCCACGACCGTCTCGTTCACAGACGAAAACGGCAGCGTCGCGGCATACATAACCACGGGAGCGGCAAGGCCGATCCCGCACGAAAGTCCGGCAAGGACTGCTCGTTGTGTTGCATCAGAAGAAGCCATGAGCTCTCCCCATCTTCCAGCGCCCAAATCGCATCATTCAGTTGGCTGCGCGAGAGAAGATGAAGCGGGGCTATGCCCCAAAGCAACGGTATATGGTTCGTTTCATCTGCGTTTTCCGTCGCGAAGCTTAAAAGCTATTATGCGAAACCGCCCCGTCGATTGCAAGCGACGAAGTCGGATTGAAACGGGAAACCTGCTGCTCGTCGGTCTTATGGCTAAAAATAAGCGCGGAGCGGCGATATGAAAAGGGCCGAGGCTCAAAGCCCCGGCCCTTTATCGCATTGATGACTATCGCTGCGCGTGGATGACAACCTAGAACGTCTGCTCGTAGTCGCTGTGCTTTTTGGCCGAACGCACCAGGAACTCTTGGTTGGTGTTGGTGCCCTTAAGACCCTTGATAAACGATGCGGCTGCGCGCTCGGTGTTGTTCATGCCGGCAAGAATGCGACGCAGGCCAAAGACAAACGGACGCATCTGCTCGTCGACCAACAGGTCCTCATTACGCGTACCGGAGGCAACGGGGTCGATAGCCGGGAAGATGCGACGGTCGGCCAGGTCGCGGTCGAGCTTAAGCTCCATGTTGCCGGTGCCCTTGAACTCCTCAAAGATGACCTCGTCCATCTTGGAACCAGTGTCGATGAGGGCAGAGGCCAGGATGGTGAGCGAGCCACCGTTCTCGATATTACGGGCTGCGCCCAGGAAGCGCTTGGGAGGATACAGTGCCGCCGAATCGACGCCGCCCGAAAGGATGCGGCCTGAGGCGGGCGCCGCCAAGTTGTAGGCGCGGGCAAGACGCGTGATGGAGTCGAGCACCACCACGACGTCGCCACCCAGCTCCACGATGCGCTTGGCGCGCTCGATGACGAGCTCTGCCACGCGAGTGTGGTTGTCGGCGGGCATATCGAAGGTCGACGCCACAACCTCGCCCTTGATGGAACGCTGCATATCGGTGACCTCTTCGGGGCGCTCGTCGACGAGCAGGCAGATGAGGTGCACCTCGGGGTTGTTAATCGAGATAGACTGGCAAATCTTCTTGAGGATCGTGGTCTTGCCGGCCTTGGGCGGGGACACGATCAAGCCACGCTGACCCTTGCCGATCGGCGACACGATGTCGATGGCGCGACCAGTAATGGAGTCCTTGCCGTGCTCCATGCGCAGCGGCTCGTTGGGATAGACCGGGGTGAGGTCGCCGAACTTGGGACGGTTGCGAATCTGCTCGGGGTCCAGACCGTTGACGGTTGTGATTTTGGCGAGGCCGGCGCGCTTGTCGCCGCCGCGCGAAGGACGCAGCGAGCCCTCGATGACGTCGCCCGTGCGCAGGCGCGCGGAGCGGATGAGGTAGGCGGGCACGAAGGCGTCGTCGTTGGACTTCATGTAGCCATGGGCATGGATGATGCCGGAGCTGTCCGGGCGAATCTGCAGGATGCCCTTGATGTCGCGGAAGCCCTCGGCCTTCGCGGCGGTGACGTAGATCTCCTCGACGAGCTCGGCTTTCTTCTTGCCGGTGGTCTCGATCTCGAACTCCTTGGCCTTCTCGCGCAGTTCGGCGACCTTCATGGCAGCGAGCTCCTCACGCGAAAGCGTGGGCTCGGTGGGGGCGGCGTTACGCTCCTTGTTGCGCTGTTTGCGATCGCGTTGGCGGTTGCGACGGTCGTTGTTGCGCTCGTCCTTACGCTCGTTGCGCTCCTCGTTGCGCTTGTGCTGGCGACGGTTGGGACGAGCGTTGTCATCGGCCTCAGCGGGCGCGGCGCCATCGGTTGCGGCGGCGTCGGCATTGGCCGCAGCGGCGTCATTGGCCTCGGCGCCGGAATCAATCTGCGCTTCGACATCAGCCTGCTGCTCGGCGGCCTTGGCCTTAGCGGACTTCTTACGACCGCGCTTGGGCTTCTCGGACGCAGACTGTTCGACGTCTTGGGACTCGGCGGCATCAGTCGATGCATCGGCGGTCGTCTCGGCGGAATCCTCGGACGCACCCTTCTTGGCAGCCTTGGCCTTGGACGTGCGCTTAGCAGCAGTACGATGGCTGCGACCGGGACGGACGTCGGCGGGCTCGACATCGGCGGGAGCGGCCTCGGAAGTCGTAGCATCCTGGACGGGTGCGTCGGCGGCGGTTGCAGACTCGGCGGTCGCCGCAGCATCCCGAGCGGCTGCAGCTGCGGCTGCGGCCTTCTCTGCCTCGACGAAGGCCTTGGGCTTGCGACCGCGACGGTGCGGGCGCAAAGCCGGATCGACAACGGGAACTTCGCTGGCCTCGACAGGCGCAGCGGGCTCAGCAGGCGATGTGCCCTCCCCTGCCGCGGAACGGACCGAAGCCTCAGTGAGCTCGGGGGCTGCCTGTTCAGCAACCTGCTCGGCTTTAGCAGCCGTGAGACGGCGTGTGCGCGGTGCCGGCTTCTCGGTCGGCTGGTCGGCGGCAGGCGTCTCGGGCACAGACGGAGCTGCGAGCTCGGTCAGAGCCGCGGCCTCGCGCTCGGCAGCACGACGGCGGGCGCGCACCACCTGAGCCTCGCTAATCTGCGCCAACGCACGTGCCTGCGCGACCTCATCGGAAATCGGCGCCGAAGAGTCAGCTGCAACGGTGCGCTTGGCGCGCGTCGTGCGCGTGGTACGGCGCTTGGGCTTGGTGGCCTCCTCGCCGTCAGTGGCAGGTTTGGCCGTGCGGCGCGTACGCTTGGGCTTTGCCGGAGCAGCCTCCTCACCAGTTGCAGGCACGGCCTTCTCAGCCGCTGAAGGCGTAGGCGTCAAAGCAGCCTTAGGCGTATCAGGAGCCGAGGCTTGCGCGGGCGCCGCGACCTGGTCCGACGCAACCGGTGCAGCGGGAGCGGCTTGCGTCGTCGTTATTTCGTTTTCTTGCTGTTGATCAGACACAGTGTTTGCTCAACTTTCTTTTCAAGCCCTGTGATCACATGCTCCCTGCATAAACCTTCAGGGCGGCTAAACAGTCTAGTTCCGTTCAAGACGACGGACATCATTGATCTGTATCGAGATGATTGCGTCAACTACGCAGGGTTAGTGTAACACAACCGCCGCCACCTGCAACTTAGTCATTGGGGACGTTCTTAAACGACTAGTCAAAAGGGACACTCTTTGGTTTACCACTCACAAATCAGACTGCCTCCGCCAAAACTATGGCGGTTTACTACGACGAATCGCTCAACCGCGACCACTCCGAAACATGTTGAACTAAAACCGCAGGTAGATGCCTTGCGCTTTTTTGCGAAAAGCCGGCGTGGTTGGAACTTCTCAATTCATCGTAGTAAACCGGCATAGTTTCGTATTTCCAGCAGTTCGAAATTCGTCAATACGTCGGCATTTGCGAAAAAAGCCCGACCTCCGTGGGAGATCGGGCTTATAGGGCTCAGTTAAACCAAACCTACACGGTCAAATGACCCGCAGATTACATCTGCTCAGGCGCGGAAACGCCAACGAGGGTGAGCACCAGGGCGAGCGTCACGCGGACGGCATCGCAAGCGGCCAGACGGGCACGCGAAAGCACGGGGTCGACGGGACGGCCCTCGCTTGGCAGCACTTGGCAGGCAGCGTAGAAGCTGTGGAAGTCACCAGCGAGTTCCTCGGCAAAGTGGGTCAGACGGAACGGAGCGCGATCGCGAGCACAGCTGGCGATCAGGTCGGTGAGCTCGTTGAGCTTGCGCGAAAGGGCGAGCTCGGTCGGGTCGGTCAGCAGCGAGTAATCGACGTTCTCACCGATGGCCTTGGCGGCAACGGCCTTCATGCCCATCTCGTCGGCCTGCTCAGGCGTTACGTCGGCGGCACGGCGCAGGATGGAGCACACGCGGGCGTGAGCATACTGCACGTAATAGACCGGGTTGGAGTTGTCGCGCTTCTTAACGGCCTCGATGTCGAAGTCGACCATCTGGTTGGAGCTCTTGGAGATGAGCGTGTAGCGAGCGGCATCGGAGCCGACCTCGTCGACGAGCTCCTGCAGGGTCACCATGGTGCCCTTGCGCTTGGACATACGAACGGGCTTGCCATTACGCAGCAGGTTGACGAGCTGGCCCAGCAGAACCTCAAACTTGCCGGGATAGCCGAGAGCGTCGCAGACGCAGCGGACGCGCTCGATGTAGCCGTGGTGGTCGGCACCCCAAATGTCGATGACGTGGTCGACGCGCTGGAACTTGTCCCAATGATAGGCAACGTCGGAGGCGAAGTAGGTGTACTCGCCATCGGACTTGATCAGGACGCGGTCTTTGTCGTCGCCCAGGTCGGTGGAACGGAACCACAGGGCGCCGTCCTTGGTGTAGAGGTAGCCCATCTTGTCGAGCTTCTCAAAAGCGCGGTCGACGGCGGAGGTGCCGGCGGTCTCGCCCTCGGTGTCCTTCACGTACAGCGAGCGCTCGGAGTACCAACGATCGAAGTCGCAGTTGACGGCATGGCAGAGGTCGCGCATGTTGTCGACCATCTTTACGTAGCCACGCTCGCGGAAGCTCTCCATGCGCTCCTGCGGATCGGCGTCGACCCACTTATCGCCGTCGGTGCGCCAGAACTCGGCGGCCTCGTCGATGATGTAGTCACCGCCGTAGGAGTCCTTGCCCAGAGTCTCGGCAAAGTTGTCCTGATACGGATGGGTCTCGGGATGCTCGTCGTTCTCGTCGGCAACGAAGGCGTCACGGTCGGCGATCAGCAGCTTGTGAGCCTCGTCGATATCAACGCCCTGCTTGGCGATGATGTCGGCAAGCTGCATATAGCGCGTGCTGATGGAGTTGCCGAAGGTGTTCATCTGAGAGCCATGGTCATTGATGTAGAACTCACGCTGGATTTCGTAACCGGCATGGTCCATAACACGGCAGAGGGAGTCGCCCAGCGCGGCCCAGCGGCCGTGACCAATGTGCATGGGGCCGACGGGGTTGGCGGAGACGAACTCGACCTGGGTCTTCAGGCCGCCACCGACGTTGGACTTAGCGAAGTCCATGCCCTTCTCGCGGGCCTCGCCGAAGATGGCGTTCTTAACGGCGACGGAGAGGTAGAAGTTGATGAAGCCAGGGCCGGCGATCTCGACCTTCTCGATCGCGGGGTCCTCAGGCATATGGGCAACGACAGCCTCGGCGATCTTGCGCGGGGCACAGTGAGCCAGCTTGGCGGACTTCAGAGCCATGGTGGAAGTCCACTCGCCATGAGAAGTATCAGCCGGTCGCTCGATAGCGCAATCGTCAAGTTCAAATGCGGAAAGGTCGCCGGCCTCCTGGGCCGCAGCAAGCGCAGCGCGTACCAGCTCTTCAATCTTCTCGGGCATAGATCCTCCTTGTGTTAAAGCCCCCGAGCTCTTGGTCACTCGTAGGGCAAAAGCCAGAGTTTGTAGCACTCTATCACAAGCAGTAGCTACTGTCGCAGGGTAAAGTTAATCGATATTGCATATGCACAAAAATGACTACAGCTCGCACAGGACCATTCAAAGATAGCGGTCTGCCTGCCGATTGTGCACCTGCCGAAAATGCATAAACATGTGCATGAGCTGCTCGGAATATCGAATACTCTTACCTATCGGAGTTGTGTGCTTTTCCTGCATAAAGTAATGGTTTGCGCACGTCAACGTGGTATTCTAGACATACGCAAATTCGTATAAGTTGGAGGTAGCATGTTCTCAATCGGTCAACACGTCATTCATCCGGGCCAGGGAGTCTGCACCGTCGTCGGTTTTAGGGACGACACGCCGCAGCCCATGTTGTTGCTCGAGACCAAGCAGGGACATGCGCAGACGATTCTCATGTACCCCGTGGCGCAGGCCGACCGCCTACATGCCGCCATCTCTCAGCAGGATGCCGAGCACCTGCTGAGCCACTACGACGAGCTGGAGTGCGACACCTTTACCGAGCGCAACAGCTCGCTTGAAGAGACACACTTTAAGCAGCAGCTCAAGCTGGGCGCGCCCGAGACGGTCCGTGTGGCCAAGACGATGATGCACCGCATCCGCCAGGCCGAGGAAGCTGATAAAAAGCCCAGCTCCTACTACATGCGCGTACTCAAGGAAGCCAAGCGCCGCTCCATCGAGGAGTTCGCCGTGGCCCTGGGCGTCACCGAAGAGGCCGCCGAAGCCCGCCTAGCCCAAGCCGCCCTCAACTAACCTGTCAAAAACCACCACAAAGGGGACAGGCACCTTTGTGGTGGTTTTCTTGTTCTAGTAGTATTCAATCTCATCGATACCCACGAGCACAAGGAGTCTGTTATGGCAGAGACGCTTACCGCCGGAATCACCCGCGACCGCGCATTCGAACTGCTCAACGAGCACAACAAGGATCCGTTCCACATCACCCACGGCGAAACGGTCGAGGGCACCATGCGCTACTTTGCGCGCGAGTTCGACCCCGAGAACGAGGAGTTCTGGGGCATCGTCGGCCTGCTCCACGACCTGGATTGGGAGGAGCATGAGGACGACCCCATGAACCACACCATCTACGCTGCCGAGATCCTCGAAGGCGAGGGTGCCTCTCCTGAGCTCATCCGCGCCATTCAGTCGCACACCTCTGATTTCAACACCTCGCTGCCCAAGCCCGAACTGCAGATGGAGAAGATCCTGTTTGCCTGCGACGAGCTTACCGGCCTGATCGGAGCCGCGGTTATCATGCGCCCGAGCAAGAGCGTCATGGACTTTACGACCAAGTCGCTCAAGAAGAAGTTCAAGGACAAGCGCTTTGCCGCCGGATGCTCGCGCGACGTGATTTCGCAAGGCGCTGAGATGCTGGGCTGGGAGCTTCCCGAGCTCTTTGACCGCACCATCGCGGCTATGCAGTCCTTCGCTCCCGATCGCGACGCCTTCCAGGCCTAGCACCAAAACCACCACAAAGGGGACAGGCACCTTTGTGGTGGTTTTTGTTTGCGTGGGCGTTAGGGGCGGACCTGACCGGTGCCGCGAAGCTTGTATTTGTAGGTGGTGAGGGCCTCGGCGGCAAAGGGTCCGCGGGCGTGGAGCTTTTGGGTCGAGATGCCAATTTCGGCGCCCAGGCCAAACTCGCCGCCGTCGGTAAAGCGCGTGCTAGCGTTAGCGTACACGGCCGAGGCATCGACCTCATCCAAGAAGCGCTCGCAGGCGTCTGCGTCCTCGGCGATGATGGCCTCGGAATGCATGGTGCCATAGCGGTTGATGTGCGCGATGGCCTCTTCCTCGTTCGCCACGACCTTCACGCTCATCTCGAGGGCCAGATACTCGCGGCCCCAGTCCTCCTCGGTTGCGGCAACGTAAGCATCGCCCTCGGCAAGACCGGCGGCAACGCAAGCGGCACACGTGGCCTCATCGCCGTGAATCAGCACATCGTGGTCGTGCAGCACGGCAACGACCGCAGGCAAAAACACATTGGCCACAGCATGGTCGACCAGCAGCGACTCGGCGGCATTGCACACGCCTACACGCTGGGTCTTGGCATTAACGATAATGTTGAGCGCCTTATCAAAGTCGGCGGACTCATGCACGTAGATGTGACAGTTGCCCGTGCCCGTCTCGATCACCGGCACGAGAGACTCGCGCACGCAGCGCTGGATCAGGCCTGCACCGCCGCGCGGAATGAGTACGTCGACAATACCGCGGAGCTTCATGAGCTCGCCAGTGGCCTCGCGGTCGGTGGACTCGATCATCGACACGGCCTCGCGCGGGAAGCCCTTGGCCTCGAGCGCATCGGCCAGCAGCTCAGAAATCATGGCACACGAGTGATAGGCCAGCGAGCCGCCGCGCAGAATGCAGGCGTTGCCGGTACGGATGCAGATGCCCGCGGCGTCGGCCGTCACGTTGGGGCGCGCCTCGTAGACCATAGCGACCAGGCCCAGCGGCACACTCACACGGGTCAGGTCCACGCCACTTGCAAGCACGCGGTGGTCGAGCACGCGGCCCACGGGATCGGGCAGCTCGGCGAGCTTTTCCAGGCCGGCGGCCATGCCCTCGACGCGCTCGGGCCTCAGCAGCAGACGATCGAGCAGTCCGGCCGAGGTACCCGCATCGCGCGCGGCGGACATATCGAGCTCGTTGGCGGCAACAATGGAGTCGATACCGTTGCGCAGCGCTGCGGCCATGGCGCGCACGGCCTCCTGGCGCTGTTCATCGCTCGCCGTGGCAAGCGAGGCCGACGCTGCCTTGGCGGCAACGGCAAGATCGTGGACATACGTGGCTATATCGACCGACATGGGCGGCCCTTTCTCCTAGAAGTTTGCAACCATGGTAGCCGATTTGCGCATGGCCTCGCCCGCGGCGGTAGAATTGGTCAACCCGAAACACCGCAACGAATGGAAGCATTACATGGCCCTCATCACTTCGTACCACGTCCCCGGCCTTTACGTCGAGGACCACAGCATCGACGTCCCCCTTGACTGGCGCGGCCTGGAGCCGATGCTCCTGGCCGTCGGCAGCACCATGCGCCGCGGCGCTATGCCGGCGCCCATCGCCGGCGCGCACGAGAGCATCAAGCTCTTCTACCGTGTGGTTTGCGCGCCCGACCGCATCAACGACGATCTGCCGCTGCTCCTGTTTTTGCAGGGCGGCCCCGGCGGCGAGAGCCCGCGTCCGCTGTCGCCCACAAGCGACGGCTGGATCGAGGAGGCCGTCAAGCACTTCCGCGTGGTCCTTCCCGACCAGCGCGGCACCGGACGCAGCAGCTGCGTGGACGGACGCACGATCAAGGCACTGGGTGATCGCGCAACGGCCGCCGGCGCCGATACAGCACGCTCGCAGGCGGACTTCCTCAAGCGTCACCTCGCCAGCTCTATCGTGCGCGATTTTGAGTACCTGCGCCTGGTAGGCTTTGGCGGCAGGCCCTGGGTCACACTCGGGCAGAGCTACGGCGGCTTTTTGACGCTGAGCTATCTGTCGCTCTTCCCCGAGGGCGTGGCGGCAAGCTTTACCTGCGGCGGCATCCCCCACGTGCCGGCGAGCGCAAGCGAAGTCTACGCGCACACCTTCCCGCGCATGGTCGCCAAGACGCAGCAGTATTACGACCGCTACCCTGCCGACGTCGAGCGCGTGGCAGCCCTGGCCGATGCGCTCGAGGCTCAGAAGCCCGTGCTGCCCGACGGCTCGCCGATGACGGTCGAGCGCCTACAGCTCATGGGCAGCGACTTTGGCATGAAGCCGAGCTTTGAGCGCATGCATTGGATTATCGATCACGCTTTTGTTGACGGCGACGGCACGCTGACCTGCGGCACCTCGGTATCCGACAGCTTTTTGATGCGCGCCTTCGAGCGCACCAACACGCGCACGAATCCGCTGTACTGGACGCTGCAGGAGTTCATATACGCCGACGGTGACACCATGCCCATTGGCTGGGCCGCGGCTGAAGAGAAGGCACAGCGCGCCGAGTTTGACACCCTCGCGCGCCCGCTCATGTTTACCGGCGAGGCCATGTTCCCGTGGATGTTCGAGCAGATGCCCGAGCTCAAGCCCTTCAAGCCCGCCATGGACCTGCTGATGGAAGACACCAGCTGGGACAAGATCTACGACCCGCAGCGACTGGCGTGCAACGAGGTGCCCCTGCAGGCCGCGGTGTATTTCGACGACATGTACGTCGACTCGGGCATGCAGCTCGATACGCTCAGCCGCGTGGGTAACTCGCATGCCTGGGTGACCAACGAGTTCGAGCACGACGGTCTACACGGTAGCGTGGTGTTCAAGCACCTCTTCAACGAAGCCCTCAACCGCGGAGACCTGCGCCAAATCTTCTAGCAAAGGAGCGTCCCCACCTGCCGGCACAAAAGAAACATCCCCAAGTGCCGAACAAGTGCCGGCAACGACAATGCCGCAGGTAGAGGACGGAAAGCGAAAACGCCCCTTAGCAGTGGCTTTAAATCGTAGGTCGAACAAAAGAAGCGAGCGCCGCCCAGAGCGAACAAGTTGGCATGAAAAAGGCGAGGCATAGACCTGATGGTCATGCCTCGCCTTTTGAATGACAAATTGTCGCTCTGGGCGGCGCGCAGCGTCGACCCGTTAGGCGAAGACGATTAGATTATCCCTGTGTATCGCGGGCTTCTCGGCCAGGTCTGCGAGCAGGCGGTTGCTGGCGATCTGGTCCTGGCGGCGACCGGCAGCAAGCTCCAGCACGTCCGAATCGGCTTCGGCGATACCGCGGGCGACGACCATACCGCTCGGATCGCACACATCGAGCACATCGCCCTCGGCAAACTGGCCATCGACCTCGCGAATACCCACCGCAAGCAGGGAAGAGCCACGGCTGACCAGCGCCTTCGCAGCACCATCATCGACCGTCACCGAGCCATGTGCCTTGTCGCCCAGCGCGATCCACAGCTTGCGGGGTGCGATGTCCAGACGCTCCGCCGGCGGATCGAACAGCGTGCCCACGCTCTCGCCGCGGGCGAGACGCACGAGCGCATCGGGCTCCTCGCCCGAGCAAATCACGCTCTGAATGCCCGCCGTCATCAGGATGCGGCTCGCGCGGATCTTGGTAATCATGCCGCCCGTGCCCACCGATGTGGAAGAATCGCCCGCCGAGGCAATAATCTTGGCATCGATCTTATGCACGACAGGAACAAACTCGGCCGTGGGGTCTTCATGCGGATTGGCAGTATAGAGACCATCGATGTCCGAGAGCGTCACGCACAGATCGGCAGAAACCAGGCAGCTCACAAGCGCCGCCAGCGTGTCGTTGTCGCCAAACTTGATCTCATCGACGGTGACGGTATCGTTCTCGTTGACGACCGGCACCACACCCAGCTCCACCAGGCGAAGCAGGGCGTCGCGCGCGTGCAGGTAGGACGTGCGGCGCGCCGTGTCGTGACGCGTGAGCAGCACGAGCGAGGTGAGCAGGTCGCGCGCATGGAACTCCTCGTCGTAGGCCGACGAGATGATGCACTGACCGGCCGAGGCGCAGGCCTGCAGGCTCGGCAGGTCACCGACCGGCTTGCGGTCGAAGCCCAACACGGGATAGCCACAGGCGATAGCGCCCGAGCTCACCACAACCAGACGCCAGCCGAGCTTGCGCAGCGCTGCGGCCTGATCGGCAAGTCCGCCGATAAAGGCGCGGTTGACCTTGCCATCGGCACCCACCACCGTGGACGAACCGATCTTTACCACCATCGTTTTATAAGAAGTCGTCATACGTCAAACCAATCAACTGTTCAGCGAACGGCCGAGCCGGCGGCCAGGGAGGCGTGACTCGCCCCTACCGCCCAAGGAATTAGTGGGCCCAGGGAAAGGCAGAGGCCGCGGCCATGTTCTTACGCACGAGCTCGTCGCGCACCTGAGCCAGGCCCTGCTCCATACCCACCACATAGGTCTGCGGGTACAGGAAGCGCTTGAAAGCTGCGTCCAGATGGTCGAGCGCCCAAGCACAGCGCTCGCGCGCGTCCTGGATGCTCTCACGCGGAGCCACCGCACTGCCATCGCGCACGATCGGCACCAGCAGCTCGCGATACTCAAGTTCGGACACGTCGGTCACCAGGGCGGCATCGTTCACGGCCACAAGGGTATTGCCGCGCGCGGCGCCCTCCCCTGCCAGATGGTCCTCGTCATAAATCATGTCGCAAACCGGGCCGCCAAAGCCGTCGTAATAGCGTCGTACGCGCTGAACACCGGGAATTGTGCGCTTGTAGGGCTGCTCGGAGAGCTTCACCACCGGCGTCCACGGGTCCGTCTCACTCGCACGGCGGGCGGAAAGCTTGTACACGCCGCCCAGCGCCGGCTGGTCATAGCAGGTCGCAAGCTTGGTACCCACGCCAAAGCTATCGATGGGCGCGCCCTGGTCGAGCAGTGACTGAATCGTGTACTCATCCAGATCGTTAGAAACCGAGATCCCCACATAGGGCAGGCCCTCGGCATCAAAACGGCCACGAACATACTTGGAGAGCTTGGCGAGGTCGCCCGAGTCAATGCGAATAGCCGACAGACGCTCGCCCACCGCCTCCATCTCCTTGGCAACCGTAATGGCATGCTCGCAACCCTCGCGTACGTCGTAGGTGTCGATGAGCAGCGTGCAGTTCTTGGGACTCGACTTAGCAAAAGCCCGGAATGCCTCGAGCTCGGAGTCGAAGCTCATCACCCAGCTGTGCGCATGCGTGCCAAAGACGGGAATACCGTAGCGGCGGCCGGCGAGCACATTGGACGTAGAGGAGCAGCCGGCAACGTAGCTCGCGCGCGCGACGGCCAAGCCGCCATCGGGACCCTGAGCGCGGCGCAGGCCAAACTCGGCAACGGGACGGCCGTCCGCCGCCAGCACCACGCGCGCCGTCTTGGTGGCGACAAGCGTCTGGAACCCAACGATGTTGAGCAGCGCCGTCTCAAGCAGCTGGCACTCCAGCGCGGGGCCGGTGACGCGAACCATGGGCTCGCGCGGAAAGACGAGCTCGCCCTCGGGCACGGCGTCGATGTTTACATGCGCACGAAAATCGCGCAGGTAGTCGAGGAATCCAGGCTTGAACATCGCGCCGCCGGCCGGGGCCTGGAGCGAGGCGAGGTAGTCGATGTCCTCGGGCGTAAAGCGCAGATTCTCGACCAGCTCGGGCAGTTCGGCGGTGCCGCACATGACGGCATAGGCGCTGCCAAAAGGATGGTCGCGGTAAAACGCGGTAAAACAACCCTGCTCATTGGCCTTGCCGCTCTCCCACAGGCCCTGGGCCATAGTGAGCTCGTACAGATCGGTGAGCATTGCAATGTCGGTGGGATGCGAGATGTCGGTCAAAGCCATGGGGCGACCTTTCGGATGCGTTGTGCAGAGGTTGAGGGTTGGAAAAGGGCAGAGTGTTCGGGCATGGCACCCAGCGCGAATGGGCTAGAGCAGGCCCATGCTGGTCAGGATCGTGTAGCCCATAAAGATGACAAACGCGATGAGGGCAAGGACAATGATGATTTTTTGAGCCGGCGCCATGCCAGGGATCTCGTTCTCGCCCGTAGGCTCCTTGGAGGTGACCATGCGCTGGGCAAAGGTCATCTCGTCACGGCTCGGCTTGGGCTCGACGGACTTGGAACGAGCGACCTTTTTAGGCTGAGGTTTAGGTGCGGTGGGCGCGGGCTTCGCGGCGGCGGGCTTGGGCGCGGGGGCGACGTTCGCGGCGGCCTCCTCGGCCTTCGCACGCTCGGCACGCAGGGCGGCCAGCTCCTCACGCTCGCGGCGTGCCTCTTCCTGGGCCTCGCGACGAGCTTTCTCGGCGCGGAGCTCTTCCAACTCGGCGCGTTCCTCGGCAGACAGTGGTTGGGACTCAAGCTTGGCCATGGTACAGCCCTTTCTTTTAAAAAAAGCCGCCGACACAATGTCAGCGGCTTATCAAATCCAAGGGTGGAGACGAAGGGAGTCGAACCCTCGGCCTCTGCCATGCGACGGCAGCGCTCTCCCAACTGAGCTACGTCCCCAAGACAAGTTGATATTTTACCTACGGCTCGCCAACTGTCAACGCCCAATACCCAGTCTTTTTGGGACGCGGCTATTTTGACAACTTTTCGAGCAGGCGATCCTCTCGATGATTTTTTAATCCCCGTCCCAGAAAAATCATCGGCGAGCGCACTACTTTGCGCTGGTGAGGACGCCGGTGGTGTCGAACGCCGGGGTGAAGCTCTCGTCTACCGCTCCACCTTCTTGCCAAAACATCGTCGTAAAGCCCAGGTCGTCGGCATGGTCGAGCACCTGCTCGTACTCCTCGCGCGTCACGGCGCGCGCCAGGTCGCCGCCTTGTTCGCGCATGAGGGCATTGGGCGTGTACTGGTTCATGACCGAGATCGGCACGTCGCCCATCGTCTGCCACACCAGGTCCAACACGCGGCACGAATCGTCCGCATGCCCCGGCAGCACCAGATGACGCACGATTATGCCGCGCTTCATGAGCCCGTCCCCGTCTACCAGCTCTCCCCCGCGGCGCTCAATTTCGCGCGCCATCTGGGCCAGACCCGACACAGCCACGCGCGGGTAGTCCTTAATATGAGAGAGTGACTGCGCAAGCGCCGCATTGGCATACTTAAAGTCGGTAAGCCACACGTCGACCAAATCGCCGAGCGCCGCCACGGCACTCGCACGCTCATAACCGCTCGTGTTGTAGACGATTGGAATGACCAGTCCGCGCTCCCGAGCTGCGGCAATCGCGGCCGGCAGCAGGTGAGCATAATGCGTCGCCGTCACCAGATTGATGTTATTGGCACCTTGGTCCTGCAGCTCCAGCATAATCTCGACCAGGCGCTCGGGCGAAATCTCAAGCCCAAAATTGCCCGTCGAGATCTCGTGGTTCTGGCAATAGATACATTTGAGCGAACAGCCGCTAAAGAAAATCGTACCCGAGCCGGCCTCGCCCGAAATGGGCGGCTCCTCCCACATATGGAGCGCCGCGCGGGCCACCTTGAGCGTGTCATCGGCACCGCATACGCCGTGCGCACCCTCGTCGCGCACCGCACCGCAACGGCGCGGACACAAATGGCAGGCGGGCGAAAAAAGTTCGGTCAACGGCGTCGACATAAAAACATGCTCCAAAACAACGATTCAGCAGCTCAAACGTTAAGGGACCAACCGCACAGACGGCTCGAGCCCAAGGCGCCGTAATCGTCCGACACGATTTTTGTAATGTCAAGACTGGAATCGATAAAGTGCCGCTTTATGATGTAGGTATTCCGCCCCCCGCGGAGCAACTGGGTGAACCGTCGCGTTTATTTAGGGAGCCCACACAGTCGTACCTAGTACAGGTATCCTTCGTTGTTAAGGACGCTGGAACAGTCGATGAGGGCACCCACCTGTTTTAGGTGGGTTCATTTTCGTAACGTGGGGGGTGGTTTTTATTTGCCGAAAACCACCATTACAGCCCATATGGATCCCCGCCGGTATCCCGACAATCCATCGACAACATCCCAATATCTGGTAAGCGCGTGATTATCGCTGCGTGCAATTCCATGCACCCCCCTTGGTCGAGTATCATGGTTCGGCTATGCCCTTTGCGCTTAGCAACCTTTGACCTTTTCCTTCGACGCTTGGCGGTTTTTAGATTCATGGCTTCATCCCCGAGCTACATACCGTATCTATGCGTGGCAGCGGCGGCCTTTATCACGACCTTCCTCACGGTGCCCCTGGTCAAGCGCTTGGCAATTAAGCTCGACGCCGTCGACTATCCTTCTAAGCGCCGCATTAACACCAAGCCCATCCCGCGTTTGGGCGGAACGGCGGTGTTTTTGGGCCTGGTCGTTGCCTGTATTGTGCAAATCCTAGGCACCTGGTACCTGGGTTGGCCGCCCGTTTTGGTGCCCCACCCCCGTCTGCACATCAGCTACCCCATACTTGCGCTTTCTTTTACCGTCATCTTTGCGACCGGCGCTATCGACGACGTCTTCCAGCTCAAGCCCAAGCAAAAGCTAGCCGGACAGGTCCTCGCCGCGCTTATCGCCTGTATCGGCGGCCTGCGGATCGGCGTCATCGTCAACCCGTTTGCCCCCGGCGAAATCATGCTCGGATGGCTCGCCTACCCCATCACCGTGATCTATCTGGTGGCATTCACCAACATCATTAACCTCATCGACGGCCTCGACGGCTTGGCCACGGGCATCTGCGGCATCGCGTCGTTCACCATGTTTTCGATGGCCGTTCTCTCGGGCCGCATCGACGCCGCCGCGCTCTCCATTGCGCTCTTTGGCGCCTGTCTGGCCTTTTTGCGCTACAACTTCAACCCCGCAAGCATCTTCTTGGGCGACTCGGGGTCGCTGCTTCTGGGCTTTGCGCTGGGCTCCATCTCGCTGCTCAACGTGAGCCGCACCGCCGCGCTCACCTCGCTCATCATCCCGCTCATCGTGGCCGGCGTGCCCATCATCGATACGTTTAGCGCCATCGTGCGCCGCAAGCGCGCCCACATTAGCATTGGGCAGGCCGACAAGGGCCACATCCACCACCGCCTCATTCAAGAGGGTTACAACCAAAAGCAGGCCGTACTACTCATCTATGCCTGGTGCATCATGCTTTCGGCCGGCGCCGCCGCGATTAACCAGGTCGAAGTGCCCATGCGTGTGCTCATCTTTACCGTGCTCGCCATTGGCTCGGCGGCCTTTGCCAAGCACCTGCACCTGTTTGAACCCGTGCTACGCCACCATTACAACAAGCGCACGCATGAGGACGAGCTCGTCACCCCCGACGACCCCGCCTTTAAGCAGGAGGAGCAGGCAGCCGAGGAGCGCAAAGAAGAGCGCCACCACAAGCTCTAGGGCAAGCTGCCGAGAATGTGCCAAGGCACCGTTAGCCAAGCGCGGCCGCGCCGCACCCATCGCACATGCCGCACCACGCGCGTCCCTCTCCCGCCCCTCGCCTACTTACGCACCGCCTCTCTAATAAACACGCTATCATCTTGACCCATGAACATACGTTAGGAGCAATCATGCCAAACGAGAACAGCTACGAAGTCGCGCTGCAAAAGAGCAACGCCATTCGCGAGGGCCTGGCCAAGACGCCCGAGAAGTTCACCATGCTCACCGGCGACCGCCCCACCGGCCGTCTGCACCTGGGCCACTACTTCGGTACCCTCAAGGGCCGCGTGGAGCTACAGAACATGGGTGCAAAGACCAACGTGCTCATCGCCGACTATCAGGTCATCACCGACCGCGACACCACCGAGCACATCCAGGACAACGTGTACAACATGGTCATGGACTACCTTGCCTGCGGCATTGACCCCAACAAGACCATGATCTACGCGCACTCCGCCGTGCCCGCCGCCAACCAGCTCATGCTGCCGTTCCTGTCGCTGGTCTCCGAGGCCGAGCTGGCGCGCAACCCCACCGTCAAGGCCGAGATGGAGGCCTCGGGCCACGAGCTCACCGGCCTTCTGCTCACCTACCCGGTGCATCAGGCCTGCGACATCCTGTTCTGCAAGGGCAACGTCGTGCCCGTCGGCCGCGACCAGCTGCCGCACATCGAGCTCACCCGCACCATCGCCCGCCGCTTTAACAACCGCTACGGCAAGGTGTTCCCCGAGGTCGACGCGCTGCTGTCCGAGACCCCGCTGCTGCCGGGCCTGGACGGTCGCAAGATGAGCAAGAGCTACGGCAACGCCATCAACATCTCGATGACCGCCGAGGAAACGGCCAAACGCATCAAGAAGAGCCAGACCGACTCCGAGCGCATGATCACGTTCGATCCCGAGAACCGCCCCGGCGTGTCTGGCCTGCTTTCAACAGCCGCCATCTGCACCGGCCGTTCCGAAGTCGAGATTGCCGAGGAGATTGGCATGGGCGGCTCCGGCCAGCTCAAGAAGTACGTGACCGAGGCCGTCAACGAGTACTTCGCACCTATCCGCGAGCGTCGCCAGCGCTACGAGAACGATCTGGACTATGTGAAGGACGTCCTGCATGAGGGCAACCGTCGCGCCAATGAGATCGCCGAGCAGACCCTGGCCGAGGTTCAGGACGCCATGGGCATGGTGTACTAGACCGATTTGTTGGCTTGAGCTTTCGATTGCTTTAGGGCGGGCGCTACGGCGTCCGCCTTTTTTGGAGCCGGACCGCTTCAGCTCCATCCATCACACTCTCCCGACAAACAGGAACAGGCCCGCCGGCAGTTAGCTGCCAGCGGGCCTGTTCCCGAAGTACACCGTTGAATCGCACAGAGGGGAGGGATGCGAATCAAACTCAACAGGGCAGGCTTTTTCATCGCCTATTGCCTGCTCCGTTGCTGAAACCAATATAGTTCACCGTGGCTTACTTTCTAGCGTCAAACTACCCCAACACACCTTCTCCATAAGTTAGCCCAGGTAAACCTGCAACGGAAAGCCACCACAAAGGGGACAGGCGCCTTTGTGGTGGCTTTGACCACGGCAGAGCTGTTAGAGTCCAGCAGGCCAACGACAGGCGGCCAGATCAACATGCATGGGATCGGCAAACGTCACGCCCTCCCCCATTAAGAGCTCGCGCTGAGCATCGGGGCCGCCAAAGGCAAAGCCCTCACAGATACGGCCGTCGGCAAACACCACGCGATGACAGGGAATTTGGCCAGGGCGCGGATTACTATGAAGGGCATACCCCACGTACCGCGCACTTCGTGGACGACCGGCAAGCAGTGCCACCTGACCATACGTGGCGACCATCCCCTCGGGGATCTGCTCGACCACCTCGTACACCCGATCAAAAAAGCCCTCAGACGCCATTGCTCGCTCCCTTCCACCCGGAAAAGCATAAACCATCACAAAGGGGACAGGCACCTTTGTGATGGTTTATGGCAGGTCGGTTAGTTGGCGGGCTGGAAGAAGGCTACTGCCACGGCGCCGGGGCCAACGTGGGTTCCGATGGTGGCGCCGATGGTGTGAACGGGCAGTTCGCCCTCGGTGTGACCAGCCCACAGTGCCGCGCTGTCCTCGATATACTTCTTGAGCACCGCATCCGAAAGACCCGTATAGCCGAGCGCCAGCGGCATGGAAAAGTCGATGCCGCCCGCCTTTTCGACCTTTTGGTTCAGCAGGTTGCGGCCGTTCTTGGAACCGCGCGCCTTGCCCAGCTGCACGATCAGACCGTCCTCGACAGCCACCACGGGCTTCACGTTGAGCAGCGTGCCCACGGCGCCGGCCGCAGCAGACAGACGACCGCCGCGCACCAGGTACTCCAGCGTCTCGAGCAGGCCGATAACCACCACACGGTCGCGCACGGCCTCGACAGCCGCCGCGATCTGAGATGCACTGCGGCCCTCGTCCACCAAGCGCAGCGCATACTCGACCAGGACGCGCTCGCCCAGGGTGACGTTGTTGCTGTCTACCACGAACACGTCGCCACCTGGCGCCTCGGCAAGTGCGGTACGGGCACTCTGATTGGTGCCTGATAGCTTATCGCCCACGGTAATAATCACAGCCTCATCGCCGGCTTCACGAACCTTGGCAATCGCCTGCGAAAACGCGTACGGGTTGACCTGGCCGGTCTTGGGCAGCTCATCGCGCTCCACGAGCATCTCGTAAAAGCGTTGGTGATCGATATCGATGCCATCCATGTACACATCGGTGCCAAAGGTGACGGACAGCGGCAAAACGGCCAGTGCCGGGTGCTCGGCCGGCGACATATCGCTTGCGGAATCGGTAATAATGCGGACGGACATAGCGAATCCTTTCTTGCGCAGGTCCCGCGCAGGGAATTTTGACAGCAAGGCCCCGGCACGGTATACGCACTCAAACAGGACTATGCAGTTGTTAATTGGAAGCAAAAGCCTTGGCGGCCCTACAGCTCGCGCAGGGTGTTGAGAATCGTGCGCAGCGACGCATACATCTGCTCGCGCTGCTCCACACCCATAGCCTTACCGGTGGTATCGAGCACTTCGTGGATGATGCGGTCGGCCTCGCTCATGCTCTCGCCACCCAGAGCGGTCAGGCGCACCGGAGCACGATACTTAACGGCGGCATCGCCCGAATCGTCGACCTCGACGTAGCCGCCCTCCTCCAGATGCGCGAGCGTACGCGAGACGGCGGCGCGGGTCACGCCTGCCATGCGAGCCAGGTCAGCACCAGTCAGGCCGTCCTTGCTGCGCTCAAGATAGTAAAGGCACATAACGTCGGAGCCCTTGAGGCCCAGCCTTGCGCCCTCGGATGTCTTAATGCGCTGAATCTCCTTGTAGAGCCCGCTGATCAGTCCGACAAAGTCCTCGAAACGTGTCTCGTCGTTCTGCTGCATGAGAGACGACCGCCTTTCGCTTGCATAATGCTTATGGGTAAACATCTTAACCGTACCCAGCGGCCGCCAGCCCTGCACGACCTATTTGTTGACCCATCAACATAAAAACCACCACAAAGGACAGGTACCTTTGTGGTGGTTTTGGGCATCAATAGGTTCTAGGCGCCGCTACAGGTCCACACAGGGATTGTCGCGGGTCACAAGCGTCTTAACGACAACCGTCGCCCCCAAATACCGCTCGAGCAGATCGGCAAGACGGTCGATGGCGGCCTGGCAGTCCTCCATTCGCTCGGGCTCCACGCACTCAATCGCCAGGAACGCGTCGGTCGAATCGTCGGACAGGGCCGTTCGAACGCCGTCGCGCCAGTTCCAGCAGCGGCACACGGCGCCCGCATCATCGATGTAGGCGAGCTCGCCGGGAAGCGTCGGGTCACCTGTCTCCTCGCCAAGCGGCAGAAACGCATCGCCACCGTCGGTCACCGCCAACCGCAGATCGCCCTCAATAGCATGTAGGTCCTCGCCTCCCACGGGCAGCGCATAGGTCAGCGACACCGTGTTGTAGATGTCCACCGCGGGCGTAATGTGGCCCACAGGCTTGCCCTTAAGCACGCGCTTGAGCAAGTTCTCGATCGAGCAGCGGGCGCCCTTTTTAGTCTTGAACAGACGGTACGCGTCGCGCCATGCCTTGACCGGCGCGTTCTCGCTGATGGTATCGCTAGTCAGGTGGCGCTCCGCATCGATGTTGGCGCGGTCAAGCAGCGCGGCGATCGCATCCACGTCCTCCTGGGGAATCTGAGCCGCGGGCTTCATGCCCTTTACGACCACAACGCCGATAGCCGCCTGCGGAAATAGTTCCCAGAATGAATCCTCGGCAATAAAGCTCTTCATACGCTCTCCCTTCATTGTGCGCGCCCGAGTGAGGGCGCCTAAACAAAAAGCGCCCTTACAACGGCCACCTTCAAAGTCCTACGGTGCCGCCACAAGAGCGCTTACGCTGTCCCCATCCGGAGAAGGGGACGATATGTCAGGCGTATTGTAACCCGAGCCATCCACGCGAGCAAAACCACCACAAAGGCGCCTGTCCCCTTTGTGGTGGATATGGACTCACAGCGAAGCTAGTGGCGAAGTCCCAGCAGCCCGCGGCCGCGATGACGGGCGTCGGCGTGTACTTGAGCGTGCGGACCGGCGGCCTTGACGGACTCGGGCAGGTGCGAGTACTTCTTCTCGAAGTTCTCCTCGAACATCACCGCCAGGTTGTGCGCTGCCTCGTCGTAGCGCGCGGTGCTCTGCCAGTACTGGCGCGGCACCAGAATGCCGTCGGGCACACCGTGGCACGTGGTGGGAATGTCGACGTTAAAAATATCGTCGTGCAAGAACTCGCTGTCCTCGATGGTACCGTCGAGGGCGCGGGCCACCAGGGCGCGCGTGTAGGCAAGCTCGATGCGATGACCCACGCCGTAGCCGCCGCCGATCCAGCCGGTGTTGACCAGGTACACACGCGTGCGGCCGTCGGCAATGCGCTCGCCGAGCATCTTGGCGTAAACCATGGGGTCGAGTGGCATAAACGGCTCGCCGAACAGCGAAGAGAACGTGGGCGTGGGCTCGGTGACGCCGACCTCGGTGCCGGGGATCTTGGCGGTGAAGCCCGTCACAAAGTGGTACATGGCGACATCGGCCGTCAGGCGTGAGATGGGCGGCAACACACCAAAGGCGTCGCAGGTCAAAAACAGCACGACGCTCGGAGTGGTGCCCATGCCCTTGGTCCACGCGTTGGGGATATGCTCAACGGGATAGGCCACGCGCGTGTTATGCGTGATCGAGACGTCATCGTAGTTGGGCTTGCGATTCTCGTCGAGCACCACGTTTTCGCAAATGGCGCCAAAACGGACGGCGTTGAAGATCTCAGGCTCGTGGAACGCGTCCAGGCCCTCGCACTTGGCGTAGCAGCCGCCCTCGATGTTAAAGATGCCCATATCGGACCAACCGTGCTCGTCGTCGCCGATCAGCAGGCGCGTGGGGTTGGCCGAAAGCGTGGTCTTGCCGGTGCCCGACAGGCCAAAGAACACGGCGGTCTCATGCGTGACGGGATCCATGCTAGCCGAGCAGTGCATGGGCAGCACGTCGTCCTCGACGGGCAGCAAATAATTCATAACGCTAAAGATCGACTTTTTAATCTCGCCGGAGTAGCCGGTGCCGGCGACCAGAATCACGCGTTCCTGGAAATTGATGACCACGGCGGCGCTGGAGTTGAGGCCCTTGATGGCAGGGTCGCACTGGTAACCGGGCGCTGCGAGCACGCAGAAGTCGGGCTCGCCGGTGCGCGCGATTTCGCGGGCGAGCGGGCGGGCGAGCATCTGCTTAATAAAGAGTGCCTGGCTGGCACGCTCGCAGGCAACGAGCAGGCGACGCGTGTGGTTGCGGTCGGCGCCCGCCATGCCGCGGGTGACGAACACGTCGCGCTCGTTGAGATAGTCGACGATGCCGGCCTTGATGGCCTCATAGCTCTCGACGGACAGCGGGCGGTTGACGGCGCCCCAGGCAATTTTGTCGTGGACATCGGGGGTGTCGACGATAAAGCGGTCATTGGGGGAACGGCCGGTGCGCTCCCCCGTCTCGATCACCAGCGCGCCGTTGGATGCCATGCGGCCTTCTTCGCGGCGGATAGCGTGCTCGACGAGCTCCGCGGCGGGTAGATCGACCAGCAGACGGGGCTGATTCTCGGCGGGATCTTCGACCAGCGTAATACCAAAGTTGGACAAAACATCTGCAGGGGTAACACCAGGCATGGGGCCTCCTTTAAAAACGCGACACGTGGACGCGACGCGCACTTTACTCACGTAAAGCTCGTTGTACCCGATATGCAAAAACGTTTTTGCGGCAACGGCGAAGCGCCCGCCCAACGGTCAAAAATCGCACGCAAGCGGCCTAGTCATTGGAGACGTTCTTGAACAGGCAACATTCAAGGAGTGTCCCCGAATGCCGGCACTTAGGGACGTTCCCAAAGTGCCGGCACATAAGGAACGTCCCTAAGTGCCGACTATAGTGGCAGGCCTTGTCCGAGCATGGCGATGGCGCTCATGAGGACCAGCATGCCGGCGGCGTAGGGCAGCACGGCGCTCAGGAGTTCGGCGTCCTTGCCGCGCACGCGTACGGCGGCAAGACCAATGGCGAGCGTCTGCGGCGAAATCATCTTACCGGCAGCAACGCCAAGCGCATTCAGCGCGACCATCCAGTAGTCGCTCACACCCAGCGCTGTAGCAGCCTGGCTCTGGATGGGGCCAAACAGCATGCCTGAGGACGTGCCCGAACCGGTCACGAACGCACCGACGGCGCCGATCCACGGAGCCAGAATCGGGTACAGGCCGCCAGCGACCGCAATGCAAAACGCGCTGATCGAAGAAATCATGCCCGCATAGCCCATCACCTTGGCGCAACCCAGCACCGAAAGCATGGTAATGACTGTCGGCATCATCTGCTTGACGGTCGCGGCCAGCACCTCACCCATCAAGCGCGGCGAAGCGCCCTGAATGGCACCGCCGACAAACGCAGCCAGGAAAATCCAAACACCCGGCGTGTTGATCCACGAAAACGTAAGCGTGCCGGGGTTCTCGCCGCAATACACCTGCACGTGACTCGCAAACGGCGCGAGCGCGGCGTGCACGACGGGCACCAGGTTGGAGGTACCCAACAGCAGCACAAAAATCAGGATGAAGCACGACCAGGCAGAAAGCGCCGACTTAGCGGTGAGCTGTTCGCCGGCCTCGATATTCATGTGAAAGCGTGCGTCCAGATGCCCCGACTTCTCGGCACGCATAGCAAGCGCAGCTGTCAGCCCGAGCGAAACGATAGAACCGACGACGACGGCAAGCTCGGGACCCACAAACCTAGCAACGACCAGAGCCGCACCGGCAAAGGACACGCCGGAGAGCACGGCGATGCCCGCCGCGCCACGTAGGCGCTCGGCAACGCCTGCAACGTTGCCCTGGTCCTCGGCAACACGACCAGCAACCAGTACGATAAACAGCGGCATCATCACAAAGAAAGGCGCCAACTGCACCAGCTGAACGGTCGCCAGGTGCAGGGAATCCAGACCCACCAAGTCGGCAACGGACACCGTGGGGATGCCGATGGAGCCGTAGGGTGTGGGTACGCCGTTGGCCAGCAGGCAGATGAGCACGGCGGGCACGGCCTCAAAACCCAGGCCCGCGAGCATGCCGGCAGGAATGGCGACGGCAGTGCCAAAACCGGCCATGCCCTCCATAAAACCACCGAAGCACCAGGCCACGAGCAGCGCCAGCAGACGGCGGTCGCTGCTGATGGAGGTGATCATGCTGCCGATCACGTCCATGGCGCCCGTGCGAACGCACAGGTTATACGTGAATACCGCGGCGATGATCACCAGGACGATGGGCCACAGAGCCATCAAAAAGCCTTCAAGCGAGGCGGTCGCGATCTGCGCTGCCGGCAGGTGCCACCATGCGAAGGCAAGCACGCACGAAAGGACAAACGATCCGATAGCGGCCTTCCAAGCTGGCCATTTAAAGCACAGCAGCATCACGACCAGCCAAATAATCGGCACAAGAGCCAGTAAGAATGCGGCGACGTCCATAGGTAGAAGCTCCTTGGTGCCGCGTGGGCGGCATCGGGGGGGTGTCACAAAACTTCAACAGGATACCGCACACTTACCGACAAATTACAGCCGCCTGCCGAAAATATTGAACAATCCGTTCAAAAACACGAGCGAACACCGTCGCGTCTATACTAGAGCGCAGCAATAGAAAGGACCCCGCTTTGAGCATCACGCCCCTCGATAGCATTCGCCGCGCCATCGCCCGCCGCAATGGCGTCGCCGACCCCGCCGTAGCGGGCAGCGGCACCGCAAGGGCCCAGGGCGGACGCATCGAGAATGGCCTGTTCCCCGCCTCCCACACGGCCGAAGAGCTCGCGCGCATCCAGGAGCTGAGCCAGCGCAACGCCGGCGGCCCCGACAGCAGCCAGGCCACGCGCCGTCGCCGGCGCGAACGCGATCGGGAGCCCGGCCCCGTCCGCCGCATGGTCAACGCTTGGTGGAACCGTCTGCTCGGTGCCGTCTACGGCGGCGGCTTCTCCATGCAGGAAGCGGAATACGAGGAGCACGCCACCAGTCGCGACTATCTTTGGAACACCCTCGGCACCGCCGTGTGGGGCTTGGCATTTCCGCTGCTCACCATCGTGTCTACGCAGCTCGTGGGCGCCGAAGAAGCAGGCAAATTCTCCATCGCCTTTGTCACCGGCACGCTCATCATGATCGCGTGCAACTACGGCGTGCGCAATTTCCAGGTCTCGGACATCGACGAAAAGACGTCCTTTGCCTCCTACCAGCTCAACCGCTGGCTTTGTGGAGCGCTCGCGCTGGCATGCGGCCTGGTATACAGCAGCGCCCGCGGCTACGATGCGCAGATGGCCACGATCGGCCTGGGCGTCTACCTCTATAAGGTGATCGACGGCATCGCCGACGTGTACGAGGGCCGCCTGCAGCAGGCCGACAAGCTCTATTTGGCAGGCATGAGCCAAACGCTGCGTTCCGCCGGCGTCATCGCGGTCTTTAGCGTGGCACTGTTCCTCACGCGCAGCATGCCCATCGCGGCCATGGCCATGGGCATCGCCGCGATTGCCTCGCTCGTACTGGTCACCGCCCCGCTCGCCCTGCTCGAAACCGAAAAATCACGCCGCATGAGTCTGCGCGAGGCTGGCCACCTGTTTGTCCAGTGCGCCCCGCTCTTTGGTGCGCTGTTCCTGTTCAACCTTATCGAGAGCATGCCCAAGTTTGTGATGGAGGGCACGCTGGCATACAAATATCAGCTGTACTTTAATGCACTGTTTTTTCCGGCGCAGGCCATTTTGTTGAGCATTGGATTTATCTATAAACCGCAGCTCCTGCGCTTGTCGAGCATTTGGGCTAATCCTCGCAAGCGTCGTCGCTTTGACCTGATTATTGTTGCCGTTATGGCGCTGATCGTGGTCATCACCGGCGTGTGCGCCGCATTTATGGCAGGTCCCGGTATTCCCCTCATGAGCTTTATGTACGGCCTCAGCTTTGAACGCTACCGTACGCTGGCGCTGCTGATGGTCGTCGCCGGCGGCGTAACCGCGGCCATCGATTTTATCTACGCCATTATCACGGTGCTGCGCCACGCTGGAGACGTCACCAAGATCTACCTGATCTGCTTCGCCGTAAGCGTGGTGCTGCCGGTGATCCTGATTAAGCTACTGGGTCTGATGGGCGCTGTGGTGAGCTACCTAGCCATCATGGCCCTACTCCTGGTGCTGTTGATTGTCGAATACGCCCACATTCGCCAGCGCATAGAACGCGACCGCAACCCGTACGGCGCCTAATTCGAATCAATTTGAAGAAAAGAAACGTCGATGTTTTGGCACCGACAGCGAGCAGTCTCAAAGTGCCCCAGGTTGGCGCGAAAGAGGAGCGACGCGTACTTCCGTACGCGAACGACGGTTTGAGCGACAAGATGGGGTGCTTCGGGGCTGCGCAGCATCAACGTGGCCGCCGTTCGGTAGAACGGCGGAACAAAGTTATTCCCCGGGGCGAATATTCGCGTAGAACTCCGCCCCATCATCGAGCCGCAGGATGCCCACGCGACCGAACTCGGAGCCGGTGGCGGCAGCGCAGTCGATGTCGATGCGATCGGGCACACCGGCGGCATCCTCGCCGCCCAGGCGCACGATCTGCCCGCGGCCCGACTCCTCATCGAGCCCCGCAAGACCACCGACCTCGCAATAACGCCCGAGCGACACCGTTGGCGTGTGACCGCTCACCACGACCGGACCCTTGCCCCCGGCAGAAAGCAGCCCGGTCGGCGCATCCCAATAGCCGTGACGAATCCACAGCAGGTCATCGGCCGACTGCACCGCGAGCATCTGCTGCAGCAGCTCGCGATCGGCACCCACCGCTCCAACGCCATCGGCACAATCGACGCCATGCTCAAGCAAAAACGCGCGCGCCGCCTTCATCTCGATTCCAGCATGTACCAGCAGATACGGGCGCTCCTCGGTCTCGGCCACCGCGTAGAGCGGCAGCGCGGCCATCCATCGCACGAGCTCCTCGTATGCGTCAAATTCCATGTCGTTGAGCTGCTCGCGCGTCGTCCAGCCACCGTTGATATCCCAGGTCTCGGCATCGAGCGGATCCTGGCCAATGATGGCATCGAGCATGATCTGCTCGTGATTGCCCTTGAGCACGAGGGCGTTGGGCAGCGAGCGCACGAGCTTAATAACGCCGACCGGATCGGGCCCGCGATCGATCATGTCGCCCAGCACGTACAGCGTGTCGTCGGACGCCAGCGAAATCTTAGACAGGGCCTCGTCAAGCGCACGCACGTGCCCGTGAGCATCAGATGTCACATAGATCGCCATGGTACGCCTCTCCTTGCATTGCGGCCAAAGCCCGGCGCCGCAACTAAAACTTCAAGTTGAACTTAAACGTTACCCATTGTACTCCGTTGCAATAAAGCTGGAAAGGGTTTCCGAGCAGAGGCAAAGACGGCAGCCGTCTATGACGATATCGCGCACGCCCGCAATCCAACCCCATAAACCCACCATCTTTGGGTACAAATAACCGCAGACAACTAACCGTGCCACGCCAACCACCCAGGAGCGGACACCATCCATGAACCAGATCCTTCTTTTTATCGGCCTCGTCATCATTTTGTGCCTGACCATCAAACCCATCGGCAAAAAGCTCCCCTTCCCCACCCTGCTTATCTTTATCGCGCTCGGCATGCTGTTGGGCGTCAACGGCCCGGCGCATATCGACTTTAGCGACTACGCACTCACCGAAACCGTCTGCAGCACGGCGCTATTGTTCATCATGTTCTACGGCGGCTTTAACACCAACATAGACCGCGCCAAGCCCGTCGCCGCGCCGGCGGTGCTGCTGAGCACGCTCGGCGTCGTCATCACCGCAGGCATCACCGGCGTGTTCGCCCACTTTGTGCTGGGCTTCGACTGGATCGGCGGCCTGCTGCTGGGCTCGGTCGTGGCGTCGACCGACGCGGCGAGCGTCTTTAGCGTGCTGCGCGAGCACAACCTGTCGCTAAAGGGCGGCACCGACTCGCTGCTCGAGGTCGAATCGGGCTCCAACGACCCCGTCGCCTACATGCTCACCGCGGTACTCGCCACCCTCGCGGCGGGTGGCAACATCGACATTCCCGTGCTGCTGGCCAAGCAGATCATCCTGGG
>CATWVA010000015.1 GCA_958354105.1 uncultured Collinsella sp.
CGAAATTCCCAGGGCACGACCGTAATCGGCAAGCGCGGAACCCTTACCCGAACCGAAACCGATAAAGTCCGTCCATTCGGTTCCCGACGTCATCACGCCGACACGGTCGCTAAAGCGACGCACAAAATACTCCAGCGCCGCCGGCTGATCCACCTCGGGCGTCTGGAAGGCAATCTTAATGACGTCCTCGTCGATGTCCTCGGGACGGTCGACCACCGCCACATCGCAGTGGACCTCATAGCGCAAATGGTCGACGAACGCATCGTTGCCGCTCATGGTGTAGAGGTGTCCCTCGCAAGAAAGGGTTACGTCGGCATGGGGGTAGGCGACCACGGCATTCGCGATATCCATCGCCAGGTCACGCTCCATAGAGCGCTTGACAACGGCACGCCCCTCGCTCATCACCAGGGCTCCGTTTTCGCATACATAGGCGAGCTCATCGGCCACCGAGGCAAACAGATGGCGCAAGCTCGCATATTGACGACCGCTCGCCGGCATAAACACGATACCGCGACGATGCAATTCATCGATGAGCTCAAAGGCCTCGGAACGCGGTTCGCGCTCCCCCGGATGCAGCAACGTGCCGTCCAAATCGCATGCAATCAGCTTGATTCCTTCAAGACCCATATGCTTTCCCCCACAGCGTCTCATCAACAGAAAGACGGACTTTGAATAGTTGCCTCTCAAAGTCCGTCTTACTTATACGCACGTTAACCGCGCGCCTTCTTTACGATCGTAAAGTCGGGAGCCATACTCACAACGGCATCCGCCGCACTCGACGCAAAGCGCCGGTCCGCATCGAGTTCACGGGTAACCGTCGAGAGCCGAACGCCCTCGACACCCCGGAGCATGCGGCCCAAAACAGGCTGCACCGGCGTATACATGCGCACGGTATACTCGTCCGAATCGCCTCGGAAAAGCGGCGCGTGCATATTGCCGATCTCCCAGCACGCATGCGCGAGCGCAATCGGGTCCATGCGGTCAACTTCGACCAAATAGACCTCGGCACTGCGCAGGCGCACGACAACCGCCACGGGTACCATGCCCGAACGGTCGATGGCGAGCACGTCACCGTCGGCAAGACGACCGCCGTCGGCAGTATCCAGCCGAACATCGACCGTGCGCCCCAGCTCCGTCACGCCCACAAACGCGCATACATCAGCCTGGTCCCAATCGAGCAGCAGCTCGTCAACTTCAAAGCCGCCGCCCAACTTCCGGCGAAGCAGGAGTTCATAGGACGGATCGTTGAGATTTCCCAAGCATGTCGTCGAAACCAAGCGTTCAGGCATACTCTAACCCTCGACCTCGACGAGCTCGATATCAAAGTTGAGGTCCTTGCCGGCCAGCTCGTGGTTGGCGTCGAGCGTCACGGCCTCGGGCGTTACGTCGATGACCACGGCGGGGACGGGCATGCCGCTCGGCGTGGACAGGAAGAGCTTCATGCCCTTCTCGATCTGCTCGATGTTGGGAACCTGTTCGGCCGGGAAGGTCAAAACCATCTCGGGATTGTGCTCGCCATAGGCATCGGCAGCCGGGATGTGCACGGTCTTCTTCTCGCCCACCTGCATGTCGACAACGGCGGCGTCGAAGCCCTTGATCATCTGGCCGGCGCCACAGGTGAACTCCAGCGGCTCGCCGCGATCGTAGGAGCTATCGAACTGCGTGCCGTCGTCGAGCGTGCCGCGATAATGAGTCTTGACCTTCTTGCCCTGGTTGGACATGGAAACCTCCGTGATAAGGGCGGCGCACAACGCGGGCCGCCGTGAACATATGGCGCTAACTATACCCTAGTCATACAATTCAAAGACAGTTTGCAAAGAAACGCTGCAACCGGAGGAACCATGGCATATCCCGTATTTGACCTACACTGCGACACCGCCGACCGCATCGGCTGGGCCACGCTCGATCTCGACCTGCGCTTTACCGCCGGCACCGACGGTTATTTCCCCGGCGACGAAACGCATCCGCAAGATTTCGACCTCATCGAGGGCAACGCCTGCGCCATCTCGCTCGCAAAGATCGGCAACACGCCGTGGGCACAGTGCTTCGCCACGTTTGTCCCCGACGAGATTCCCACCGCCCACGCCGCGCGCTTCCAGGCGCAGATCATGGCGCACATGAGCGGCCAGGCAATGCTCAACCACGACCGCATGGTCAACGTACGCAGCGCGGCAGACATTCGCCCCGCGCTCAAAGACGGCAAGGTCGCCTGCATCCACACCATCGAAAACGCCACGTTCTTTGCCGAGGACCCCGCGCTGATCGAGGTGCTTAAGAGCCTGGGCGTGCTTATGTCGTCACTCAGCTGGAACGCGCAGGGACCGCTCGCGAGCGGCCACGACACCCACGCCGGCCTCACCGCCGCCGGCATCGAGGCACTTACGCAGATGGAGCACGCCGGCATGGTACTCGACGTCTCCCACCTCAACGATGAGTGCTTTGACGAGGTCGCCGCCCGCGCCACGCGTCCCTTCGTCGCCAGCCACTCCAACTCCCGTGCGGTTTGCGGCGCCAAACGCAACCTTACCGACGACCAGTTCCGTACCATTCGCGACATGGGTGGCATCGTCGGCCTCAACTACTGCAGCGAGTTCCTTTCCAACGACGCAACCGACAAGACCGCCGCAGACGTCACCTTCGACCAGCTGGCGGCACATATCGAACACTGGCTCGACCTGGGCGGCGAGGACGTCATCGCGCTCGGCGGCGACTGGGACGGCGCCACTGTGCCCGCTTTCCTCTCCGATGCCAGCAAGATGCCCGAGTTCCAGAACATGCTTTCCAAGCATCTTGGCAAGACCGTGATGCAAAAGCTCTGCAGCGACAACGCGCTTGCCTTCTTCGAGCGTTATTAATTCCACATCCCTTGAGCGGGCCGGCATGCCGAACGGTCGACATGCCGGCCCGTCCCCAATCTGAAGGACCGCTTTTGACGCAGCAGTTTACGATTTCCGTATCCCGACCGGATGGGACGCCCATCCCCGTCGTCGTTACCAAAAAGCGCGTCAAGAACTTCAACCTACGCGTCACATCGAGTGGTGAGGTCCACGCCAGTGCACCGCTCGGCGCCAGCCGCGAGCGCATCGAAGCGTTTGTAAAGCGCAACAGTGCCTGGATTGTCAACCGACTTGCCCAGCGTGAGCGACGTCAGGCGACGGCGCGAGAGCCGCTCAGTCCCTCGTCCATCATTGCACTTTGGGGCAAGCCCGTCACGGTACAGGATGCGCTCGATCACAACTTTGCATCACCCGCACCGCAACCCAAACAGGCCACCTTCGCAAGTTTTATGGGTACCGATGAATCGGACGAAAGCCCACAGGCAAAGCGGCACGCAATCCTCGACGGCCTAACGTCCGATGAGCTCCAAGCCCACATCGACCAGCTCTATACGTCCGAAGTCACATCGGCGCTACGCGATATGGTGCACGCATACGAAATCGCAATGGGTGTCGCCGTTTCCCGCGTTTCCGTACGCAGCATGAAGACGCGCTGGGGCTCCTGCACACCCAAAACCGGTGCCATTCGCATCGCGCGCGAGCTCGCCACCTACCCGGTCGAATGCCTCGACATGGTTGTCGCCCACGAGCTCGTCCACTTGCTCGAGCCAAGCCACAGTCAGCGGTTCCACGCCCTGCTCGACACGTACTGCCCCAACAATAGAGCTCTGTCGCAGCGACTCAAAAAACCGCCTGCCAACGAGCTGTAGGGCCGATTAGCGCACGCGCTCGATCTCGACGCCGCAGCTTGCCAGGGGAAGACCGACGGGCGCCCAAGGCTTATCGAGCTTAACGTGCACACCAAGCAGCAGGGGGTAACGACGCAGCAGCATCTGGGCCACACCCTCGGCTGCAGCCTCGATGAGCTTAAACGTGTGCTCGCGCAGATAGCTATCGACATCGTGGCACACCGTGCCATAGTCAATCGAGGCGTCCAGGTTATCGTGCTCCCCCGCTGCACGCAGGTCGGCATAGAGCACCAGGGACACGATGAACTTCTGGCCCAGCGCGTTCTCTTCGGGATACACGCCGTGGTTGGCAAAGACCTCGAGACCGTCGATAGTAATGCGATCGGCATGGCGAAGATCGTCATAGCTCACGTGGGGCACCGCCGTTGCGGTGGATATTTCGCCCCTTCCACGGCGAGCGAGCTCGGCGCCTTCAGTCCTGGTTGCATTCTCGGGCAGTTTCTTGTTACTCATCGCGATCGTCTCCTTCGCTTAGAACCCCGACCGCGCAAACTAACTACACGCGAATCGACAGGTTCTTTTTATCATCGCTCCAGTTGCAAGCATTGCGCGCGGGGCATGCAAAGCAGGCGCGCGACGCTTTGTCGGCTGCATAGAGCAGACGCTCAAGCGGTTGGCTGTTCACACGCAGCTTTCGATGGCCCAGAATGGCCGTCTTAATGGCTGCGGCATCGGCCGGCTCAAACGCCACGTCATCGGGCATGCCGCCGAGAATCGCATCAGCGACGCGTTCGCTTGCAACATCATGGGATATACCCGATTCATACTGTTCATCTTTGCCGATATCGTGAAGAAGTGCCGTAGCGTAGATGACCTCGCGGTCAAATTCGAGCTCTTCCTCGAGATTCTTGATCCACATAATGCGAGCGACATCGAGCAGATGGTCAATACCGTGGCGGCAGAAGATGCGCCCCGATTCCAACTGCGCAATGTTGCCCAGGTGCCGCCGGAACAGCCCGTTGGCACAAATGTAATCAATGCGAGGCATGGCACCAAAAGGGGCCAGGCCCGAAGCCATAAAGCCGCGACGCGACGTGCCCTCATCGGTCTTCGATGTAAAGTCGTTGACGACTCTCATGGTTAACGGCCCAGCATCCTAAAGAAACGCTCCTCGAGCGCGGGATCGGTCTCAAAGACGCCGCGGCGGGCGAGCGTCACGGTCTTGGTGCCGGGCTTTTGCACGCCACGCATCGTCATGCACATATGCTCAGCTTCCATGAGCACAATCGCTCCCTGGGGAGCGAGATAATCCATGAGGGCATCGGCAACCTGTGCGCACAGTTGCTCCTGCAGCTGAAGACGGCGGGCATAAACCTCAACCGTGCGGGCGAGCTTGGAAAGCCCAGCCACCCGACCGTTAGGGATATAACCAATGGCGGCCTTGCCATAAAACGGCAGCAGATGATGTTCGCACAGCGAGTAGAACGTAATGTCGCGCTCGATAACCAAATCGTTCGAAGCGACGGCAAAGGTTTTGGACAGGTGCTCCTCGGCACTCTGGTCCATGCCGCCGGCGATCTCACCATACATACGGGCAACGCGCGCCGGGGTCTCCAGCAGGCCCTCACGAGTTGGGTCCTCGCCTATGCCCTCAAGCAACAGCTTAATGGCGGCCTCGACTTTTTCCTGATCGACCATCTGGGCCTCACTTTTCCGATTTCACGTTCGCGCTATGGTACCACGCTCTCCGGCATCGACCACAAGCTACATAGTATGGGTCGAATAGACCGGATCATCACGCCAAAGTTCAACCGCATCACAAAGCGCAACGCCCTCGCGCTCAGCACGGGCACGCGTGGCATTCATATCGATCACGCGCTGGTTACTCGAGCCCCTAAAACGCAACGAGATATCGTACAGATCTTGAACAAACGGGCCGTCCACCAACATGTCAAGGCAGGCAAGAATGCGATCCGTCACCTCGGTATGATGACGACCGCCCGGCATAAGTTCCTCGAGCACGTCACCGGTAAAGCACCAAATGGTCTTCCCCGACTCCACGGGATAAGCCTCACGAACACGCTCGACAAACTCAACGAGTCCCGCCTGATTCTCAGGTTCCATAGGCTCGCCGCCCAAAATCGTCAGACCATCGATAAAGGGATGGTCGAGGCTCTCGATAATCTTATCCTCGACGGCGCGATCGAACGGCTCACCCGCAGCAAAGTCCCACGCGACAGAGTTAAAGCAGTTCTTGCACCCACGACGGCACCCGCTCACAAACAGAGAAGTACGAACGCCTTCCCCATCAGCAATGTCGAAATACTTAATGTTCGCGTAGTTCATAAGTAACCTTCCTGGGGGTCTGGAGTATATCATTCCGTCCTCAAACATTCTCGGCCTTTGGCCTGCGAAACTGCGGGCGGAACGATATACTCCAGACCCCTCGCGAGCAACACTCAATGAACGAAGCGAACATCGAGTATAGGGTTCGAGGTCCAATAAAAAATTTGTTGCAGCTCAACCGTTGCTGCAAGCAAACCGTTATTGCAAGTCGACTCATTTCCGCTAAGAACTTCGAGGAGTGAGCAGACTGCGCGCTGCATCTCAGCTACGTCAACTTGGCCGCCCCGTAGCGAGGCCCCGGACCTTTGCTCGATATGAGTTCCGCACGAACAAGAGGCGCCAGTGGCGCCTCCGTCGTGAGCCAGGACTGTCGAAATAGCGAGTAAAGGTCCGGGGCCTCGCTACGGGGCAGCCTGGGATGGTTATTAGAGATGCAGCACGCGGTCGCGGATCTCCTCGGTTCGACCCTGGTTCCAGAATTGGGTACCGATGTAGCCGCACGTACGACGGGCGACGTTCATCTTCTCCTGATCGCGGTTGCCGCAGTTGGGGCACTCCCACACCAGCTTGCCGTCATCCTCGACAATCTTGATCTCACCGTCGTAGCCGCACACCTGGCAGTAGTCGCTCTTGGTGTTGAGCTCGGCGTACATGATGTTGTCGTAGATGTACTGCATCACGCGGATGACAGCCTTGAGGTTGTCCTGCATGTTGGGAACCTCGACGTAGGAGATGGCACCGCCCGGCGAAAGCTGCTGGAACATACCCTCGAACTTAAGCTTATCAAAGGCATCGATCTCCTCGGACACGTGGACGTGGTAGCTGTTGGTGATGTAGCCCTTGTCCGTCACGCCCGGGATGATGCCAAAACGACGCTGCAGGCACTTGGCGAACTTGTAGGTCGTCGACTCAAGCGGGGTACCGTACAGTGAGAAGTCAATATCGCTTTCGGCCTTCCACTCGGCGCACTTGTCGTTCATGCGCTGCATGACGGCCATGGCAAACGGCGTGCCCTCCTTCTCGGTGTGGCTGTGGCCCGTCATGTACTTAACGCACTCATACAGACCGGCATAACCCAGACTGATGGTGGAGTAACCGCCCACGAGCAACTTGTCGATCGTCTCGCCCTTCTTCAGGCGGGCGAGGGCACCGTACTGCCAAAGAATCGGCGCGGCATCCGAAAGCGTACCCATCAGACGCTCATGACGGCACAGCAGGGCGCGGTGGCACAGTTCAAGGCGCTCGTCGAAGATCTTCCAGAACTTGTCCATGTCCTGGTGCGAGCTCAGCGCGACATCGGGCAGGTTGATGGTCACAACGCCCTGGTTAAAGCGACCGTAGTACTTGGGCTTGTTCGGGTCATAGTTCAGCGCGTTGGCCACATTGTTAAATCCGTTACCGGAGCGGTCGGGCGTCAAGAAGCTGCGGCAACCCATGCAGGTGTAGCAATCGCCGTTGCCAGCGGTCTCGCCCTTAGACAGCTTGAGCTCGCGCATCTTCTTCTCGGAGATGTAGTCGGGCACCATGCGCTTGGCGGTGCACTTGGCAGCCAGCTGGGTCAGGTAGAAGTACGGGGAATTCTCGTGAACGTTATCGTCCTCGAGTACATAGATAAGCTTGGGGAATGCCGGGGTAATCCACACACCGGCTTCGTTCTTAACGCCCTCATAGCGCTGACGAAGCGTCTCCTCCACGATCATGGCAAGGTCGTGCTTCTCCTGCGCTGAGCGAGCCTCGTTGAGATACATAAAGACCGTCACAAACGGCGCCTGGCCGTTTGTGGTCATAAGGGTCACGACCTGATACTGAATCGTCTGGACGCCGCGACGGATCTCGTCACGCAGACGGTCCTCAACGACCTCACGGACCTTTTCGGCAGACGCCGAAACACCGAGCTCCTCGAGCTCGCGGGCAACCTCGCCGCGAATCTTTTGACGGCTCACCTCAACAAAGGGGGCGAGATGGGTCAGCGAAATAGACTGGCCGCCGTACTGGGAGGAAGCAACCTGGGCGATAATCTGCGTCGCGATGTTGCAGGCAGTCGAGAAGCTGTGCGGCTTCTCGATCAGCGTGCCCGAGATAACGGTGCCGTTCTGGAGCATGTCCTCCAGGTTCACCAGGTCGCAGTTATGCATGTGCTGGGCAAAGTAGTCGGAATCGTGGAAGTGGATCAGGCCCTCATTGTGGGCATCCACGATCTCCTGGGGCAGCAGCACACGCTGAGTCAGGTCCTTGGAAATCTCGCCGGCCATATAGTCGCGCTGGACGGAATTGACGGTCGGGTTCTTGTTAGAGTTCTCCTGCTTGACCTCTTCGTTATTGCACTCGATCAGCGACAAAATCTTGTCGTCGGTCGTGTTCTTCTGGCGCTTCAGGCTCTGAACATAGCGATAGATGATGTAGTGGCGAGCAACCTCGTAGCAGTCGAGACGCATGATCTCGTCCTCGACCAAATCCTGGATCTCCTCGACCGAAACGGTGTGGCCCGCGTTCTCACATGCCTCGGCGACGTTTTGTGCCGCGTAAACCACCTGGCGGTCAGTTAGACGAGAGCTCTCCTCGACCTCCAAGTTGGCGGCGCGGATGGCATTGACGATCTTATCGATGTCAAAGACAACCTCGGTGCCGCTGCGCTTGATGATCTTCATCCTCTTGCCTCTTTCGCATCGTAGCCTCATTGCGCTTCAGAGCCAAACGATGCCCGGCAGGGCCTGTCCCTGTCTTGCGGCGCCGTCGCGCAATCTGTGTTCTCGATAAACCATAAGCCTCCATGCGGACATTCCCAGAAGCCGATCAAGCGGCTCAAGGACACGTTCAAAAGAGGCAGTTAAGGTCTTCGTTCTCTGTCCGCCATCTATCATACGACAAAGAGGCATCTATATCCTGTATTCTTTTTTTAGGTCAAACACAACATATAGTGTTTCAGCAGGTCAAAGCAATTAGTCATTTTGCAGACGCATTAAAAATGAAGGGCTCTTGGCAGAGTGCTAAAACGTTATCAGCTCGACTACCTGCACGGCAGTTTTGAAACCCCCTCAACCGCGCCGCTGACAAATCCTACCAAAACCAAGCCGCTCACGCCAAAAGAATCCAAAAGATTATGCTTGACCAACATGTTGCGGTCGTGCCTTGCCGTGCCTCATGCAACCGCGGCACGAATCCTTAAAAGATATGTGTATGCAAACGGAGAAGATGAGAGTTTCCTCGGATGACTACTGAGAAGCATCCCGGAAGATCAAAAACTCGAAATTTGGCGACCCATTTGGCGACCAAAACAAAACAGCCCAGAGAACATAGCCTCTGAGCTGCGAACATTTGGTGGGCGTTAGAAGATTTGAACTTCTGACCTCTTCCGTGTCAGGGAAGCGCTCTCCCCCTGAGCTAAACGCCCAAATGGAGCGGACAACGGGGCTCGAACCCGCGACCCCAACCTTGGCAAGGTTGTGCTCTACCAACTGAGCCATGTCCGCTTACGGGGATTAATCTTACGTGATGCCCGCATCCTATGCAAGAACTTTTTTTGAAAAGTTTTGCGATACCCTCGCGAACCTCGCGAAGACATCAGCCACCACGGAAGGTGTAGGCAAACGCAAGCTCGCCGCAAGAGGCCCTTACATCTCACCGAGCATGATCCAGGCAGAGCTGTCCTGCGCGAGCCTACCGTCTACAAGCGGTGATGAGGTGAGCAGGACCCTGCCCGCCGGCAGCTCCACAGGTGCTGCGCCGAAGTTCGTCACACACGCCCAGCCGTTGTCGCGGCGATAGGCGATGACGCCACCCTCAGCGCCCTCGGCACCATCCGCAAGGCCGGTGCGTCCGTCAAGATCGAGCCACGCAAGATCGTTGGCGCACCCGCGCAGCTTGCGCCGCAGCCAGAGGGCGTCGCGATAGAGCGCAAGCATCGATGTCGGGTCCGCTTCTTCCCTATCGGCAGCGTAATCGGAAAACCATGCAGGCTGCGGCAGATGGGGCGCCGCATCGGCGTCCGCCGGTGAAAACCCAAACGATCCGCCCTGCGCGGGATCGTCCGCTGCCACCCACGGCAGGGGCACACGGCAGCCGTCGCGCCCCTTCTCGCGCTTCGGTCCATGCGTATTGGTCGCAGTAGGATCTTCGAGTGCGGCCCACGGGATATCGGCCACCTCAAAAAGGCCGAGCTCCTCACCCTGATACACGGATGCCGAGCCCGGAAGCGCCAGCTCGAGCAAAAGGGCCGCCCGCGCGCGGCGCTCGCCGAGTTCACGGTCCTCGTCATAAGACGACCCGTCGCGTAAGAGCCAGTCGAGCGCAATCTGGTGGTAGCGCGTCGCCTTGATCTGCGGCAGGGCATAGCGCGTCGCCACGCGCGGCACGTCGTGGTTGGAGAGCACCCAGGTCGAAGCGGAATCGGATTCTATAGCTGCCTTCAAGCCCTCCTCGATTGCAGCGTGCATGTCATCATAGGTCCAAGTGGCCTTGGCAAACTCAAAGTTGAATGTCTGGCCAAGCTCGCTGGGACGCGCATAGAGATACTGGCGCTCGGGCAGCACCCACGCCTCGGCAACGGCGCTGCGTGGCGGATCATAGCGGTCGAACACGCGGCGCCACTCGCGATAGATCTCGTGGACCTCGTTGCGGTCCCACAGCGGATGGGTGCCGTCCTCAACCACGTCATCGCCCTCGGCGAGATGCCACCGGTCGAGGTCATCGCGGTCGAGATCCTTGGCGAGACCGTGCGCCACATCAATGCGAAAGCCATCGACGCCTCGATCGCTCCAAAACGCCAGGACGTCGCAAAAGAACGCATGAACCTCGGGGCACGACCAGTCAAAGTCCGGCTGCTCGGGCGTAAACATGTGCAGATACCACTGACCGTCCGCGACACGCGTCCAGGCGGGGCCGCCAAAGTTGGCATTCCAATTGGTGGGAGGCAGCTCGCCGTGCTCGCCGCGACCATCGCGGAAGATATAACGGGCGCGCTCGGGCGATCCGGGGCCGGCGGCAAGAGCGGCTTTGAACCAGGGGTGCTGGTTGGACGAATGGTTGGGCACGATGTCGACGATGACCTTGATGCCGTGCGCGTGAGCCGCAGCGATCATGTCATCGAAGTCGTCAAGCGAGCCGAGACGTGGGTCGACATCGCAGTAGTCCGCCACATCATAGCCGCCATCAACAAGAGGCGATGGGTAAAACGGACTCAGCCAGATGGCCTCGATACCCAGCCGCTCAAGATAGTCCATCTGCTGGGTAATGCCCGCGATATCGCCCAGACCCGAACCAGTCGAATCCTTAAACGAGCGCGGGTAGATTTGATAAATCGCGGCATCGGACATCCATGAGCGCGAAGAGGACTTTTCTGTAGCCATGGGGTGCGCCTCCCTTGCAACGAGGTTTTGCGAGATGCCCACGATGATACGCCCAAAGCGGACATTCGCGGCAAACAACGCCACAGCCACGCCCCAAAACGCTCGCTCCCTCTCGGGTTCGAGCCCGGGCGACGGATACGAAAAAACCCGGCTACCGTAGTAGTCGGGCTGTTACGCTTGGAGCGGACAACGGGGCGTCCGCGTATCCGCTTCGCGGATCCGCACCGGCTTCGGCCGCCTGTCGGCGACCTCGCCAGCTCGCTACAAACGCTCCGCGTTTGCTTAACGCTCGCTCCCTCTCGGGTTCGAGCCCATGCGATGGGTACGAAAAAAAGCCCGGCTACCGTGGTAGTCGGGCTGTTACGCTTGGAGCGGACAACGGGGCTCGAACCCGCGACCCCAACCTTGGCAAGGTTGTGCTCTACCAACTGAGCCATGTCCGCATATGTAAAACAAAACGGGCGCCGGAGCGCCCGGATGTTGCCTGGAGGCGAAGCCCGGATTCGAACCGGGGGTAAAGGCTTTGCAGGCCTCTGCCTTACCACTTGGCCACTTCGCCGAAAAAGGACCGCCTAAACGGTCCGGAAATGCAATGGAGCGGACAACGGGGCTCGAACCCGCGACCCCAACCTTGGCAAGGTTGTGCTCTACCAACTGAGCCATGTCCGCTTGCGGGTTATTAATTTACGCGAGTTGTCCAAAAGACGCAAGTACTTTTTTCAAAAAACTTGTCTGCCGCATGTTCTTAGTAGCTAAACGCGCTAAAGCGATTGGCTAGGCACACGATTCCAGCGCTCCGCTAAACAGCTTCACCATCTGCACGCGCGTGCCGGCGCCGTCCGTACGACGAGCAACCTCCACGTTATCGACGAGCATACGCATAAGCTTGATACCACGGCCGCGCTCCTCTGATGCGACCGGTTCGCTCGTTTCATCGATAGAATAGCCGGCACCTCGATCAAGCACCTCAACCACAACGCGATCGCCATAGGCCTGAACCGTCAGGACGCACCCGATACCGCCCGCATGGTCATAGGCATTACCCAGCGCCTCCCCCGACGCCAATGCGACATCGTAGCGCTCGTCACGGCGCAACGGAAGCGATTCAAGGAGTTCGGCGATGCGATGTCGGTAGTATGGAAGATTCTCGATACCCTGACGGACCTCGACGCTCTTACTCCAGCGAGGCAGCTCCCCCACCGGAATGGCGGGAATAGACTCCCGTGCCGGCCCCGCGACATGAAGAATATCGACAAGACGAGCAATCTCCAAAAAGCGAACAACTTCACCTGATGCATTGACGAGCGAAAGCAGGCCTTCTCGCCTCATGAGCTCACGAGCGCGCGTAAGCAGGAATGCCAAGCCCGTCGAATCGATAAAGCTAACAGCCTGACAGTTGATGACGACACGACGCACGCCGCGGCCAATCAAAGCATCCAACCGCCGACGCAGCGCAGGCACCGTGGCGATGTCGATATCGCCTGGTGGCGTCAAAACCGCTATGTCATTCCACTCATTCATACGACCATGGTTCCCCAAAAAAGCCCACTCGATGCATTCGTTTCCCCAACCGTACGGATTCAGCCCGCCCAGCGTCGTCTATGAACGATCCCGTAAAAACTCAAGGGACACCAATGCAATGTCATCGTCCAGCGCCGATTCGGTAAATCGGTCGAGCTCGCCCAAGACCTTGCCGCAGATTCCCGATACGCCCTCACCCGAGACAGAGAGCAGAAGGTCACGGAGGCGCTGCTCGCCAAAGAAAGCACCCGAGCGGTCACGTGCTTCGATTGTTCCGTCGGTGTACATAAATAGCATGTCACCAGGAGCGAACGTAAACACGCCTGTCTCGTACACCATGCTCTCAAAGGCACCGATTACCCCCGATTGGCATCCAAGCAGCTCGACCTCTCCCCCACGAGCCTCGTCGCCACCCAGCGGCATCGACTCTGGCCTGATGACCATGGTCGGAGGATGGCCCGCCGAACAATACGTTGCGCGTCCGGCTTTAAGGTCAATCTTGGCGATAAAGGCCGTCACGAACGTCTCGACCCTCGAAAAGCCCATGAGCATGCTGTTAAGGGAGCGTGCCATGCGGGCCGGTCCAGCGCCCTCCCAGGCATATGCCGTCAGGGCCGTCTTGACGAGCGCGGACATCGATGCAGCCTCAATGCCTTTGCCAGACACATCGCCCAGAATCATGACGGCGCAATCGTCGGGAAGACGGATGAGCGTATAGAAATCGCCGCCGACCAACGCCGAGTTCGTGGCCGACAGGTACACCGAATCGGTTGCGATACCCGGAACATCCCCCAGTGAATTTCTCATGCCAATCTGGAGGGTCTGAGCGATATGGCGCTCCTCACGCTTTTGAGATTCGCCTTCATAGATCAGTTCAAAGTCATGAGCCAAGTGCACCAAGTAGTCATATTCAAGGTCATCAATCGGCTCTTGGCTACCATCACGAAGCAGCAGCGCGCGCGTCGTCGGGTCCTTCGCAACAGAAGCAGGAACAATCGCGTCGTTACTGTGCTTGCCATCGCCCTCAGAGCGCGGGCGCCCCGCCTCGATGCCGGCGTCGACGTAGAGACCCTGGCAAGGCAGGCCATGTGCCCTAAGCCAGCCTCCCATAGGCATCGATTCGTCAACGCGAGTTATACGGACGTGTTTAAGGTCCTCGGCACTCGTGCCGCCCAAAACAGATGCCTCAAAGCCATCAGGGGCAGCCCCCAAACGTGCCGCCGGCGCCGTCGTGGAAAAGAAAAGCTTCTCGGGATCGTCCGGCAAAGCAACGCGACTGCCGCCTTCAAAATCTATGACGTAGGAATCCAGACTGGCGTCATACTCAATAGGGCAAAAATGGCAGTTGAGCATATTGCAGATCTCGGACGATACCGCCCGGGTAGCCGCGGCGGAATCGTCTAGAAAGGTAAACAACTCATCACGTAAGACATTGAGCGAGCGGCCGAGCTCGGCCGTACGACGAGAGCGAAGGCTCGATGCCATGCCGACCAGCTGGATAGACAGGTAATCGCAAATGACCTCAAGTACATTAACGTCATAGGCGAGCGGTGCCTGGGGGCGTTTCCAACCAACTTCCAGCACGCCAAGGATCTGCGTACCGTAAAAAACGGGAAGACAGATCTCGCTGCGGTACGGAGGCATATCCTGCATGCGCAACAGGTGCTTAGAACGATTATCCAGGTCCATGAACATACCGGAGGCGGCCTTATCGCCCTCAAGGTCCTGTTGAATCGACAAGCGACAAGCACGCGACTCGCGAAGAACATACGTCGGAATGCCAGCGCCATACGGCAAAAACTCGGGCAGGTAGCTGTCGTGCAGCTCCTTGGAAACACCGCGAAGCTTAAAGCCGCCGCTCTCAGAAAAATAGATAGCGGCACCCGAAGCATCGAGCGTTCCTACAAGTTGGTTCAAAACGGTATCAAGCAGGCTGGGTAGCTCATCGGAGCCCACGGTGCTCATAATGACCGAGAGGGTGCCAGAGAGACGCTTGTTCGCCACTCTAAGCTCCGATAACGCACGCTTGAGTTGCCGGTCGTGAGAATACTGTTCCTCGATACTGTGAAGCGCCACCAGGACACGTGGTGCGCGGCGCCCAAAGATGCGTGGAGGCGTTACGGACCCCGCACGAACCAAGACGGGAATAAAAGAGCCGTCACTCAGCTTGAGCATCAGTTCGTTCTCGGAGCCATCGATTTCAAATGGCAGACGATGTTCCGTCGCACGTTCAAAAGCGGACGAGTACAGGACGTCTTTAACATCTCCACCGATGACGTCGGCGCGTTCCTCGCACATCAAACCAAGTAAGCGATTATTCACATGCAGAATGGTTCCGTCGAGCTCGCAGATGATGACAGCATCGCTCGTGATCTCGACTAGTTGGGCAACGTCTGCCCACTCGTTGCGTTCAAGCGTTTCCATCGTGGACCCCACCGTCTATCGGTAACAAAAAAGCCTCCGAAGAGGCTTCTCAAATGCGATGGTGTCGGAGGCGGGACTTGAACCCGCATGACCAAAAAGCGGTCACTAGCACCTCAAGCTAGCGCGTCTGCCAATTCCGCCACTCCGACATGCTATGTTGTTGATTCGCGGTTCGTTTTGTTGGACCCGCGCGTTCAACGAGGAAGATAATAACCTATGATTCGAGAACTGTGCAAGCACTTTTTTCAAAAAAGTTTACAAATTTGTAATTGCGCAGGTAGACTGACTTGTTCGGGCCGGAATGAGGTTGCTTTCCAACGCGTCCTCGGGCATGCGGCATTATTTTGATCCGCGCTTCGCGCTACAAAATAATGCCGCCCCCTGCGGAATGCGTTGGAAAGCAGCCTCATTCCTGCCCTAGGGACACGTACTCCAGGCACTGTTCTCAAACATGTTCTGGGGGCTGATGCAAATTTGGTGGCTCGGCTTTGCCGAGCCCTTATATAAAGAGGCCGGAGCTAAAGCTCCGGCCTCACTCAATTTCTTATTAGATTAAGTGAGCGATCGAGGAATCGCACTCCTACTGCCGAGTTACCGCAGGGCCCGCCCTGGTGTTACTTTTCAGAACACTCCGCAGGACGCAAGTAACCCCCGCCGCACGAAGTGCGCAGCGGGGGTTACTTGCATGTCCGAGGACGTTCTGAAAAGTAACACCAGGGCGGGCCCGGACGAGAACAACCGACTACAGGTCGATGTGCGATTCCTTGATCGGGAACGGCTCCGCGAAGTGGCACGCGCAGCAGTGGCCCGGAGCGACTTCCTTAAACTCAGGAAGCTTCTCGGAGCAGATGCCCTGCGCGATCGGGCAGCGGGTGTGGAAACGGCAACCGGTCGGCGGATCCAGCGGTGACGGCGGGTCGCCGGCAAGGATGATGCGCTTACGAGTCTTCTGGATATCAGGATCGGGCACCGGCACAGCAGACAGCAGCGACTGCGTGTACGGGTGGTGCGGCTCACTGTAAAGCGTCTTCCAGTCCGAAACCTCGACCATCTTACCCAGATACATAACGGCGACGCGATCGGAGATGTGCTGCACGACGGACAGGTCGTGGGCGATAAAGAGATACGCCGTACCGAACTTGTCCTGAAGTTCCTTGAGCAGGTTCAGAACCTGGGCCTGAATGGACACATCCAGAGCAGAAACGGGCTCGTCGCAGATAATCAGCTTGGGCTTCAACGCAAATGCGCGGGCAATGCCGACACGCTGGCGCTGACCGCCAGAGAACTCGTGCGGATAACGGTTAATGTGCTCAGGGTTCAGACCGACAACGTCGAGAAGCTCGCGGACGCGCTCAATGCGCTCCTCCTTGGTGCCCACGCCGTGAATGGTCATGGGCTCGGAGACGATCTCGCCGATGGTCATACGAGGATTGAGCGAAGCGTAAGGATCCTGGAAGATAAACTGCATCTCGCGACGCATGTCCTTGATCTCATGCTTGCTCATCTCGGCAACATCTTTGCCCTGGAAGAACACCTTACCGGCAGTCGGCTTGGTCAGACGCATGATGGTGCGGCCCGTGGTGGACTTACCGCAACCAGACTCGCCGACCAGACCAAAGGTCTCGCCCGGATAAATCTCAAAAGAGATGTCATTTACAGCAGAGACGACGCGCTTGGAAAAACGCTTGGCGAACATGCCGGACTCTGCGGGGAACTCCTTAGAGAGGTGCTCGACCTTCAGCAGCGGAGTACGCTCGTTATTGTCTGCCATTTACGCCTCGCCTCCCTTCTTGGAATCCTTGCGCGTACGGGACGTCTCAGGAGCGTTCTTGAGGAACTCGGGGTCACCGGAGTAGTGGCACGCAGAGTAGTGACCAGACTCGGTGACAACGCGCTCGGGGCGCTGCTTGCGGCACTTGTCCGTCGCATAGGGGCAGCGAGGAGAGAAGACGCAACCCTCAGGCAGGTTCATGAGCGAAGGCGGGTTGCCGTGAATCGGCGTAAGCGGCTTCTTCTCCTCGATGGCCTGCTCCGGAATGGAACGAATAAGACCCCAGGTGTAGGGATGGCGGCTCTCGTAGAAGATTTCCTCAGCAGTACCGAACTCGACGGGACGGCCGGCGTACATAACCATGATCTTATCGGCCATATCGGCGACAACACCCAGGTCGTGGGTGATCATGATGATGGCGTTGCCGTTCTTCTCCTGCATCTCCTGCATAAGCTCAATAATCTGAGCCTGGATGGTAACGTCCAGAGCAGTCGTGGGCTCGTCGGCAATCAGAATATCGGGGTCGCAGGCAAGAGCCATGGCGATCATGACGCGCTGACGCATACCGCCGGAGAACTGGTGCGGATACTCGTTGACGCGCTTCTCGGGCTCGGGAATACCGACGAGGTCCAAAAGCTCGGTGGCGCGCTTGAGCGCCTCCTGCTTGGAGTAACCACGGTGCAGACGAAGGCCCTCGCCCACCTGCTTGCCGATCTTGTAGACCGGGTTCAGGGAGGTCATAGGATCTTGGAAGATCATCGCGATATCGTTACCGCGAATGTGCTGCATCTCTTCCTCGGTCATCTCGAGGATAGAACGGCCGCGGTAGCGAACGTCACCGCCCTCAATCTTTCCCGGAGGCATCGAGATAAGGCCCATGATGGTCATGGCGGTCACGGACTTACCGGAGCCGGACTCGCCGACGACGCCCAGGGTCTCACCGCGATCGAGCGTGTAGGAGACACCGTCGACAGCGCGAACGACGCCATCCTCGGTGTGGAAATACATCTTAAGGTCATCGACCTCGAGCAGATGCTGGCCCTCGGGAACCGGCTGGTCCTTCAGATCCACATAGTTCTTGTTCTTCTTCATCCTTATGCGTCCTTCATCTTGACGTCGAGGGCGTCGCGCAGACCGTCACCCAGCAGGGTGAAAGCGAGCACCGTCGAGAGAATTGCCAGACCGGGCATGATCATCATCCAGGGAGCAGTCAGGAGATACTGCTGACCGTCCTGAATCATGGAGCCCCACGAAGGCGTAGGCGGAATAACGCCCATGCCGAGGAAGGACAAAGCGGACTCGGTCAGAATGGCGCCACCAATGTTCATAGTCGCGTAGACGACGATGGAGGCAACGGAGTTCGGGAAGATGTGACGCACGACGATGCGGGCATCAGATGCACCCATCGCGCGCGCAGCGTCAACATAGTCGTTTTCCTTGACCGTCAGGATCGCGGATCGGAAGACGCGCGCAATCGAAGGCCAGCCGAGAATACCGATGGCGATAAAGACATTCTGAAGACCACGGCCGATAACGGCGATCATGGCGACAACGAACAGCACGTACGGGAACGCCAGGAAGATATCCGCACAGCGCATGATGATCGTATCCCAGATGCCGCCATAGAAACCGGCCAGAGCACCCATGACCAGACCGATCACCGTGGAGATCGCGGTGGCCATAATACCGACGGAAAGCGAAACACGTGCACCGTAGATAACGCGGACGAGAATGTCACGGCCAAGGGCGTCGGTACCAAACGGGTGCTCTGCACACGGAGCCAGCAACGACGTCTCAGCCATGGTGGTCGAGTCGGAAGCCGTCGGCGAACCGAGCCAGGGCTTAGCCCACAGATCTGCGGTCAGGGCAACCAATACGACGATGATGATCCAGCAGACACCGATAACGGCGAGCTTGTTCTTGCGAAGACGCTTAAAAGCGTCGCCCCACAGCGTGCGGGACTTGGCGGGAGCAGATGCGGCCTTGGTGGCGGTAGCCTGCTCCTGAGACTGAGAATCAGTTTCCTGCATGAGACGTACCTCCCTTAGGCCTTATCCGACGGACCGCCAAGGCGGATGCGCGGGTCGAGGAATGCATAGCTAATGTCGACGAGCAGGTTGATCACCATGACGACGACGACGATGAGCGTAACGCCGCCCATAACGATGGGCCAGTCACGCATGCTAATGGCGCGATAGACCTCATAGCCGATACCGGGCCAGTTAAAGACCGTCTCGGTCAGGATGGCGCCCGAAAGCATGCCACCAAAGTCGACACCGATATAGGTAACGACGGGGATGAGTGCATTCTTAAGCGCATGCTTGACGATGATCGCGCGATTGGAGAGACCCTTGGCTTTGGCCGTACGGATGTAATCCTGGTTCATGACGTCAAGCAGCTGCGAGCGCATAATGCGGGCAGCATAAGCGGTCGAAACCGAAGCCAGCGTAATGGTCGGAAGCACATAGTGCATCCAATCCTGATACTGAGAGCTGGCACCGCCGGCACCCGAGATCGGCATGGAGAATGCACCGCCGGTGGCATCCTTGAGAATGACGCCAAAGAACAGCTGCAGCAACATACCGAGCCAGAAGGCCGGGACGGCAACGAGGATCGACGTGGTGAGCGTTACCAAAATATCCCAGAAGGAATAACGCTTAACCGCCGAAATGATACCCGCACCGATACCCATGATTGCCTCGAGCACGATGGCGCACGCGGCAAGTTTGACCGTATACGGATACTTCTGGGCAAAGATTTCCGTAACCGGCAGCTTGCGCTGGTACGAATTGCCCAGATCGCCATGAAGCAGACCGTTCATGTAATACAGATAACGGTCTACAAGCGACGTCTGAACGGGATCGCCGTTCTCGTCAAGGATCGCGTTGCCGTCCTCGTCCGTCTGGACCAGGTGATAGCGCACGCGAAGCTGAAGCTCTACCTCGGGGGACAGAGCCTTGTCTCCACCGATCAGCTTGATCGGATCTCCCGGCACGATATTCTGGAGGGCGAACAGAATCAGCGTGACGCCCAAAAATACCGGGATGAACTGAAGCACACGTTTAACGATGTACTTACCCATACCACTCCCCTATCTAGGGATTAACCTAAATGGGATGCCGATCGCCAGACCGGCATCCCAAAATTACCATCAGCCAGTTTACCCCAGGTTAGGGAGAACTGTATGTTTCCCATGAGGTCTACGTAAATACTTGACCCTCACGGAAGCTGCAAACTCTTAGGCGAGCTCAGCGGTACCCAGATCGGCGTGCTTCTGCGGATCGACATAGAGGTGCTTGATGCGATCGGAGCCGGCGATGGTGTGCGTGTAGAACATCACAGGGATGACCGGGCAGTCGGCAGCGACCATTGCGTCGGCCTCCTGCATCTTAGCGACGCGCTCTTCGTCGTCAACCGTGGTACGGGCCTCGTCGACCTTGGCGTCGAACTCGGGGTTGTTGTAACCGGAGCGGTTGTCGCCACCGAGGGAGTCGGAGTGGAACAGCGGATACAGGAAGTTGTCCATGATCGGGTAGTCGGCAATCCAGCCCAGACGACCGAACTGATAGTTGAAGTTCTGGTACTGCTCGAGCAGCGCAGACCACTCAGGGGTATCGGAAGTAGCGGTAACGCCCACCTTGGCGAGGTCGCCGATGATGGACTCCATGATCTCCTTGTGGCCACCGTCCTGGTTGTAGGAAAGGGTCACGTTAATGCCACGATCGCCGTTAGCGCCAGCGGGAGCAACCTTGTCGAGGTACTCGTTGGCCTTGTCGACGTCGTAGGCGCAGAACTCCCATGCGCCCTCCTTGTAGCCATCGATGCCCGGAGGAACAATGCCGTCGGCGGGGGTACGGGTACCCTTGAAAATGGTCTTGCAGATGGCCTCACGGTTAATGGCCAGGGAGATGCCCCTACGCAGGTCGGCGTTGTTGAACGGCTCGGCCGTGTTGTTGCAGGTCAGGTAGTAGGTGGAAGGCTCGGCGCCGAGCAGCATGTGCTCGCCGTCACCCATGGTGTAGCCGTCCTTGGACACGCCGCGATCCTTCTTGGCAGCGTCGATCTGAGCAACGGGAACGTCGCAGATATCGAGGTTACCGGCCTGGAACTCCTTGTAGGCGGTCTCCATGTCCTTGATGACCTGGAAGTGGATGCCATCGATCTTGGCCTTGTCGCCATAGTAATCGTCGAACTTCTTGAGGTTGATCTCCTGACCATCCTCCCACTTGCCGTCCATCATGAACGGGCCGTTACCGATCGGGGCAAGGTAGAAGCTCTTAACATCAGACTCGGCGCACTCGGGAACCGGGGACAGAGCCGGGTGAGAGGCGACGAAGGGGAAGTCGGCGTAAGCGGAAGACAGCTTGACGACGAGGGTCTCATCGTCGGGGCAAGTAACACCGCTGAGCTCGGTAGCGTTACCGGCAAGCAGGTCGTCATAGCCCTCGACCATGGAAAGGTGATAGGAGACCTCGGAAGGGCCGTACTCGGTAGCGATAGCCGACTTGGTGTTGACCAGACGCTCCCAAGCGAGCTTGAAGGACTTGGAGGTAACGTCGTCACCGTTGTGGAACTTGGCCTTCTTGATCTTGAAGGTGAACTCGGTGGCGTCGTCGTTGGCCTCGAAGGATTCGCAAGCCAGCGGGACAATCTTGCCCTTCTCGGCGTCATAAGAGGTCAGAGCGTCGAACAGCTGGTAGTTAACCTGAGTGCCCTGGTCCTCCTGGACGTTGTAGGGGTCGATGCAGACCGGGTTGTTGATGTAGAAGTTCAGCGTCGAACCGGACTCAGAACCGGAAGCGTCGCCGCCCTTCTTGCCGCATGCGGCAAGAAAAGCCATGGAGCTCGCAGCAAGGGTACCGCCGACAAAGGCGCGACGACCCATAACGGGCTGGTGGAACATAGAATCAGCCATGCCATCCTCCTTATGAGATAGGACAAAGAAATGTTCAGTCGGACATATGTCGAGACAATCCGATCCGAACCATAAAAACGCCGCCCGTTGCTATGGCTGGTTATGCACAACAGGCCAACGTTTTGCAATACAGTAGCGCATTTTATGCACGATTTGGCGCTAATTCCGGTTAACGGTCGAGAATTTCTTTAGTTAGGCGCAGTATGTGGTGATATTCTGGCTCTGTTACAAGTCTGTAAACAAAAAGGGCCCCGCACATGCGGGACCCTTTTCAAACGTATATACGCCAATGCTTAGTAGCCAACGATGCCCTGCGGGAAGAAGAACATGCACAGCACGACGCACACGGCAAACACGACAGCCATGATGACGGTCAGGCGGTCGAGGTTCTGCTCCATAACGCCTGTGGCAGAGCTGGAGTTATACAGCGAGCTAGCGATCATATCCGAAACGCCGGTACCCTTACCGGAATGCATCAGGACGAGAATCGTCAGCGCCACGGCAGAGACAGCCCAAACGACAAACAGAAGAATCTGAAACGGACCCATAGATAAGCTCCTTAATAGAACAATTCAAACTCCAGTACTGTACCACAACCCCCAACGCTCCCCCACCCGCCATTTGGGGACGGGGCAGAAATGGCAGAAACACCAAAAGGGGGTTGTCCGATTGTGGACAACCCCCTTACTAGAAAACGGTGCTTGTTTTCTCTTATGCCTCGGTGGCGAGCACGCGGCCCGTCATCTCGGCGGAAGGCTCAATACCAGCCATGGTGAGCATGGTCGGAGCGATATCGGAAAGACGGCCGTCCTCGATACCGGTGAGCTGTGCCTTCTCATCAACGATGATGAACGGCACGCGGTTGGTGGTGTGGGCCGTAAACGGATGCTTGGAACCGTCGGAAGCAACGTCAAACATGTGATCGGCGTTGCCATGGTCGGCGGTAATCAGCGCAAAGCCGCCCTTAGCGAGAATCGCCGGGACAACCTTGGACAGAGCATCGTCAACAGCCTCGACGGCCTTAACGGCGGCGTCGAAGACACCAGTGTGACCAACCATGTCGCAGTTCGCGAAGTTCACGATGTAGAAATCAGCGCGATCCTCGTTAATAGCGGCGACGAGCTTCTCGGTAACCTCGGGAGCGCTCATCTCGGGCTGCAGATCGTAGGTAGCAACCTTGGGGGAAGCGACGAGCACGCGCTCCTCGCCCTCCTTGGGCTCCTCGATGCCGCCGTTGAGGAAGAACGTCACGTGGGCGTACTTCTCAGTCTCGGCGGTGTGCAGCTGCTTCAGGCCATTGGCGGCGATAACGTCGGCCAGGACGTTCTCGGGGAACGTCTTGGGGAAGGCGACCTCGACGTCAAACGTCGGATCGTACTCGGTCATCGTCACAAAGTGCGAAAGCTTGATCTGCTCGCGCTCAAAGCCGTCGAACTCCTTATCCGTGAACACGCGGGTCATCTGACGAGCACGGTCGGGACGGAAGTTGAAGAAGATGGCCGCGTCGCCCTCGTGAATGCCCTCGTTGTGGGCAGCGAAGGGCTCGACGAACTCGTCGCCGCGCGGATCCTTCTCGTAGTAGGCCTTGATACCGGCAACGGGATCGGTATCGGCATCGGACGCGTTGACCATGACGTCGTAGGCGCGCTGGATGCGCTCCCAACGGTTGTCGCGGTCCATGGCCCAATAGCGGCCCGAAACGGTGGCAACGCGAGCGTCGCAACCGGTCTCCTCGGAGATCTTAGCCAGGAAGGCGCAGAACTCGCTCATGTAGCCGGCACCGGACTGCGGGTCGACGTCGCGGCCATCCATGAAGGCGTGGACGCGAACGGTCTTGACGCCATGCTGGGCAGCCATCTTGACCAGAGCCTCGACGTGGTTCATGTGAGAATGAACACCGCCAGGGCTCATAAGGCCCATGAGGTGGAGAGTCTTGCCGTCAGCCTTGACGTCGTCCATAGCCTTGACGAAGACCTCGTTCTTGGCGATGGAGCCGTCCTTGATAGCGTTGTTGATGCGCGAAAGCTCCTGGAACACGATGCGGCCGGCACCGATGTTGAGGTGACCCACCTCAGAGTTGCCCATCTGGCCGTCGGGAAGGCCCACGTCCTCGCCCGAAGCACCGAGCGTGGTGTGAGGATACTTCTCGTACAGGCTATCAAGGAAGGGCGTCTTGGCAGCGGCGACGGCGTTCTCGCCATCGGCCGGAGCAAGGCCGCAGCCATCCATGATGATCAGGAGTGCAGGAAGATGACGCTGTGCCATATGTCCTACTCGCCTGCCTTGACGACCATAGAGGCGAAGTCGGCAGCCTTGAGCGAAGCGCCGCCCACGAGGGCGCCGTCAACGTCAGGCTTGGCAACGAGCTCGGCAATGTTGCCGGGCTTAGCGGAACCGCCGTAGAGAACGCGGATGCCGTTAGCGAGCTCCTCGCCGAACATCTCCTTGAGGGTCTCACGGATAGCGCCGCAAACCTCCTGAGCGTCCTCGGCGGTAGCGGTCTTGCCGGTGCCGATGGCCCAGATGGGCTCGTAGGCGACGACGACCTGCTTGGGGCAGGTGATCTCAAGACCAGAAAGGCCAGCCTTGACCTGGTTCACGACGTGCTCGACATAGGTGCCAGCCTCGCGGACCTCGAGGGACTCGCCGCAGCAGAAGACGGGAACAAGACCGGCGGCAACGAGGGCCTTGGCCTTCTTGTTCTGATCCTCGTCGGTCTCGTGGAAGTAGTCGCGACGCTCGGAGTGACCGATGATGCAGTAGGTGCAGCCAGCGGACTTGAGCATGTCGCAAGAGGACTCACCGGTGAAGGCACCCTTGGCCTCCCAGTACACGTTCTGTGCACCGAGGGCGATGGGAGCAGCCTGAATGCGGTCATGAACCGTGGTGATGTCAATGGTCGGAGGGCAGACGAGCACCTCGACGCCAGCCGGAACCTCAGGCAGAGCCTGAGCCAGCTCGTCGGCGAGCTTGGCGGCCTCGGCGACGTCGTTGTTCATCTTCCAGTTACCAGCGATAAGAAGGGTGCGATTAGGCATCGAGAAGCGCCTCCACTCCGGGCAGGGCCTTACCCTCGACGAGCTCCATGGAAGCGCCACCACCGGTGGAGATCCAGCTCATCTTGTCGGCCAGGTTGAACTTGTTGACAGCTGCGACAGAGTCGCCGCCACCGATGATCGAGGTGCAGTCGGCCTCGGCAACAGCCTCGGCGATAGCCTGGGTGCCGTGAGCGAAGTTATCGAACTCGAAGACGCCCATGGGGCCATTCCAGAACACGGTCTTGGCGCCCTTGACGGCCTCGGCGTAGAGCTCCTCGGTCTTGGGGCCGATGTCCATGCCCTCACGATCGTCGGGGATAGCGTCGGAAGCGACAACCTCGGGGACAGCGTCCTCGCCAAAGTGATCGGCAACGCGGTTGTCGATGGGGAGCAGGATCTTGACGCCCTTCTCCTCGGCCTTCTTGAGCATCTCGCCGGCGCGCTCGACCCAGTCCTCTTCCTTGAGGGACTGACCAACGGACAGGCCCTGAGCCAGGAAGAAGGTGTAGGCCATACCGCCACCGATGATCAGGGTGTCAGCGGAGTCGATAAGGTGATCGAGAACGCCGATCTTGGAGGAAACCTTGGAACCGCCGACGATGGCGACGAAGGGGCGCTCGGGCTCGGCGAAGATGCCGGTCAGCGTGTCGACCTCCTTCTCGAGCAGGAAGCCGGCGACGGCAGGCAGGTAAGCGGCGGGGCCCACGACGGAACCCTGGGCGCGGTGAGCGGTGCCGAAGGCATCGAGAACGAAGACATCACCATAGGAAGCGAGCTTCTTGGCGATCTCGGGATCGTTCTTCTTCTCACGCTTGTCAAAACGGACGTTCTCGAGAACGAGGACCTTGCCCGGCTCGACGGCGGCGACAGCCTCAGCAGCCTTCTCGCCGTAGGTGTCGGCGACAAAGGCAACGTCGAGACCAGAGAGCTCAGCGAGCTTCTTGGCGACGGGCTCGAGGGACAGCTCGGGCTGGAAGCCGGTGCCATCGGGACGGCCGAGGTGGCTCATGAGGATGACGCGAGCATTGTGTTCAACGAGATAGTTGATGGTGGGCAGGGCAGCCTTGATACGGGTGGTGTCGCCAACGACGCCATCCTTGATAGGCACGTTAAAGTCAACGCGGACGAGAACGCGCTTGCCGTCGACATCGATGTCGCGGACGGTCTTCTTGGTAAAGGCCATGTTTGCTTCTACCTTTCGTACGTGTCTGCCTCCCATTACGGCAGACGATTTCTTATAAAAAGGGCGCGACCCTAGGGTGTAAGCCCTATAAGGCCGCGCCCTTCTTTAGACGCTCAACGAGCTATTCGCTAAAAGCTAAATTAAGCAACGAACTTCTCGAAGTACTTGATGGTGCGGACCATCTGAGAGGTGTAGGAGTTCTCGTTGTCGTACCAAGAGGTGACCTGAACGAGGGTCTGGCCGTTGCCGAGGTCAGAGCACATGGTCTGAGTGGCGTCGAAGATGGAGCCGTGGGTCTCGCCGATGATGTCGGTGGAGACGATGTCGTCCTCGTTGTAACCGAAGGTCTCGGAGATGGTGGCAGCGTAGGCCTTCATAGCAGCGTTGACCTCGTCGACGGTGACCTTCTTGTCAACGACAGCGTAGAGGTTGGTAATGGAGCCGGTCGGCGTCGGGACGCGCTGGGCGGCACCGATGAGCTTACCGTTGAGCTCGGGGAGAACCAGGCCGATAGCCTTGGCAGCACCGGTGGTGTTGGGGACGATGTTGACGGCGCAGGCGCGGCTACGACGCTTGTTGCCCTTGCGCTGCGGGCCGTCGAGCGGCATCTGGTCGCCAGTCCAGGCGTGAATGGTAGTCATGATGCCGGACACGATGGGGGCGAAGTCGTTCAGACCCTTGGCCATCGGGGCGAGGCAGTTGGTGGTGCAGGAAGCAGCGGAGATGATGTTGTCCTCAGCGGTCAGCGTCTCGTGGTTGACGTTGTACACGATGGTGGGCAGATCACTGCCGGCCGGAGCGGAGATGACGACCTTCTTGGCGCCAGCGTTGATGTGGGCCTGAGCCTTAGCCTTGCTGGTGTAGAAGCCGGTGCACTCGAGAACGACGTCGACGTCGAGGTCGCCCCAAGGCAGGTTGTTGGCGTCGGCCTCCTTGTAGATCTTGATCTCCTTGCCGTCAACGGTGATGGAATCCTCGCCAGCAACGACCTCGTGATCGCGAGCGTAGTTGCCCTGCGTGGAGTCGTACTTCAGCAGGTAAGCGAGCATATCGGGAGAGGTGAGGTCGTTGATAGCGACGATCTCGGAGCCCTCATGACCGAACATCTGACGGAAAGCCAGACGACCGATGCGACCGAAGCCGTTAATAGCAACCTTTACTGCCATTGTGTCTCCTTTCGTAAGGCCCCCGCAAGCTACAGCGCCCGCCGTTGAGGCCCACAAACTAACCACTCGCCTAATATACCTTTTTTTGGACTTGAATTTCACGAGAATAGTCGAAATTGAAAATCAAATTTACGTTAAAACGTTTTAAAGAATAAAATAGCAGCTAAATCCGTATATAAGTCGATACTTTAAACTACCTGTTTGCTTCAATGAGCTTTTCAAGCCGTAAAACACGATGGTAGAGGGCCGACTTTGACAAGGGAGGGTCAGCCATCTCCCCCAGATCGCGCAGCGACAGATCGGGATAGCGCTCGCGCAGGTCGCAAAAGACCGCCAAGGCATCCGGAAGCGCATCGCGAAGGCCTCGCTGCTCGAGCTCATCGATAAGCGCAAGCTGATGCTGGGCAGCACCGGCGCTTCTGGTCTGGTTGGCGAGCTCGGCGTTCACGCGACGGTTCACATCGTTCTTAACCAACTTGACCGCGCGCGCCTCCTCAATCTCGGCAACGCTGCGCTTGGCACCAATCAGCTTTAATAAATGCTCGATTTCCTCGGCGCTCTTAATGTACACGGCATATGACCCCCGCCGTGCATTAACACGAGCATGGACCCCAATCTGCCCCAACAGGTCGCAAAGCCCCTTAGCATATTGCTCGCCCTGCACCGCGATCTCCAAATGAAAATCGCCGCGTGGATCGGCCACGAAGCCGCCCGCGATGAGCGCGCCGCGGATGTAGGCAAGCCTGCAGCAGGGACGGGCAACGATGTGTCGGGGAACACCAGCGACGAGCCCTCCCCTGCGGTCTAGAATGCCCAGCAGCACCAGAGCCTTGTCCAGGTCGGGTTGATCGGGCAAGGTGATGAGGTAGTTCCGAACCTTATGCAATACAGATTTACGGACGGTGAACTCCGTTTTGAGCTTAAGGATGCGATGCGTCAGCGTGATCATCGTGCGCGCGACGGCTCCCGTCTCAGTCGCAACTGTCAAACGATACCGCCCGGAGCCGGCCAGCGAAAGTGTACCGCTCACACGCGTCAGGGCGGCAAGCGTCGACAAGTCGCAGTATTCACATTCGGGTTCGCAGCGCGCAAGCTCGTCGCGCACCTCAGCGGTAAACGACATGCAGGCCTATGCCTTCGTGTTGGCGCGCGACAGGTCGCGGTGGGAGATGCTCACATGATACTGAGCGCCTTCCAGGTAACGGGCCGTGGCCTCGGCAATGGCAACGCTGCGGTGCTGGCCGCCCGTGCAGCCGATGGCAATAGAAAGCTGCGGCTTACCCTCCGCGATATAGCCGGGCATGACCGTATCGAGCAGCCGCGTCCAGGCCTTCCAAAACTCCTGCGTCTTGGGATGGTCCAGAACAAAATCGGAGACCTTTTTATCGAGACCGGTCATCGTGCGCATCTCGGGATCGTAGAACGGATTGGGCAGGAAGCGGACATCGATCATAATGTCCGCCTCGACGGGCATGCCGTGCTTAAAGCCAAACGAGAATACGTGGACGTCCATGAGCTGCTGGTCGGACAGCTCGGAAAATGCCATACGTAGCTTGTTGCGCAGCGCAGAGGTGCGCAGACGGCTCGTGTCGATAATCATATCGGCTCGGTCGCGCACGCCCTGCAGCTGAAGGCGCTCGCGCTGAATGGCATCGGCCGTAGTCTCCCCCGGCTTGGCAATGGGATGACGGCGGCGATTTTCGCTGTAGCGACGAATCAGCACCTCGTCAGAAGCCTCCAGGAACACGATGTCGCAGCTCATCTCGCGCTCTTCGAGCGCGGCGACCGCATCGAGCAACTCGTCAAACAGCCCCTGGCTACGCAAATCGCAGGTGACGGCGAGATGCCTGCCCACGCCCGTATTGATGCCGACGAGCTCGGCAAGCTGGGCGATGAGACGCGGAGGCAGGTTATCAATGCAAAAATAGCCCATGTCCTCGAACACGTGCATGGCCTGTGTGCGGCCCGATCCGGACATTCCGGTGATGATGACGATATCGGGGATGCGCTCCGAGCGCTCCGCCGCATCCATGGCATCTCCCTTTTGCATGTGCTGCCTCCCGAAAACAAGCGCGGGACCCAGCAACCCGGATCCCGCGCGGTCAATTGCCTATATTGAGTATACCGCCCCGAGCGGATACGAGGTCTGTCTTACGCCTCAAGCGCAGCCTTGAACCAACTTGTAATACTCGTGGGGTGCGTGATGGCGGTGCCGACGACAACGGCCCAGGCGCCAGCATCGATCGCGGCGCGAGCCTCCTCGGGCGTATGCACGCGACCCTCACAAATGATGGGAAGGCCGGGGAATTCCTCAGTCGCCTGACGCAGGAGCGGCAGGTCGGGGCCATCGGCCATGGTGCAGTCGATGGCGGCGACGCCGTGAGAAAGCGTGGTGGATACAAGGTCGAAGCCCATATCAACCGCACGGCGAATATCCTCGATGGTGGCACAATCCGCCATCAGGAGCACACCCTCCTCGTGCAGCGGACGGAAGGTATCCTCGACCGTCTTGCCATCGGGGCGCGGACGATCGGTGGCATCGATCGCCACGATATCGGCACCGGCAGCAACGCAGGCGCGAGCGTGACGCAGCGTCGGCGTGATGTAAACGCCCTCGTGCCCATCCTTCCACAGGCCGATGACGGGAACCTCACAGCGACCCTTAATGGCGGCAATGTCGGCAAGGCCCTGGCAGCGAATGGCGGCAGCGCCGCCGAGCTCGCAAGCGCGAGACATTTGAGCCATGGTCTCGGGCGTACGAAGTGGCTCACCCATATACGCCTGAACGCTCACGACGAGCTTGCCCTTCAGGGACTGGATCAAAGGATCAACGGTCATGTGAGACTCAACCTTTCTCAAAACAGCCTTCTGAGACACCGCACCTTGACGTTCAAACCGTCGCTCGCGTACCGAAGTACGCTTCGCTCCTCTTTCACGTCAATCTGCGGCACCTCAGAAGGCGCACTTGGTAGTTATGTTTACTTCAACGACGCAAGAAGGTGTTCGGCGGCACCGATGAGCGGAGCATCGCCCTCCAGAGAACCGATGAGGATCGGTGTGTTCTGAAGCGGATCGAGCGCCTGGCTGGCATAGCCCTCGTGCACCGAATCCTTCCACGTCTGCGAACGCCAATCGGGACCTTGGTGAATCACGCCGCCCGAAAGCACGATGACCTCAGGGTCCAGGATGTTAGCGAGCGAGCCCAAGCTGGCACCCAGCGCAAAGCCGGCGTCATGGATGACCTCGGTCGCCTTTGCGTCGCCTGCACGGCACAGGTCGTTCACATCGCGACCGACCGAAGGACGGCTGGGGTCGACGCGGCCAAAGCGCTCATCGTACATACGACCAATGGAAGTGCCCGAAGCAACCGACTCCAGATGGCCGGAACGCCCGCAGGCGCAGGGAATGCCAGCGGCAGCCGAGCACTCGATGTGGCCCATATGGCCAGCAGCACCATGGAAGCCCTGCATCACGCGGCCGTTCTCGACATATGCGCCGCCGATGCCCGTACCGATGCCAAGACACAAGACGGAGAACTTGCCCTTGCCGACGCCCCAGTGGGCCTCGCCCAGAGCATGAGCCTGCACGTCGCCCACAACGGCAACGGGAAGACCGAGATCCTCGCGCAGACGCGGCCCCAACTGAACGCCGGACCAGCCGGGCATGATCTCATTGGCATACGCGATGGCGCCCGTCTTGGGATCGACGACGCCGGCGGCACCGATACCGACGCCAAGGACCTCGACATCGGGATTCGCCTCGAGAGCAGCCTTGATGGATGCCTCGATACGCTGGAAGACGGCCTCGCCGCCCTCTTGGGCCTCGGTGGGAACCTCGGCCTCAAAAACGGGATGGGGCACACTACCGTCAGCCGGGTACTCCATGATGGCAGTCGCGATCTTAGTTCCGCCGATATCGACAGAGCAGACGTACTTGTTCTCCATGTCGCTCTCCTTCGGAGATAAAAACAACTACAGGAAATGCGCCGTCAGGCTAGCCGTCACAGCGCAGTAAAGGTTTTCCAGGTGCCCAAGATCGCCGAGAAACCGTGTGGCCATTGACCTAACGGGTCATGGCCACACAGTTGAACGGCGAGGTCGGGTGCCTGGGAAAGCTTTACAGGAGACCGTTGTCCTGGAGGACCTTCTTAATAGCCTCGACGTTCTCGCCGGTCATGGCCTTCACCGGGCGCGGCATGGTCGGGCTGTCGAAGATGCCCATGAGGTTCATAGCGGTCTTGAAGGCGCCGACGCCACCGGCATAGCCCTGGACGCCCGAGGTGACATCCCAGATGTGGGAGATCTCGTTGAGGCGATCCTGCTCGGCCTTGACGGTAGCCCAGTCGCCGGCCTGAGCGGCCTTCCACTGGCGCACGTAGCCCTCGGGCTCAACGTTGGCGAGGCCCGGGACAGAGCCGTCGGCGCCACCGAGGTAAGCACCGTCGACAACAACCTCGTGACCGGTGAGGATGCTCATCGGATGGCCGTTCTTCTCGTTCTCCTGAACGAGGTAGCGGAATGAGATGTCATCACCCGAGGAATCCTTGACGCCAGCAAGGACGCCCTCGGCGCCGAGCTTGGCAAGGAGCTTCCAGGGAAGCTTGGTGTGAACGCAGACGGGAATGTCATAGGCAAAGATGGGCAGGTCAAGCTCCTCGTGCAGGATGCGGAAGTGCTCCTCGACCTCGGTCATGCCCTGCAGGGCATAGAACGGGCAGGTGGCGACGAGGGCATCGGCGCCCAGCTCCTGAGCGACCTTGCCGTGCTCAATCATGCGCTCGGTCTCGGTATCGATGATGCCGACCAGAACAGGCACGCGGTGGTCGACGATGCGGACGGCCTCGGCGATGATCTGGCGACGACGCTCGTCGGTGGAGAAAACGACCTCACCCGAAGAGCCCAAGAAGAACAGGCCATCGACGCCGGCATCGATCATGCGGTTGATGCTGCGCTCAAAGGAGGCAACATCGAGCTGGTGATCTTCGGTATCGGGAACAACGACGGGAGGGATAACGCCGGTGAATTTCTGAGTTGCCACAAGAATCTCCTTAGTTGTCTGGCGGGCGGCCCTATGCCACCCACTCTTGTTGGCAGTGTCCAGGCCGTCTAGGCCAAAGAACACGAGTAGAACGTTTGGTTAAAAAAGTCTACGACTTCGTTTTCGAACGCATTGATGCGCTCGTGAGCGTATTTTGCATAGATGATATGCCTCCGGTCACACTCAAGACCGTTGAATACGGCAAACTGGCCTTTGGGATCGCTCACGGTATCCATAAGCGATGTGCCCATGAGCACCGATCCGCGCACCGGAGACGACAGCGCCTCGAGGCCGCCAGGAAGCGGATTGGCAACCGCCGTGCAGGCGAGGCCCCGCTCGTCCAGAGCGGAAACCGCCAGCGCGACTCCGCCGCCAAGACCCTCGCCCCATGCAAAGATGCGGTCGGGGTCAATGCCATCAAGATTGCGTGCGACCTTCGCCAACGCGCAGCCCCAACGGACGCGCTCGACAAAAGCGGGCGAAGAAATCCCCCGCTGCAGGTCGTCCGCACCAGCAACATCGTCATCCAGCGCGAGGACGGCATACCCCATGGCGGCAAATCTCGTCATGTGATGCCAGCCGCGCACAGGCCGATCGATGTCGTGGAACATCAGGCACAACGGCACGCGCTCAGATACTCGGGCACGACCGACAGGCTCGATCAAACGAGCGTGAATCGCATCGTCACCGAGCTCAAAGGAGACCTCCGAGTAACGGGCGCAGGGGTTAACAAAGTCAATCGCCGTAATGGCCAGGCCTTGAATCTCAAGATTCGAAGCGCATGTCTCTAAATCAGAAACATCTGCTTGGACATCACCGCGCCAGCCCTGATATTCTGCGAGCCTTGACGAAACCGTTCCAGGAATTCCCACGAGCCCGGGGACAATCAGCTCGTCAACATTGCTCTCGCACTTAGACATGAGCCTCCCCTCCCTTGCAGAAAAACGGAATGATCAGATCGTCAAAATCCTGAATCTCTTCGTGGCCAAAGCCTTCAAAGAACTCATGACGCTTTTCGCAGGTCAGGTTGTTATAGACCGCAAACTGCGTCGCTGGCGGACAGACGATATCGGCTGTGCCGGTGCCAAACAGCACGGGGCATTTGACCATAGGGGCAAAGTTCTTGGAATCGAAGTACGCCAGCTTGGCATAGGCTTCGTCAATACGAGTCGAGTCCTCGTCAAACCAGCGAGACCAATAGCGCAGGCCCTCGTAGGCAATGTCGTCGGCATCCAAATCCCAGACTAGACGGAAATCTGACAGGAAGGGATAGAGGATGGCGGCGCGATTGATAAGCTCGCTGTTAAGTGCACAGGTCGCAATGCCCAAACCGCCGCCCTGCGACGCGCCGTTCACAAACACACGGGCAAGATCGATGCCCTCAAGCTCGCGAACGATGCGGCACAGGATGCGAATATCTTGGTGCAAGCGGACATAGTAGAGGTTGGCCGGATCGCCGTCGATACCGGCGACGATATGGCCCGCGACCGTTGTGCCCTCAAATCCACCAATGTCCTCGGAGGGACCTCCTTGGCCGGGGCAGTCGAGGGCGATGAGTGCCATGCCCATGCCCGCAAACGACGCCTGCTCAAACCAGCTGCGGCTTGCACCCGGATACCCATGGAACTGAAGTACCAATGGCACGGGCTCGTCCGAGACGGGTTTAAGGTACTTGGCATGCAGGCGAGCGCCACACATGCCGGTATACCAGAGGTCGAAAAGCTGGCAGGTCACGGCATCGGTGACCGATGCCGTCTCGATCGCATAGTCAAGCCCGACGGCGTCGGCCTCGGCCATGCGGTCCTTCCAAAAGAGATCGAAATCTGATGGACGGGGCATGGCGCCTCGATATTCACCAAATTGATGTTGCAGCTCCTGAGCACTTTGCATGGCTCGTGAACCCAACCTTTCGAAATCGCAACGGAGGTGCGCCCGGCAAGGGAACCGGGCGCACGGGAGGGAAAGCGAGACTACTCGCCGAGCTTGGGATGCAGCAGCGACGGCGCAGCGCCGAGCAGCATCTTGGTGTAGGGGTCCTGGGGGTGCTGGAAGACCTGCTTGGCCTCGCCCTGCTCGACGATCTTGCCGCCATTCATAACGATGATGTCATCAGAGATATAGCGGACCGTCTGGATGTCATGGCTGATGAACACCATGGCCAGGCCGAGCTCCTTCTTAAGGTCGGTCAGCAGGTTCAGAATCTGCGCGCGGACCGAAACGTCCAGAGCCGAGGTGGGCTCGTCGGCGATGATGGCATCGGGGTTCAGCGACAGGGCACGGGCAATTGCGACGCGCTGGCGCTGGCCGCCCGAAAGCTGGCCGGGAAGAACCTCAGCGGCAGAGCTGGGCAGACCGGTGAGCTCCAAGAGCTCCTTGACGCGCTTCTCCTGCTCGGCCTCGGTACCCAGGTTGTGGACGCGCATGGGGTCGAGCAGTTGCTCGCGAACGACCATGCGGGGGTTGAGCGCCGTGGCCGGGTTCTGGAACACGACCGAGATAACGCGACCCATGTGGCGACGGTCCTCGGCGGTACGTTTGGTAACGTCCTTGCCCTTAAAGTAGACCTTGCCGCTCGTGGGGGCCTGCAGGCCGCACATGACGTTGGCGGTGGTGGACTTACCGCAACCGGACTCGCCGACGATGCCGATCGTCTGACCGGGCATGAGCTTAATCGTTACACCCTGGACGGCGTGAACCAGGTTAGGGTGGAGAATCGAACCGGTACGGGTCCTAAAGGTGACGTGGACGTCATCAAGGAAGATGATCGGCTCGACGCCGTTGACTGCGGTCTCGCTCATCTACATCACCTCCGCGTGAGGGGTCAAACCATTTGCCTTGAGCACCTCGTCGGGGAGCTCGGAATAGAAGTGCTCGGTGCCGGGAACGCGCTTGAAGACCGGACGGGTGTCCAGGCCAATACGCGGATGGCTCGAGCGGGGCGCGAAGCGATCGCCCTTGGGGAAATCGCGCGGGCTCGGAACGGCGCCGGGCACCTGGTGCAGGCGGCCCGAACCGCTCTCGATGGACAGAACGGAACCCAGAAGACCGCGGGTGTACTCGTGAATCGGGTTGGTGAGCAGCTCCTTGGTGGGTGCCTGCTCGATAACCTGACCGGCGTACATAACCGTGATGTTATGGGCGACCTCGGCGACCAGCGCCAGGTCGTGCGAGACGAAGATCATGGCAAAGCCGAGCTTGGCCTGAAGGTCGTTGAGCAGCTTGATGACCTGCTTCTGGACGGTAACGTCCAGAGCGGTCGTGGGCTCGTCACAGATGACCAGCTTGGGGTCGCGGGTAAGGGCCATAGCGATCAGAACACGCTGACGCTGGCCACCGGAAAGCTCATGCGGGTAGCTCTCGAGCGTACGCTTGGGGTCGAGGCCCACGAGCTCCAGGAGTTCCTCGGCGCTGCGGGTGCCGCCGCGCTTGGTGAGCTGCTTCATCTGGGCAGAGATGAGCATGGAGGGGTTGAGCGAGGACAGGGCGTCCTGATAGACCATAGCGATATCGGTACCGCGCAGGCCGAACCACTCCTTCTTGCTCATCTTGAGCAGGTCACGGCCCTCCCAGAGGACCTCGCCGGAAAGGTGCTCGTCCTCATCGGTCAGGCCCATGATGGCCAGCGTGGTGATGGACTTACCGCAACCGGACTCGCCCACCAGGCCCATAGTCTGGCCAGGACGGACGTCAAAGTTGACATGGTCGACGACGTTGATATCGCCGTGGTGCTCAAACTGGATGCAGAAATCGCGGACCGAAAGGATCGGTTCGACAGACTCGTCGGGCACATGGCGATCGTCACGCTTGAGCTCGACATCGCGCAGGGCGCCAAGGCGAGCGGAGAGGGACTGGGCTTGCTCCTTATAGGCGCGAACGGGGTCGGAGACCAGCAGGTCGGCCTCGCGGCGCTTGGAGGAATCGGTCGGATCCAGGGCGGCGGAGGGAGCAGCGGCCATGGCGTCGGTAATGCCCTCGGAGAGGATGTTGAGCGCCAGGCAGGTGATCATGATGGCCAGGCCCGGGAACAGTGCCTGCCACCAACGGCCGGCGAGCACGCCGCCGCGGGCGTCGGCGAGGATGTTGCCCCAGGTAGCGGTGGGCTCCTGGATACCAGCGCCGATGAAGGTCAGCGAGGCCTCGAAGATGATGGCGTCGGCGACCAGGGTAACGGTGAAGACCATGATCGGGGCGATGCAGTTACGCAGAACATGCTTGATCAAAATCCACGGAGCCTTGGCGCCGGAAACGATGACCGCGCGGACATAGTCCTCGCCGTATTCGGACACGATGTTGGCGCGCACGATACGGGCAATCTGCGGAGTGTACATAAAGCCGATGGCGAAGATGATCGACGGAACGGAGTTGCCCAGGATGGAGACGAAGACGGCCGCGAGGGCGATGCCCGGGATGGACATGATGATGTCCAAGATACGCATGATCGTCTCGGAGACGGCCTTGCGCGAAACCGCTGCAAGGGCGCCCACGACCGAGCCGCAGACCAGAGCCATGGCAGTGGCGCCAAAGCCGATAATCAGCGAGTAACGACCACCGTAGAGCATACGCGACAGAATATCGCGACCCTTATCGTCGGTACCGAAAATAAATCCGTTGCCGGGAGCCTGGCGAGCCGTAAAGATCTCGACCGGGCTATAGGGGGCAAGAAGGGGCGCCAGAATCGCAGTCAGGGCGACCAGCACCAGCACGACGGCGGCAATCTTAGAAGACAGCGTCATCTTCTTCCAGCCACCGAGCTTGAGCCCCTTGGAGGCAGCCTTCTCGAGCTGCTCGGTTTGCTTCTCTCGAATCTTTACCATAATCTACACCGTCCTGATGCGCGGGTTGATGAGCAGGTAGAGCATGTCAACCACGATGTTGATGATGATGAAGGCAAGAGCAACGACGATAACGACGCCCTGAACCAGGTTCGCCTCGTTGCCCTGAACGCCCTGCAGAATCGCGGTGCCCATGCCGGGGAGGTTGAAGATAACCTCGATGACGACGGCGCCGCCCATGAGGTAACCGATCTTAAGACCGAGGGTGGTGACCGGGGTGATCAGCGCATTGCGAAGAACGTTGATGCCGACGACGACCTTCTCGGGAACGCCGGCGCCGCGAGCCATACGGACATAATCCTTGTCGAGCTCCTCGACCATGGCGGTACGCACGATACGAGTCATCTGGCCCGTCAGCGGAAATGCCAAGGCGATAGCGGGCATGATCATACGTCCCAGATAGCCAACCGGATTCGTGGTGAAGTGAGGCAGAGCACCCGATGCCGGGAGCACCTTAAGGTAGGAAGAGAACAACAGGATCAACAGAACGGCAAGCCAGAACGACGGGGTTGCCAAGCCGGCGATGGAAAAGACGCGGATCACTTGGTCCGGCCATTTGTCGCGATACAGTGCCGCGATGACGCCGAGCAAAAACGAAACGACCGCACCGATGGCAAGACCGATGAAGGTCAGCTGCATCGTGACGGGCAGGGCCGTGGAGATGCGCTTGGCAACGGAGTTGCGAGCAGCACCATAGGTGCCCATGTCGCCATGAATCAAATCGCCCATATAGCGCACGTAGCGCACGGGCCAGGGGTCGTCCAGACCATACTTCTCATGGTACTCGGCAACCGCCTCGGGCGAGGCACCGTCACCCAACGCCGTGTAGGCGGGGTCGGTCTTGGAGAACGACATAAGGAAGAACACCAGGACGGTGACGCCCAATGCCATGATCGGCAGCGCCACAAGACGCCTTCCAATCAAACGTAGCAAGTTGTTCACGTTCTCTCCCCTTTCTTTTGTCGGTAGGACCAACTGGTATATGAGTACGGATACTCATTACAAGACCCGAGCGACATCGTTGCCGCCCGGGTCTTTGTTTCAACTATGAGGATACGGTCCCAACGACCGACATCCTGCATACAGACTCAAGCGAGTCTTACGCCTTGACGGTCGCAACGCCCCTGAAGGACATGCTCGTCGTGCCGATGCCCTTGAAGCCATCGAGGGCCTCGCCGTTGGGCGCAGTGGACGGATCGTCCCAGGAAGCGGAGACGGTCTTGACGTGGACAACGGGGTACAGAACGGCGTTGTCGGCAATGATGTCGAAGCACTCGTTCCACTTCTTCTGCTGCTCGTCGCCCTCGGCGGCAAGAGCCTCGTCCATGAGACTGTGGAGCTTCTGCCACTCAGCGGACTCCTTCCACGGGCAACGGGTCTGCATCCAGACGTTGTCGCCGTACCACCAGTTGAGCAGCAGGTCGGGGTCGGCGCCGAAGCAGGAAGGATCGCCAGGGGCAAGGAGGATATCGTAGGCCTCGCCGCCGTCGATGGCAGCGTAGGTGGCCGGCGAGGTATCGGTCTGGATGGTCACATCGAAGCCGAGAGCGTCGAGGTCGTTCTTGACCTGGGCGGCCATGCCCTTAATCTGCTCGTTGTCGGTGGTGCGCAGGGTGATGGCACCCGGGGTGATGCCAGACTCCTCGATGAGCTTCTTAGCCTTCTTGGCGTCGGTCTTGTACACCGTGGAAGCCTCATGATAGTTGGTGAAGCTCTTGGGCAGGTAGCAGCTGGCAGCGGTGGCAAGGCCGGCGAAGGTGTTGCTGACCATCTTCTCGGTGTCGAGCGCATACATGACAGCCTGACGGACCTTGACGTTGTTCCAAGGCTCCTTGGCGACGTTGAACATGATGAAGCGGGTGCCGAAACCCTGAACGTTATCGATCTTGCAGCCGGCGCTCTCGAGCTGGTCGACGGCGTCAGCGGTAACGAGCTCCATAACGAGCGTGGAGCCCTCCTGCTGAGCGGTAACGCGAGCGGTGGGGTCGGTCAGGATGCTGTACTGGATCTTCTTATCCTCGGCAGCATACTCACCGTTGTACTCGGGGTTGGGAACCAAGGTGATCTCGGTATCGGAGATAGAGTCGTACATCCAGGGGCCGGAGCCGATCGGCTGCTTGGCGCGATCCTCCTCGGTCTGGGTGGCCGGGGTAACGCGGACGATGGCCAGACGATCCTTGAGCAGGGAGAAGTTGGGGACCTTGGTCTTGACCGTCACGGTGCTGGCGTCCTTGGCCTCGATGGACTCGAAGGGCTGGAAGAACGGAGCATAGGTAGCGGAAGCGGCGCAAGCGGTGTAGGAGGCAACGACATCGTCAGCGGTGACCTCGGTGCCATCGGAGAACTTGGCGCCCTTGCGGATGGTGACCTCGAAAGTGGTGTCGTCCACAGACTTGGGATCGTCGGTGGCGAGCTCGTTGAAGGTGCTGTAGTCGTGGTAATCGATGCCGTAGAGGCCCTCGACGACGTGCCAGTTAGCACCCAGGCCCACAGCGGAGCCGGTGCTGGCGGGATCGAAGCTGGACGGAGCGTAAGCGGAACCAGCGGTGATCACGCCGCCGCCACGGTTGGCGGAATCGGTGGAACCGGAAGCGGAACCCTCGTCGCTGGAGCTGCCACCGCAGCCGGTGAGACCAAGCCCTGCGACAGCAGCGACGCTGCCGGTGAGGCCGAGGAACGAACGCCTGGACATACCCTTGTTGATGATGGCCATGTCTTCTCCTATCAATAGAGAATCTTACCCGGGAGCACCTAGACGTGCCCCCGCGCAACTTGCGGACGATATATACCTTACCTACCGACGAGCCCAACTGAGGTGCCGCGCTCGGCGACCGATACATACATACGCTTGAACGGTATTTACTACCGTTCACCGAATTCATTGACAAACGATTCGCCAGACAGTATGTATCGACGAGGTGAGATATCAGTCTTCGTCAACCCGCAGGATAGCAGGGTTATTCACCATGGCTAGTCAAACGTTTTAGCGTTAATAAAACCCGAAATCGGCTGGTAATCGCCGTGAAATAAATGATTGAAAATCACGCATTCATGTATATCAGTTGTTTAGAGGCGTGTTTAGTTTTCGGAACGGCTGGCCGACGCCTCGGAGCGCTCGGCATTCCATGCAACGAGCGCCTCGTGAACCGCTTTGGCGACATCGGCAGGAATGCCTCGAACTTCCGCGATCTCTTGCTCGCTCGCCGCGCGCAAACGCTTCATCGAGCCAAAATGGCGCATAAGGGCACGTTTTCTGGTGAGCCCCACGCCAGGAACGTCATCGAGTACCGAAACTGTCATGGCCTTGTCGCGCAATTCACGATGGAACGTGATAGCAAATCGGTGGGACTCATCGCGCACCTGTTTAATTAGATAGAGCGAGGCAGACCCGGTCGGCAGCACGACGGGAGTCTCGTCCCAAGGCACGAAAACCTCCTCATCGGCCTTTGCCAAGCCACAAACTGGTATATCGAGCCCAAGAGCCTCGAGTTGCTTGATCGCAGCGGTCAATTGCGGCTTACCGCCATCGACAACGAGCAAATCGGGGCGCGAGCCAAAGCGCTCGTCAGCCATGCGCTCGGGAGCATAGCGTCGTCCCAAAACCTCGGACATCGACACGAAGTCGTTTGCCTCGTCCAATTCGGCCTGAATTTTAAAACGACGGTACTGGCTCTTGTCGGCGCGTCCGTTGGTAAATACCACCATCGAAGCGACCGTAAAGGTGCCATGCAGTGTAGAGATATCGAAGCACTCGATACGCAACGGCGGCGATGGCAGCGCCAACGCACTTTCGAGCTCCAAGAGTGCCCGATTGGTGCGGTCGTCAGCGTACCCCGTTCGCATCATGTAGCGCATGAGGGCATGGCGCGCATTTTTGGATGCCATATCGAGCAGACGATGCTTTTCGCCACGCTGCGGCCTATGGAGATGGCAGGAACGCTCACGCTTGCCCGCAAGCCACTCCCCCAGCGTCTCCGCATCCTCAAGCTCGACAGAGAGGTTTATCTCAGCTGGAATATCAGCCGTCTCGTCGTAATAGCGCTTAAGAAAGCCCGACTGGAGCTCTTCCTCGTCAACATCAAGACCCTTGTCAAGAATGAACTCGCAGGTGCGAACTGTTCGGCCCTCGCGAACGACGAAGACGCAAGCGGCGGAGATGGTCTCCTCGCGATAGAAACCGATGACATCGATATCGACACTGGAGGGAAAAACGACTTGCTGACGGTCGTCCAGACCCCTGATGACCTCCAAACGACGTTTGACGCGTGCCGCGCGCTCAAAGTCGAGCGCCTCGGCGGCATCCGTCATCTCGGAGGTCAGCTCATCGACGACATCCTTGCGATGGCCCGACAAAAAGCGCTCGACACGCTTGACGTTCTTGGCATAGTCTGCCGGGGAAATCGCGCCGACACACGCACCCGGGCCGCGCCCGACATGGTAGTCAAAGCAGGGACGCCCGTTTTGCGCGCAAATCATATTGACGATGTCTTCCTCGCCCTTGTGGGACTCGACGATACGACGACAACGACGCCACTCCGCACAGGATGCGGAGCAGATGGGGATAACCTTGCGCAGCGTATCTATCGTCTCACGTGCCGCACGGCTATCGGTATAGGGTCCAAAATAGCGCGTTCCCGGCTTATGACGCTCACGCGTATATTTGATAGCGGGATACAGGTCGCCCTTTGTAATGGCGATAAAGGGGTAGCTCTTGTCATCCTTGAGGTCGACGTTAAAGTACGGATGGTACTGACCAATCAAATTGCGCTCGAGCACCAACGCCTCATGCTCGGTCTCCACCACGATATAGTCAAAGCTCGCCACCAGCTGCATCATCAGTGGGATCTTCTGGCGCTCGTCCTGCAGCGTCACGTACTGACGCATACGGGCGCGCAGGTTTTTCGCCTTGCCCACGTAGATGACATCGCCCTTGGCGTCTTTCCAAAGGTAGCAGCCGGGCTGCGTGGGAACGCGCGAAACCTGCTCGGCAAGCGTTGGAATGTTGTCGTGACCGGCCACGCGCACCTACTTGCGACGAATCAGCGCCGAGACCTCGGGCATCTTAAGGACGACGGCAAGGCCAAAGGTAACAGCAAGCGAGACGACACCCGCAACGCAAACGTAGCCAAGAGTAATCAGAATCGAGCCGCCAAGTGCCCCGACAAAGTGCTCAAGCGCCCACATGACGCCGGCGCCTGCGGCAGCACCCAGGCCACCGAGCAAAAGGCCAAAGAAACCGCCATGCAGGATAGATTTAACCTGAAGACCACGCAGGCGACGACGCAGCCACCACAGCGAACAACCGACCAAGATCACGTAGTCGACGACATACGAAAGTGCGATTGCCGGCATACCGAAGCCCAGTACAACGCCAAACAGCAGAACTGAGCCGGCCTGGCCGATGGCAGAATACAGGCAATAGCGGCTATAGGGCTTCATGTCGAGCAAGGCAGAGAAGCTCTTCTGCATCAGCACGACCACGCCGTAGAGCGGCAGGGAAAGTGCCAGGTAGATAAGGAACTCCGACACCAGCGCCACACCGGACTCATCAAACTTGCCGGCACAGTAAATCATGTTGAGCGGACGCGCGAAGACAATCAGGTACAGCGCGAATGGAATCAGGAAGAACAGCATCTGGGCGACGCCACGCGAAATGCCCGTGCGGACGCTGTCGTAATCCTTCTCCTGTGCGTCGTGAGAGAGCTCGGTATAGAGCGCCGTCGAAAGCGAGGCGGCAATCAGCGCGTAGGGCAGCGTGTACCACAGGCGCGCATAGGCGATGACGGAAGGACCAGTCTCGGGCTGGACCACCAGCGCAGCAGCGTTGGTGATAGAAGTCGAGACAAACATGCACACCGTGGCGAGCAGCGTCGGGATACCGAGCGCAATCGTCTGGCGCAGTGCGGGGTCCTTAAAGTCGATATGGATATGGGGATGCACGCCGTGCTTGCCAAGCGCGGGGATCTGACATGCCATCTGAACAAAGACACCGAGGGTCGTACCGGCCGCAATCAAGATGATGCCGGCACGTTCGCCAAACTGTGCGGACACGGGCGCAAAGCCCATAAAGCTCGCAATGACGATCACATTGTTGAGGACCGGGGCAAACGTCGACCAGAAGTAGTCGCGGTGTGCGTTGAGGACGCCCGAAAACACCGAGCCCAAACCATAAAACAGAATCTGGATGGCAAAGAAACGGAACATGAACGCAGCGGTATCCATGCTGCCGCCGTCACCCGAAAGGAACGATTGCGTCCAGATAAAGCCCGGGGCGAAAACGGTCCCCAGCAACGAAATGCCACCCAGCACCAATAGCAGAATACCGAGCAGGTTGCCCACGTACTCGTTAGAGGACTCGCGACCCTGCTCACGCCTCACGCCCATGTACACGGGCAAGAACGCCGTCACGAGCATGCCGCCCATCACGAGTTCGTAGAGCATATTGGGCAGGTTGTTGGCGACCTGATAGGAAGACGAGAGCAGCGACATGCCGATAGCGGCCGCCATTGCCCACGTGCGGATAAAACCGGTGACGCGAGACACGATGGTCAGGATGGTCATAAGCCCGGCGGAACGACCAACCGTGGAGTAGTCCGACGAGCCCATGTCGTCAGTGTCATCTCGCGACGAAGAAGCTTCGGATGAGGGTGTCTGAGGCGCAGATTCTTCTGCAAAATGAGCTCCGCGCTTCAATTCTTCCTGCGGCATCGCTCAGTCCTCTCTCGTAATCGCGGCAACTGTCGCCCCGCAAAATGCAATTAAATCATCGGGTGCAAGCTCGAGCTGATAACCACGCTTGCCTCCCGAAATAAAAATGGTATCCCAAAGGACACATGTTTCATCAATGAGCGTCCGGTAGCGTTTTTTCATACCGACCGGACTGCAGCCGCCGCGAACGTAGCCAGTCGCCGCAAGCAAATCCTTCACATGCATCATGGCCAAGGACTTCTCCCCCGCGGCACGCGCGGCGGACTTTAGATCGAGCTCGTCGGCAACAGGGATGCAGCACACGACGTGGTCGTTGGACGGCGTCACGCAGACCAAGGTCTTAAATCCTTGACCGGGCTCCTCGCCAAGCTGCTCCGAAATCGCGACCCCCAGGCCCACCGACTCATCACCATCGTCTTCGTACGTATGTAGAACATAGGAAATGCCGGCGCTTTCCAGCTCGCGCATCGCATTGGTTTTTGGCGTCTTTACAGCCTTTGCCATGGCATATCCTTTCCCTCGCATTCGGACGCAAGGTTTAAGTATATGTCCAATTCGGCTGCATACGTCACTTCGACACAGCAAGCGCCACCGAATCACAAGGAGTCGATGGCGCCCATAAACTGAATCGCCTATTTATTGAGCATCAAGTTGAGCCTGACGCTCACGGTCACGCCTGAGCAACGGCGCCAAAAACTTGCCCGTATAGCTCTGCGGACAGTCCGCAACCTGCTCCGGTGTGCCCGAAACCACGACGGTTCCGCCGCCGTTACCGCCCTCGGGACCCATATCGATCAGGCGGTCGGCAACCTTGATGACATCAAGGTTGTGTTCAATCACCAGCACCGTGTTGCCCGCATCGACCAAGCGCTGCAGCACATCGAGCAGCTGGCGGACGTCCTCAAAATGAAGGCCGGTCGTCGGCTCGTCCAAAATATAGAACGTCTTGCCCGTCTGGCGTCGATGAAGCTCCTTGGCGAGTTTCACACGCTGCGCCTCGCCGCCCGAAAGCGTCGTGGCGGGCTGGCCCAGGCTCACGTAGCCCAAGCCTACATCGTACAGCGTCTGAAGCTTGCGCTTAATCTGCGGGATATTCCCAAAGAAAGCCAGTGCCTCGGCCACGCTCATGTCAAGTACGTCCGAGATGGTCTTGCCACGGTAAGTGACCTCGAGTGTCTCGCGGTTGTAGCGTTTACCGCCGCAAACTTCGCAGGGAACGTAGATATCGGGAAGGAAGTGCATCTCGATCTTGATCTGTCCGTCGCCCTTGCACGCCTCACAGCGCCCGCCACTCACATTAAAGGAGAAACGACCCGGCGAGTAGCCGCGCGCCTTCGACTCCGGCGTACTCGCAAACAGCGCGCGAAGATCATCCCACAGGCCGATATAGGTAGCAGGGTTGGAACGCGGCGTGCGGCCAATCGGCGACTGGTCGATATCGATAACCTTATCGATACACTCGATGCCCTCGATTTTCTTATACGGACCCACAGGACGCGTCGAACGGTGAATGGCATTCGTAAGGGCAGGCGCAATGGTATCGGTAACCAGGGAGCTCTTGCCCGATCCCGACACGCCGGTAACAACCGTAAGCGTACCAAACTCGATCTTGGCAGTAACGTTTTTGAGGTTGTTGGCTCGAGCGCCCGTAATTTTAAGGCAGCCGCGACCGGGCTTGCGCCGTTCATCAGGCACCCGGATCATTCGTTTGCCGGTCAGATAAGCGCCCGTCATCGACTCAGGACACGCCATGATATCGGCAGGCGTTCCCGCCGCGACTACGTGTCCGCCGTTGACGCCGGCGCCGGGCCCCATGTCGATCACGTAATCGGCAGCACGGATTGTATCCTCGTCGTGTTCGACGACGATAACGGTATTGCCGATATCGCGCAGGCGCTCGAGCGTCTTGATCAGGCGCTCGTTGTCACGCTGATGAAGACCGATCGAGGGCTCGTCCAGAATATAGAGCACGCCCATGAGACCCGCGCCGATCTGCGTTGCCAGGCGAATACGCTGCGCCTCGCCACCAGAAAGCGTCGCCGAGGCACGATCGAGCGTCAGATAGTCGAGTCCAACATCGACCAGAAAACGCAAGCGCTCCAGGATTTCCTTGACGATACGGCCGCCGATAAACTGTTGGCGCTCGGTGAGTTCCAGGCCCTCAAAAAACTCGAGCGATTCACGGCACGACAGGCAACAAACCTCGTAAATGGACTTGCCGCCCACGGTGACGGCGAGCATCTCAGGGCGCAAACGAGCGCCGTGGCAGCTCGAGCACGGCTCCTCGCGAATGTACTTCTCCAGGCGCGCCTTGGTGTTCTCGTTCGTCGTCTCGGTATAGCGTTCGTACAGGATGTTGCGAACGCCCGAAAACTTGGTATCCCACTGGCTGCGACGTCCGTCGAGCTTTTGGTAGTCGACCGAAATCTTCGTATCGCCCAGGCCATCCAAAAATGCACGACGCACGCGAGGGGGCAAGTCCTCCCACGGCGTATCGACGTTCACCTTGAAGTGCTTACAAACCGCAGCGAAAATCTGCGGATAGTAGTTAGAGTTGCCAAACAGGCTGCCAAAGACCCCGTCGGCGATCGACTTCGAGGGGTCTTCGATTAGGGCCTCGGCATCGACCGTCTTCTTAAAACCCAGGCCATCGCACTCGGGGCACGCGCCATAGGGCGCGTTGAACGAGAAATCGCGCGGCTGCAGGTCATCGATGGAGTGTCCATGCTCCGGGCACGCCAACGCCAGCGAATACTCCAGCAACTCGCCTTCGGTCCCCTCGGGAGCGTCGCGGTCGGGCAGCAAGTATACGTTCACATTGCCGTGCGCCAACGCAGTCGCCTGTTCAACGGACTCGGCGATACGGCCCAGAGAGTTCTCACGGATCACGATGCGATCGACCACGACCTCGATATCGTGCTTGAACTTCTTGTCCAAATCGATCGGATCGTCGAGCGAGCGCACTTCACCGTCGACACGCACGCGGCTAAAGCCCTCGGCGCGAAGGTCCTCAAACAGTTTGGTGTACTCGCCTTTTCGCCCGCGTACCACCGGTGCCAGCACAAACGCGCGGCGGCCCTCCCCCGCCGCCAAGACCTTGTCGGCAACCTGATCGGTCGTCTGACGCTCAATGACACGGCCGCATTCGGGACAGTGCGGGGTGCCCACACGGGCGAACAGCAGGCGCAGATAGTCATAAATCTCGGTTACGGTGCCAACCGTCGAGCGCGGGTTCTTGGATGTCGTCTTTTGATCAATTGAGACAGCCGGCGAAAGGCCGTCGATTGAATCCAAGTCGGGTTTGTCCATCTGGCCCAAGAACTGGCGCGCATAACTCGAAAGGCTCTCGACGTATCGGCGCTGGCCCTCGGCATAGATAGTGTCGAATGCCAGCGAACTCTTGCCCGAGCCAGAAAGACCGGTAATGACCACGAGTTGGTCACGCGGAATGGAAACATCGATATCACGGAGGTTGTGCTCACGAGCGCCGCGAATAACGATAGAAGAATCAGACATGGAAGCTCCTTGCCTCCTATTGCATCAAATCATACTGCCGATGAGTTTAGCGCACTCGACGCGCACAGATGTTCGTAATACAAGATTCGCAGACCTTTAGCTTTGCGTATCGGGCGCTTTGTTTCTCGAAATGCCGTGGAAAGGTTACAGTAATCTAATACTGAACTTAATTTGCTGTACCAGAGGAACGTCCATGACCGAAGATATCCCCCTTGAAATCACTTCGAGCGACATGGCCAATCTGCCCATATTCATCGCCATCCTTATCGTAGCCGCCGTCGTCGTGCGCGTGTATTTTTCAATCAAACGCAACGAAAAGCCACCCATTGCCCGCGTCTTTTGGTGCGCGACGCTCCTCATCCCGCTCGGCGTGGTAGCTGCATGGGTTACGAATCAATTGCTCGTAAATGAGAGCAGCTCCCTATGGGTCCTTTCTTATTCGGCGCTCGGTGCTGCCGCCGTCATGCTTCTTGTCGAGCCCTTGGTTTCGGGACTTATCGACCAAACCGACCTTGCGACGGGAACAGTTGCCTGTATTTGCCGTGACATCCTTGTCATCGCCGCTGTTTCAGCGCTCTCGTTCGTTTCACTCGAAATTGCCTGCAACGAAACGTTCTATCGCATTCCCGCCAACTCATTCGGGTTTTCCGTCGGGCTGCTCGCGACGGTTCTGCTCTCCCTTTATTTGCTGGGACAGCGTCATGGAGGCGTCATGGCCCTCGTGCCCGTCGTCTGTTGCATCCTTGGCATTGCCGAGCACTTCGTCATAACGTTTAAAGGCGAAGCCATCCTGCCAAGCGATATCTTGGCCCTTGGCACCGCAATGGAAGTGAGCGAGGGATACGAGTTTACCTTTACCGCCGGAATCGTAACCTCTCTAGCCCTGCTGGAGATTTCCCTGGGGCTTCTTTCGCTTATCCGACCGAGAAAGCTCCGTACACCCACCCATGTCTTCCCCGCAATCGCCGCCAACCTCTGCGCTTTTCTGCTAGTGACCGTTGTGGGGCTCTCGGGCTTTTCCAGCATCGACTTGGAGCAGGCGCTGAATTTTGGATTTGACCGTTGGCAGCCCATCACCACGTATGCGTCTCAGGGTTTTATCACTTCGTTCACCGAAATGGTCAACGAGTTGCCCATTGAGAAGCCCGAAGACTATACTCCCGATGAGGCGCAGAGCATCGAGCAGGAGCTCGCCGCCACCTACGACAGCACGTATGGCTCGAGCGAGCAGCGCGCGGCGGCCGTTGCCCAGTTCAATGAAATCAAGCCGACGATTGTTGCCGTCATGAACGAGAGTTTTAGCGACCTTTCGTGCTTTGAGCAGCTCCAGGCGGCCGGGTACACCGGCCCCGCATTCTACAACTCGCTTCCCGACACACTTGTTCGCGGCACCATGCTCGCTTCGGTCGCCGGTGGCGGAACGGCGAACTCCGAATTCGAATTTTTGACCGGAGCGACAACGGCCTTTGTCGGATTAGGCAAAATCCCCTATCAGCTATATCAGATGAATGGCGTCAACAGCCTGGCAAAGGACCTTAAGGAGCTTGGGTATACCGCTACCGCTATGCACCCGCAAAACCCCGTCAACTACCATCGAGATAAAATCTATCAGCAGTTGGGCTTTGGAGACTTTCTTTCAATCGGCGATTTCGAAGGTGCGCCCTGTTACCACGCCGGCGTATGCGACTACGCCACCTACGACAAGATACTCGACCTGCTTAGAACCGACGAAGCCCCGCAGTTCATCTTTGACGTCACGATGCAAAATCACGGCGGCTACGACTATGGCACCGTTCCCGCCGAAGAGCTGACAAACTATTGGGTCGAGGGAGCCAGCGAGGGCGCCAATAGCGCGCTCAACACCTATCTTACCTGCATCAACGCATCCGACCGGGACCTCGAGTACTTTATCAACGAGCTCCGCAATATCGGCAGACCGGTTGTCCTTGTCTTTTTTGGCGACCATCAGCCGAGCGCCGCAACGACTCTCAACGACGAGCTGTACCCTCAGGAAGATACGGCAAGCCACGCTTTCCGTATCTATCAGTCAACATATTTCGTCTGGGCTAACTATGAAATCGCCGGCGATACCGAGCTCAACGTCTACGACACCGTCGGGGCAAACGAGATTGCAGCCATTACCCTTAATAAGATCGGCGCCCCGCTCACCGACTATCAAAAGGCTCTGCTAGCAACAAGGTCAGATGTGCCCACCATCAATGTCGCCGGCTACCTTGGTGCCGACGGGCTGCGCTACGACTTGGAATCTGAAGACAGCCCATACGCCTCGACGATCGACAAGCTGCAGCGCATGCAATACCTCGAGTTCGCCAGCAAAGTTCAGTAAGCCCGCCCATTCGCTTGGACCCATCGTATTGCAAGCACGCTCGGCCCAAATGCATCGCAAATGACTCCCGCTCGCAAACGAGGGTACAATGACGCTCGTGTCACACCACGGGGCCCCGGCCCCAACATATACAAAGGAGTCATACATGGGTTGCGAGCACGCACAGGCCGCCGGCGGACAAACGTCGCCGTCGCAATTTGAGGAGAACACGCTGTCCGAGGTCAAACGCGTCATCGCCGTGCTTTCCGGCAAGGGCGGTGTCGGCAAGTCGTTTGTCACCGGTGCTATCGCCACCGAGCTTGCCCGTCACGGCCACAAGGTCGGCGTCCTCGATGCCGACATCACCGGTCCCTCTATCCCCAAGATGTTCGGTATGAGCGGACGCCACGTCCATGCCCTTGGCAACCTTATGCTGCCCGAAATCTCCGAGCACGGCGTCAAGGTCATGAGCTCCAACCTGCTGCTCCAAAACGAGACCGACCCCGTCCTTTGGCGCGGTCCGGTCATCGCAGGCGCCATTAGGCAGTTCTGGAGCGAGACCTCGTGGGGCCCCATCGACTACCTGCTGGTCGACATGCCTCCGGGAACAGGCGACGTCGCTCTCACCGTCTTCCAGTCACTGCCCGTCGACGGCATCGTCATCGTCACGAGCCCGCAGGATCTGGTCTCGATGATCGTCGCCAAGGCGGTCAACATGGCCGAGAAGATGAACGTCCCCATTCTGGGCATCGTCGAGAACATGAGCTATATTGAGTGCCCCGACTGCGGCAAGAAGATCGAGGTCTTTGGCAAGAGCAAGCTCCCCGAGGTCGCAGAGCGCTATAACCTCGACATCTTGGGCACGCTTCCCATTAATCCGGCACTCGCCGAGGCCTGCGATAAGGGCGAGGTCGAGACCGCACTGCCCGATGGCATGTTGCCCAAGGCAGTCTCTGCCGTCGAGGCCATTACCCCGCACGAGACCGACGAGGCCTAAGTGAACACGAGCGCCTTCTATGACGTCCTGGTAATCGGCGGCGGGGCTTCAGGCCTCGCCGCCGCCATTACGGCCGCACGCGCTGGCAAAAGCGTCTGCATCGTTGAGCGCGATGCCGCCTGCGGCCTTAAGCTCCTTGCGACCGGCAACGGCCGCTGCAACCTCTCCAACGAATCGATTGATCCACAGCGGTATAACCACCCCGCATTCGTTGAATCCGTTATGGGCCCCCGGCCCGAACAAGAGCTTATGGGTTTCTTCTCCTCGCTGGGCATCATGACAACCTCCGAGGAAGGCCGGCTGTACCCGCGCTCCCTTCGCGCCGAATCGGTGCGCGACGCGCTTCTCAACGTTTGCGACCGCCTAGGTATCACCTTAATCTGCGGAGCCAACGTTGCCTTGGCGCACAAAGCTTCCGAAGGCTGGGCACTCCAAATAGACCGTCCAGCGCGGGCGCTCAAGGCAAAAAAGCACGACGACCGAAAATCGGAGCTCCGCTCGCTTCGGAAAGCGCTCGCCGATGTCCCTCGCAAGAACGAGGCCCTGCAGGCACATGCCGTAATTATCGCCACGGGCGGCAACCCCACCGGTATCGCCGA
>CATWVA010000016.1 GCA_958354105.1 uncultured Collinsella sp.
GGTCACGCCGTGTGCGGCAAGCACGTCGACGTTGTCGCGGAACGGGAAGAACGCGTCGCTTGCGCAGGCAAAGCCGCCCTTCTCCACGCCCTCGCGCTCGCAGAAGTCCTCGGCGCGCTCGCAGGCAAGCAGCGCAGAGTCAACGCGGTTGGGCTGACCGGGGCCCATGCCAATGCCGGCCTTGCCCTTGGAGACCAGGATGGCGTTGGACTTGACGCCCTTGCAGACCTTCCAGGCAAACTCGAGCTCGGCCATCTCAGCGTCGGTGGGCTTGCGATCGGTGGGGAACGTAAAGGTCGCGGGATCCTCGGTCACGTGGTCAACTTCCTGCACCAGCATGCCGCCGTCGATGGAGCGCAGCTCCACCTGGGCGCCGTGGTCCACGCCGCCGGTAGCCAGCACGCGCAGGTTGGGACGCTTAGCCATGCGTTCGAGTGCCTCATCGGTGTAGCTCGGGGCGATGATGACCTCGACGAACTGCTTGTTCTGATCGGCAAAGTGCTCAACCAGCTCAAAGGGAACCTCACGGTTGCAGGCGATGATGCCGCCGAAGGCGCTCTTGGGATCGCAGGCAAAAGCGCGGTCGTAGGCGGCCGTGATGTCCTCGGCAACGGCGGAACCGCAGGGGTTCTGATGCTTGAGGATCACGCAGGCCGGCTCGTCGAACTCGCGGACCAGGTTCCAAGCGGCATCGGCGTCCAGATAGTTGTTGTAGCTGAGCGGCTTGCCCTGGATCTGCTCGGAGCCCACAAGCGGGAACTGAGAGCTCGCGGTGTTCTCGCAGCCCTCGGCAAAGCGGTAGACCGTAGCCTTTTGCTGAGGATTCTCACCATAGCGCAGGTCGTCGACCTTCTCCAGCGAGATCTCGAGCTTGGCAGAGGTGTCCGCCACGTCGCTTGCCTGAGCGGCAAGCCAACGGGAGATAGCCGTGTCGTAGGCGGCGGTAGTCTGGTAGACCTTCACCTGCAGGCGGCGACGGGTGGAAAGCGTGGTGCAGCCACCGGTCTCGCGCATCTCGGCCAGGACGGCATCATAGTCGGCCGGGTCAGAGATGACGGTAACGCTCGCGGCGTTCTTGGCGGCAGAGCGCAGCATGGAGGGACCACCGATGTCGATGTGCTCGATGGCATCCGCAAAGGTGACCTCGGGGTTGGCGACGGTCTTCTCGAACTCGTACAGGTTGACGACGACCAGGTCGATTAGCTTAATGCCGTGCTGAGCGGCTTCCTGCATGTGCTGCTCGGAATCGCGACGGGCCAGCAGCGCGCCGTGAACCTTGGGATGCAGCGTCTTGACGCGGCCGTCCATCATCTCGGGATAGCCCGTGAACTCCTCGATGGGGGTTACGGGAACGCCCGCGTCCTCGATGGCACGAGCCGTGCCGCCCGTAGAGATGATCTCGACGCCAAAGTCGTCAACCAGCGTCCGTGCGAAATCGACGACGCCCGTCTTATCGGTAACCGAGATCAACGCGCGTGCGATCTTCACATCAGATCCCATGCAGTCCTCCTGTCTGGTACGCCGCCGTGCTCTGTGAGTCGGTGATACGTCGATCTGCAGCGCTCGCGCAGCGGCATTGAAAATACTGATTCAATGTAGCGCATCGAGCGCGACGTTGCATCCCGCAACGCACGGCTGTGCAGAAAAAGTTTACGAGCGGGGGGATGGGCACGGCACCGGGCACGGTGAGTTCATGGAACACAGGGGCACCATAATTAGATGCCAATGGCGTGGTAGAACTGTGCTCGATATGCATCCGCAAAAGAAAGAGGCACCATGGTCTCGCGGGTTCTCTACCGACCGTTTGATACCGAAGACTTCGACGCCATCGCGCTGATTCTGCAGCAGCTTTGGCATAACAATTCGGATAACGATGAGTACAACCGCCTCGAGGCCGCGTGCGACCTTGCCTACTGCCTTTCGTCGTCGACGTTTTCGCAGGTTGCGGTGATTGACGGTCAGGCGCGTGGCATTTCGCTCGCGCGTGCGGGACAGAGCTCCGGCGCCACCGTTAAGGAACACTGGATGGATACCGAACGCGCGCTGCTATCGCAGATGCGTGAGCTGGAGCCCGATGCCTGCGCCGAGTATCTCTCGTTTGTACGCGCAACCATCCGAACCAACAACCGTCTGCTCGAGAGCAGCCCGTTGCCGCACGACAACGAGGTCACGCTGCTTGCCGTGGATCGCGATGTCCATGGCCTGGGCGTTGGCACGGTTCTGCTCGATGCCGCAGTCTCGCACCTGTCCTCGCTTGGAGCGACGAGGGCGCACCTGTACACCGACTCCAACTGCTCGTGGAAGTTCTACGAGCTGCACGGCTTTAAGCGCACGGCCACGCACCGCGCCAACCGCGAAGAGCGCCGCCACGCCATGCCGCGTGAAAGCTTTCTCTACGAACTCGACCTAACAGCCTAGCCCAAGCAGCCACACCTAGTCATTTAAGAACGTCCCCAATGACTGATCCCCAACAACTAGTCATTTAAGTCTGTCCCCAATGAGTGGCCTAGGGGGTTTGTAGATAGCCCTGGTCAAAAAACATCAAATATGAGTACTGTTACCTTTTTAGTAGCAGCGATTTGGGACATTTTTGACGCTTGTAGGCATGACGACCAGCTGCATGAGCTGACGTAGCTCCCCAAATGTTCAATAAAATGGGCTCCTAACGAGAAGTACTCTCATTAGGAGCCCATTATTATGTGCAAACATATGTGACCAACGCAGCAACAGTACTCATATTTGGCATTTTTTGTCCACTGCCCCTTGCGCGAAGGTCCTCAGCGGAAAGTTTGACCCGTTTCGATGCACAAAAATGGGATGAATCTTCCCTGGCAACCGCCCAGAAAGATCCACCCCAAAGCAAGCGCTCGCTAGAACGTTCCGCCGCCGCCTCCGCCGACGCCGCCACCGCCGCCACCGGAAAAGCCGCCACCGCTGCCGCCGCTCGAGCTATCGGAACTCGAAGCCAGCTCGCGGATGGTCTCGTGGTACACATCGTTGAACGAATCGAGCGGGGACTCGTTGCCGTAGTGATGGTAATACCACCAGTAGCAGGGGTAGTTGTCGTAGAAATCGTCACTGTTGCGCAGGTCCGCAGGCACGGCTTCGGCCAGCTGTCGCAGCACTTCTTTCGAAACGCCCAGGGCAACGCCCATCACCAGAAACTTGTTCCACAAGATCAGGTCGCTGGGGACGGCCTCCTTCAGACGCGTAAAGTCCTCGAGCCAATGCTTGAGCGCCTTGCAGCGAGCCGCCACCTCGGCGCCCTCCGGCGTGTAACGGCGGAAGGTGCAGCTCAGGACAAAGCCCACGATCGTGACGGGGATCGAGATCATAGCGGCGCCGACATTGGCGTCCGCAAAGTCGGTATAGAACAGAGAGCCCAAAATGCCAAAGACAATGATGATGCCGAGAACCAGGCCGGCCACCATCGCGATAGTGCCATCCGATGCGATAAACTCGCACTCCTCCAGCTTGCCCTTAACCGTGCTCTGATAGTCCTCGAGCTTGTCGCCAACAGATTCAGTACGCTCGCTGGCATACTCCTCCAGCTCGCTAAACGTGCGCGAACGGACGCCGTCTTTATCGGGCTTAACGCCAGCGAAGAAGACCTTGAGCACGTCGCGATCGATGCCGTCCTTCTTGGCAGCCTTCCAGGCCTCGTCGGTCACTGTGATGCGATACGTCTGCTCCTCTTTTTCGCGACGGAGCAGACCCTTCTTCTTGGTCTCGGTCGCTTCTTCCAGCTTGATCACGCGGTCGTCGGTCAGCTTCATCAGCGTGGCGATATATGCCTGATCGGGCACGTCGTTCCAGCTCATAAGAGTTGCAAGCACCGCGGGATGATCGGCGGAGGGCACATCGCGGAAGTACTCGTCCTGGAAGAGCGGCTTGGGCTTGGGCCTGCGCAGCTTGAGCATCACGATTACACCGGTATAGGCAACCGCCACAACAACACACACCACGGCAATCGCGCTGGCAACCGCACGCGCGTGCTCACGGCGGGCGTTAGCTTCGTCGGCCCATTCCTTCTCTTCGCTCAGGATCGTTGACATGCGCTCTTCGCCCGAAGCGGCAAGCTGCGGCACCCAGTCGCTAGGGAAGGCGATGCGTGCCTCGGCGAATTCGCCCTGGTGCACGCAGGGAATGGTATAGGTGACCATGGGCTCGTCCGCATCGAGCGACACGTCGCCCGTCAGCGGGCCGTGGCCCCATGCGCGGAAGTTATCGCCCTTGACGGCAGCCGTCCCGGCAGCGGCATTTGCAAAGTAGACCTCCATCTCGACGTCATCGGAGTCCGCCGACCAGCCGTCGCCGACGAATTTCCAGTAGAGCTCGGCGGTATCGGCCCAGTTCATAACCGCACCGGTCATGGAATAACTCACGTAGTAGATTGCGCTGTCGCCGCTCTCGTGAGGGCTGAACACCTTAATCTTTACGCCGTCGTCGGACTGTTCCACCGTGTAAACGCCGTCGTCGCCTTTATTTGCGCTGTCGACCTTGTTAAACGCAGTGTCGTCTTCCTCGACGCTCAGCACATTGACGACCACCGAGCCGCCTTGCTGGTTAGAGCCTGTATTGATATCCCAATACACGCCGTTAATGTCATCGTCGAAATCGAACTGGCGTCCCTCGACAACGGTCAGCGAGCCATCGGCCTCAACCGTGGCACCGATATAGGTTTGGCTCATGGAGTAGCCGTCGGCGTGCGCGACGGCAGGCAGCAGCAACAACGCAAGCGCGACGAGTGCGCAGACGGAAGCGAACCGCGCAAACAGGCGGCGCTGCCGACAGGGCTGGGCAACGGGGGCGTTCATAGGCACATCCTTTGTCTGTGGTACCAGTAGCGTCATTGTCCCACGTTTGCGGGTTCATGTGACGAACATCTAAGTCAGCGGAGCGTCAAAACGGGACAAAAGTCACGCCCGCCGCCGGCACCTGGTGACGTTCCCTATCTGCCGGTAATCTGGAACACTCCTTGGCATAGCCCGCTCCGGCAATAGATACCACTTCATAGCTCCATCACAGGTGTAGCGGCTTTGTGTGGGCGCGGCATTCGCTGATTGAGCCGCCAGTTGAGGGGCATAAAGCAGTTGAGCGAAAACGGTTTGCCCCTTTGCCGTCCGCTTGAGGATCATGTCCCCCTTTTCCGCGGAAACCCCGGCAGTTGCGAAGAGCTGCCGGGGTTTCTGTCGTTTGAGGGCTAGATTGATTGACGACGATTAAGGCGCCGAGCCGGTGGTCCGGCACGCGCAACGTGTGGCCGCGGCAACTTGCGAGCATCGACGACGCCTCCCCTCACCTCACCCCGCGCTATACTCGTCCGCATGGATATCAACGCATGCAACATAGCAACGCCCGCCGTGGCCACGTCGACGGCGACCAACAGCAAGCTCGTCCCCGCCCCCGCGCCTGTCGTGGGCCGTTTTGCCCCGTCACCCTCGGGCCGCATGCACCTGGGCAACGTGTTCAGCTGCCTGTGCGCGTGGCTTTCGGCCCGCAGCCAGGGCGGCAGCATCGTGTTACGCATTGAGGACCTGGACGATCGCTGCAAGCGCCCCGAACTTGCCGCTCAATTGATTGACGACCTGGCCTGGCTGGGGCTGGAGTGGGACGAAGGCCCCTACTACCAGCACGACCGCCTGGACTTGTACGAGGACGCCCTGCACCAGTTGCAATACGCCGGCCTCACCTATCCCTGCTTTTGCACACGCGCCGAGCTCCACGCCGCGAGTGCACCGCACGCGAGCGACGGCACGCCCATCTACCGTGGCGCCTGCCGAAGTCTTTCGGCCGAGGAGGTGGCCCGCCGCAGCGCCCTGCGCGCGCCGGCCACACGTCTGCGCGTGCCCACCGTCGACGACCTCGCAGACGACGTGATCGAATTTGTGGATCGCACGTACGGCGCCCAATGCGAAGCACTCGCCACCGAGTGCGGCGACTTTTTGGTGCGCCGCAGCGACGGCGTGTTTGCCTATCAGCTAGCCGTGGTGGTCGACGACGCTGCCATGGGCGTCACCGAGGTCGTGCGCGGATGCGACCTGCTGGGGTCCACGCCGCGCCAGATCTATCTGCAGCACCTGTTGGGACTGCCCACGCCGCACTACGCACATATTCCGCTGCTCATGGCACCGGACGGCCGCCGCCTTTCCAAACGAGACCGCGATCTGGACCTGGGCGAACTCCGCGCCCGCTTTGGCACGCCCGAAGCGCTGCTGGGTTGGCTCGCCGGACAAACAGGCATCGCGCCGGGCACCACGCCGCGCTCTGCCGAGCAGCTGGTCGAGCATTTTAGCTGGGATGTTATCCGCAAGCACAGGGAGAACATTACCGTAACGGCTGAGTAATCAGGCACCCCACCCCTACGCAACATCCCAGGGCTGGAGTTCGTCGCCCAGGCGAACGATGCAGTCGTAGAGCACGGTATGGCGCTCGGCCGGGTTGGCATCCCGATGAAAATGCCCGTAGTACCAGCGCTTGTAGTCCAAGCGGTCCTCCAGCTCATCGAAAAACGCCGTAAGCCGATCAACGGCGGGGCAATTCCAGCCGGGCGCCGGATAAAGCGTGGGCGAAAGCATGCGCGTAGAGCAGGTGTGGGTGACCACGTAGTCGACCTTCCAGCCCACGCCGTCGAGCTTTGTCCGCGCCTCCTCAAAGTTGCGCTCGTCCGGCAGCTCCTGCGGCCACCAGCTGGAATACGGAATGCGGTATTCCTTGTCCACGCTCGTGGCGCCGCCCATGGTAAAGACCGTTGAGCCGTCGAGTTCAAAAACCTCGCCGCGCGTCAGGCGCCGTATGGGCGAGGTGTCCGACAGGCGCTGTGTCAGTCCGCCGTGCCACAACTCCATGGGTCGCTCCGCCCAGTGGTCGAAACGTTCGTGGTTGCCGTCGACGAACAGCACGGTATAGGGGCGCGACTCCAGCCAAGCGATGTCGGCGCACTCCTCGGCAGAGAAATCCCACGGAAGGCCAAAGTCGCCGGCAATGATGAGATAGTCGTCGCTCGTCAGGCTTTCCCCAAGATCCCAATCGCGCAGCTTTTGCATGTCAGCGCCGCCATGGACGTCGCCCGTCACATAGACCGTCATCGGATCACCACTTCCCTCTTATAGGTTTCGAGATCGCGCTCGACCTGCTCGTCGCCCGTGGCGTTGACCCACCACGGCCACTTAACGCAACACACCGGCTCGTCTACCTGTGCAAACCACGACTTGAGCTCCTCCAGGCTCACCGGGGCGTAGCCGTTGGCGTCCACGCCCACGTCGTAGCGCAGCAGCCCCTGCCGAAGGTTGAACTTGTTATACGCGTCGCCACAGCTGTGGATATGCCCGTGCAAATGCCAGCCGCCGTGCGACATACCCTGCCAGTCGACCATGGGATAGTGGCTCAGCACGATTTTCTGACGGTCGATCTTGAGCACGCAAATGGGCGGCTCGACGATAAAAGCATCCGCCACCGCAGGCTGCGTCCAGTCTTTATCGTGGTTGCCGGGCAGCAGATGGATGCGCTTGCATGCAATGCTTTTGCGCAACTCGTAGGCATCTTGGACCGTCATCTTAAAGCTGAAGTCACCCAAAATGTAAAGCTCGTCATCCGCAGCGACCTTGCTATTAATGCTAGCGACCATGGCGTCGTTCATCTGCCCAACAGTCGACCAAGGCCTGTCGGCGAGCCGCAGCATGTTCTCGTGCCCAAAGTGGGTATCGCTGGTAAACCAGATCATGGGGACCTCCTAACGCTCTTGCTCAAAATAGTCACTCGCCGTCTCATCCTGCCCATCGGCACATCGCGCTTCGATCGGCACGATATCTTGGTAGATAAGGCGATGCTTGTCATCGCGCCATTCATCGTCATGGTAATGGCCAAAGAACCAGGTGCGGTAGTCGAGCCGCCCGTCGAGCTCGCCCAAAAAGGCCTGCAGCGAATCGTCGTAGAACTCGCGATTGCACTCCATGCACAGCTCGTCAGCCAAATCGACCGGCGCCTCGTGCGTCACAACATAGTCGACCTTCCAGCCCGCGCGATCGAGCGAGGCGCAACAGTGTTTGATCTCGCGCTCACTCGGCATCTCCTCGGGCCACCACGTCTTTCCCTCCTGACGCCACTGTTTGTCATGGCTCGCGGCGCCACCCATGGCGAGCACCGTGGTCCCCGTGATGTCGAACACCTCGCCGCGCATCAGGTGCAGCACGTGCGGGCGAACCTCGTGAACGAGGCCCCCGTTCCACTCACGCATTGGCAGCCCCGCCAGCAGATGATGGTTCTCGTGATTGCCGTCGACAAAACACGTAGTCCAGGGCTTGGACTCAAACCAGTCGAGCCAGTATTTGTCGGTGTTCGAGCCGCTCCATATAAAGCCAAAGTCGCCGGCAACGATGACAACGTCATCGCGCGTCAGCGTTCGACCCAATGGCCAAACGCGCGACGAGAAGCGACTCGCCCCATACTCGGCAACACCGTGAACGTCTCCGGTAACGAAAATAGACATCAAACAACACCTCCGTGCTGTGCGACTCTGGACAAATCAATGGAAGAAATTGCAGGCCGGGCCGGCATCTGTATCCCTTAGGGCTTACCCTTCGTTCTTCCATCCAAACGGATCAAACACCCAAAAAACTAGATCGAGCACACTGTTGGCGGGCAGCATGTTGGGCAGGGCGTCTTGCCTCGCTTGAGTGCAGCCGCTAATGGTACGCTTGTTTTAATGGCGTTTTGAGGAAGGCTTTTGCACCCCGTAGAACGGTGGTAAATCTTGCCGTTCTTAGTGACGATTACCTTGATTTTTGAGGTATCCACGCTGCGGGGCTCGATGGGCGCAGCCACCTCTTGACGAGCTGGCGCTGTTTTCCAAGGCTTGCCTCTCGAAAAACCAAAATCGCAGAATCGATTGATATAGCTGTCGAAACATCCATCGAACAGCAACCCCGTTGCCAGACCCGCCATGAATCCGCAGGCGATCGCGGCCTCTCCTCTTATTTGCATATATCCCTCCTTAATCAATCTTGAAGAAAAAGGCGGCGCGCGCCGCAGAGCCCATGCCCCTGCGGTGCGCGCCAAAAACAGCGCGCTTCCCTGTCCCTAACGGATCAGCTGGCGGCGCTTATCGGACAGGAATACGCCGGCGGCCACCAGGACCGTGCCGCCGATCACGAAGGTCTCACCCAGCAGCTCGGACGCATCGCCCGTGGCGGGCATCGCCGTCTGCCAAGTCGTGGCCTCGGTCTTTGCCTCCGCATGCTTGGCCTGGTACGTCACTTGCGTGACGGGCTGGGTCTGCTCGCCGTTTCCGCGGTCGGCGGCCTCTTGGCGAGCGATCTCGGCGTTAAGCTCGGCAATAGCCTGGTCGAGCTCGACCTTGGCGGCGGTGTAGTTGGCGAGCGCCTCCAAGTATGCCGGCGCCACGGCATCCGTCGCAGCCACGGCGTCATCGAGTTCGGCCTTGGCGGTCGCGGCACGCTCGGCGGCATCGTGGGCCGCAGCGATCTTGGCGTTAAGTACCTCGTCCGCATCGTCAGTGCTGCCGTTGACAATGGCTTCGGCAATATTTATTCTGCGCAGGCGGGCAACCGCGGCGGCAGAGGCGTCGCGCGCGACAGTCGCATCCACCACGGCATCGTCAGCCTCCACCACGTCATACTCGGCATCGCTCACGGCCATCGCCGCTGCATCGAGCGCGGCATCGGCAGTCGCTTTGTCCCCAGTGGCCTTGGCAAGTGCTGCGGCGGCATTCTTAAGCTGAGAGGCGCGGGCGGCAGCTGCATCAGATTTTGCCTGAGCCGTTGCCACGACGGCGTCGGCATCGCTTGCAGCCCGCTGCGCCATATCGAGCTCCACCTGAGTGGCAGCAGCATCGATGCCTGCCTGATCGGCATCGCCTTGGGTGGCAAGAAGTTCGGCCTCCGCCTCGCGCTGATTGGCACGCGCGCTTTCGAGTGCAGACGACGCCGCATCAAACGCACGCTGAGCAGCGGCGATATCGGCTGAGTACGCCGCTAGCTCATCCTGGGCCGCGGCAAGTGCATCCCGTTTGTCGCCAACACCGGCACGAGCGGCGTCCAGTGCGCGCTTGGCAGCAGCCACCTTGCCCTTGGCAATGTCGAGCTCGCCAGACTTGGCGGCCACGGCGTCCTGCGCTGCCGCAACAGCGGCGTTGGCAGCGCTCAAATCGGCGCGGGCATCGCTGACGGCACGCGCGGCGGCGTCAGCTGCAGCCTGCTTTTGCGCCACGGCAGCCTGGGCCTCCGAGGCCTTGGTTGCCGCGACATCAACGTTAGCGGCAGCGCGCTCAACCTGGGTTTGCTTTGCTGCAACGGCCTGCGATGCTGCACTCACCTTGCTGCCGGCATCGTCGGCAACGCCCTGCGCCACAGCAAGCTCCTTGCGTGCCGCATCCACGCCCTGCTCGGGATTTGCCAACGAGTCACACCACGCATTCAACGCAGCCTCATACTCTGCAACCGTCATCGGATTGAGGTTATACGGCTTATACCATTGACCAGAATATACAAATGTTTGCGCCTGTGTACTCCCGTACAGCGTCCCTCGCGTGCAAACGCCCATGCCCGTCACGGTGTAATCGGGGTTGATCACGTTGATGTAATGTCCGACCGAAGGGTTTGGTCCACCGTGCAGTGCGGCGTAGTTATCAATCTGGGAGCTATGCGCTGTATAGAAATCGTAAGCGGCCTTTCCCGTAAGGCCCGACGCGCCCAGCGAGGCGGCGGCAGCATCAAAGATGGCCTTCTCCTGATCGACCCACTGCTTAAACGGATTGCTTCCGTAGTTCCACGCCACATTCTCGCCCACGTTAAACTGCTGAGCGTGCGCGACCTTCGTATCGGAGAAGTTCGCGTCGGCGATGGCGGTCGCCATCATGGCATATGTCACCTTGAGCTCGCCTAGGCCAACGCTTGCGCGATACTCGTTGCACGCTTTGAGCCACACAACCGCCTGCTTCATATTGGTCAGGCTCGTCGCGTCGACTTCCTCGCCCACCTTGTTGTAGCCAGCGAGTTTGCAGTTGAGGATGATATCCGCCGCATCGTCGGCACCCACACTCTTAAAGAATGCGATGGCACCCTGGCGGTAGTTCTCCGCCGATGCATTCGCCGTTGCCTGAGCGGCATCGAGCTTTGCCTGGGCCTGAGCCACAGCCTGGTCGGCCTGCTGCTTTTGGGCCTTCGCCTGATCGAGCGCCTTGTCGGCAGCGTCTTTCTCGTCCTTGGCCGCCGAAAGCTTGGCCTGGGCATCGGCCAGCTCCGTGAGCGCACTGGCATGATCGGTCTTGGCCTGGTCAAGAGCGGCGTCGGCAGCGGTCTTGGCAGCAGCGGCGGCATCCAGCTTTGACTGGGCATCGGCAGCGGCCTGCTGCTGATCGGCAACTGCCTGCTGAGCAGTCTGAACCTCGCCCTCGGCGGCGGCAACGTCCTGCTCAGCGGCAGCAAGCTCGCTCTCGCACTTCGACTGCGCGGCCTTGGCGGCCGTCAGCGCTTCGGACGCAGCAGCCACCTTTGCCTTGGCGGCCTCGTACTCCGGGCCCGCGGCGCCCTGCTCGGCTCGATCCAGATCGGCCTTGGCCGCGTCATAGCTCGTCTGCGCGGCATCCACGTCCGCATCTGCCGCGGCCTTTGCCTGCTGAGCTGCCGAAAGCTTGCCCTGCGCGTCCTGCTGCTTGGCAGCGGCGGCAGTGGCAGCGTCTTGAGCATCCGAGAGCTTGGCCTGCGCATCAACGACCTGCTGCTTCGCCTGTTCCAGGTCACTCGCAGCCTGCCCTGCGGCAGCCTGGGCGGCAGCTACAGCCTCGGGCGTAGCATCGGATGCAGCAGCCTGTGCGGCCTCAAGCGCAGACTGGGCATCACGGGATGCCCTCTGGGCAGCAGTCAGGGCTTCATCCTTGTCCGCCAGCTCCTTCTTGGCAGCATCGAGCGCAGCCTGAGCGTCCTCAAACGCCTTGACATCCTGATCGGCCTTGTCCTGCGCAGCGCCCAGCTGCTTTTCCAGCTCGGCCGAAGCAGCGGAGGCCGCGCTATCGCTCGCACCGCGGGCCGCGTCATAGGCGCCCCGCGCCTGCTGCTGGTTGACGGCGGCAGCATCGTAGGGAGCGGCAGCCGCTTCCAGATCGGCCTTGGCGGTAGCAGCTTTAGCGCGCGCCGCATCAACTGCAGCCTGCAGGTCGGCGACCTTTTGCGCTGCAGACACGGCACCCGCGCCAGTACCGGCGGCCGCAGCGCTCGTCAGCGGCGACATCACCGCAGCCGTTGCGCCCGCGGCGCCAATGCCATCCGCACCCTGCGCCGCCGCGGTCAGAGGCGACAGCAGCGAGCCGCCCGTCATGGCAATCGTCGCCGCAGCAACCGTCGCCACGCGCCCAGCCGCCCTGGCCTTACCCAAGGCCTTGCCGTTCATGTCCTTGTTCATGTTCTTGCTCATTGCCGATTCCTTCCCACGGTGAGCCGTTGTTTGACACAGATAGTCGATCTAACTTGCCCCGCTAAAAAGAGGTGATAACGGGGTAATTAAATTGAGCGAATTGAATCGTGATGAAACTGATCTCCGCAAAAGCCAAACTCATAGTTCCGCTCGCGCTCAATCTCATCTAAATACTCGAGTTCTTCGCCGCATGGCTTCTCTTCATCTAGAAATACAAGCCCGTTCTCTGCGCGAGAACCGACAGTGCAACCAAGGATAGTCTCGAGATTAATGTAACTACTATTATCGTTGTTAAAGGAGAAACTGCTGGTGCTCATGCTCAAGTCCCGTCTACATAAACTCAAATTGCTGTGCTTGGCCTCTTTTAGAGACCCCATCTCATACGCTATGACTGCAGTATATGCGCTCCGCTTGTATGTTGCAAGAACAATTTTATTTTTCTAACGCATATAACGGATGTTCATTTCTGTAAACCGCCTCGCTCTCCCCCGCCGCTCCCTCACTTGTTTTGTTACATGTGTTGAATACCATCCCGTGCGGACAAAAACTCACGCAGGGCGGCTGAGCGATGGCATCTATGCCGCTTGAGAAAAGAAAGGAAAGAGAAGCAGTCGGCGACTACTCGCACGAAGCGAGCAGCTTCTCAAGATCGCATTCCAACGCCTCGCGCTCCTCAGCGTCGATCACCGCGAGGGCGACACGCATCAGGGACACATCGGCGGCAAGCTCCTTTACCTGGTCGGGACGCTTGCTAAAGTGGTCGTAAATCCGCAGGGCCTCCCCGGCCGCCAGGTACTGCCACTTTTCCAACGAAGGCTTTTCGGACCTGCTCATGGCATCGACCCACTCGCCAAGACCCTGAAAACCGTTGCCCGTAGTCGTGCCGTTCATAACCACATCGAGCGGGCTCAGCAAGCAATCGGGCGATTTTTTGTACACCAATTTGGTGAGCGTAAGCACCTGAGCAAGGTTGCGATACTGTTCCTTGTCGGCATAGAGCACGTCGTTGTAGCAGGCGCACGCCTTAAGCAGCTCGTGGGCGGCAATGCGCTCCGGCCCATCAAACGGAACGCCGCGCAACAACACCCCAGCAAGATCGAATGCCTTGCCGCCCTGCACGATCTTGTCGAGCGCCGAACCGTCCACCAAATCCGCCAGCCAAGCAAACTCAGGCTGATACGGCTTATGCTCGTCCTCGTCCTCATGCTCCATCCAGTCGCTTACCAACGCCAGGGCTTCAATCTCTCTCCCGTTCAGAAAGGGCGAATTCTCCCCCATCTCTTCCTGCAAAAAGCCCCGCGGCTCATGAGAGCGCTCGTACGCAACCGCAAGTTCCCCGTCGCTCACGACCAAGGTCGCACGGGAAATATAGGTATCTTCCCGCATGTCCCTCCAGGCGTACATCATAAGGGGACGCAGTTGACGGAGCATGCCGCGCGCGCCGGCACCTTCCTTAACCGCGCGCTTCGCCGCAAGGCGAGCAGCATCTGCCATCAGCTCCATCTTGGCGCCATTTCCCATCATGTTGTTGTACTTGGGCAGGTACTGTTCATACGCAATCTGGACCAGATCGTCCACGCTCAAGGCGTTAAAGTTAATCACCGAGCCAATGCGCCCGCACAGCTCGGACATAATACCCCAAGTCTCAACATCCTCGATGGTCGCACTGTCTCGCAGCTCGTTTGCCGATTTTGCGGCGGTGCACACGGCGGCATACGAGGATCCGAAGCCGACCGTGGTGCCAGACTTGTCACTCAGGCGCTTGCGCACCAGAGCATCCAAGCCCATAAAGGCGCCGCCCAAAATGCAAACAACCTGATCGAGGTTGAGCGTCTTAATGGCCGCACTCTTGGAGGTATCGCATTCAAACGGCATCTCCCCGCCTTCCAAGAGCTTAAGGAACGACTGCGATGGACTAAAGCTTGATGCAACTTCGCCCCCATCGGGCTCGGCACGAACTGCCTTGTCAAACTCGTCAAAGAGCACCAAACAGATATCGCCGGGATTGGCAGCCTGATAGTCCGCGACCTGCGACAGGCAGTTGCTCATGCTGGCACCGCGCCAGCCCTCGCCCGTCATGGTGGAGACATCGAACACAAACAGCTTGAGCCCCGCGGCATCCGCCACGGCCTTGATGGTGTGGGTCTTTCCCGTGCCAGTGGAGCCCATCACCAAAATGGCAGCGGGCGAAAGAACGTCGCGCGGGTCGGCGCCGCGTGCCAACATCACGCAGCGGTTGACCTCAAAGCTCAGCGCCGTCACAAAGGCCTCCAAGCTTCCTTCGTGGCCAATAACACTCTGACGCGTCTGCTCCACCAGACGCGTAGGCGCAATTCGATTGAGCAAGTCCTGGTAGCGATCGATGTTTCGATACTGCTTCTGAGTCATGGGCGCCTTCCTTTCCATATTGGTTTTCTTTCCTTCGATGTGGGCCGAGCCCTTAAACCACTACAGTGCCAGCGATGTCGCCGACTCCAGATAGATCACGTTGCCCGGCTGGGTAAAGACCGGAATGTGGTAGAGCAGCTGCAAAATGCCCTGCTTGAGCAGCGGAAACAGTGTGGGATGCAACACTTCGTACATCAGGGCACCAGCCATAAGAGCGGTAAGTATGGCAAGCAGCAGAAGCTTTTGAGCGTTAGAGAATACCGACATGGTCGTTCCTTTCTTCATGCGAGATATTTGGATTGCGTTGTGGGTTAGCGACTCATAGCGATGGCAATGCCAATAACCGTGATAACCACGGGGATCGCAAGCGATGCAAACAGAATCCCGGCAAAAAGGCCCACCACCAGCGCGCACACGATGATGACCAGCGTGGTGGGTACAAGCGCAAGCAGAGGAGTAACCACGCAGGCGGATGCAAAGCGAAGCCCGTGGAACTTGTGCTCATCGGGAAATAGAGCGTTAAGGACCCCTTCGACAATTCGCCACTCGACAATCGTTCCGATGGTTAAGACAACCGCCCAAAGCAGGTAATCATTTGCACGGGAATCCGAAGCCATCTTTCCGGTGACGCCAGCCCAACAATCAAATGCCGCGGTATAGCCCAGCAAACAGACGATCGCGCAGACGACGGATGCAAATGCGCCCGCGCTCTCGATTGCACCGAGCAGCTCGCACATGTCGGATTCGCGCCCTCCCGTTAACAGCACGATCCATTTGTGGGCAAGCGCCGCAACAAACGCCGCGCCCAGCACAACCCAGTACACCCTAAACGCCACCAGGCGCCATGAATGGAGCGGGATCACCGTGTTGCTCTCGCTAATCTCGAACATAAACCCGCCGAGCCACGTCGTCAGCAAGCACATCATGTCGATGGCGACCACGTAGAGTACAACCGTAAAGACGGTTTGCAGAATCATGCCGAAAATATTCATCGCCGTTGGCTTCTTGGGGGCGTCCGGCTCGATTCTGTACATGTCGTATCCGTTCATTAGCTGTCCTTTCGTTGCTGAAACAACTAGTTGGTTTATCCACTGTAGCTTGATACAACTAGGAGATATGCAAATCTCTTAGTGTTAGTATCTAGCGAAATATTACCCAATGCGTACGGCCTCATACGCACCATTCGATTTTTTTCTTTTTCATTTGAGTGCCCCGTCTGAAAAACGCCGCAACTGCTCTTCTTGTAGACTGAAGGCAATTGAGCCGCGACGGGCCAGTCAGCGAACCGCGCAATATAGGGAATATGCAGGAGGTGCGCATGCTCAAAACTAAAGCAGAATTTGCAACTCTTCGCTTAAACGAAGATCTCAAGCCATATATGAGCCGATATCTATCGGATCTTGTGTCTCATATGGTCGAGAAATATCAGCCTTCGTCGAGAACGAAAAGGCTCATTGAACTGTGCTGTCGCGATTTTGAGTTTTCGAGCGAGCACGTCGATGGCCCCTCGTGGTCTGTTTTGGGGATTGACCTCAAGCGACCTTCGGCCGCCTCGTTTGAGTTTGAGGACCGCGTTTACAACGAAGCAACCGACGAATGGGATTATGTGCCCGCTTGCGTTTGCAAAAACCGAGTCAAAGTCCCGACGTCGACGTTTACTGCCATCGAGGAGAATATCTTTTTATACGACTACGAGCAGGACGCAGCCTCTCACACGTACGAATCAGCACTCATTTACTGCAGGCCCCCCGAGCTACGACCGCTATCCCAATTCCCGGCATCTATCGATGCGGCAAATGCGCGAGTCCTGGATTTCCTCAGAACGCGCTCGAAGCAGCTGCAACGCAGCGCAGGCATCCCCGATCTGCTTTCGGTCACTGAGTGGTACTACATCTTTCTTGCGGCATCCATTGCCTGCTCTCAGTCCCATGCCACGGCCGTCATTCAGATTTCGGACCGTCTGTTCAATCTGGCGCGAGCCGTAGATGGACGTCGCCTTCTTTGTGACCTCGGCCTGCTAAAGAGCATTGTGCTTCTTCCCAACACCATTGCCAAAAAGGCCGAGGGTCGCGCGCTGCTCTTTATTGGCGACGGCGAGCCCAATGATCCGTATTTCCTTTTTGACGGCAGGAGCTTTGACGACAAGCAAATGACCGATGAGATTCTGCACCAGCTCCTCGATTCCGTCGACCGAGCCTACGGCGATCAAAAGAATCCAGTCTATTGGCATCGGCTCGAGGATCAGGGCAACGGCATCTATCCCCTATTACCCAATACAAAGAGCGGATCGTTCGACGAGAGAATGTTCATCCCCCTTGGGTCGCTAGCGCCAATCTACCGCGGCACCGCCCGCAGCGTTGTAACCAAACTGCCCGAATCAGATCCGACAGACAGTTACCAACAGCACGACTGCTACTACCTGTCGCTAAAGCATCTTCATGATGGCGCAATCATTGCCGCAGAAGATGTACTTGAGCGTGTCCCCGATACAGATATCTACGATGTAAGCCGTGTAGACTACGAAGATTTTCGGAAGGCCAAACCGATCGACGCCCGCGAGGCGAGCCTTCTCATATCACGCGTCGGGCCTCCATTCAAGCTTGCCCTCATCACGCCAGGCCACTTTTCTGTCGGTTCTGAGCGCCCCGTGGAGCGCGGTCTTTTGTTTGAGAGCATTGTCCCCTGCGACGCCATGTTCTGCGCTACCTTTGAGGACGAGCTGCTTGCCCAGTTTGTCCTGGCATACCTGTCGTCCGATGAGGGGCAGAAGAAACTGGCGGACACCTCGCACGGAGACGCGCTTGTGCAACTTGCCCCAATGGACCTGCGAAGCATGACCGTGCCTGTTCCCGGGCGAGCGGAGCAGGAGCGCTACGCGCTAGAGTACGAAGCAAAGCAGCGCGCCTACGAGGACGCCCTTAAGCAGGCGGAACATTACGCTGCGAGCAAGGGAACGATGTAGCGACCGAGATTGGCAGACTGTCCGGACTTTTCCGACGGCTTGTCAATCAGGCGCGCCATTCAGCGCGGCGGCTAGAAATTGTCATCGGACTTTGCGCTGGCTTTGGCTGCCTCTTCGCCCGCGATCAGGTCCCTAACCGTTATATGCGCACCGTACGTAGCATCCTCAATCTTTTCCATAACATCAGGGTCGCAAGTTCCCCAAATATCTTTAAGGACTCGAGCCAATCCCCAAGCGGCGCTGAGCAGGACGTCAACATCCTTTAGATCTAAGTGGCTGACCGCAAAGGGACAGTACTCGCGCTCCAGCAGATAGGTGTCAACGGCGCCAATTGCCTCAGCCACGTACCGCTCAAGATCGGGATGGGGATGGAAGGCGCACAGCGCCTTGTGCGGATCGGTCGGCTCAATCCAATACAGCGTTGTCGCATCCTCGCATTTCTCGAGCGGATAACGCTCAACCGCCTTCTCCCAACTTTCATACCAAGGATCGGCATCGCCGTCCGTCATTGACTTGCAAAGATCAATCGCCGCAGAAACAGTCGCACACGAATATCTATAGCTGGCGTCTTTCTTAAACTCATCATTGAGCTCGACATCGCCAGACAGCTCCGCCTCCATGATCAGGAACGGACCATCCTCATCCGTAACGCTCATGGGGTAGTTGTTGCACTCATAGTCCGGATACATTTTGTCTCCAATCAATCGTTCGGACACATTAATGACCAATATCGAAACCGCGCTCGCGCGGAGGGACGTCGTCCTCGCGCCAATCTGCAAGTTTTTCTCATCGCGTGAAAAGAACTTGCGATTTCTGCAAGTTCTTCTCACGCTGCGATAAGAACTCGCATGATCGCCCCGCTACCTGCGCCACGAGGCAGCAAGGATAATGGGAATCCCGGCAAGGCACACCACCAAGGCTACGGCCGCGAACGCAAGCGCGATGGCCACGCTCGCGACGACATAGGCCACGGCAATGAAGGCCAGCGCCAGCAGGCAGGCAAGCAGCTCGGCCACGTAGCACAACACCAGGTTCGAGCTCGCGCGCTTCAGCAGGACGTCGGCAAGGCGGACAAGCTCGACGGCAAAGCCGCTGCCGAAATTACGGCCAGGGCCCTTGGCAAGGAACCACTTGAACAGGCACATCAGGGCGCAGCCCAGCATGATCATGATGGAAACGGTCCATACATTGTGCCCCGACTCAACAAGGTTCTGGTCACCCATCGCGCTGCCGTTGATGAGCCAACTCGTTCCATAGCCCATGAACAGCATCGCCAGCAGCAGGCAGGCGCTTACCGCGGCAAGAGAGCGCGACACGCGCCTGCTGAACACCGGAGCTTTGCAGCTGAGCCCAAACCCCTCGCGAACGCGCCAGACGGCATGGTAGGCAGGGTAGGCCGCGATGAGCACGGCCACGAGCAGCGACGCCCAATCGGACCCGGGTGCCGCTGACGCGTACTCCGCGATCGCAGAAACTGAGCAGTTGGTGTGGAACGACTCGTTCAGAAACAGCGCGACCTCGCCCTTCCAAACACAAAACGGAGCGGCGACGGAGGCGATGCCGGCAACGGCAACCGCAGCAACGACAATAAGCGGTGCGCCCTGCACGAGCTTGACGACCTCGCCCTTGGCGGTGCGGGACGCAGGCTCAACGGCGCTGGACGAAATTTGAATAGAAGTGTTCATGTTTTCCTTTCAACAGAAATCAAACCGGAATCGCCGGCAACTAGGATGCAGCCTCTAGTCGGCTCCGATTAGAGATTGTTCGCCCACATTGATACCAAGTCGTGCGGACACACTAACAAGCGATATCGAAACCGCGATCTCGTGGAGAGCTGTCGTCCTCAATCCATTCGAGCCCGACGCACTCATCGATCCCTGCATCGGGAACTGACGACCATCTGAACTCGAAACCAAGCTGGTCAAGCTCATCGACTCGCCCACGGATCACTCCGTAAACATCCAACGCATTCTCGAAATCCTCCGAAGACGCGTAGCCTCGCTCGCACTGCCTGCGCATCTGATGCAAGCGACCCATGGCGGCGGCGATAATCTCGCGAAGAGCGATAACCTCGCGCTCGCATACATCAATGTTTCCTTCGTTGAGCTCGATGCGATCGGACATAACGGCCTCCCTGGTTTTAACCCTTTTCGCTTGACTCCATTGAACAACCGCAAACAGCCGCGTAATATGACTTTTATCGCGTTTTAAATTTTGGCTGTTTGGAGCATCAATGCCTAAGTCCGAAAAAGAGGCATTTAGCTGGGGTTTTGAGGCTGGTTTTCTTCGCTCCCCTGTCAATCCCCGTATGCTACTTCTTAACAGGACGCCGGAGATTGATTGTGCCGGCGACGGAAACACATCCGGCAATGCAAGCGCATGGAGTCTCGTCTCCATAGCCAACGACCTATTGCGCGTCGACTTAAGCTCGCTTTTCAACGAAATCGGGGGGCACTTTCGTAAGCGAGCAAACCAGCGCTTTTATATTGATTTGCAGAACGCCATGCGCCAGTCCTCTGCTGCTCTCCACCATGCGCAACACGCTTCGATAGACTGTGTAGCCGAGCAAGACTATGACGATCGGCTCGATCCAGACGATCCCGACCAAGAGCCCACCCAAGCAGAATTGAACGAAGCTGAAATCGCTATCAACCTTCAAAAACAAAAGGAACGCGACCTCGATTTCTTTGCTCCGATATTCGACAAAGCCATTACAAGCCATGCACACGGAGAGATTTCCGGCATGGCCAGATATCTCCTTAAAAATGTCTGTAGACAGTGTGTCATGAACATCACGGCGATTCCCGACTATCGCTATTACAGCTGCTGGATGAACAACAACGCTATTGAGTGCGACGAGATCAACCGCCTGTTCCGCGCGGTGATTACAACATCGGACCAACTCAACAAGCAAGAAATGGCGTCCCTCTTCAGCTCCTATCTCCAGCTCGAGTCGAACGACATGAGCATTAACGCTACCAACGGCGAGACCAATCTAACAGCACCGGTGCCGTATGACCGCGACAATCCTATACGCAACTTTCCCAAGGCGAAATCTCAGATAGAAACAGCTTGCGTCTGCACCAATATCGATCTCTTTCGAGCGCTTCTCATTGTTTTTTATCAGGAATGTCTGGAGCTTACCCCGCTGCTTAAAAACACCGAGGCACCTAGCCTGCTCGCGCAAAACGAAGAGTTTTTCCCAGCCGCCATCAAAACAAGCGACCCGCGACAATTTCGATTATTCGATGAGCAGCTGCCGGCAATCATCCGCTTTGGCGAAGCTTTTGTATACGCAGCCAAAAAACACTTGCCCGGAAACGAAACGGCCCAAAAGCTCGAAGAGCATTTGAATGGAATAAAGCGCATGAACAGCGCCCCCCTTTATGCAGGCGTTTCGTAAAAACTATCTCGAAGCTATGCGCGAGAACCAGATCTTCGCAAATGGAGACTTCCATACGCATGCAGAGCTTAACGACCAGGAAAACCTCAATAGGCTCGTTGGGCTTCAAGCCGTTATTTCAAAGGCAGGAGAGCTCTACTTCACCGAAGAGGAATGGTCCTTTGCAAGCCTTTATGCCCGCATCCTTCACGAGCTGCTGCTGTGCGGCATTATGCCGATAGCATGCCAAACCTGCGGTTCGCTCTTTTTTCCGACCGGTCCTAACAGCAAGTACTGCGATCGATATAACGCGGCGACCAAGCTCTATTGCAACCCGCGCTTTAACGCCAAGAAGCATCTTGGTCGTAAATCGCCCCGCGATGTCGCGCTTAATATACAGAGAAAGACCGAAACGGCATATGAAAAGGGCCTAACGGATTGTGCCCACTATTTTGAGCGCCTCGGCAGCTTTGTCCTCGATGGTCTTGGCCCAGCATACCAAGCGAACGACCTCATTTCCGATGAGCTCTATAGGACGTGGCTGTCTATCGTCAACCAGCCCAATTGTAGAGCGAAAATCAAGCGGCCGGATAGGCTCGAGTATCCATACCCCGTGCTGTGGTACGGATTTGTCCGCGATGGCAATCGGTATGTACAAGTCGAGTTTCCTGGAGCCGAGTACCCGACGCTTTTTGAATGTTTGAGCCAGCTCGCCGAAAGCCCACAATCAAAGTGCACACTGGATTACAAGGGGCCAGATGAGCATCCATACAGCTCATGGCATGTAAAACTGCACATGTTGTTGGAGATCATTGTACAGATAAATAACGCCGACCACGTGGCGAGGCCCATTCCATTGCTTGGAATCGATGGGCCCGAATATGTCTGGACTGACCCGACCGTCCAAGACACATGGAGCACGCCCGACGCATGCATCTACAGCACCGGAACGATCGATGACCTCAGCTTTACCGTGTATACAAAGGGATATGACCCGGAAAAGCAAGACTGAGCTTGATGCCGCGGCTTTCTACGTGTCCGCGAACAGATTCACTCTTCTAGTCCTTCGAGCTAGCCAAGACACAGCCGATGCAAAGAGGGATAAAGATGATGGCGAGCACAATGCCCCAGGCGGTTAATGTAATCGTAATGATGGATGCAATAGCGCTAGCGATGCCATATCCAAAAATCAACGATGCCGCGCAGGCAAGCATCTCGGCACCATACAGCAACACCATGTTTGAGCTTGCGCGGTCCAGCAAGGCATCCGCGCGGCCGAACCATGCGATAAGGGCTTTGTCGCCACGATAGCGCCCAGGACCTTTGAGCTCATACCATTTGACAATGCACGCCAGGACGCATCCAGAAACAAGCGCAATCGATGTCACCATGAGGAAAAGGCCCACGATCATGAGGAGTTTGTCCCCCGTGACCCCGCCGTCGATATAGCACTCAAACCCACGACATACGGCAAGCACGGCCAAAAGCGAACAGGCGCTCAACGAGCCAAAGCGGCGCGACATCCGTCCGCAAAACACAGGTGCCTTGCAATTGCACCCAGCACCTGCGCAGAGGCACCAAATGGCATGGTATACAGGATACAGAGCAACGAGCACGGCCGCGGCCATCGACACCCGGTCAAGCGTCTCCATTCCCGACACAATATCCTCCGCCGTTGGAGCCTCGTAGGGATGATCGAACAGGTCAGGCGTGAACATAGGAATCTCACCTTTCCAGATGTACGACGGTGCAGTAAAGGAAATGATGCCGTTCACAGCTAACGCCGCGACAGCAATTAGCAACGCGCCTTCGGCAATCTTGGTGATGCTCGACTTGTGAGAGACGGACACATTTTGAATAGAAGTATTCATGATCTTCCTTTCAGAGAGACCCGATTGGTTGGTGATTGAGTTTTGGGGTGATTGGCGTAAAGAACGGGACTGCTTAGAAGTCCCGATAAAACAGCAGGTCGGCTTGACCGCCTACGAAGAAAGAATGACTAACAAGCTATATCGAGGTCATTACGACTCGAATACTCGACGCCAACGGCGTCATGCGCTGAGATCCGCGCAAGCGAAACCGAACGGACCGGCGAGACCACCGGATAGTCCTCAACGCCCCACTCGAGCTCAAAGCCCAGACGAGCAAGCTCGTCACGACAATTGTCGAGCATGAGCTCATAGGCGCTTTGACGGGCACAGTCTTCAAAGAAGCCGAGCCCGCGCTCCTCAGAAAGACCCACCTTCAGCTCATCACAGATGGTCATAACTTCGCAAACGATATCTTCAAGCTCATCGCGCTTGGTGGAATTAACCAGTTCAAACAGGGTGCCGTCGAACATTTTCCGTCCTCCTTTGGACTTCTTTCTTGCTCGACTCCTATTGAACACGGCAAAGTGGCACAATGGCACAAAGTATATTTGATTTTGAAAGTTGTGCTGGTTTAAGAAATATGCAAGGTGCCAATTTAATAGCTCTGACCTGGCGTGTTAGGGCTAGCTTCATTCGGTTTGACAGAGATACCTCTTTGCATCTCTGTTGCAAACAACTGACAAACGCAAAACCCGATAAGGATCAAGAATGTGAAGGAGCGGAATTCGAACAGCATTGGTCTGCAAAAGAGCTGTTAAACGAATTCCTAAGAATTGATCTTGAGAAGTTCTTTAACGAAATGTCCTCTTGGTATGCCGAATATCGTAACGCCCATTCAGTGCCCGTTCCACACCGTATCTTTAATTCGCTACGGCGAATACAGCACATTCTAGAAGCTCAATATCTCGAAGGCTCAGATAATAAAAAAGGTGCCACGTGTTTTCCTCCGCTTTGTTCGAGAATAATTGACGCAGGCGATGACCTCGACAAATGCCGTATCGAAAAGGCAGATATAACGCATGAGCTCGCGGAGGCAGTCAAACAAGCGCTTGATTCCGCAATAAGCGGCGGCTATTCGGACGGTATCTACCAGCTCTTCTTCAATGCTTGCTCATTGTGCATCGATTCAGTTTATCTTGATGAAATACCCGATGCCTATTTGCCCTCGAAGGTTTTCTCTCTTTGGGCAATAGAGTGTGGGAACATCGCGAGAGTTACTATTCCGGCTCTTGAGTTACTAAGCAGTAACGATGCCGACGATTCCGTTGCACCTAATCTGGCCAGTTACATTGAAATGGTCTTTGACCTAAATAGAAGGCCCGAGCTCGCTCGCGGAGGCGAGCACTCAATTGTCCACCACCCGCTGGCGCTTAAAACGCAAGAAACTAAAAGGGAGTTTTATAAGACGCACTTCCACGTTCAATTAGTTGATAACCAACTAGCCATCGATATCCATGAGTTGGCAGTAGCCGTTCTTGGCGACATCATCATTGATTGTCTTAGCTTATCCAAGAAGATAAACGAACCTTCTTATCGGGATGACCTCAGCAGCTACGTTTCATTATTCGCGAAGCTGCTTTCTACCGGAGAATCCATCCTGGATGTCGCTAATCAAATTCGCCGTTTTGGGGAACTAACGTCCTCAAAATGCACGAAACATGCAATCGCCGGCCCAATGGTCCAGGACCTCAATAGCCTCAACTCTCTGGCACTCAACCTGATTCAGAACAGGCTCTACAACAAGGTGGAGTTATCGAGGAACGGCGAAAACACAATCGGCATCATGCGGTTTATCGTAAATGACGGAAAGTACCTTGTTGTCAACATCAACGACAGCGACGCAATGCAAGAAGCCCTCCATTTCCAGCACTTGATAGACCGCTCCCACTCATTGATTCATTCTTTTCTTCCGGAATCATTCTCGGTTTTCTATGCGCATCTACTATGCGAAGCCCTGCGATCCGGGGCACTTCCGACAAAATGCAGCACATGCAACAAACCCTTTTTCCCAGCTGGCAACAATAGCAAGTATTGTTCTAGATACGACAACGAAACGGGCATGTACTGCAATCCCGCAAGTAATACAAAACTCAAGCTTGGTAAAAAGCCGCCCCATGCAACTGCCGTCAATTTAAGACGCAAAGCAGATACTGTCAGCGGGAAAGACGGGCACAACCCGATGGCTACTAACAAAAAGCGACAGCTATATTTTCAAGAACTAGCCAATGCCGTTGACCACACCCTTGGACCTTATTATCAACGGTCCCCTCTCGTGCCGAAAGCACTTTACGAAGAGTGGCTCAAGGCAATCAATCGGCCCAAAAACCAACCTAGCACTCAAACGCCTGAAGCGTGCGGTTATCCTCATCCCGTTATTTGGAACGGTTCGCTAGAGGATGGCAGTGTAATCGTCGACATCACGACCCAGTCAGCACAACTAGGCACCCTTCCAGAGCTCTTGGACAAACTCGCAAAAAAGAATGCGGGTCACTGTCGCAAATCGGATAACGGGTGGTCAATCTCTAAATTCGATCTGGTTGCCTCCGTCATCTCATTAGAGCTAGAGGCTGACAAGACCAGAAAGAAGAGCGCGAGAACAATTGAGCATCTCCCCATCCCCGGTTTATCCGGTTACTGGGATTGCCTATCCGACAGAAATGATCGCCCCTCGGACGCAACGCCATTAACAAAGGAGAGGCAGACGACTACAACGAATCCCCGATTTAATTTAAACATGAACCCAGACAGTAGCCGGTAGACGATCTTTTAGCACAGAGGATAAGGGAATGTGACGCCGGAGCGAACCGCAGGGCACCGCGAGGCAACCAAACTTACTAGTCCGAGAATCGTAGAAGCTCGTCCATTCCGGAGTTCACCTTGGCCCGTGCCCAATCAAGGTTACTTTAGTTGCGCGTGGGCCATCTTCATATCCAGCACAAACCTTCGAACCTCGTCAGCTGAATGAACTAAGTTATTGCAAGGAGGCTTAGCGTCTAGGTATTTAAGTCCGTTATCGTCATTGCCGAGAACGCCTGCAATCCCGAGAACCCCCGTCTCCCCATCCTTATATTCCTTTTTAAATGTCAGCAATACACACGGAATGTCCAAATCTCTCGACAACTTAAGAACGGGTTGCCATGTAAACGTATCCTCCTTGTAATAACGAGATGGATCATAAGTCTCGATTGGATTTTTCTCCGTACATCTTATTTCGACAATCGCCTCAACACTGCCGTCCGGCGCGAATATAGCTCCATCGATATTGCCGCCCCACACCATGCCATGGCTCTCAAGCAGTTTGTCAAAATAACTGTTCTGAATATACTGTTTTCTAAATCTTTTTGTCTGAGGCGTTTTCTTTTTTTCAGCCCACCATTCTATAAATCTATCTTCTGTGCACAGGCGTTCTGTAACCACCTTTACACCGCCCAAACGCTCTTCGTCCACATCCAGTTGAATGGCTCGAATAATCCCTTTGTCGTCCGTTCCATGAATCCAAACCGAAAATGGAACACCGATCGCATTTGCAAGCCTGACTTTACGCGTTAAATCTGATGCTGGCAGGAGTATTTTTAGCAAAGCATCGCGTGCGAACCCCTCGACTTCAAAGGCCTCAACCGCTTCAGTAAACTCCCCGCTCTTGCCAATCAACAGCCCCTGCAAGTCAGTCATTCCTAATTTAGAAGTTATTGTATTGCGAAAGGCAGTAACATTACCTTCGCTATCACGCCGCTTAAACGCTAGCCCACGAGTTGTTCTTTCATCCATCCCAAAAGCTCCTTCAGCGAGTTAACAGTGATATATCTATCTAAAGACAAATCGGGCCGTCTGATTCGGCCATCGCCGCATGAGATAAAAGCCCCTGCTCAAATGCACCAGGAAACGTAAATGCACGTTGACGATTCGGGGAGTCATCGAACGCAACTGAGATCAAGCCGCCATTGATCCGCTTGACCGTTCCCCCGCCGAGGCCCTTGTGAATAACGCGATAGCCCGGAACGACCTTGCTGTAGTCGATCGCCGGAGTTTCTTCGGCAACGTCATCGTTCAGTTCATCGGGATACCCGGTGAGATACCAGGCCTCCTTGAACTTGGTTGCCTTGCCGCCGCTCGGCTTGAACGTGAAGTCGGCGCCGCGGTCGCGCAACGTCCCCATCGCCGGAGCGAGCTCGACGCCGCCGAGTGCCCATAAGGCACCGGACTTCTCGCGCTTGTCGACGAATTCGATACCGCGGTTGGTGAGGACGTCCGCGACCCAATCCGTTTTGGTCGACACAGTGGTCGACACAGGCTCCGCCGATGCTTTCGGTTTCTCCGTTTGCTGTACAACTTTTTGTTGAGCAACCTTTTGGACGACAGGAAATTTCCCAATTTGCTCGACGGGGCGCGTGACGGGTTCGGCGCTGGTGAGGTCGATGGCAGAGCCGTCCGGCGCGATCATCGACTCCTGCTGTTTCGCGGCGAGGTAGTCGTACTCGGAAAGCGTCGTGTCGTACAGGCCGACGCGCTCGCCGGCGTGCTTGTTGACACCGGTGTAGACAAGGCTCGCGTCCTCGTAGCGTCGGAACTTGTAGACCGCGTCATTCATCAGGGGTGCATTGAAGACGCCCAGACCGACGAGGAGGTTGAAGTCATCGACGGACAGGCCGGTGACCTTCTTGAACAGCCCAGGTTCGAGCTGGGTGATTACGTCGTGCAGCGTCTCCTCGCGGTAGTCCGTGAGGTACATGAAGACGGGGATTCGGGTCGCGAACTTGATCAGCTTGGTCTGGATTTCCTTGCGCTTGCTCTTGAACTCCTTCTCCTCCTCGGTGAGCTCCTTCTTCTCTTTCGGGGTAAGACTCTCCCCCTTCTCCTTCTTGACCTTCTTGACGGCCTCGGACTTGTTGATGATCGTCTTGATGTCATCGTTGAGGCTGCGGAAGCCCTCGATGTTCATGAGGGCGTTAATAGCCTCGTCGTTTGCGAGCAGGCGGCGCAGGGTGTCGTTGTCGACGTTGACCAGCAGCGCGGACTCCCAGCGCTTCGCGAGGAGCGTCGCCGACGTTCCGGCCATGGCGATGTCCAATACCTCGGCGGCGCTGATCTCCTTCATCCTGCTGCCGTCATAGGCGAGCACCGGCAGGAACTTGACGAACTCGTCGACCTTCTGCTCCGGACCCTTCTTGGGGTCGGTGGCGAGCTGCGTCGAGTAATCGGAGACCATCGTGAGGGCGCGGTCGAGCGCGAAATCGAATACGTAGCACTCGTTCTTGATGATCTGGGTGCGCCCGTCGTCGTCCTTGACCGTCCACGGCGACTGCACGCGGAACGCGGTCTGGAAATAGGTCTCGGCGCTCTTGACGTTGGAGAGCATGAACACGCCCGTCCACGGTTTCACCGTGACGCCGGTCGTCAGCTTGCCGCATGAGAGCGTGATCGTGCGGGACTCCAGCGGTTCGCGCATCGAGCGCTGCACGGGCGGCAGGGCGTCCAGGCCGATGCCGGCGGCGGCACCGGCGCAGACGTTGATCTTGAAGTCATGATAGAAGGTGTTCTGGCGTTCCTTGAGGAGGTTGGCCATGGCGTAGCAGCTCGCGACGTTCGGCAGGAACCACAGGGTGTGCCCCAGGACGTTGAGCAGGCGGATATCGGAGAACGGCATGGCCGGCTTCTCGCCCAGCTTCAGCTCGTCCTTTGTGGCCGGCATGTGCTGGCCGCGCATGAGGTCGAGCCACATCTGGACGTGGTCCTTGAACTTGAACTGGGCGTCCTCGCCCTCCCCCTCTGCGGAGAAGAACACGTTGAGGTCGAACTGGTTCGTCTCGGTGTTCAGCGCGATGCGCTTGATCTCCTCCGGCATCTGGTAGGTGAGCATGACCATGCGCGGGAGCGATGCGTACGGGTTATCACCGTCGGCGGGGTTCCAGTTAGCCTTGGCCTCCTGCTCGTCAGAGTAAGTCCAGTTGAAGATCTGCTCCTCGATAAACTCGCCGCTGTTGAGTGCGCGGAACGGGGTTCCGGATAGGAACAGGAAGTACTTGGTGACGATCGGCAGCCACGTCTCGTCCTGCTCGTTGCCAGTGACCTTGACCTCCTCATGGACGGCCTTCTCCTCGTCCTCGTCGATCGAGTCAAAGAGCTTCTTGGCCGTTTCCCGCCATGCTCCGAAATGGTACTCGTCGAACACCACGAGGTCCCAGTCTTCTAGGCGCACCCACTCGTGCCGGGCCTTGATATTTCCGTTGGAATCTCGACCGAGATAGTCTTGGAACGAGCCAAAGCAGACGATCGGGCGCTGGGGATCGCAGTCCTCATATTGCTTGCCGCCGCGACTGACGAACTGCCAGCCCTCGAAGTCGACATGGCGGTTTAGGTCCTCCTGCCAGGCACTCTGCACAGCGGGCTTGAACGTGAGCACGAGGACGCGCCTCATGCCCATCGACTTCGCCAACTCATATGTGGCGAAGGTTTTGCCAAAACGCATCTTGGCGTTCCAGAGGAACTTGGGCGTGCGTTGCGAACCCTCGGCGGTCACAGACTCGAAGTACTCACGCGTGCGACGCACGGCCTCGGCCTGCTCAGGTCGCATGCTGAAGTCCTGGTCGCGCGCCTCGTCGTTCTCGGTGCGGTCGCGCACGGCGATCCAGCCGGCACGCACTTGGTCGGGCGTGCAGCGATACCACTCGCCATTGATGTTTTCGCAGCCGTGGGCCTCGAGCCAGTCATGGACGGGATGATCTAGGAAAAAAGTGCCGTCGTCGCGCATCGCGGACTCGGCAAACTCGATTTTGTATGGCTTTTTCTCAGGTTGCAGTACGGGAAACTGCTCACGTACGCGTTGCTCAACGTCCTTGGCCGTATAGCCGACCTTCAGGATTCCTTTGTGGTTGGGATCAGTATCGGAATAGGCATAGATGGCCGGATGGGCGTCAGGGCGCTGAGGGAAGAAATCTTGCGTAGGCATAGCTATTCCATTCCGGGAATCGAGCTGCACACATCGTCTATCTCAGACTCGTCTAGCCCATACTTTTCAAATAGTTCTTCATCAGTCCAAGCATGGCTCCAGTCTTGGACCGGAACGAATTCAAACGCCTTCGGAGCCATATCCTGCGTGGCCGTCCTGGTTGCAACAAGATATCGAACGAAACGCGTCTTCAGATACTGAATTAAGTTATTTGCCTCAGAAGCAGATGCACCAAGAACAAAAACGTTATATGTGTTCGAACTGCATGACCCCGGTTCAGCAAGTTTCGGCTTTCCGAGAATTGTGCCACCGGGATTGCCGGCTCGCGGAATAAGAACCTTGTACTTTTGGACATCGCCGGCGTTTCGCGTGACATTCTTCTGTTCAATCCAGCACTCGCCATGCGCGATATACACCTTAGTCGCGAACGCGCCCGTCTTGTTCTTTTTAACTGGATATGACGAAGATCCGTCAGCGGTCTGGAGAGAACCGTCGGTACCGTTCCATAGGGCGCGAGTGTGGAACCCAAAGTAACGACCCGCGTTTAATTCTTCCGAAAGCGGCTTTTCCTGCATGCTGCGTATCTTCTTTAAAATGGATATCTGTTTTGAACTCCTAATGAAGGTTTCCATCCCGTCCTCCAGTAATGGCCTCTCATCCATCGAGACGTCGTTACCGTCATGCGAGTAGACACGACAAAGCCCCCTATGGTCTCGATCCCAAAGGAAATAACAGACACCGCCTTTAATCTCGACACCGGGAAAGCAATCTGACGCATTCACATAATCATGGAGCTCCCTGATGCGGTCGTCATGCAACATCTCAGCTCTAAACGAATCTAATCCTCTGCCGCCGGCATACCACCTCGCGGGAATGATCATCGTTAAATAGCGGGGGCTTAGTTTCATGCCCTGCTGGACAAACTTATGGTAAATCGGCATCGCACTGGCGCCATTGCCGCCATCGCTTAACTGATAAGGAGGATTGCCAATTACTACGTCGAATTTCATAGGAAACAGTTCCCCTGGATTATCTTGATGGATGAATTCATACGCATGGGTTTCAAGTTCGGCATCGCGTTTGTACTCTTTCTCCGAGGCACCACAATACCGACACCTGCCATTAAGCCATTTGTGTTCGCAACGTCCGTACCTGATATTCCCGTCAGAGCTATCAAATTCCACCACTGAATAGCGACTGTTAGCATATTTGGAACAATATGCACTGCGACGAGACAACAAGCCCGTCAGCTCTGTAAGTGCGACACCGTAGACTTGCTTCTTGAGAATATGCTCAAGGCGCTCATCGAGAACGGGATAATCATCCTGCAGCCCCTCGATGAGGCGCTTGGTTATTTCACGAAGAAAGACGCCGGATTTGCAGGATGGATCAAGGAAGGTGGCTTCCGGATCCGACCAGATTTTCTTCGGAAGCATATCTAGCATTTGGTTGGCCATCTCGGGCGGGGTAAAAACCTCATCGCTCGATAGATTCGCGAGGCATGACAAGACGTCAGGATTGTACGTTGTGTCGTATAATCCACTCATGCTGCAGCTCCTATCTGATAAATGCTCGTCAAAGGATATTCCCGAATCGGCAGAGGAATGTATGCCTTAACGCTTTCGTCGTATTCCCATTCCGACGCAGGAGAGCCAGAAGAACCAAAAAGGCTCATTTGCTGCCGCTGCCCCTCAAGAAGTTCGTCAAGGCGAAAATCGCGGCGCTTGACCCTATCCCCCATCGCCAAAGACCACTCAGAGAAGATGATTGGCTCGTCGGTATCTTCCTGACTCTCGTCCACAAGACGCATCGAGAGAGCATTACCGCAAAGGATGTTCATATCAATCACAGTGCGGATTGTATCTAAGAATGCGGCGTTGACGCGACCTTTCGCCACCTTGGCATATTCTCCGATGAACTGCTCAAAAAGACGCTTGCGACAGGCTGCAGCGTTGTCAGACAGGAGATCCACGCCGTAGAGAGAGGAAACCGCCACAAACGCATGTCGTTCGTAGTCAATAGATGAACTGCCGTAGCGCCTTTTCACGACCTCAAGCTTGCGGCGCAGAACTTCAGCAAGAAAGTTACCATCGCCACAGGCCGGCTCCAAGAACCGGGAATCGATGCGCTCGCACTCACCCTCTACCATGTCGAGCATTGCATTAACCTCGCGTTCGTTGGTGAATACCTCACCATGGTCGACGACACGCTCTCTTGATTTAATCTGTTTATCCACGACCGCGGCCCCTAGCATACAATTTCCCTCAATGGTACGGTCACCATTCTCGCATGTTCGCGAACTTACTTAGCCTTACAATCCTGCCTTGCCTCCTCAATAGTCTCAATATGATCCAGGGCACACAGCAGCCTTGTCTTCTTTAGCTCAAATTGAAACCTAGCGACTGAATACACCAGTAAGCCAACTAGAACAGCCGCCGGAAACAGAGATGCATTCAAGTTACCGAAAAAGGGTATTGCTTTTTGATTAGCCCATCCAAAGACCTTAAAGCCGGTTGCAACTGTTAAGACCAAGCCAATGACGGTGGGGCTCCAATCCGTATAACATGTCTTTTCAACCGCCCACTTAACTATCCCGCATTTCTTGTACAGACCAATGTTCGTGCCTCGTCCATCCGGAGAAAAGTCCATCTCCGTAATTAGATCGATTAATTCAGCCTCACTGTAGCCGCTTTCCTTGAATCTTTTAATGAAGAAACCTCCTGGTCCAGGACCACAGATAGGACGGTTTACACGAAACAGTTCCTTATAGGCGATTTCCATTGTTAACTCCTTAAAGTACGGGTGCCATTTACGCTATCGTTCTATCATTTCGTCCGGACAGATTTTTATCGGACTGCAAGCAACCATTCACAAGGACATCCCGTTCAGCAAATCCTCGTCCGGTTGCTCACCGCGCTCCTCATATCCGCGCTCAAGCTTTTTCCCAAGCGCCGCAGCGCAACGCTTCGTTTCATCGGCAAACAGGTCATCGATAGCTCTGTCGATTCGCACGCAGGTCTGCCGATGCTCGTTTTTCCAGGGCAGGTCGAGTCCCAGGCTCTCGTCCCAATAGCCGCCAAGCTTTGCGTTGAACACTTCCTCGGGATATAGCACGTCGCTGCGGATGCCCTCAACCGTATCGTCCTCGTCCATATCGGGAGCAGCACCGCCCTGTTCAAGATACCTGCGCAGCTCCTTTTCCTCCCGGATGCAATTCAGCACGCTCGCGCATACCGCAGCCAAAAAGCGGTAGCGCTCGCATAGGTCCCACTCGCCGCCGAGCCATACGCGATAGCCCAACATAACGCTCGCGGACTCCTCGCCCAGCGGGAGCAACTCCCACGAATACACATCGACAAGCGCATCTTCCCCTAGCCTTTGCACGCCGTCGCGCGTAAAGGCGCACGGGCTCACATCGTAATGGCCAAAGCTGCGACCTGCACCACGGCGATTGATGACGTGCTTGGGCAACAGGACGATCTTGTCGCTGGGCTCGGGATCAATCTTGCGCAGCTTTTTGAGCTTGCGGCGGGCGCGCTTTAGGCCGCGATCGCTATCGCCGCGGCCGCAGCCGCCCGGCTTGCCGCCGTATCGCAGGGCAACCTCGCGTGCCAGGATCTTTGTGTCCGCAGCGCACAGCAGGTCGCTCACGGTGGGCAGATCTTCCCACTCAATACCGTCGACATCCCAAATCCTGCTCATGTTCAACCTCTTTCTGGCTGTTCAACTACGTGCTCATTCGCCCTGTTTAACGTGCTTGTAAGGCATGCGCCCCACTAGAGCGCTTTCTTGCTGGGCGCAATCACTTCGTCCACCAGGCCCAGTTCTAGGGCGCGTTTGGCGTTACACCAGCAGTCGCGCTCGGTGAGCTCATGGAACTCCTGAGCGCTCAGGTTGCCGTGCTCGGCCAGTAGCTCGTCCAGCTCGGCACGCATGGCTGCCGCATGCTGGGCCACAATCTCGATATCGGTCTGCTGCGCCATGCCCGTGCCGCCCATTAGCTGGTGAATGAGCACCTGCGTGTGGCGGTACACCTGGCGGTGGTCGCCGCAGGCCAAGATCACCGCGGCCATCGAGGCCACGACGCCCTCACCCACCGTGATCACGGGGCAATCGAGCGACTGCATGGTGTCGATGAGCGCCAGCCCCGCCGTAACGCTGCCGCCCGGGCTATTGATGATGAGGGTGATGGGCTCGGCCGCGCTTTGATGTTCCAGCACCAGCATGGACTTAATAAGGCCGTTGCAGGTCACATCGTTGACCTCGCCCTCCAGCAGCAGCACGCGGCTGTTAAGCAGCTCGCTTGCCATATCGACGGCGGCAACGCGGCCGTCCTTGGACTTCTTGATGATGCTGGGCTCACGATACATAACGGACATGGCAATTCCCTTCTAAACGGAATCGGTAAGGAGGCAAAAACTGGACCGCACGGCTTACGGCTAACGGAAGCCGTGCGACAAAATATGCAAGATGGGATACACAAAGCTGCAGGGACTAATCCCTTAGCCACTTAGCTGCATTGGGATGGTCGTCGCAATAGTACTTCTTGGCGCGGAAGGGACGCATGCCGGTCACCTTGACCAGGCAATCGGTGCGAGGCATAAGCCCAACCTCGCCTGGGGTCATCACGCAACCGCGCACATCTACGGCAGTGCGCTCGGCGCCCACGTACTTGGTGCCCAAAACCGACTCGCCACACAGTTCGCTTATGTAGTTCTGCGTCGCGATGTTGCTGCCGCCACCCATATAGACCAAGCTATCGCAGTTATCGAGGATGGTAAGCGCCGTTGATTTGCCGTACACGACATCGAGCTGGCTCAGCGATTGCGCACACATCAAAAAGCTAATGCCGCGACTGCGCACGGTCGCAATGCTGCGCTCAAAATCGGGGATGCGTCCCACATTGGGAAACTCATCGAGCACAAACTGCACGCGACGCTGCAAATGGCCGCTGGGGCTGGCATCGGCACGGCGCTGGGCAAGGTTAAACAGCTGCTTAAGGGCAACGTTCGCAAGCCATGCATTAGCCGAATCGTTGTCGCTCACTTTAAGATCGATCACGCGCTTGCCCTCGTCAATACGATCAAGACGCATCTCGTCATTCTCAAAAACGCGCATGAGCTGAGGCGTCTTAAGCCGCGAGATAGTTGCATTGAGCGTGATCAGAATACTCTTAAGCGTCCTATCTGCCGCACCTCGAAAATCGCGATACTGCTCAACGCCATACAGATCAGCGTTCTCCGCACCATACTTATCGAGAAACTCCCTGGACTCTACCTCTTCTACAAGGTAGTCCAACGGGAATCGCCCCTCACCATCTCCCGTAACCTTGATGAGCGCAGCCAGTTTAAAGACGTTGTTCATCTTAAGGTAGCGGCGCGGAGCCTCAGGATCCCCGCCTGGCGCAAATGTGCCAGCAAGGCACTCCAGGAGGAACAGGATTCCAACAATCGCTCGAAGCAGCAGGTCGTTCGCGTTGTCCCAAAACGGGTCGTTCCTAAAGCTGCGCCTGTCAGGATCGATCCCCTCCATGATTGCCGCCACCGTGGTGGGGATATCCTCGACATCCATCACGTAGCGCAGGGGATCGTACCCGGACGACTGCTCGGGATTGATGGTGTCGAGAACCGTTACCTCGTAGCCGTCCTCTTCAAAGCCTTTTCCCGTGCGGCGCAGTAACTCGCCCTTGGTGTCTGTGACCACATAGCAGCACTCGTGGTGGTTGAGCAGGTTGGGCAAAACGAAACTCGCTGTTTTGCCGCTACCAGTACCGCCAAAGGCAAAAACATTGTTGGACACGCTTGTCTCCCAGTGCTTGTCGCCCTCGTAGAAAGCCACCGTGGCACCTTGCGCCAAGATCACATCGCGCTGCTCATCGCCGGATGACAGCGCCTGCATCTCCTCCTTAGTCGCCCACTTCTTGGTCTGATACTCCGTTTGCTGCGCGGCCTCGTAGCCGTACATCTTGATGACTGACATGGCGTGGCTCCTTTCTTGTCCGTGACGTTGGTGGTTGTTAAGCAATGCGATCGACACCGTCGTCCTCATTGAGCTGTGCCGAGCGCGACGACTTGGTCGCGTGGCCGATCAGGCGCTCGGCCTGCGCCAGATAACTCTCGCGAGCAGCAGTTGAAACCGTCCCGTCGCGCAGATACGCAAGCAATGCATTAATCATCAGCTTGTCGAGCAGGTCGTATCCCTTGGCCCGAGCGCAGTTGAGGAGGTAGCGGTCCTGAAGCCCCCGTACCTTAGTTGCCAAATCGATTTCCATCTTTTCCTCCATGTAATAAAAAGTGTGTCGTTCGTCCAAAAGTGCCTCAAACGGGCGTTTGACGCATAACTCAAAGTTGAAACGCGGACTCGTATCGAACACGCGTCGTTGCACCTTGAGGTAGCGCTTATAAAACATGACGGCATCATCTTCATCCGCCGTAAAGCCACGCGATCCATCGCGGTGCAGCCGGTCGTAAGGCTTTTTGCTATCGATATGGCGCACGAATGGGGACGGAATATAGGCATCCTTCTTGACGTTGTACTTCATCCCTGTCGTAACCTGCTCAAACAAGAGAACGCCAGCTGACTTAAAAGCCGCATTACATCCATGCCTAAACATGCTCACCACGGCTGCCACGCTGCCCATGCAGCTATCGCGCGGGGAAAAATACAGCGAAAGCAAAGCGAGCGTCGCAGCAGTCAAAAGCTCGCGGGCCTCGTGTACATCGGCTCGATACTGCTCGGGCACCAGCCCGGGAATATCGGGCGAGCGCTCTTCCAGCACGCCAACGAGCGATTTAGCCAGGCGCTCGACGTTCTTCTCGCCGCAGTACGGACACGGAAGTGGCAGCTCTGCCTTCCTGTTCACTTCGCACATACCGCGGAGATCCTCGTCGATCGCACTGAGGAATGCCTCGTAAATACTGTCCCGTTTCTTCATGAATGCTTCTTTCTATCCGGTTTCAGGTGGTTGATGTAAGTCTGTTCTAAGTTCTAGAATGTTCTGACGCTAGAACGATGATTATTGATCTAACCTGTAGTTTCATAAGTGAAATCATCCTGCTCGATTGCTTAGTTTGCCTAAAGGCTACAAAGCGAATGTATCAAGCAATTGCTATTGAGTTGGCTTTGGATTGCTTCGAGGATAGCACAGCGTGCTGTTCTCGTCATTAGAAATTTTAATATTTTTCTGCTAATATAAACCCACTGAGAAGAAAGGGCTCTATACATGCGTGAAACTACATCATCATTGCCACGCCTCACCGCCGCCGCCCTCTCGCGCGCGCTTAACCTGGAACAAGGCAGTCGCCTGCTCACTGTCCGTCTGCCTGGCGCTGTGGATGCCGAAGATCTCGCTAAGTGCTTTACCCTAAACGGTAACGGCGTGCCCGATATTTGTGAGCTTGAACCCGGAAAGCAGAATGCAAGCGATGATGATGCAGCGCCGGTGTTTGTCGATGCATCAAACTACTACCGCGCAAATAAGCACGATATCGAAAAAGACAGTGCCGCGCTCATCGATTATTTGGAGCCTGGCTACCTTGATTTTTGCGACTGGGGTCCTTTTATTTGGTGCCTGTATGCTCTCGCCCTTTCGGGCCGCACTCGAGCAGCCGTGGTACTTCCCGCCGATTTACTTGATAAAGCTGAACAAGCACGCACGATTTTGATACGCGAAGGGCTCATCGAGAGCGTCGTTTATTTGCCACTTTCCGAGCCCAGGCCCTACATGACAAGCGCGCTCCTCATACTGTCTTCAGGAAATCGCAGCGTTGCATTTCGCAGCGCAATTGAGCCCGGACCGCGTTTTCAATATGTGACTAAAACATCGTATTACTCTGATATCACCTTTTCTATCTCTCCTGACTGGGCCCGCATTGATACCAATACGCCAAGATCGACGCCAATCGAAACGTCCACTTTTGCCACGCGCGAGCTGCTCCAACACCACGCCGCTCTCTCAAAAGGCAAAATCAGCCTCATCGCCATCACTCGAAACTACAGCGCCACACTCGGTGACTCTTTTACGCGAGTCGCGCCATTCATGCCCCGCGAGAGCACGACATCGAACGACATTGACGCAGTCGAGGTGCGCCGAATCTCATCTCAAGATTTTCAGGACGGCAATCTTCTGCCCGTAGATGCTGTAGAGAGTGCAAATGGCTCGGATTCCAAAATCGTAAAGGTGAACCCTAGCGTTCTCGATCGATATGAGCTCCGCGCTGGAGATATCGTCATGCCACGCATGCTGGGTCGCTACGGCGCGTCCAACCTGCTCGTCGTCAGCGCCGATGACGCGAAGCAACACCTGGTTGCTTCGCATAACACCACCGTCATTCGCCCGTTGTTCCAAACGATGACCGAAGAGGAGCGCGTAGTGTTTTCGGAGATAATCGTTGGATACCTTACCGAAGGCCATGGGGCGAAGCTGATTCAAGCATTAACTGAAGCAGCCAGCATCCGCGCCATCCGCCCTACCGACCTGTTCGAGATCGAAGTCCCGCCAGCGCTCGACCCGCGCACGCGCGAGTACAGCGAATCCATCAATCGCTTTGCCGAGGTCGTAGAAGCAAAGAAACAAGCCGAGACCGCTGTCGCCCAAGCCCAGCGCAACCTCGAAACCGCAAAGAAGGCCGTCACTCAGGTGGTCGACCAGGCCTGCGAATAGCGCATAGGCAGTAGAAACGTCTTAAGCCGGCGACAGGAACTAATTCTGCCGCCCGCCGGCTTAACTATCTAGCCTATTCCCATCCCGTGGTCTGAGGATTCCATTTGCACACATTCGCCGAATGATTAAAGCACGGTGTATACAACCGATTGACGACCTCTTCTGCCCCAGCAATGTTCCCCGCGAGATCAAGTACCCCCGCCTGCCTCGCCATCTTTACGTACTGTGCAGAACCATTTTGTTTCCACCAGAGAGGCGCCACGAACTCTTCCGGCATTGCCACTTTGCGGGCAGACGCTTCTTTCTCGACCCTCTCGACAAGCGTAGCCCCATCGACGAAGCAAGTTTTCGCGTACACCAAGATGTCGACTATATCCTTGATTCGCGATGAAGCACGGCCCTCATGCATCTCTATCATTGCGAGCAATTTATCTGCAAGGGCACTCTCCACTCGGCATACTCGATAGTCGCAGACTGGGAGCCCCTCGATATTCAGACGATCGATCGGCGCAAGAACCTCAGGCTCAAGTCCCCGCACTTCATCAATTACCAAGTCAATTGAAATTGGCTGTAGCTTCTTGGTTCCCATAAAGGGGGTGAACCACACCTTCGCACCGCACCGATACTCATCTTCTTCTTTGATTTGCTCTGCACGATCAAAGACGAACGAAACGAAATCCTCCAGATCAATCGAAGCAGCCTGCACCAGATCGACAATAGCCTCTTCGAGACTCTCCTCTTGAGCAACCAAGTCAATATCTCTTGTGACACGTGCATCGAGTGTTCGCGCCAGGACGCTTTGACCGCCCTTGAGCACAAAGCTGCCGTCATCTTCTGAAAAAACGCGACATAGGAAGCGATGAAAGTAGAAACCGACGATTGCCCGATTAGTATCCATTGGTGATTCTCTTGCGGCATTCCTAACAGCCATCTCCAATGCGGCAGGCGTTTTGTACTTCACCATGTCCTCCGTTTCGCATTACCCGTTCAGTACCATCAGCAAAGGCGCCATCAGCTCGCGTCGTTTGGCGGTTTTAGAGTTCTCCTCTACAAGATCCTTCAGCCGTTGTATATCGAGTCCACGTCCAAGCGCGTCGTGATAGGCATCGATAATTAATGAGGGATCCTCGCAATCGAGGCAAAGATCGACAAGCGTGCGCTCGGGTTTAGTTACCGGCAGGCCGTCGAGCCAAACGATGTCCCGCTCAGCAATCTCGCGCTTTACAAAAGAAAGGGATTCGTTTCTTGTATTGATACGCATGGGCGCGGTCATCCTGTAGGGGGACAGATAGAAATCGCCCATTTGCTGCAGGTTCGCCGCTGTCGTACCGCTCACGGCGATGCCATCCCACTGACGTTTTCTCTCCCACGCGCAAAGGGAGGGATTGGTGAGCTTCCAAAAGGCGTTGAGTTCGTCGGTGTCTCGGCGCTGCGTTCCAGACATCCGGTAGGCGCCGTGGCATATCCGTTCAAGACGCCCTGCGCGGCATGAGTGCGCCAGCGCATCTCGAGAGATGTCCATGCGAGCCGCCTGGGCTGTGGTGAACACGCCCTCGCTCTCGGAAAGCTCGCTTATCGCCGCTATGTTGCTAAAGTACTTCATGCTGCAATTGTAGGATATTTTCATACTTTTGCAACGTGATTTTTGATCCATTAGATCCGTTTGCCTTGTTTACCCCATTTCTGACGCCGTTTTGCACCGGCACCCCATCCCCCGCTATTGAGGTCTAATACTTTTCCGCGAAGTGAACGGCTGTTTTTGGACCCCTGAAACATCCGCATTTTTCGGCGGCAAAATCGTGGGATTTCAGCATTGAAACCGCAGGAAGCGGCACCTCTAAAGTGTCGATGCTTCGGGGGTCCGTTTTCACTCATTCACTTCTCGGAAAGGTATTAGACCTCGCTATCAGCTATCCCAAAGATCAGACCGCCCCTCCTTCACGCCACGCAAAACCTGCCTTTTCTGCCCCTGCCCGCCTCCGCACCACCCAAAAACTCATCCAACATTAATCTTGGCTCAAGAATCGCTTAATCTATAACCTGCACTATAGAGTTCGACCAAGAGCGGGGCGGCGCCGCGCAACGCAGGCCGCCGAACGCAACGCTCGCGCCCGAGCAAATTGCCCGGCGTCGCGCCCATCGAACGAAAGGACAGGCCATGGACGACCTCGAAAAAGTTGAAACCATCCGCACCAAGTGCAGCGTGAGCTACACCGATGCCAAGGCGGCGCTCGACGCTGCCAACGGCAACGTTTTGGATGCCATCATTTGGCTCGAGTCGCAGGGCAAGACCCAGACCACGTCGGCGCACGCCGCGACCGAGTCCGCACCGGTCGATGAGCCCTCGGCCGAGATGGTCGCCGCGCAGGCCGCCTACGAAAAGTCGAGCGAAAAGACCGACTTCTCCAAGAAGATGGACGGCGTGTGGGAGTACCTCAAAAAGCTCTTCCGCCTGAGCCTGGACACCAAGTTTATCGCCACGCGCCGCGATGCGATCATCCTCAACATCCCCATCCTGATTCCCATCGTCGCGCTGTTTGCCTGGGGCGCTACGATTTGGCTGATGCTGATTGGCCTGTTCTTTGGCATGCGCTACCGCATCGACAGCGACGGCGACGTGCCCGGCAGCATCAACAACCTTATGGATAGCGCTGCTAACGCCGCGGATGACATCAAGCAAAATCTGAACGACGACAAGTAGTCGCAGACGGGGGCACGCATGGCACGGATTCTGATCGTAGAGGACGAGGAGAAAATCGCCCGCTTTGTGACGCTCGAGCTGGAGCACGAAGGCTACCAGGTGGAGCACGCCGCCGACGGTCGCACCGCCGTGAACCTGGCGCTGGAGCGCGACTACGATCTGATTCTGCTCGATGTGCTGTTGCCGCAGCTCAACGGTATGGAGGTCCTGCGGCGTGTCCGCAAGCACAAGGATGTGCCGGTGATTATGGTCACCGCGCGCGATGCCGTGATGGACAAGGTGGCCGGGCTCGATGCCGGCGCCGACGATTACCTGACCAAGCCATTTGCGATTGAGGAGCTGTTCGCACGGATCCGCGTGGCGCTGAAGCGCTCGGAGGCCGTGCGGGCGGCTTCGGGCATTGGAGGCGCCGGTACTGGGGCGGTCGCGGCAGGCGGCGCGGGCGCCGGTATCGCCACAATGCCCCCGGCAACCGACACGGCCCAGACCGCTGCCACGCCCTCCCCCGCCGCACTTACCGTTGACTCGGTTGCGCTCGACCCCGACCGCCGCGAAGTCACGGTCGGCGGCTCGCCCATCGCGCTCACGGCCCGCGAGTTCGATGTCCTCGCCCTGCTTATGGCGCATGCCGAGACCGTGCTCACGCGCGAGCGCATCGCGCACGAGGCGCTGGGCTACGAATATGTGGGCGACACCAACAACGTCGACGTGCACATTGCGCATCTGCGCGCCAAGATCGAGGACGCCGGCGGTGCCCGCATCATCCAGACCGTGCGCGGGGTGGGCTATGTCTGCCGCGCGTAACGACGAGACCAAGCGCGTCACCTCCATCGCCCGCGCCATCAACTGGAGCTACATGTGGCGCCGCCTGATAAGCTACGTCTGGCTCGATCTGTGGCTGCTGGTCGCCGCGGCGGCGATTCTCGTCTACGGCTATAACCAGACGCTGCCCGACGGCGCGTTTACCGCGGGATGGATTCCCAGCGCCACCGTTCACGGCATGTCGCTGGCTCCCGCGCGTGGCTGGGACCCGGCCACACTCACCTATACCGTCGAGCTTGCGCGCACCGCCAAGACCTTCCCCCTCGCGCAGGACCTCGTCGCGCTGTGGCCCCTCTACCTTGTCGTTGCGGGCGGGCAGGTCATCAGCGTGCTCAACATGCTCGGAGGCGCCCGTCGCGTGCGCCGCACCATGGCACCGCTCAACGACCTTGCCTTGCGCGTGGACGAACTCGGCCGCATGCAGCTCACCGGCGGCAAGATGGAAACACTGGAGCAGGCCATCGAGCGCGCAAGCGTCGACTCGCCGAGTGTCACCACCGGCGACGCCGACCTGGCAAGCATCGAGGTTGCACTCAACCGCCTACTGCGCCAGATGCAAGAGGCAAAGCTGCAGCAGATGCGCTTTGTCAACGATGCGAGTCACGAGCTGCGCACGCCCATCGCGGTGATTCAGGGTTACGTGAACATGCTCGACCGCTGGGGCAAAGACGACCCGGACGTGCTGGCAGAATCCATCACCTCGCTCAAAGCCGAAAGCGAGCATATGCAGGAGCTCGTGGAGCAGCTGCTGTTTTTGGCACGCGGCGATGCCGGGCGCACGGTCCTGCGGCGTGCGAATACCAACCTGGCCGCACTGGTCGGCGAGGTATGCGAGGAATCGCAGATGATCGATGCCGCGCACACATATCGACTGGCGTACGATGCCGCACTTACCAGCGACCCGCGCTGCGACGCGCCCGTTGACGTGGCGCTCGTGAAGCAGGCTCTGCGCGTGATCGTGCAGAACGCCGCCAAGTATTCGGACGCGGGCACATCCATCTCGTTTGGCGTGACGCCGGATGCGGGCGCGGGCACGATCGACATAAGTGTTGAGGACGAGGGTATCGGCATGAACCAGGAATCCGCAGCTCACGCGTTTGAACGGTTCTATCGCGCCGACAACGCACGCGATGCCGGCGCGCAGGGCTCGGGTCTGGGGCTCGCCATTGCCAAGTGGATCGTCGACAGCCATGGCGGTGTCATCGGCGTGACCTCAGTCGAGGGCGTCGGCAGCCGCTTTACGATTCGCCTGCCGCGGTAGGGGCGTCTCTCACGAATCGAAGGTGAATGCTTTTCCGCGAAGTGAACGACCTATTTTGGACCCCCGAAGCATCCACACTTTTTGACGCCAAAACCGCAGGAAAAACCTTACGAAACCGCAGGAAACGGTGCCTCCAAAGTGTCGATGCTCCAGGGGTCCGATTTCACTCGTTCACTTCGCGGAAAAGCATTCACCTTCGTTTTACGGCAGCCCGTCAGTCACCCTCTCGGCATTAAAAATGGGGTAAGGCCACGTGGCCTTACCCCATTTTTCGTTAGCTATAGCAGCCTGTGCGCTACTCGCGGCACAGGTGCACGGCGAAGCCGGCGAACTCGCGCTTAAAGTACACGAGCTTGGTGCCGCCGTCGGGCAGCAGCACGCGCGACTCCTCGTTGACCTCGAGCCCGCGCTCGGCAAACCACTTCTCGGCCGCATCGATGTCGTTGACGGCAAAGCCGATGTGGCCCTTGGTGCCACGACCGTTCTGCTTCATGACCTCGATCAGCGAATCGTTAAAGTACGAAACCGGGGTCTCGATAACGGGCAGGCCCATCATCGTCGAGAACAGCTCCGCGATCTCCAGGGCATCTGCCGGGTCGGTGGCGTTAATGCCCACATGGGCAACGCGCATGCCAAAGAGCTCGACCGGATTGGCGTTCTGCTCACTCATACAGTCAGCGCCTACTGAGCCATGACGTCGAGGACGGCCTTCTCGGCAGCGACGCGGTTCATGCCGGTCATGAAGGGCACGCCGCTCACGTACGGGCAGGTGAGGCCCTCGGGGGCAACGGTGGTGGCGATCAGCAGGTCGGCGCCCTCGTCGCAAGCGTCCTTGGCCTCAGAGATGGCGCACTGCACGATCTCATACTTGCCGGCATAACCGTTGGCGTCGAGCATGGTAGCGACCTTCTGGGCAACGAGCGTGGAAGTAGCAGCGCCAGCACCGCAAGCCAAAACGATCTTCTTCATAGGTAATGTCTCCCTTCATGGTTTACTTTAGGTAAGTGTACCGCAGCGAGCGATGGCACTCAGCCTCGATGAGCTTTTATGCCAGTTTGCTTGTGCGCTGCGTATAATACATCTAGTACGTGTTGTCATACCGCTCGCTTTATGAGCGACTAAGGATCCTAACATGCCCGATTCCCGCACACTCTGGACCGCCGTCGTTATCATCTGTATCGCCGTGTCGGTGTTCTTTAGCGTCAAAAAACGCACTACGTTTAAACGCCTGCAACAGTTGATGGCCGCCAAACAGTGGGCCGAGTTCGATCGTTTGCTCGACGGCAAACTCACCAGCATGCTGTACCCGCGCTACAACCGCGACTACCTGCGTCTGAACTCCTATCTGCTGCGCGAGGACCACGAGCGCGCCGGCGAGATGTTCGACCTGCTGCTGGGACTCAACCTGCCCAAGATGCAGCGCGTCGACCTGGTGATCAAGGCCTTTAACTACTACGTTGGCCAGGAGGACCGCAAAAAGTCCAAGGAGCTGCTGCACGAAATCAAGGGCTTTGAGGGCGGTCAGGCCGAGGCGGTCGCGCACGAGTGCCAGCTGATGTACGACACGATGATCCTCAAGCGTCACAACGACATTCCCGAGCTGGAGCGCATGCTCGAGGATGTCGGCGACGACCCGGTCAAGCGCTGCCGCTTGGAGTACCTGCTGGCCCTGCAGTACCAGAACAAGGGCGACGAAGCCAAGTTTGCCGAGTACTTGGAAAAGTCAGGCCAGCACTCGATGGCCGTCAACGCGTAACGGACGGCTTGTGCTAGACTTCTAGTCTCACGGGGGCGTGGCGGAATTGGCATACGCAGGAGACTTAAAATCTCTCGCCGCAAGGATTGTGGGTTCGAGTCCCACCGCCCCTACCATATGGCTTTTACGGGCCCGTGTCCCTTTGAGATGCGGGCTCGTTTCTTTTGGACGCCGGTGGGGCTCGAACCCGCGAGGGGGCGAGCGTCAAGCGGACGCGCAGCGTCCGTAGCGAGCCGGCGAGGGCGCCGACAGGCGGCCGAAGCCGGTGCGCATTTGCGCAGCAAATGCGCAGACGTCCCACCGCCCCTACCACGTATTGTCTACGAGCCCGTGTCCCCAAGGGATGCGGGCTCGTTTCTTTTAGGTGCCGTCAACTGCAGAGCAGCTCATTTGGGACAGAGCTTTTTGACTACTTTTAAAGGGTGCTCAGGCTCGGGGTCCAGGCGATGGTGGGGGTCGCGCCGTCGAGAACCTCGTTGATGGTGGC
>CATWVA010000017.1 GCA_958354105.1 uncultured Collinsella sp.
GCAGAGCCATGGCGAAGTAGTTCAGACGCTCGATACCCTTGGTGTCGGCGTTGTGAGCCATGTTGTCCGCGGAGGACATGAGCGGCGACATAAGCGTGAAGACCAGGGTAACGCCGAGCTGACCAAGCAGAGCGAACGGAATGGCAAGGCCGACTGCCGCGTTGGGCTCGAGGCCCGTAGCGATAGCGAGAATGGCTGCCATGATGCCGCCGATGACGGCGTTAGGCGGCTGAGCACCTCCGATCGGCATGTTGCCGATCGTCATGAGCTGATAAGTACCACCCACGAGAAGACCGGTGTTGAGGTCGCCAAGGATAAGACCAATGACGGCGCCGGTGACGATGGGCTGATAGAGAGACTCGAGGAAGTTAAACTGGTCGATTGCCGCGACGAACGTGACGATGAAGACCAGAGCGACCTGGAAGATCGTGTATTCCATCTTGCTCCTCCTTTCAAAATGTATGTACGCACTTTGGATTTCACGTACAGAATGTCAGGGTTTCACTCCTGACAACGTGGATCACGAAGACTACGAGAAGAGCTTGCTCGTGTCCTCAACAGGCGTGCTCGGAACGCGCCTGATCTCCAACTCCACCCCCAATTCCTGCAGCTCTTTAAACGCAGCGACATCCTCGTCGTTAACTGCGACGGAGGTGGCGACTTGGCGCTTTCCTTCCGACATGTGCATGTTGCCGATGTTTACCTTCTTTATAGGCACACCGCCCTTGACGAGCGTAAGCACGTCTTCCGGTGTTTCGGCCACGATGAAGATCTTCTGGCGCGGGCTCGCCTTGCCAATGACGTCGATGGTCTTCTGCAGGGAGAAGAAACGCGTAGCGACGCCGGCGGGAGCGGCCATCTTCATGAGGTTCTGACGCATGGTGTTGGTCGACACATCGTCGTTGGCGACGAGGATGAGGTTGGAGCCCAGGGTGGAGTTCCACTGGGTTGCGACCTGACCATGAACCAGTCGGTTATCGATGCGGGTAAGAAGAATGTTGGGTTCTGCCATGTTGATCAGCTTCCTTTCGTTGATTGCTGACGACAGTTACTTGATCTCCTGAATCGCGTAACGCGAAACATCTACGACGGCACCGGATCGGACTTTGATCTGGACCTTTTCGCCTTCGATGCCCTTGACGGTTCCGTAGATACCGCCGGCGAAAAGAACCTCCTGACCCGGCTTGAGCTCGGTGTGTAGCTCTTTGAAGTACTTCTGTTTCTTCTTCATGTTGATTTGCGACCAGATGGTGTAAATCAAGCCCATGATGACAAGCAGGCCCAAAAGAGCGACCGAGGAGCTCAGGACGCTAGCTCCGAAGTCGGCCATTAAATGCCGTCCTCGTCGCCGAAGATATCCTCTTCCTCGGCACCAGCGACGGAGGCGACCGTCTGGGCGGTGATGCCCGTCTGGCCAACGGTCACGGCCTGCTCGCCAAGCTCGGCGAGCGTGGCGTTGCCGCGGAGGAACAGAAGCTCAATAACCATGGGAAGGTTAGTGCCGGTCAGAATCTCGACGTTGTCGACATCCTGGGCAATCATCATTGCCTGGTTGAACGGCGTACCACCAAGCAGGTCGGTAAAGACGAGCACGCCATCGCACTCCTCGCGCATGGCGGTAATAGCGGCGCGGAGATCCTCACCGTAGGAAGCAGCCTGGTCGCCCTCAAAAGGAACGACGGTAAAAGCGGGCTGATCACCAGCGACCATAGCGATAGCGCTTGCGATGCCGGGTGCGAACTGTCCATGACCGGTAAGAATAAAGCCAACCATTCAAATTTCCCTTCCGAAGGTGTGTACGATCTGAGTCCGATAGTTTTCGGAAGCCAGCGGGCGGGTGCCCTTAAAGCTTCTTGGAAAGCGTTCTTTGAAGACCAGTGGTTTCTAAACTGGTAGTAACCACGTGACGTGTTGTTGTCACTATATCACCCCAGAAGAGGTCGCTTTCGCTGATTCATACAGTAAAACGTTTTTGCACCGTTCACGGTGATAAATCGACCGTTTACCGCTCATTAACACTTCTACCTGCAGTTTTGAAATCGTTTCGAAATGCTTTGGCAATCGATCACAACTATTTTCGTGTCTAAACAACACAGGGTGGCTAAATATAGCGTGTAGAAAAAGTGCAGGTCATTGTGAAGATTTGTGAATTGGTCTTTTTGACTTAATACCAGTTAGAACCAGTTTAGAAATTATCGGTGAACGGTAGTTTTCGACCGTTCACCGGAGAATTTCAATCGTTTGCAGCCTTTTTCCTAGATGAATTGGGGAGACTCGATGAAGCACTTGCGCGGTTGCAGGGTATTTCAATACTCGTCCATCCCCCGCGTTCCAAACTCCCATTCCCTGAATATGCCATAGCTCTCGCTATTCGTCTCACAAACATTACTTACTCTAATCTGTAATTGTTTATCGTTTATCATTAAGTATGATATAAGATACAAGTATCATCCAAGACATTGGTTGGAGGAGCTATGATCCGCTGGAACGTATCCAAATCGAATGAAGCCATCGACCGTGAACAGGGCAATAGCCAAACTGAGGAAGCTCACTCGCTACTGCAAATGGGGCACAATCTGCACCATCGTGGCGCTCGCTCTGGCACTCCTCGCAGTCATTGCAATCGAAGATCTAGTCATATTGCCTAGCCTCTCCCAAGGGTTCTGTCTCCAATCCGTAGAGCTTGAGGCTAGCGAAGGGCCAATTCTCGCTCTCGTCGGCACCAATGAACAGACTCCTCTTATGCTTGTCGCGCACGACGGTCATACTGCCATAGGGAGCGCCATGATGGCATGCCTCGCGCTTGCCATCGCGCTAAGCGCATACAGGTTTTTCTCCGCCATTGAAAAGGCGGGCAGGCCCTTTGACCTCGAATGCATCCGCATACTACGTCAAATAGGACATTTGTTCCTTATCGGCGGCGCTGCCGTGAAACTTTTTGGTGCCATAGTCACAGGGCTGATACTCTCAGGATTTGGCGGTAGCTTTACGGATGCGCTTGGCGGGCAGCATCTCGACCTCTCTATGCTCTTTGCAGGCCTAATTATTAGCCTGATTGCCAGCATCTTCCAGTACGGGTGTATCCTGCAAAAACAAGATGACGAGTTGCTCTAGGGGGAATCCATGATTATTCTGCGGCTCGACCGCATGCTTGCCGAACGCAAGATTTCATCCAAAGAGCTTGCGGAACGCGTGGGTATCTCCCAGGTCAATATGTCGCGCATCAAGACGGGCAAGGTTTCTGCCGTGCGCTTTTCAACTCTTAACGCGATATGCCGGGCACTCGACTGCCAACCGGGCGATGTACTGGAATATATGCCTGACGATGAAGCCGATAACCTCTTTGGACTTAAAGATTAATAGACATAATTTAGCCACCAGCGCCTAAACGCAATAAGCCCGCTAGAACGACATCCGTTCTAGCGGGCTTAATCAGATATATCAGCTTCGCGCTCGGTAGCTCGGGCAAATCTTACGCAAACAGGCCGTAGATGCTGATGTTGGCCTTGGCGTACAGGCCGTTGGCATACTCGGTCCACTTGGAGCTGGCGCTCGAGGCCTGCGAGGAGTACTGCTGATAGGCGGTGTAATAGGCGGTCATGGCCTGCTTATAGGTGGCACTATCGGCGGTAAAGGCATCGTTAGCGAAGGCCTTAGCGTAGGTGCTGTTCTCGTCCTTCCAGGTGCCCTTCGAGCTATCCCACTCGTCACCGGCAAGGTTGATGATGTAATCGGCGTAATCCTTGCTCGCGGTGTCCTCGTTGCCGTCAGAAGGCTCGGTCGGAGCGGTCGGCATGCTCGCGGAAGCATCGCCCACCTTCTTCTTGTAGAGCTTCTGCAGCGTCGCGGACTGGCGGACGATCTGCTTGGCCTGGTCCTTGGACACGCCATACTGCTTGGCCATGGTGTCGTAGTCCGAGGTGCCGATAGAATCCTCGGCATACTTCTTCATCTCCTTAGAGGAGACGGTAATGCCCTCGTCCTCGGCAGCATCGAGCAGAATCTTGTTGCGCACGTAAGACAGGATGACGTCGGCAGAGGGGGCGGCGTAGTTGCCGTTGCTATCCTTGACGGTATCGAGGCTGTACTGGCTCTCGATGGCCTCGCGCGCGGTGATGTCGCTCTTCTTGCCGTTATAACTATAGCTTGCCACGGTCGAATCGAGCTGGTCCTCGGTCAGGGTCGACGAACCGACGCCCTTGCCGCCAAAGCCGCCATTGCCAATAAAGAAGCCGACCACCGCAGCGATCACGACTGCAACCACAAAGGCGGCAATCATCGTCTTCTTGTGCTTGGATGCATGGTCGTCCGCGTCGGAGTCGTCCTCGTCTTGCTCCTCGGGCATGAGGTTCTCGTCGGCGGCGTCCGCGGCGATCTTTGCCTCCAGGCGAGCGTCCTCCTCCTCGGCGGTCGTGCCGGCAGCAATGTGCTCGGCAGACGTGCCGGCGACCAGGTCGATCTTCTCGTCCTCATCACCGTCGGGGCCTTCGCCGCGCTCGATGATCTGGATGCCGTCGATCTCGTCCTTCTCGTCCTTCTTTTGAATCAGACCCATATCAGTTACTCCTTGTTAGGAAACATAGTCCGCAATAGAATACGCCCGACAGAGCGCCGGGCGTATTGATTCTTAGGTTATACGCAAACACTTAAGTACTATTTAGGCGTTTGCAGCCTGCATGCCTTAAGCTAGGTGCGCGATAACGGCATCGGCAAAGGCCTGCGTACCCACGGCCCCCTCGACGGAGCCAGTCTGGGCACGACGCACGTCACCGGTAACCTGTTCGCCCTCGTCGAGCGTGGCAGAGACGGCGGCGCGAATGCGGTTGGCCGCGTCGTTCTCACCCAGGTGATCGAGCATCATCGCAGCAGAGAGGATCTCGGCCGTGGGGTTGGCGATATCCTGGCCAGCGATATCAGGCGCAGAGCCGTGCGTCGCCTCAAAGATGGCGCAGTCGGCACCGATGTTGGAGCCGGGGGCCATCCCTAAGCCGCCCACCAGGCCGGCGCACAGGTCGCTCACGATGTCGCCGTACAGGTTGGGCAGCACCAGGACATCGAAGTCGTTGGGGTTCTGGACCAGGCCCATGCAGGTGGCGTCGACGATCTTGTCGTTGAACTCGATGTCGGGGTAGCCCGCGGCCACCTCGCGCGCAACGCGCAGGAACAGGCCGTCGGTCGCCTTCATGATATTGGCCTTGTGCACAGCCGTCACCTTTTTGCGGCCGCAACGGCGGGCGTACTCAAAGGCGTACTCCACAATGCGGCGGCTCTTGGCGATGGAGATGGGCTTGATCGAGATGGCGGAATCCGCGGCGAAGGTCTTCTGACCCGAGCGCTCGACGAGCTGCGAAAGCTCCTCGACCTCGGCAGCGCCCTCATCGAACTCGATACCGGCGTAGAGGTCCTCGGTGTTCTCGCGCACGATGACCAGGTCGACGTCGCGGAAGCGCGAGCCGTCGCCCGGCTGCGACAGGCAGGGGCGCACGCAGGCGTACAGGTCGAAGTGCTTACGCAGGGAAACATTGACGCTGCGGAAGCCCGTACCGACCGGCGTGGTGATGGGGCCCTTGATGGCAACCTTGGTCTCGGCGACCGCATCGAGGACGTGCTGGGGCAGCGGCGTACCAAACTCGTCCATGACGCCGGCACCGGCCTCCTGGACATTCCAGTTAATCTGGACACCGGTGGCCTCGACCACGCGGCGCATGGCCTGCGTGATCTCGGGACCGATACCGTCACCGGGAATCAGGACTACATCGTGCGCCATAATCTGTTACTCCTCGTCTTCGGCGTCGTCAGATTTTTTAACGCTAGCACGCTTCTTCTTTTTGGAGAGATCCAGGCCAAAACGTTTAACAAGCATTTCGCAAATCTCACTCGAACGGGCCTTGAGATAGCTGCCCTTGCCGTTCTCGGCGTCGAACTTAAGGCGCAGCGCAAGCTTCTCGGCGACCTCGGCGTCGATCTCGCCCTGGCCAAACTCGTACAGGCAACCGAGCATGTCGCGATACTCAAGGTCGCCGTGGTAGCACTGGATGGCCTCGTCCAGGATGGGCCAAGCCTCGCGCGAACGCTCGACGCTCGTGGCACCCCACACGCACAGCAGGCGGAAGGCGGCATAGCGCAGCGTGGAGGAAATCTCGTCGAACAGCGCGGTCTCGGCGCCCTCAAAGGCGTCCTCCATCTGCTCGGGGCAGGTGGTGGCGAGTGCCGCCAAGGCATCGAGGGCCTCCCAGCGGGTCTGCGCCTCGGGGCGATCGAGCGCCTCGATCAGCGCGGGCACGCAGGGCACGACGCGCTGCGGATCGCGCTCGGCCAGAAGATGCAGCACGCGGGCGGCAAACTGGCGGATGCGGCGCGTGGGGCAGCCGAGCTCCTTGACCAGGCGGTCGACGGCGTTCTCGTTCTCCTCTGCCAGCTGGAGCTGTGCCAGCTCCTCGTCGGTGAGCTGTTCGTCTTTGTTTTCTGCCATAGTTACCTCTTCTTATTTCTTAGCGTGCTTGCCAGCACCCTTGCTGTCATCGGTGACCGAGATGAGCTGTCGGTCGGCTGCGCCATTGCGACGCGCACGGCGGCGTTCCTCGGCGTCGCCCGCGTCGGCGGCGGCGCGGTGAGCCTTGTTGACGTTAAAGACCTCGTCGTGCTTGCGCCACGGACCAACGGACTCGCCAAAGCTCATCTTAAGACCGGCGATAAAGCCGCCGAGCCAGCCGATCGGCGCAAACTGCACCAGCGGGAACAGTGAGAACACCCAGGTCAGCAGGACGACTGCCGCCGCGCCTGCAAAGTTGGCAATCCAGTAGTCGCGCTTGGTGATGACGCGCTTTTCGCACGCCCACTGACCGCACAAAAAGCCGATGTAGATCGCAAAGAGAAAGAGCACCAGCGCAAGCACCACGAACGTCCAGCTCATGGGCGCTACTCCTCGTGATGGTGGCCGCAGCAGCACTCGTGGCCGTCATCATGGCCGTGGCCGCCGCAGCACTCGTGGTCCTCGCCGTGATGGTGGCCGCAACCGCACTCATGCTCGTCGCCGTGCTCGCCGCAACCGCAGCCGTCCTCGTGGGCACCGTGCTCCTCGGGGCGATACTGCGACCAGTCCAGACCGGCGGCGATGGCGTCGGCCTCCTCCTTGTAGAGGACCGTGATGGCCTGGGTACCCAGCTTGGCACCACCGATGGCGTCGAGCATGTCGTAGAGCGTAAAGGCCACGTCGGCGCCGGGCAGCGCGAGCTCGCGGTCATCGGCGTAGGCGAGCGCCAGACGCAGGTCCTTAATGAAGTGCTCGACCATAAAGCCGGGCTTGTAGTCGCCGTCGAGCGCCTTGGGGGCCAGGCTCTCCATGGCGCCGGACTTGCCGGTGCCGCCCAGGATCATCTGGCGGGTCTTCTCCAGGTCAAGGCCGCTCAGCTCGGCAAATGCCATGGCGTCGGCCATGCCGACCATGCAGGCGCCCAGCGACACCTGGTTGGCGAGCTTGGCAGCCTGACCCTTGCCGGCGCCATCGAAGCAGCAGATGTTGGCCGCAAAGGTGGCAAGGATATCGCGGACCGGCGCGATATCGTTCTCGGTGGCGCCCACGATAGCCGTGAGCGTGCCGGCGATAGCACCAGACTCGCCGCCGGTGACGGGGCAGTCAAACGCCATGCGGCCGGAAACCTGGGCGGCCTCGGCAATGTCGCGCGCCAGCTCGGGGGAGCTCGTGGTGAGGTCGATCAGGACCGCGCCGGGTTTAGTGCACGCGAGCAGGCCGTCGCCCGCCAGGTAGAGCTCCTCGACCTCGGAGGGATAGCCCACCATGGTAAAGACGACATCGGCGTTCGCCGCGGCATCGGCCGGCGTATCGGCCCAGACGGCGCCGCGCTCAACGAGCGCTGCGGCCTTGGACTTGGTGCGGTTGTTGACCGAGACGGGATAGCCGGCATCCAGGATGTGGCCGGCGATGGGGGCACCCATGATTCCGGTGCCGATGAATGCGACGGAGAGCTTGTTTGCCATGAAACCTTTCCTTTTGGGTTGGGTGTTGTTACCAGGTTGAATACTCGGTGCCAGCGTTTGGGCTGTGAGTTGGGATCGATTACGGCCGCGTTACTTGCCTACTGACCGCGCACGCGGCGGGCGATGCGGTCGGAAAGCGACGCCTTGTCGGCGCGGTTCTTGCCCCAAAACGCGCAGGCCACCATGCCGGGGCCCACGTGCGAGCCGATGGTGGGACCCACGGAGCTGCGAATGATCGTGACGTCGGCGCAGCCCTCCTCCTTACGGATGGCGGCTTCGAGCCAGTCGCCGTCCTTTTCGGCATCGGCCGTCATAATGGCGATGGGCATGGTGCGATCGGGCACATAGTTCTCGCGGAACGACTTGAGAATGGACTTGAGCGCCTTCTTGCGACCGCGGTTGACGCCGATCAGCGACAGCGAGCCGGCCAGGTCGTAGGACAGCTCGGGTTTGACGTCGAGCTTTGCCGTGAGCTGTGCCGCCGCGGGCGGAATGCGGCCGCCGGCAGCCAGCGCGTCAAAGCTCTCGAGCGTAAAGTAGCCGTGCACGTAGGTCTTGGCCTCGTTTGCCCAGTCGACCAGCTGCTTGGCGGTGAGTCCCGCCGAGCGTTGACGGACGGCCTCGAGCGCCAAGAGCTCGCCGGTCGCGCAGGGCAGGGCGTTGTCGACCACGTACAGCTCAAAATCGGGATACTCGGCGCGCACGGCGTCCGCCGCCTGGCACGCGGAGTTGTAGCTCGACGACAGCGCCGAGGTAAAGCACAGGTAGACCGTGGGCGTACCCTCTTTGGCGCACTCGGTAAAGAACTCGATATAGCGACCGAGCGACACGGCGGAGGTAGACACGCGAGCGCCGGCGCGCATGCGGTCGTAGAACTCCTTAGGGCTCATGCTCGACCAGATATCGTCCGTGCGCTCCTCGCCATCGATAATGAAGGGGAAACCCAGGATATCGACATCGAGGTTCGCGGCGACCTCGGGGCTAAAGTCGCAGCAGGTATCGACGACGATGCGGCAACGGTCCGAATGACCGGTAGATGCGGCCTTGTCCATCAAGGCGACTCCTTACGTAAAAAGGCGGCCACCCGCATGGGATGGCCGCCAACCGTTAACTCATGCAAGTTAACGTATTTTACTCGTCAAGTGTTTCGATGCGGGGCTTGATGATGCCATATCCACCATTCTTACGGTGATACACCACATTGATGAGGCCAGTCGTCGCGTTCTCGAACACGTAGAAGTCGTGGCCGAGCAGATCGGTCTGCACCAGCGCCTGCTCCTCAGTCATCGGGGTGACATCGATGACCTTCTCGCGGACGAGCAGGTCGTCCTCCTCCTCGGGCAGCAGCAGGTCGGCCAGATCCTCGACGCGCTCGACCGGCGCAACATCCGCGGCGCTGGCACCGCCCTGGCGGTTGTCCACGACCTTGGTCTTAAACTTGCGCAGCTGGCGGGTGACCTTATCGGCGGAGAGGTCGATGGCGGCGTACATATCTGCACCGTGCTCGGCAACGCGAATCACCGAACCGCGGGCACGAACCGTAACCTCGACGATTGCCGGGTTGGGGTTCGAGGGGTTCTTCTCATAACGAAGTACAACGTCGACCGTCATGGGCTCGATATCGAAAACCTTGAGCGCCTCGCCGATCTTCTCATCCACATGCGCACGCAGAGCATCGGTTACCGTCGTCTTGCGTCCAGAAACCTTGATATCCATACGTGGCTCCAATCTGCCTCGGGGACTTACTGTACTGGCTATGTACCCATTGCCGTGCATTTAATCACGCGGATTCCTAAAGACCCGAATAACGATTGCTTGATACCGCATACCGAAGTCTCGCACTTTTCTGTGGCAAAGTGCGCTATGGGAAGGCGACGACGACTGTGTATTTGGTCTCAAAAATTTGCTTTGACCTGCTGGTTTTATGGAAACGAAAAAGCCGGGTTCCCCTATTGGGGAAACCCGGCAGTGCGTGTTGAAACCGTGAAGAGGTGTCCTTTCCAACGTATAGGAGACACCACCCCTAGCAATAACTAGCTATTAAGTTTGTTAATGTCGTCGTCAGTGATGGTGCCTTCCTGGCTGGACGATTTGTCCTCGGAGGATGCGGTCTCATTGTTGGAATCGGAGGACTCGCTGCCGGAGGACGTGGTCTCACTGGACTCAGAGTCGCCCGGCTGCACGTTAGCGCCCGAAACCGTCTTAGTGGTGAGGTCGTAGGGAATCTGGCCGTACCAGACGCAGTGAACCGCCTCGAGCGTGCCGTCGACCGTGATGTCGTCGAGGGCATCACTCACGGCACGGCACAGTTCGTCATTGGACGAGAGGCCCGCAACACCAAGCGTCGAGGGCGCCTCGAGCGCACCGACATAGGAGACCTCGCTCATCAGGCGTGCAAGATAGCCGCCGGCTGTGGAGTCGCAGATCACATAGTCGACCTCGCCGGACTCGAGCGCCTCAAAGCACTCGTTGATGTTGGAGTAGGTCTTTTGGTTGGCGGTAATGCTCTGCTTGGCAAGCGCCTCCTGCGAGGCCGAGGACATCTGGACACCCAGGGTAGACGTGTTAAGGGTATCGGTGGAAACGCTTAGCGACCCACCATCGCTGGTTTTACCAAACACAGAAGCGGCATCGTACAGGCAGGTGCCGAGCGAGCTAACGTCCCCGTCTGTGGAGTTGATCTCGCCGATAAAGATATCAGCCTTTTTGTCGCCGAGCGCGGAACCTGCCGAGGACGCATCGACAAAGGCGACCTTAAGGCCCATGCGGCTTGCGAGAGCGCGGGCGGCGTCGACCGCATACCCCGTGAGCTCGCCGTCGGCGCCCTGCATTGCCTGCGGCGCATCGGAGGTATCGAGGGCGACCGTCAGGGTTCCGGGAGTGACCAGGGCATCGTCCGACACCGCCGGCGTGACGGTCTCGTACTCGATCTGGTCGATCGTGGGAGTCGTGAACGTAGACAGCGGGTTGAACGCGCATCCGCTCAGGCCCAAAACGGCAATGACCGCTGCGGTCCCAGCACCTAACCGAGCCGCGTGCATCAAGCTGCCCCTCACCATGTCCACTACCCTGCCTTCTGTGTCGTATACGATCCGTGCGTTGCGCGGAATATCGGGTTGTTCCCACCAGCTGACCTGGTATTTGACCCCACACTTGCGCACCGGGGTGTTTGCTCGGGAGGCCGCAGCCACCTTCACGACTGGCCCGCTCGCCCGCGAGGCGGTATTGCCCCAAAGAAAGTAGAACGGACGGTGCGGCTTACATCTAGGACGCGCCATGATCGCGCCGCGCGCACGCGGTCGCTTACGTGGATCCCTTTGACCGCGTCTGTCTTGGACTAGGACGGGCATTTCGTCCGTCCGCAACCACAGCCTGGCAGGAACGTAGCGCATTATAGCTAAGTTCAAGCTAAAGTTTAAGGTTAAGGGCGTCATTCGCATCGTGCGCACAGATTTTGCGGGTCGGAGTGGGCTATTCGTGCCCCTATGAAGCCCGGAGCTCCCCTACGGGGAGCTCCGGGGCGCCCTTCTTAGGGTGCCCTGGTCAAAATATGGCAAATATGAGTACTGCCACCAATTTAGTAACAGGCAATTTTGGCCTCTCGGACAGATTTTGCGCTCAGTGTCGCCAACCTGATGCTTAGTTATTCTACATTTGTTTATTATCTTCTTACTTTACGCCGCCTCCGAGTCCTAAATTCCTTGATTTTGCTGTTACTGATTTAGTGACAGTACTCATATTTGCCATATTATGGCCAGGGCATATGATTAACCCTCTATTTTCGACGCGTATTAGACCGGCTTAAGCCCAAAACACGCCCGCAGCGTGTTAAGCAACGCCTCTTGCTTCTTCCTGCGGGCATCGACACGATTCCGGTACCGCTTTCGCATACGCTGGTGCATGCGCCATGCGAGCGCTTCCATCGCTTCCATGTCGCAAAGCATTTCGTTGTTGACCGTTGCGACCTCGATTCCCATAGTAATCAAGCCCGTGTTGCGCTTTTCATCATGGATACGTCCCCTCCGAGAGGAATGGCCCAGCTCACCGTTGTATTCCAGGTCAAACCGAGCTGCCTCTTGATACGCATCGCAAACTGCATGCGGCATCCCCGAGATTGCCTGCGCGCGGTCATCGAACTCGATCTTATAGTCGGTCTTAAAGGGGCCGCAGGCAAATCCGCCATAGGAAAACGGAAGCGAAAACAGGGCGAGCATGATGCATTCCATGGGTGAGCGCAGGTTTTCTGACAGATAGGGGCACAGCCGCCGCAGCTGCTTGGCCGCGTTCCCCTTGCATGCCGCGAGGTAATCTGCCAAGCGAGCGGGTGTCAGCACCGGCTCGACTTCAAAGTAGCCCACGTCTGTCGGTTGGTCCTTGTCCTTTGCAAGTTTATTCGTAACAGGCGAGGTGTAGGGAGGCAGATACTTCCCGCGGTCACTCAGCGAAATCTTAGAGCACAGCTCCTGGGCCAGGGCAAATGCCTGGATACAACCGACCTCGCGGGCGACGGCAACACAAAGGGCCTCGGGAGATAGACTGTACACCCCCGGTTCCACCTCTAGAATCGAGCCGGCGGGCAACCCAGAGCATACGGACCAGCCCACGCCAGGCATGCGGCGGCGCTGCGCCGCAGATCCCACCAGCAAGCAAAGATCTTCTTGCACCTCGCCGCTTGCGGCCCCAATCCGCACCAAGTCGGGAAGATAGATGTCCTCGGTCGAGGGCGACGACGTGCACAGCACACGGCGCTCTTCATCGGGATCGAGGTCCCTCCAGCTGATGTAACCCATTTGTCGGCGCTCGGCGCGCATCATGCGTAGCGCCGAGGCGCCTGTTAGGATTACGGAAGCTGCTAGCTGTTCGCCTGTCGGCTCGTTGCACCGCTCAATCTTTACTGCCACAAAACCACCCCTACCAAACGCGTGCGATAGCGAGGCCATCGACTGCTGCGGCGCCGGCGCGCTTGAGTTCCGCCGAAGCCGCGGCCATCGTCGCACCCGTGGTGATAACGTCATCGATAAGCAGCAAGCGGCGGCCGTACACGTCCGCAACCGTCTCGTACATGCCTTGGGCACGCTCGCGGCGCTCCTCACGACCGAGTTCGCGCTGGTCGCCATGCCCGAACTTGACGAGAGCATCGAGCAAGGGAATACCCGACAGCTTGCAAAATGGGCGCGCAATAGCCTCCATATGATCAAAACCACGCCGCCGAAACGCTGCCGCCGTCGCAGGCACAAACACCACCGCATCCGCACCGGACAGCACACCTCCATAGCGATCGGGCGCTACGACCTGGGCATGCAGGGCGGTGTCGTAGAGCAGCTCCGCCAGATACGGAGCCAGACGTCGCTCGCCCGCATCCTTGTACGCTTTAATGATGCGCGGCAGCGGATGCGCATAGACGGCGCACGCCAGGCAGCGGTCGAGCGCCTCCGCCATTGCCGAGGACGTGCCCTCGACCGAACACTCAGTGCACAGCAAATCCCCAAACGGGGCGCCGCATCGGGTGCAGCTATGACATGGGTCGATGAGCGTGAGCGCAGCCAGGCAGTCTTGGCAAATAAGCGCGCCGGAGCGCTCGCAGCCGGCGCATCGCGTGGGCGACAACGCCTCAAGCGCCTCGTGCGCCGCCCGCTCGGCAAACGGTAGTAATTCGTCCGCAAACGGTAGGGCACCGGCACCCTGCAGACAGCTCAATATGTTCAGATGGCTCTTCAAGACACAACCCTCCCTACGTTCGGTCGCAGGGAGGGTTGTTGATTCGGCGCTATGATACCCCGATGCGCTCGGGGCAAGGCGGGCTAAATCCGCTCGCGGGCGTTATTCGCCGGCGGGCGGTTGTGGTGCGGACGAAGACGGGGTCGAGCCCTCGCCACCATCCTGGCGCGGCTTGCGGGAACGGCGACGGCGACGGCGCTTTTGACCCTGGTCGGCCGAGCCCTCGCCACCGCGATCCTCGCGCGGCTCGCGCTCATCGCGAGCGGCGCCACGCGAAGCCTTGGCAGCCGCTCCCCCGCCATCCCCGGGACGACGGCGCGTGACCTTGACCTCGCCATCCGAGACCTGATCGGCAACGGAGGGCACTGAGGGCTTCTGTTGCGCGCCCGAGGAATGGCGACGGCGCGGACGCGGCGCGCGCTCATCCTCGCCACGTGACTTGCCGCCCTTGTCGGCAGGCGCATCGGAGGCCGAGGCGCCCTTGGAAGCGGCACCAGCCTCGCGAGCAGCTGCGGCGCGGAAGGCATCCTCGCGCTCCTCGCTCGACAGGTGACGGCGGCGACGGCGCGTGGGGTTCATGCCACCGCCGCGGTTTTGCTGCTGAGGCTGCTGAGTCTCGCGCTCGCGGGAGGAGTTCTTGCCTGCAGCTGCAGCCTCGCCGACATCGCCCGAGCCCGCGCGCTTGCGACGACGACGGCCACCGGCGGCCTCCTCGGCCTCAGGCGTTGCGGCATTGCCACGGCCCTTTCCGCGGCCACGACCCTCGCCCTGCCCCTGACCGGCGCGAGCATCGGATTCAGCATCGCGACGACGGCGCTTGGGCATCGACGTGCCAGCAAGACGGTCGGCGCTCGACAGGCCATCGCCCACGTCGACGCCGTTCTCGCGATCGAGCTCCATGAGCGCCAGGCGCATCTCGGGCGACTCGATGCGCTCGAGCACGTCGCGCGTCACGCAGTCGGGGCGGCAGTTGCAGCCCTGCTCGGCGGCCTTCTTTTTGCAGCCCTCCGAGCAGGTCATATCGGCCAGGTTGACCTTAAAGACCTTGCCGTTCTCCAGGCGCAGCACCAGCTGCTCACGCGGCGTGTCATATTCCTGAATACGCGCCTTGCCGAGCGGCGTATCGATGAGCGTCTTCTTTTTGGGCGCACGGCTCTTAAAGTCCTTGTACGCTTCGAACTCATAGCGCAGGCAGCACATCAGGCGGCCGCACACGCCGCTGATCTTGGACGAGTTGAGCGGCAGGTCCTGCTCTTTTGCCATGCGGATCGAGACGGGCTCAAACTGTCCGCCAAAGCGCGTACAGCAGAGCTCCTGTCCGCACTGGGCATAGCCGCCCACCAGGCGGGTCTCGTCGCGCACGCCGATCTGGCGCATGTCGACGCGGATGTGCAGCGTCGAGGACAGATCCTTGACGAGCTGGCGAAAATCGACGCGCTCCTCGGCCGCAAAGTAGAACACGGCCTTCTCGCCGCCAAACAGGTACTCGACGCCCACCGGCTTCATCTCGAGGTCGAGCTCTTTGACCAGACGGCGGAAATCGACCATCGCCTCGTCGCCCTGGATGGCCAAGTCGTCGGCAAGCTGCAGGTCGATGTCGCTCGCAACGCGCAGCACGGGCTTGAGCGGCTGGCCGATCTCGTCCTGCGGCACCTCAAAGGGATCGGCCGTGACCAGGCCGATCTCGGTTCCGCGCTCGGTGGAGCAAATGGCATAATCGGCCTCGAGGATATCCAGGTCCTGCGGATCGAACCACAGGTCGCGCGAGGCATAGGTAAACTTAACGGGTACGACTAACGGCATTTCAGTGCCTTCCTGATATCGAACAGCATGACCTCGATGGCCAGCTGGGGAGTAACGTTTCTGGCGATGTTGCGCTCGGCGGTTGCGACCGCCTCGAGCGCCCGCGTGGCACCCGCAACATTCGTCGCGGCGGCAAGCCGCCCGATCGTGTCGCGCACGTCTTCGTTCACCACGTCGGCCGCCTCGTCCTGAAGCGTCAGCAGCACGTCGCGCATAAGCGTCCGCGCGCTCGCCAGCGCTTCCATGATACCCGAACGCTCGCGCGCGTTGAGTTCGCGCTTGTTGCGGTCCTCAAGCTGCTTCAATGCTCCACGCGACAGGTAGTCGGCGTTTTGCTCGAGCACCTTTTCCTGCGTGGACTTGACCTCGGCGAGCGGCGCCTTAACGGCGACGATGAGTGACTTGGCGCGACTGAGCACGTCGGCCTCGTCGGCGGCGATGAGCGAATCGATGGCACGGACCATCTGGCGGCGAGCATCCTGGCGCTCGGCGCTCTTGAGGAACTCGATGCCACGCGTGGGGCTTCCCGCTACGGCAACGGCCATGCGACAACGCGCAGGGTCCTGACCGGTGGCGCGACTCACGGCACGCGCGGCCACGGCGGGCGACACCAGCCGAAACGGCACGCACTGGCAGCGGCTCACGATGGTGGGCAACATCACGTCTGCCGAGGTGCCCAGCAAGATAAACATAACGCCCTCGGGCGGCTCCTCGAGCGTTTTGAGCAGTGCGTTGGCGGTGTTGGCACGCAGTTGCTCGGCACGGTCGATGATGTAGACCTTGGCCTTGGCGCGGATGGGCGCCAGCGGCACGTCGTCGAGCAGCTCGCGGGTCTGGGCAATGAGGTAGCCCGTGGCGCTCTCGGGCGTGTAATAGTGAACGTCGGGATGCGTATGGCGAGCAACGCGCACGCAGCTGTCGCATGCGCCGCAGCCGTCCTGCTCGCACAGGAAGGCTTGGGCGAGCGCCCACGCGGCGTCGAGCTTGCCCGCGCCGGGCGCGCCCAAAAACAGGTAGGCGTGCGATGCGCGACCGCTAGCGACGGCATTGGTCAAAAAGTCGCGCACGCGCTCTTGGGTGTCGAGCTTTGCCAGCAGGCTTGCCTGAGCGGGGGCCATGTTACTCGGCCTCCTTGGTAAGCGCGGCGGCGACGGCTTCCCGCGGAATGTCGAGACCGTACGCGCGAACCTGCTCGACCGTCTTCTCGAAGACTTCCTCGATGGGCGCGGTGGCGTCGATGAGCTTTACGCGGTTTGGCTCCTCGGCGGCAATGGCGCAAAATCCCTGGTAGACACGCTCTTGGAAGGCCATGCCCTTAGCCTCCATGCGATCTGCCGCGCCACGGGCTGCCATGCGTAGCGCCGCCTGCTCGGGCGTGATGTGATAGACGAGCGTGAGCGCCGGATGCGTCCCCGCAACGGCCAGGTTGTTGGCATCGCGCACTATCTGGCGGTCAAGGCCGTCGGCAAATGCCTGATAGCAGGTTGTGGAATCGTAGAAGCGGTCGCACAGGACCACCTTGCCGACAGCAAGGGCGGGCGCGATGACCTCGTGCACCAACTGAGCGCGTGCCGCCTCGTAGAGCAACAACTCGCAGGTGTCGCCCATCGCTGTATTGGCGGGGTCGAGCAGCAGAGCACGGATCTTTTCGCTGATGGCGGTACCGCCCGGCTCGCGCAGGCTCACAACCTGGTAGCCAGCGAGTTCGAGCGCGCGGGCAAGCAGGCGCGCCTGCGTGGACTTGCCGGCGCCATCGACGCCCTCGAGCGTGATAAAGCTATGTTGAGCGGGCTCAAAAGCCATGGGCGCGGCCCCTTCCTACAAGGCGCGTAAATGCGAGTTATAGCAACCAAGCCATGATACCCCAGTGCTCGGCGCGTCCCAAATCCCACCTAGCCAATGGCTACTCAGGCGGCAGTTAGGGACGTTCCTAAACTGCCGGCCGAAAAGGAATGTCCCCAACTGCCGGCTTTTTGGGGTGCTGGGTATAATCGTCGTATTGCATTGAAATGTGGCGAAAGGAGTGGCAATGTCTCGGTATTGCGCCTCGTGCGGCAAACTTCTTGCAGATGATGCCAAGTTCTGCACCTCGTGCGGTGCACCCGTTGAGCAAACAACCGCGAGCGATAGCCAGCCTGCTTTTGAGCAGACCGGTTCCCTCGATACGTCGCAAGCCAAGGCGGACGACCCCCTCGCCTATCGCCCCGACCCCGCCGCAGGCCCCGCGGCCGTCGAGACCACGCAGCGCATACCCGTCGCGAGTGGCTCGCCCCAACAGCAGCCAGCTCCCGCATACGCGCTCGCTTCACCACAGACCCCCGCTCCCAAAAAGAGCGGCACCGGGCCGCTTATCGCCGTTATCGTTGTGCTGGTGACGATCATCATCGCCCTGGTCATCTTCTTTGCGATCAGACCGTTCGACAACGCCGCCACGCAGACGACTGCCGAGGTAGCTAAGCTGCACCATGACGTCGACGACGATGACCTAAAGCCTCTCGGCGATCCCAACAGCCTGTACGACGATGATGACGATGACGACGAGGATGGCAGCGAAGCAACGCTCTCCGAGCAGAACCTCTACCGCCGACTGAGCGAATACTACGACCTGCTCGAAGACCTCGACAACTACGTCCGTGGCTGCGCACAGAACTTCAACGGCAGCTATCTGGAAGAAGATCGCACCACCCGTCAAAATCTCGCCGACGTCGCCGAGCGCACGGAAGACACCATCGAGCAGTACTACGATATCGTCGAGGACCTGGACGTCCCGACGAGCTCCAAGAACTACAGCTCTTGGAAGGACATCGTTGCCCTGTACGACGACCTAGATCACCGCATCGACGCAATCTGTGATGCCTGGGAGATCAGCCTGAAATACGCCAATCCTGCGGACCACAAGAATGAGATCGTGGCGCCGCTGTCGCGCGACAACATGGCGGGCACCAATGACAATAAGTACCGCCTAGACTTTGAGGAGCGCTATCCCGGCGCCAAACCTGTCGAGGTGAACTAGCACTTTGTCGTTCCCGAGCCGGCAGTTAGGGACGTTCCTAAACTGCCGGCAGAAAAGGAACGTCCCTAACTGCCGGTCAAAAAAATGAGCGAGGATCGCGGGGTCCTCGCTCATTTTTGTTTTGGTCAATGTTTCGGCTGCGCTGTTACTTGTCGGCGGCTGCTTTCTTGGCAGTCGACTTCTTCGCGGTCGTCTTCTTGGCGGCAGTGGCTTTCTTAGCCGTCGTCTTCTTGGCCGTGCTCGCCTTGGTCGTGGTCTTGCGGCCGCGGGCGGGCTTCTTCTCCTTGGTCGGGCAGTCCATGTTCACGCAGATGCGCCACGGGCCGCGCGCCGTGTTGACCACCACGATGGGGGCACCGCACTCGGGGCAGGTCTCACCCGTCGCCTCGAGCTTACCGCGCGCCGGCAGAGGATAGCTCACGCCGCAGTCATCGTAGTTGGTGCAGCGGATAAAGCGCTTGCCGCTCTTCTCGCTCTTGTGCGCGATCAGGTCGCCATGGCGTCCGGCCTCGGCGCACACCTTGCACTCGCCCACCTTAAGGTCGGGCTCGTAGTTGGTGGGGCACGTTGGGTTCACGCAGATCTCGAAGGCCTTTTGACGGAACGGCTGGCATTTAATGCGCGGCGCGCCGCACTCGGGGCACACGGCCGCCTCGCCCTCGAGCGGGCTTACCTTGACGCCGCTCGGCACCGGATAGGTCACGTCGCAGTCGGGCCAGCCCATGCAGCCGATAAAGCTGCCACGGGTCTTGGCGCTCGTCTTCATAACCAGATCCTTGCCGCACTTGGGGCAGGCACCCACACGCGCATCGGCCGTGACGGCGTCGCTGATAGCGTCGCCCAGCTCCTGCGTGTGCTTGAGCAGCTCGTCGAGCACGCCAGCCAGCAGCGCGCGCGAGTGCGTCACGACATGCTCTTCGGTATCCTCGCCGCGCTCGACGCGAGTCATATCGCCATCAAGCTCGCTGGTCATATCGGGGCTCGTGATGCGCGGGGCAAATTGCGTCAGCGCGTCGATGATGGCGATGCCCAGCTGGCTCGGCTCAACGGGATCATTTTTGAGATAGCGCACGGCATACAGGCGCTCGATGATGCTCGCACGCGTGGACTTGGTACCCAGGCCGCGCTTTTCCATCTCCTGCACGAGCTTGCCCTGGCTGTAGCGCGCGGGCGGCTCGGTCTGCTTGGCCTCGAGCTTAATGTCGAACACGTCGACCGTATCGCCCTGCTCAAGCGGCGGCATCTGCTCGTCGCGCTTGAGTCCATACGGATACGCTTCGCGGAAACCGGGGGTCACGAGCACATCGCCCGAAGCCACGAACGGCTCGCCGTTCACATCGAGCTCGAGCTTGGTGTTCTCGATGGTCGCAGGACCCATAAGCGTCGCCAAGAAGCGGCGGGCGATGAGGTCGTAGAGCTTGCGCTGGCCGCCATCGAGCGTGGATGGATCGCCCTCGCCCGTGGGGTAGATAGGCGGGTGGTCGGTGGTCTCGACCTTGCCGCGCGTGGGCTTCATGGGACCGGCGAGCACCTTTTTGCACACGGGCGCCAGCGCCGGGTTGATCTTTGCCAGATCGCTCACCACGGCGCCCAGATCGAGCGTCGCGGGGTACACGGTGTTGTCGACACGCGGATAGCTGATAAGACCCGCCATGTAGAGAGACTCGGCGATGCGCATCGTACGCGCAGGCGAGATGCCCTCGGCCGCGGCGGCGGCCTGCAGCGAGGTCGTCGCAAACGGCGTGGGCGGCTGCTGCTTGCGCGAGCGCTTGGTCACCGCGGCGACAGTTGCCGTCTTGGCACCGTCGACATGACCATACGCCGTCTCGGCAGCATCCTTGTCGGTAAAACGCGCTGTCTTGTGCGCGATCTTAAAGCGATCATCCTCGGCAGCACCCTGAGCGGCACCCATACCGCGAATCTGCCAATAGTCCTCGGGCACAAACGCCATGCGCTCGCGCTCGCGCTCGACCACCAGGGCGAGTGTCGGCGTCTGCACGCGGCCGGCAGAGCGCACGTTACCAAAGCCGCCAAACTTGGCGAGCGTCAGATAGCGCGTGAGTACCGCGCCCCAAATGAGGTCGATGTGCTGGCGACTCTCGCCGGCGTCGGCCAGATTCTGGTCGAGCGAGACGAGATTATCGAAGGCCTGCGTGATCTCGGCCTTGGTAAACGAAGAGTATTGGGCGCGGGCAACCGGCAAGTCGGGCGCCACCTCACGCACCTTGTTGAGGGCGTCCGAACCGATCAGCTCGCCCTCGCGATCGAAGTCCGTGGCGATGATGACGCTGTCGGACTTCTTGGCAAGGTTCTTGAGCGAGCGGATGAGCTCCTTCTCGGCCGGCAGCTTAATGACGGGCGCCCAGGTGAGGTAAGGCAGGCTCTCGAGCTTCCAGCCCTTGATGGAGATACCATCAGCAAGAAACGGCTTGCGCTTGGTGTCGTAGGGCGGACGTGCCAGGCCATCGGGCATATCGGCCGGCAGCATCTCGCCGTCCTCGGTGACCGAATACCAGCCCAGCTTTTTATCGAACAGCACGCTGTCGCAAAAATCGGGCGCAAGGATGTGACCGGCAAGGCCGATCGTCACGCACTCCTCGCCCTTCCACTCAAAACGGTAGATGGCGGTGTTGTACACCTTGTCCTTTTTGGGCTTGCCCGTGGACAGACGCTCGGCAATCTGACGCGCGGCGTCGTTTTTCTCGGCGATGATGAGCTTCAAAAGAGGCTCCTATCTCGTATCTCTGCGGCTACGCCCGCCCGTATGGCGGCCGACTTACGCCCTTGCTTGCTCAATCTGCCCGATGAGCCAATCGCACCAGGCATCCATGCCCTCGCCCTTGCGCGCGCTCACGGCAAACCGCGGCGCCTGCGGATTGAGGTCATCGAGTGTCTTAGTATACCTATCCATGTCAAAATCGAAAGCCGGGGCCACGTCGACCTTGTTGAGCAGCTGCGCGCCGGCGTGCTGGAAGATGCCCGGATACTTGATGGGCTTGTCGTCGCCCTCGGGCACCGAGAGAATCATGATGGACAGGTTCTCGCCCAGGTCAAAGTCGACCGGGCAGACCAGGTTACCCACGTTTTCGATAAAGATGACGTCGATGTTCTCCAGACCCACAGCCTGGTCGAAGGCATCGACAGCCTCCATGATCATGTTGCCCTCGAGGTGGCACAGACCGCCCGTGTTAATCTGGATGGCGGGCATGCCGGCTTCCTTCATGGTAATGGCGTCGACATCCGAAGCGATATCGCCCTCGATGACGGCACAGCGCAGGCCGGCTTTGTCACGCAGGCGCTCGTTGGTGCCCAGAATCGTGGTGGTCTTACCCGAGCCGGGGCTCGACAGCACATTGATCACGTAGGTGTTCGTCTGCTCAAATCGATGACGCAGCTGATCTGCCAGGCGCTCGTTGCGCGACAGAATCGGCGAAGCAATATCAATCGTTTTCTCGGCCATACTTAGCGCTCCTTACTTTGGCCCCTTTATACCCCATCGCTAGATGGCTAGCGGGCTAATCGTCGGGGGTTTCGATTTCGATACTTGCGATATCGAGCTCGCGGCCGTGCAGCAGGCGCACGTTGGCGCCGCCACACTGGGGGCAGCGACAATGGAAACGGTCGTGCTCAAAGACCTCGCCGCAGTCCAGGCACTCGCTTTGTGGATGGACCTCCTCCACGGCAAGCTCGCAGCCGCGCGTGAGCGGGTCCTCGTCGCGAAACGTCTCCCACGCAAAGTCGAGCGCCTCGCGCACGACCTCGGTCATATCCCCGATACGAAGCGTTACCAAAACGGCGCGCGAGGCCCCCGCCCCACGCGCCGCGCGAATCACTGTATCGAGCATGCCGTTGACAATGCCAACCTCGTGCATACCGATTTACTCCTCGTCGTCCGAGAACAGGTCCAGACGGCTCACGAACAGGCCCTCCTTGCCCTCGCGCGCGGTAATGACCACGCGAGCGATGGCAAGCGAAATCTCGTAGAGCGAGAGCAGGGCGCCATACATGAGACCCAGCGTAACGGGCGAGCCGTCGGGCGTAATCACAGCCGAGCCCACGAGCAGGCCAACGTATACGTAACGCCAGGCGCTGCGGAAGGCCGCATAGGACACAATATGGAAGACGGACAGGTAGAAGATGATGAGCGGCAGCTCAAACGCCACACCAAAGCCGATCATAAAGAGCAGCTCCATGTTGACGTAGTTCTCCAGGTCGGGCAGCGCGGTTGCGACGGCCGAGGTCTCGCCGATGAGCCACTCAAAGCCCGCCGGAATAATGACGAAGTAGCAGAAGATGGCGCCCAGGAAGAACAGCACCGTCGAGGCGAGCACCGTGGGTACGACCCATTTGCGCTCGTTGGGGCGCAGTGCCGGCAGGAAAAATGCCAGGATCTGCCAGATGATCATGGGCGTGCACATGACCACGGCCATCTTGATGGCCAGCGAGAAGCGCAGTCCAAAGCCGCCGAGCGTGGTGGTGATGTAGAACTTACCGTCCGGCACAAACGAGCGGATGGGATCCTCGAGGATATCGAGCACCACGGGCGTGGCAAAGTACAGCACGATGGCGGCGGCAAACACCGACACGACCACGATGGTCAGGCGGCGACGGAGCTCTCCCAGGTGATCGAAGAGCGGCATACGCGCAGGTCCGATAGGCATTACTCATCGCCTCCCTTCGGGGCATCGGCGGCAGCAGTCTCGGCAGCGTCCTCGGCCTCGAGCTCGCGAGCGAGCTGGTCGACGACAGCCTTGCGCTTGCGGGGACGGCGGGCGTAGAGGTCAGCCGTCGTGGGCTCTGCCGGCTCGGGCTCGGGCTCTGCAGCAGGCTCGGGCTCGACGGCAGTAGCAGGCTCTGTACCCTCGGCCTCATCAACAGCGCCTTCGCCCTCAGCAGCACCCTCGCTTGCGGCCTTCTCGGCAGCAAGACGGGCGCGACGCTCGGCAAAGGTCTCCTTCTTGGCGGGCGCTGCCGTCTCGGCGGCATCCTCGTCCGCATCGGAATCGTCGTCGGTCGCAGCAGTCTTCTTGGGCTTGACCGGGGCCGACGCGGCCTCGCTCACCGGATCGATAATCTCGGACTGAACAACGGCCGTCATCTTTTCCTGCGTCTCGCGGAACTGACGGATGGCACGGCCGATCGTGCGGCCCATCTGCGGGAGCTTATCCGGGCCAAACAGCAAAAAGCCGAAGACCACGATGATCGCGAGCTCACCCTCTCCAATACCAAACACACATACCTCCAAGGCTCGATGTGAGTCGAGCCCGCACCGCGCCATTCGGCCGGAACTCGTCTATTCATTCGGTCAAGTATAGCGCCCGGACGCCAAAACGTCCGAGCGCATCACAAACATATGCCAAACGGCACGCCCTTTTGGGGGCAAAGATTATGCAGCGGTGATCGAAATCTCCTGGTCGACACCCAACAGCTGAACCACGCGCATCACCGGGGGCTGCACGTTGACGCAGCTAAAACGCTTACCATGATCAGCTGCGTGGTGTGCGGCGCCCACAAGCACGCCAATGCCTGTCGAATCGATGTAGCTCACCTGGGCAAAATCGAGCTCAACGGCCTCAGTGGGCTGCTCGAGCGCCAGGTCGATGGCATTGCGCAGGCTATCGGCGTTAGAGATATCGATCTCACCGGTCACCTTAATGGTGTAGAGCTCTGGCGTGGGGTTGGTGGAAATACCCAAATCCATGTATACGCTCCTTTACGTATCGAAAGTGCGGATAGTACTAGGCGCGGACTTGCGGGGCCCTACGCGTTAGGCGCGCTCGGTACGCGCAAGCTCGGCAGCGACGAGCTTGACAGCCAGCACCAGCACATCGAGCGCAGCCTCCAGGTCCTCGACCGTGGGATAGCTCGGCGCGATGCGGATGTTGGTGTCGCGCGGATCCTTGCCATAAGGCCAGGTGGCACCAGCCGGCGTGAGCTTGACGCCCAGGTCGGCACAAAGCGCGGCGACCTTCTGGGCCGAGCCCTCGGGGCCATCGAAACTCACAAAGTAGCCGCCATGGGGATGAGTCCAAGTGGCGCAACCCGTGTTGCCCAAGCCCTCGGTGAGTTTACGCTCAACGGCCTCAAAGCGCGGGCGCAGGAACTCGGCATGCTTTTTCATGTGCTCCTTGACCGCCTCGATGGTGGGAAGGAAACGCACGTGACGCAGCTGGTTGAGCTTGTCGGCGCTAATAAGACCGGCCTTCAGGCGCTTGGAGAACTCGGCGATGACCGCGGGGCTCGCACCGATAAAGCCGATGCCGGCACCCGGGAAGGTGATCTTGGACGTCGAGGCAAAGGCCACCACGCGGTCCTCGGTGCCCGCCGCGCGGGCAAGATCGAAGATGTTGGCGAGCTCGTCGGTCTCGTCGTACAGGTCGTGCACGCAGTAGGCGTTGTCCCAGAAGATGCGGAAATCGGGCGCGGCCGTGGGCATCTCGACCAGGCGACGCACAGTGTCCTCGCTAAAGGTGATACCCGTGGGGTTGGAATACTTGGGCACGCACCAGATGCCCTTGATGGAGTCGTCGGTGGCAACCAGGCGCTCAACCTCGTCCATGTCGGGGCCGTTGTCGGTCATCGCGACGGGGACGTTCTCGATGCCCAAGTCGGCGGTGATGCCAAAGTGGCGATCGTAGCCAGGAACGGGGCACAGGAACTTGACCTTCTTGCCGTCGTGCGCTGCCTCGTAAGCCTCCCAAGGGTCGCTGCCGCACGAGCCGCAACGCCAGAACATACCGGCGATATCGTGCTCGATCAGCAGGCTCGATGAGCCCAGTACGAGCGTCTGCTCGGCAGGACAACCCAGGAACTCCCCCGCCAGCTTGCGTGCCGAGGGAATGCCCTCGAAGCAACCGTAGTTGGAGCAGTCGACATTGCCGTCGTGCAGATCGGCATCGGCATTGAGGATATCGAGCATGGGGCGAGAAATGTTCACCTGGGAGGGCGACGGCTTGCCGCGCGCCATGTCGAGCGCCAGGCCCTTGGCCTTGACCTCGGCAACCTCGGCTTTAAGCGCCTCGATGGCGGCATCGAGTTCGGTGGTTTCCATCTTCTGGTAGATCGTCTGCATGGGTGCGACCTTTCGCGAAGCGGTACGTTGCAGTTCGTCTAAGTATAGACCGCCACCGCCGCAACGGTATGAAGCCGTGATAGATTAAGTTCATCGCAATGAATTACGAATCGCCGCGCATGCCGGCGTGGGGCGCCCAAGGAGGCACTATGGAGTACGGATCGTTTCAGGCCGAGGAATTCGGCGACTTGCAGCGCCTGGTCGACGGACTGTTTTACGACCGCCACGCCATCGACCGCCTGGATCTGATCGTACAGGCCGAAATCTTGGACCTGGCGCCCGACCTCATGGAGATCGTGAACCTTTTGCCGCCCGGCTACTACGACCGCCAGTCACTTTGCGACCAGCTCAACTCCGCCTTGGCCGCCCACGGCTGGGGCGCCGTCTACGGAACGGTGGAATAAGCCTCGAGGCCGGCGATTTGGCCCGCTTCCCGACCTTGGCGAGGCTTGTTTTAGGGCTTGTGGCCAAAAAAGGGCAAATATGAGTACTGTTACCTTTTTAGTAGCAGCGATTCTTGGTCGAAATCGGCAAAACTCGACTTGAAACTTCCTAATCACCGTCAGCTAGCGCCAAATTGGAATTCGATGGTCACTCATTAACGTACAGTTCTTATAACTTTGTTCATTATTTTCCGCACCTAAAATGATACGCCGTTTGTGACAGTACTCACAAACGGCGTTTTTTGACCACTGGCGTGTCTGGCAGGCGGCAAGCACCGCCCGAATCCGCATTTTGAACGCGCCCGAATCGGTTCTGGAGCCGGTTTTCGCGCTCTTACTCGTCTTTGGGCGAGAGATGCTTGCAGACCACGCTCATGTAGATCATGCCGAGCACGGCTGCGGTGACCGAACCGGCGAGAATAGCGGCCTTGGCTGCAAGAACCTCAAACTGGGCCGTCGGGAAGGCAAGGCCGCTGATGAGAATCGACATGGTAAAGCCGATACCGCCCAGAATGCCCACGCCGGCAATCATGTGCCAGTTGACATTGTGCGGCAGCTCGCAGGCCTTAAGCTTAACCAGGGCAAACGTCATACCAAAGATGCCGATCGGCTTGCCCAGCAGCATGCCAAAGTACACGCCGAGCGTCACCGGGTCGGTGAGCAGCGTGCTCATGTCCACGCCCACTAAGCGAACCTGAGCGTTTACGAACGCAAAGATCGGCAGGATCACAAAGTTGACCGGCGTGGAGATCAGACGCTCCATGCGGATAAGCGGCGGGGTCACGCGGTGCATGACGCGCTCGACCTTGGTTGTCGAGACGGTAAAGTCATGCTGGCCCAGGATGTGTGCCTCATCATCGTAGCGGTCATCGAGCAGCGGCAGGCACTCGCCCAGCCAATCGGTGAGGCTATCGAGCTTGACGCCACACTTGGCCGGGATGGTAAAGGCCAAGATGACGCCAGCAAGCGTGGCATGTACGCCGCTCTTGAACATGCAGAACCACAGCAGCAGCCCCAGTACCGAATACGGGGCAAGGCGGTAATGCTGCGTCTTGTTGAGCCACACGAGCGCGCAGGTCACAAGCGCGGCGGCGCCCAACCAAAACGGATTGGGGCTCTGACCGTAGAAGATGGCGATGGCGGCGATGGAGATGAGGTCGTCGGCGATGGCGAGCGTCGAGAAGAACACGCGCACGCCGTTGGGCACGCGATTGCCCAAAAGCGACAGCACGCCCAGCGCGAAGGCAATATCGGTTGCCATGGGGATGGCCCAACCGTTGCGGGCGCCGGCATGGTTAAAGATCAGGTAGATGCAGGCGGGAACGACGACGCCGCCCACGGCCGCCAGCATGGGAAGCATGGCCTGACGCGGATTCTTGAGCTCGCCGACCGTCATTTCGTACTTAAGCTCAATGCCCACCAACAAAAAGAAAATCGCCATGAGGAAGTCGTTGACGAAAAGCTCAACGGTGAGGCCAGCCGTCAAATGCCCCAGACCCACATACAGCGGGGTCTCCAAAAAGTGATGGATGGCCTCGTAGGCATCGGTATTGGCGCAAATGACGGCGGCGATGGCGGCGATGACCATAACCGCGGCGGAAATCGTGCCGTTCTCGGCGATGCGCTCCCAGATGTCGTGACGTTCAAAGCGCTTGCGTTCACGAACGTTGAACAGCTGCTCGGGTGCTGCCATGGGCGGCTCCTTTCACGGGAAAGCTCCCGTCTTAAAAAAGCACGGCCCGCCCAAGTGGCGGCGCCGCGCTCTAACGTATTACGCTTGCATCTAGCCTACCCTGCACGACAAGCACGCAGGCGTGGCCGAAAAGCGGAACCACAGGTTGAACATTATTTGCTCAACGGCACGGGCACGCCTGTCCGGGAGACGACGCGGCGCCGTGCACAAAAAACGACCGGAGCGCGGGGCGTCCGCGATCCGGTCGTGGCGTTCGGTCAACTAAACCTAGCAGGCGGCCATGATGGGGGCAGCGACCTGCTTCTTACGGGAGAGGACGCCCGGCATCCAGACGCCGTCGTACTCATCGGCAATGCCCAGGCCCTTCTGAGCAGCCTCGGTCTCGCCCTCGAGCAGGACCTGCGAGCCCTCCTCCATGATGTCGGTGATGCACAGGACAATGCCGTCGGCGCCCTTCTCGGCGGCGTAGGCGCGCATGGCCTCGCGGATCTCGTCGATCATGCCGAGTGCGCGGCTCTTGTCGACGGTCTCGTACTGGCCAATGAGCAGCTTCTTGCCAGCGGGCTCGAACATCTTGATGTCGTTGCCGACCATCTCGGCTGCAGTGAAGGAGCCGGACGGACGGGTGAGGAAGACCTCCATGCCAAACTTGACCGGGTCGACGCCCACCTGCTCGCCGAGCTTGGCGGCGACGGCGCGGTCGACATCGGTGGTGGTGGGGCTCTTGAGCATGAGCGTGTCGGTCATCATGGCCGAGAGCAGCAGCTTGGCCTGTACGTCGGAAAGCTCAACGCCGAGCACGCCGGCGAGCTTGGTGACGATGGTGCAGCTGGAGCCCCAGGGCAGGCAGATGTAATGCAGCGGGCCGGCGGTCTCGAAGTCGCCGATGCGGTGATGGTCGACGACGCCAAAGACCGTGGCGTCCTTAAGGCCCGCGACGGACTGGGCGGACTCGTTGTGGTCGGTGAGGACGACAAGCTGACCGGCCTCGACGGACTCAATCACGCGGGGCTCGGCAATGCCGGCGTCGGCGAGCAGCTTGGCGGACTCTGCCGGAAGCTGACCAAGGGCGCAGGCCTCGTAGGTGTTGCCGGCATACTCAACCTGGTTGAGCAGCTGGGACAGGACGACGGCGCTCATGATGGCGTCGTTATCGGGGTTCTGGTGACCAAAGACAAGAACGTTTGCCATGGATATCCTCCACTTGATATGTGTACTTGGACGTAGCTATGGTAGCACGCCGATGCCGAGCCTTCGCAGACGGAAGGGCCACGGCATATTTTGGGGCGCAGGCACGGGGGCCAAGGCTGTCCCTTTTGCACCATGTTGGTGCAAAGTAACCTGTCCCCCTTGCACCAGCTATTTGCCGGCGGCGCGCAGGGCTACGTAGGCGGCACCGATGATGCCGGCGTCGTTTCCGAGCGAAGCGACCTTAATGGGCGTCTCGCGCGAGGCGGAAAGCGCGTACTGCTTAAAGTGCTCGCGAACCTTGTCGAGGTAGACATCGGCCGAGGCGGAGGCGCCGCCGCCGATGAGGAACATCTCGGGATCAACCACGTTGGCAATAAGCGCCAGTGCGCGGCCGAGATAGTCGGCCATGGTATCGGCCGCGGCCAGCGCGAGCTTGTCGCCCTCGCGGCAGGCCTGGAACACGTCCTTGGAATCGGAGGGGCCGGTCAGCTCGATGGGCTCGACGCCCGCCTTTTCGCACTCGGCAAGGTAGTTGCTCACCACGCCGGTGGCGCTGGAATACTGCTCCAGATGGCCATGGCCGCCGCAGCCGCAGGTGCGTTCCTCAGCCGGGTTCAGGCACATGTGGCCAATCTCGCCGCCGGCACCCACAACGCCCGACACCACGTCGCCGTTAACGATAACGCCGCCGCCCACGCCGGTACCGATGGTGACCATCACGACGTTCTGCACGCCCTTGGCAGAGCCGAGCCAGGCCTCGCCCATGGCAGCGGCGTTGGCATCGTTCTCGTACTTAACGACCGCGTCGGGGCAGTGCTCCTGGATGGCGATCTTAAGCTCGGGCAGGTTAATGGCAATGTTGGCCTTGACCTTGGCATCGCCCGACGCCGGGATAGGGCACGGAACAGCCAGGCCAATGCCCGCCACAAAGGCACGCGGAATCTGCGCCTTGGCAACCACCTGGTCGATAGCCTCGGTCACCGCGGCAAAGCCCGCAGCGTCAACGATGGGAGGCGTAGGCACGCTGGCCTTGGCAAGCAGGTTACCGTCTTCGTCGAACAGGCCCTCCTTAACCGAAGTGCCGCCGACGTCAATGCCGATATAGTACTGCTTAGGTTCCATGGGAGCCCACCTTTCTCGTTTAAACATTGCCTGTATGGTACCGCTCCCAAGGCAAAAACCTACCAAAAAGGGACAGGTTTGTTTGGTAGGTTTTATCTGGGGAAACACGCGGTACCAGCCAACAGGCCGCGTAAACCTTTGCCAAAAACAACGAGCGCCGAGAGGCGGAGGCTCCCGGCGCCCGTGAAAGGGACTGTATTGTCTGTTGGACTGCACGGTCCATCGCGGCGATAACGCCGACTAGGCCTGAAGCGCCTGCAGCTGCTTGTGGATCTCGATGAGCTCCGTCGCCATGACGCGCATGGTCTCGGTGCCGGCCATCTGGTCCTCGGCATGCAGCAGAATCAACGGGGCCTCGCCGTTACGCTCGCCGTTGGCCTCCTTTTTAAGGAGCCCCATATGGACATCGTGGCCACCGTTATAGGCCTCGTCGCCCTGCTTGATAAGCTCCTCGGCAGCGTCAAAATCGCCCTCCTTGGCCTTTTGCACGGCATTGATGTACATACTCTTGGCGGTACCGACGTAGCTGATGATCTCGAAGCAGGTCATCTGCAACTCGTTCATATCCTCCATATGCTGCACCTAGCCCATCACGCTGACGCAGTGGTCGATGATGCCGGCAGCGTTCATGCGGCCGTAGTCGACCATGTTGATGACCTCGACCGGGAAGCGGCCAGCGGCCTCCTTCTCAAAATCGCCCTTGGTGTAGCCGATCTGCGGGCCAAGCAGCAACATGTCGCACTCGTCCAGGTGATCGTGGGCCTCGTTCATGGGGCGAGCCTCGATCTCAATTTCCAAGCCACGGTTCGCGACCTCGGCCTGCATCTTCTGGACCAGCAGGCTCGTGGACATACCGGCATTGCAGCAGAGCATGATCTTCTTCATGGTTTCCTCCTTATAACTGCGCGGCGCGCAGACGACGACTGGTTTCACTCTTTGCGGCTATTGTTCCCACCCCCCTGCATCTTTACGCAAGGGAGAGAGCTGCGGGCACCGGCACCGCGTACCGGCGCCCGCAAAGGTGAAAGGGACGAACGTTAGGCGTTCTACTCGGCGAGAGCCTCCTGCTTGGCGATTGCCTTCTCGGAAATCTTCATAAAGGGCAGGTAGACGGCCATGCCAATGACAATCTCGAGAGCCTGCCACACGCCGGCGCGCCAGTCAAAGCCCGTAGCGAGCAGGGCATTGATGACGGGAGGCATAGTCCAGGGCACCTGGGCGATGCAGGGGCTGATGATGCCTGCGCAGGTAAGGCCATAGGTGATGCCGATGAACAGATCGGGAAGGAGGACAAACGGAATCATGAGCGGCAGGTTGTACACGATGGGGTAACCGTAGATAACCGGTTCGTTGATGTTGAACAGACCAGGCAGGATAGCCATCTTGGAAACGGTCTCGGAAGCCTTGTTCTTGGAGAACAGGAGCGTGTCGAGCAGAAGCATGAGGGTGCAGCCCGAGCCGCCGATGAGGGCGAAGCTGTTAACGATCTGCATGTTCATGTAGTGATCGGGCTGGATGGTGCCACCGGCGGCAAAGGTAGCCATGTTGTCGACGATGAGCATGGTCAGGATCGGCTCGACGGTAGCGCCAGAGATGGTGGACTGGTGAATACCAACGCAGAACAGCAGGTTAGCAAGGGTGTAGATGAGGATAACAGCCCACGGACCGGCGTTCATGATGCTCTTGAGCGGGTTGGAGATGCACGTGGAGATGATGTCGCACAGATCGGTGCCGGCGCACACGGCGAGCAGGGCTGCGGCAAGAGCGAAGATTGCGAGGTTGAGCAGCATCGGGATCATGACGTTGAAGGAGTTGGAGACCGCGGGAGGCACACCCTCGCCCAGCTTAACCTTGAGCTTCTCGACGCCAGAAATCTTGATGAAGAGCGAGACGGAAAGCAGGGCGATGATAATAGCCGAGAACAGACCGTTGGTGCCGGTGTTGGCAGTCGAAAGGGCGCCCGTGACCTCGGCGGAGGTGATCTTGTCGGTGAGCAGCGGGCTCGTGGCGGCAAGCGTGGCGGTGATCTGCTGCGGCATCATGATGACGAAAGCAGAGATGGCGACGACCACGCAAGCGAGCGGGTTATCGAAACGCTTGTTCTTAGCGAGGCTGTAGCCAATCAATCCGGCCAAGATAATGGCAGAGACGTTGAGGGTGCCCAGCGTAATTGCCGAACCCCACGTCTGAAGATTGGCAAGGCCCGCCGCATCGAGCGGGAACAGAGGGAACACGACGTTGTTAATAAGAACCGCGATACCCGCAAGGATATAGAGCGGCGTGATGGTCGCGAAGGCGTCACGCAGGGAACGCAGGTGAACCTGGTTTCCCACCTTCGCAGAGACCTCGGCAAACTTGTCGAGGAAGCTCTTTCCGTTGTCACTGGCCATGATTGCTCCTAACTTTCAAATCCGGCCTTTTCCTATACGCACGGTGGCCTGTCGCCCTCTGCCACCAGATGTGCCATGTGTTGCGCGCGGCGGCGCACGGTCTGGGCGTTCGCCCGGTCGCTAGTCAACCACGTGGGTCGTGGCGACCTGCTTGAGCCAAGCTGCCGACTTCTTAAGGCGGCGCTTGTAGCCGTCCATAAGGTCGACCTCGACAAAACCGTAACGGTTCTTAAAGGCATTTGCCCAAGACCAGTTATCGATGACGGCCCAATAATGGTATCCGCGGCACTTGGCGCCCTCGGCGATTGCCTTGGCAACCCACTCCAGGTGCTGGCGCACAAAGTCGACGCGGTAGTCATCCTGGATGGTTCCTTCGGCGTCACGGTTCTTGTATTCGTCCATGATGCCGATGCCGTTCTCGGAAACGAACCACTCAAGATCGGGGTAGTTCTTGGCGCAGTCCATGCCAAAGTCGTAGAGGCCCTGCGGGTAGATCTCCCAGCCGCGGCTCTCGTTCATAACGGCGTCGGGCCACACATACTCGTCGGCAAAGTGCGGCAGGCCGTACTGGTCGATCTTGCTCGCCGGCGCCTGAACGCGCGTGGGGTGGTAGTAGTTGCAGCCGAGCCAGTCGACAACACCCTGCTTGAGGATCTCTTGGTCGCCGGCACGGAACGGGAGCTTAACGCCGCCCTCGGCCAGGCTGTCGAGCACGTCGGCGGGAAGCTCACCCTTGGTAATAAGGTCGAGCCACCAGCGATTGCTGATACCGCTGGTCATACGCACGGCCTCAAGGTCTGCCTCGCTGGAGTTCTGCTTGGTGTAGACCGGGGTAAAGCAGTTGATCATGCCGATCTTGGCATCGGCGCGAATAACGCCCTCGTCATAGGCGCGACGATAGTTGGCCACGGCCAGCGCATGTGCCAGCGAGATGTGATACTGCACGGTGCGGGCGCGGCTAAAGTCGTGGAGCTGCGGGAACCACACGCCCTCCTGATAGCGCTGTTCGGGCTCGACGATGGGCTCGTTAAAGGTGAACCAGTACTTAATCTCCTGGCCAAACTCGTGGAAGGCGACGTCGGCGTAATGCGCGTAAGCCTCGACGACCTCACGGCTCTCCCAGCCGCCGCGGTTAAAGAGGTAGGTGGGCATGTCAAAGTGGTACAAGTTGACAAACGGCTCCAGGCCGGCCTCGCGAGAGGCGCGGAACAGCTCGTGATACCACGCGGCGCCCTCCTCGTTAAGGTTGCCGTCGGCATCGAGCAGACGGCTCCACTGGATGGAAGTGCGATAGGTATCCAGGCCCAAGTCCTTCAGAATGCGAAAGTCTTCCTGGTACTTGGTCATAAAGTCGTTACCGGCATAAGAGCCAACGCAGTTGTAGAACGAACCCAGATCCTGGATGGACCAGGTGTCCCACAGGTTCTCGAGCTTGCCGCCCTGGTTCCACTGACCCTCAGTCTGCGGGCCGGACATAGCGGCGCCAAAGAAGAAGTCGCTGGGCAGCTGATACTGAGCCATCAAAGTCCTCGCTTTCGTGTCTTAGAGCTTCCGGTTGGAGACGGGTTTGCTTTGGCAGGTTATCCGGCGCGGGCGCGCACCGGTCATACCGATATCCAACCCGCCAAAACAAAACCGTCCTCAAACAGTACAAGGAAACGCCAATGCATCTCGCTTGTTGTCTATAACTATAGCGCTCTAATTTTCTATGTAAAGCGTCTTTTTCATTTTTCTTTATCGAACTTCTTTCATGAAAGCCATATGGATGCTTTTTAAGTAGGTATACTTTCTAAATATCGACGCAAATATGAAGGGAGGATTGCATGATTCCCAAATACGAGGCGATAGCTGCAGATATCCGTCGAAGCATCGAGGACGGCGCACTTAAACCGGGCGATAAGTTGCCCACCGTCGTTGAGTTCTGTGAGCTCTATGGCGTTTCCAAAATCACCGTCAAACGAGCGATTGAGCAGATCACCGAGGAAGGCCTTATTACCAGCCGGCGCGGATCGGGCACCTACGTCAAGGACACGGCGGGGCTTCCCGGCCAGGTGTTTTTTCAAGGCAAGAACGACCGTGCCCAGGGCTTTTCGTATGAGCACCGCGGGGAAAAGGTGACCTCGGTGGTCTACGATTTCTCGATCGTCAATCCACCGGCAGAGGTTGCGACCCAGCTGGGAATGGCCGAGGATGACTTCGCCTATCACATCGTGCGCGTGCGCCAGGTCGACGAGAAGCCCATCGTCATCGAGTACACCTATATGCCGCTCGAACTGATCCCGGGCCTTAAAAAGAAGGACCTGTACGGATCGGTCTACGGCTTTATCCGCGAGCAATGCGGGCTGAAGATTTCGAGCTTCCATCGCACCATTCGCGCTGTCGCGGCAACTGAGGAAGAGGCTGAGCGCCTGGATACCAAACCCGGCTCTCCCCTGCTCGAACTCAACCAGATTGGCTTCTTGGATAGCGGCACCGCGTTTGAATATTCTATCTCGCACAACGTAGGCGACCGCTTTGAGCTGCACAACGTAACGCTGGCATAAGTTTTTGTAGTCATACGGGCGCTCACTATGGCTCGTTTGGAGTGGGCGGCCGCGCAACACAATGGGGGTATGAACATGTCCGATTTGATTAAACTGACGCCGATCTTCCACGAAAAAATCTGGGGAGGCCGCCAGCTCGAAACCGTATTTGGTTACGACATTCCCGAGGGCCCCATCGGTGAGTGCTGGGCCATCTCGGCCCACCCCAACGGCGACTGCCAGATTGCGGAGGGCCCGTATGCCGGCCACACGCTGTCGTGGCTGTGGTCCGAGCACCGTGAGCTCTTTGGCAACTGCGAGAGCAAGGAGTTCCCGCTGCTCATTAAGATTCTGGACGCCAAGGACGACCTTTCGATCCAGATTCATCCCAACGACGAGTACGCCGCCGAGCACGAAAACGGCAGCCTGGGCAAAACCGAGTGCTGGTACGTGCTGGATTGCGAGCCCGGCGCCACAATCATCGTCGGACAGCGCGCGCATGACCGCGCCGAGGCCGCACAGATGATCGAGGACGGCCGCTGGGATGACATGCTCAACGTGCTGCCAATCCACAAGGGCGACTTTTTCCAGATTGACTCCGGTACTGTGCACGCCATCAAGACCGGCACGCTCATTTTGGAGACGCAGCAGTCGAGCGATGTGACCTATCGCCTGTACGACTACGACCGCCCCGGCACCGACGGCAAGCTGCGCCCGCTGCACATTGAGCAGAGCCTCGACTGCATCGATTTTAATGTCCAGGCTCCGACCGACGGCACCGTGACCGCGCCCGAGGTCGACGGCGTGACCGAGCTCGAGTCCAACCCCTGCTACACCGTCGATCGCGTGCGCGTCAACGGCAGCAAGACCCTCGACCAGCACTGGCCCTTCATGTGTCTGTCGGTCATCGACGGCGAAGGCACCGTCTGCGGCGAGGCAGTCCACAAGGGAAGCCACCTGCTGGCCCCCAGCACCGTCACCTCCATCGACCTCGAAGGCAAAATGGAACTGATCATCTCGCACCTGTAAGCCACCACAACAACCCAAACGCAACAAGGGGCTCCCCCGTCCACATACGGGAGAGCCCCTTGCCTCATTTCATAAACATTTTAGTAACTAATTGAAATGATGCTGAGCAGCATAAAACGTTCAATCATCAAAGGCCAAAGCACAAGGGGCCCCTCGTTCATGTGCGGGAGAGCCCCTACTCATATCCATATATCAGCCCACCCGGCTCTCCAGACCAAAAAGCGAACAGGCAGAGCGACGCTCGCAAGCAACGCTACCCAAGGCCCCGGACAGGCGGCAAGGACAACGTCGATCGCGAGTTCCGCACGCAAAGGAGGCCACTTAATGTGGCCTCCGTCTTGCGCAGGACTGTCCGAGCAGGCGACGTTGTCCTTGGCGCCTGTCCGGGGCCGCCGGGATTACGACAGCTTGACAATCGGTGCAAAGCCCTTCATGAGCTTTTTGGTCTGGCCGGTCTTTTCGAATTGAACCTCGATCATGTCTCCGGCGACCGAGATCACGGTACCCGTGCCAAAGGTCTTGTGACTCACGGTATCGCCCGCGGCAAAGTCCTGCGACGCGCTCGCGCGATCGACCTTGCGCTCCACCGTCGGCGACACCTTGGACGACGGCTTTTTGGCTCGCGGCGCGCCCGAGCCAAAGGTCGAGGCAACGCGGCCGGCGTCAGGCGAAACCCCACGATGGCGCTCAGTCCCATAGCTGCTGCCGCCAAAGAAGTCGTCAAAGCTCGACCCGCCGCGCGAGCCGGAGCCGCCGGTCGAGCGCGTATGCGAACCGAACACCTTGCCGCCATACATATCCGAGCCCATGCCCGAGCCAAAGGTGCCGTGACGGTCGCCGCGCTTCTCCCAGCCCGTGCCCTCAAAACCGGCAGAACCGATACCGCTAAACTCGATATCCTCAAACGGAATCTCGTTGAGGAAGCGCGAGCGCGGGTTGGCAGAAGTCGAGCCGTAGGTGCGGCGCGTGGCCGCATAGGTCAGAAACAGGCGCTTACGGGCGCGCGTGATGGCAACGTAGGCCAGGCGACGTTCCTCCTCGAGCTTGCCCGGATCATCGCTGCCGCCAAAGTCGTGCACGTGCGGGAAGATGCCCTCCTCCATGCCGGCCACGAACACCGCCGGGAACTCCAGGCCCTTGGCGGAGTGGATGGTCATCATGGTAATGGCATGCGTCTCGCCGGCCAGGGAATCCAAGTCGGAGCGCAGGGCCAGCCACTCCATGAGTGCCGGCAGCGCCTTACAGGTGAGCGGACCGTAGGTGCGCTCGATCTCGTCGGCATGCACGGCGCCCGCCGGTAGCTCTGTTGGCACGGCATACGCGTTGCCCGCGATGGCGGCGGCCAGGGCATCCTGCGGCGAGAGCGCCGGGGCGGCTAGGCTATCGAGCGGATTGGAGCCCGCGGCGTCACGAGCGCCGACAAGTGCCTCAAACGAGGATGCCGGAGCGGACGGTCCCGGCTCGGGCGCAGGCGCGCTCACCACGACGGGCTCGGGCTCGGCGCCGGCAGGCACATCGGCAACACCGGCCGCGCGCAGCTCTTCCAAGCTCTCGAGCGTACCCTCGATATCCTCGTGCGTCTCCTCAAATTCGGCGGCGACGCCCAGGAATTCCTGGATGTTCTCGGCGCGGCTCTCGGACTCCATGGTGCCCTCGGCGCGAAACGCCTGCAGCAGGCCCGTCTTATCGACAATCATCTCGACGACGTCCTTGAGCTCGCCGTCCATGCGGCGGCCCTCGCGCACCAGCGCCACAAAACTCGACAGGCCGTTGCGCACCTTGGCACTAAACTTGCCCGTCTCGGCTGTTGCGATCTCGCAGGCCTGGAAGAACGAGCAGCGGTTGCCGCGCGCCAGCTGCTCGATCTTTTGGATCGAGGTGGAGCCGATGCCGCGGCGCGGCGTGTTGATGACGCGCTTGACGCTCATCTCGTCGGCCGGGTTCACGATCATCTTGAGGTAGGCCATGACATCGCGGATCTCGGCGCGGCCGAAGAATCGCGTGCCGCCGACGATCTTGTAGGGCACGCCCGCGCGCAGGAACATATCTTCGAGGATACGCGACTGGGCGTTGGTGCGGTAGAACACGGCGATATCGTCGTAGCTCGTACCCTTGGCATGCAGCTTCTCGATCTCGCCGGCAATCCAGCGACCCTCGTCGCGCTCGTCGCTTGCCTGGAAAGCCTGAATCTTCTCGCCATCGCCCTCGGCCGTAAACAGGCGCTTGTCCTTGCGCTGCGAGTTGTGACGCACCACGGCATTGGCGGCGCTCAGGATGTGACCCGTGGAGCGATAGTTCTGCTCCAACTTGACGGTCTTGCAGTTTTTAAAGTCCTGCTCAAAGTCCAGGATATTGGTGATGTCGGCGCCACGCCAGCTATAAATGGACTGGTCGTCGTCGCCCACGACCATAAGGTTTTGGTACTTGGCGGCCAGCAGGTTGGCGATCTCGTACTGGACGTGGTTGGTGTCCTGATACTCGTCGACGCTAATGTAGCGGAAGCGCTCCTGGTACTTATCGAGCACCTCGGGGCGGGTGCGCAGCAGCTCGAGCGTGCGCACGAGCAGGTCGTCGAAGTCCATCGCGTTGGCGGCGCGCAGGCGGCGCTCCAGCTCCAAGTAGACCTGCGCGGCCTTTTTGTCATTGGGGCTGTCAGCGGATTTGAGCATGTCCTCGGGCCCGATCATGGCGTTTTTGGCCGAGCTGATCTTGCTGCGGATCATGTTGATGGGGAACTGCTTTTGCTCAACGCCGAGCGCCTGCATAATGTCGCGCACCATGCGCTTTGAGTCGTCGTCATCGTAGATGGTGAACTGACCGGTATAGCCCAGCAGGTCGGCGTCCTCGCGCAGCATGCGCACGCACATGGCATGGAAGGTGCACACCCACATGCCACGAGTGCCGCTGGGGATGAGTGCCGCCAGACGCTCGCGCATCTCGGCAGCGGCCTTGTTGGTAAACGTGATGGCAAGAACCTGCCAAGGCTTAACGCCCAGGTCGCCGAGCATATGAGCGATGCGGAAGGTCAGGACGCGGGTCTTGCCCGAGCCAGCACCGGCAAGGACCAGCAGCGGGCCCTCGGTGGTCAGGACCGCCTCGCGCTGGGCGGGGTTAAGGCTATCGATATCGACGAGCGGCTTGGCGGGCTTGGGCGCCGGCGCGGGAGCGTCGTAGATGTCGAGCGGAACGAGCTCGGGCTCCGGCGCAGCGGGGGCGGTGTATGCATCGAGCGGCACGGGTTCCGGCGCGGGCGGCACGGGCGCGGCAGTGTTCTTTTCCCAGGGCAGGGGCTGGGTCATGGGCGACTCCTCATCTGACGGACGGCGCGCCTGCGGGCAGCGCCATAGTTTGAGCCGTACCAGTATACCGAGCCGCGCGGACACCGACGCAAATCACACCACGACTCCGTGCGCCACCATCGGACCCACCCCATCGCCCAAAAAAGAGGGCAGCATAGACCTTTTGGTCATGCCACCCTCTTTGAATGACAAGCTGTCGCTCTGGCCGCCGCGCAGCGTCGACTAAGTTAGAGGCCGAGCATGGGCTCCAGAACGAAGAAGTATGCGAGCACTACGATGCCCAGGATGATGCGGTAAACACCGAAGCACTTAAAGTCGTGACGGCGGACGAAGCCCATGAGCCACTTGATGGCGATGAGCGAAACCACAAAGGCAACAACGCAGCCAACGCCCAAGATGGCGATCTCGTTGGTGCCGAACGTGCCGCCCTTGATGAAGTACTTGACCAGCTTGAGCGCACTCGCGCCAAACATGACAGGAATGGCCAGGAAGAACGTGAACTTAGACGCCACCGAGCGCGTGCAGCCCAAAAGCAGGCCGCCGATGATGGTAGAACCGGAGCGAGACGTACCAGGCACCAGCGAAAGCACCTGGAAGCAGCCGATACCCAGCGCAGTCTTCCAGCTGAGGTCCTCGAGCGTGGCGATGGAACCAAAGTCCAGGTTCTCGTCATCGTCCTCATCCTCAGCGGTAGCCGTGGCGGGCGCCGCAAAGTGCGCACCGGCGGGACGTCCACCCGACACCACAGCACGCGAACCAAACGAACCGGCAACGGCCATTTCCTCGCGCTTGCTCGCGCGCCAGTTCTCGATCACGATAAACAGCACGCCGTACACGATGAGCGCCAGCGCCACGACGGGAGCATTGTAGAAATGCTCCTCCATCCAGTCGTTGAGCGGCAGGCCGATCGCCGCCGCAGGAATGCAACCGAGCACAATCTTGCCCCACAGCACCCAGGTGTCGCGACGGCCCTCCTTGCCCTTGCTAGGCGAGAACGGGTTGAGCTCGTGGAAAAACAGCACGCAGACGGCCAGAATGGCGCCGAGCTGAATCACGACCAGGAACATATTCCAGAACGTCTCGCTCACGTTCATCTTGACGAACTCGTCCACCAAGATCATGTGGCCCGTCGACGAAACGGGCAGCCATTCGGTGATGCCCTCGACCAGGCCCATGAAGGCAGATTTTAGAAGCTCGATAATATCCAAAGGGACCCCCTCGTTAGACACCCGCCGGTAGATGTTCTGCGGACGATGCGGGCGATGTCCCATTATCAACCGTTGGCGGTGCGACCGCGCCTACCCTTACCAAAAAACTCGCCCGTTCACAGAATTGCGAGCAGTTAAACCGAAATCCTTGGGTATAACTGCAACAAGATAAAGTGTCCGGCGGTCAACGCACCCGCGCCCGCCCGACGCACGAGCCCCGCGCCCGTGCGATAGACCAAGGAGGAAACCATGAACGAGGGCTACACCAAGGTATTTGTTTCACTCGACGGTACTGAGCAGCAGGATTTTGTGCTCGCACGCGCCATCAAAGTCGCCGCGAACAACGGCGCTAAGCTGATCATCGGCCACGTCATCGATTCCACGGCACTCGAGAGCGCCGGCTCCTATCCGGTCGACCTGGTCAACGGCCTAGAGGAGGCATTTAAGAACTCCATCGCCAAGCAGCTCGAAGAGGCCAAGGCCAATCCCGACATTCCCGAGGTCGAGGTCATGATTCGCGCCGGCCGCATTCGCGAGACGCTCAAGGACGAGATGCTCGACGTGGTCAAGCCCGACCTGGTGCTCTGCGGCGCCCGCGGCCTGTCCTCGATCAAGTATGCGCTACTGGGTTCAATTTCGACGTTCCTGCTGCGCAATACGGACTGCGACATTTTGGTTGTGAAGTAGCGTTGCTCCCACCGGCCGCGGGGCCTGCGGGGTTTCCACGGGCACGTCCTCGCCGCGTTGCGGCTGCGGGATGTGCCCTTAGGAAACCCCTCCCGGCCTCGCGGCCTTCGCGGCCTTACTTCAGCGAGTTGGCTGATAAAAGATGGCGTGCCGCCCCGTTTGGGGCGGCACGTTTTGTTTGGGCTGCACGTTTTTGTTTTGGGAGATCCATTTGAGCCTCATAGTTATGTTCACGTTCGGGAACATAACGCCAGTTGCCTTAGTCAAGTTCACGTTCGGGAACATAGCCGTCCGCACCGCAAGACGGCCCGGCTACTCAAAGTATTGGAACTTGTTCGTTGAGAAGGAAAACGTTACGACAAAGCCTTCGCCGGAGTCGGATGCTGCGGTGACGTCGATGCCCATCTTGGAGCACAGACGCGCCACCAGGTAGAGGCCGATGCCCGTTGCGCGCTTGGTGGTGCGGCCGTTGTCGCCGGTAAAACCTTTCTCGAACACGCGCGGCAGGTCGGCCGCGCTCACGCCGCAGCCGTTGTCCGCGACGGTAAGCTCGATGCGTTCGCTCGCCAGGCCCTCGTCCAGCAACGCGCCCGAAAACACGATCTTTGCGCCGTCCTCGCGCGCATATTTGATGCTGTTCTGAATAAGCTGGCCTAGAATAAACTCGAGCCACTTCTCGTCGGTAAAGACCTCAAAGTCGAGGTTCTCGCACACCGGAGCCACGTGCGCCGCGATAAGCTCGCGCGCGTTGGCTTTAATCGCGCCCGTCACCAAGGTCTTGAGATTCCAGCGACGAATCAGGTAGTCGCGCTCCACGACTTCCGAGCGCGCGTAGTACAGTGCCTGGTCGATATAGCGCTCCACGCGAGCCAGCTCGCGACCCAGGTCATCCACACGCGACAGGTCGTCTTCGCTGCCATCCAGGTTTTCCAAAATCAGATGGGCCGCCGCCAGGGGCAGCTTGGCCTCGTGGACCCAGCTCTCGATATAGTCGCGATAGTCATCGGTCTGACGCCGGCCTTCGGCAACCTCGTCGCATGCCGCCTTGCCCACCCGGCGCAAGACCTCGTACTCGAGCTCGCCCTCGGCATAGGTCGGGCATTGCACCATCTCCTGGACCCATGCGGGACTCTCGAGCTCCTCTGCCGCGCGCTCCAACTGACGCAGAAAACGGCGACGGCGAGCGTACTCGATCACGATGCCGAGCATACCGAAGATAAAGGACACGCCAACCGCCACGACCACGATAGAAACGGGTGCGCCGGCGACCGTCAGCACAAAGCAGCTCAGCGGCACGCCGCACGTCCACACGGCGACGGGAAGCAGTGCATCTTTAAAGAACTTGCCAAACGACATAGCCGGCCCCTAGACCGAATAGCCTTGGCCGCGATGCGTCGTCAAATACCCCTTGATGCCGATTTTTTCGAGCGTGGTGCGCAGGCGGTTGATGTTGACGGTGAGCGTATTGTCGTCCACGAAGGCGTCGGAGTCCCACAGGTTCTGCATGATGGCCGAGCGCGAAACGATCTTGCCCGCGCGGCTCAGAAGCAGCGAGAGGATACGCAGCTCGTTTTTGGTGAGCTCGGTGCTAGTGCCGGTTTGCGTGTTGGTGACCATGGAGCGGGCGAGGTCGAGCTCCAGCCCCTTGTGGACGAGCGTGCTGCGCTCGCCCGCCGCCGCGGTGCGACGCAGCAAGGCATTGATGCGCGCCACGAGCACGCGTGCGCTATAGGGCTTGGGAACGAAGTCGTCCGCGCCGAGCGTCATGGCCATGACCTCGTCGATCTCGGTCGTGCGCGACGTGAGGACGATGATGGGGACCTCGGATTCGCGGCGAACCTCGTGGCAGATATGCTGGCCGTCCTTGACGGGAAGCGTGAGGTCGAGCAGCACCAGGTCGGGCGCGGCGGCGAGAATATCGCGCGAGACATGCTCGAACGATTCGCAGGCCTCGATTTCAAACCCGGCGCGGGCAAGGATGTCGACAAGCTCACGACGAATGGGCTCGTCGTCCTCAACGATATAGATTAGCGCCATGGATTCCGCTCCCCTCTTGATTGTCTTGCCACCATTATGGCTGCGAAACTGCAGGTGCGCGCCACGCACGTCGCCAAGGTGACAGAACTGTTCGCGAGCGGGGGCGTTTTGTCCGCCTCGCACTCGCAGCGGTGGCGGGAACCAAAATGATTCTTTAATCCCCGTCCCAGAATAATCATTTAGCGGCGGGCGCGAAGCTTTTCGTAGCCGTCGGCAAAGAAGGCGACCGTCGCGGCATCAGACTCGGCGGCGTCGGCGTCGGTGGCAGGCACCACGCCGTGCTCGTCGCTTACCAGGAACAAGGCGCCCTTGAGCTGTGCGGGAATGTCCACGCGCGTGACCGGGATGCCCTTGGTCTGGGCCAGCTGCTCTATGAGCGTCGCCGTGCCACACAGGCACTCGTCCGCCGGCGCCACAAAGGCCAGCTCGCCGTTGTTGACGGCAGCGAGCAGCTCGGGCGCCACGCCGGTTTCGTCGGCCTCGGAGCGGGCCTCGGCGGAGCGGGCACGCAGCGCCTTGGCCGAAGTATCGGCCAGCGGCTCGTACTCACCCACCGTCATGGCGGCATTGCCGTTAACGTCGATCACCAGCATGAGCACGCCGTCGTGCGCGGTGTAATCGCCCTCGGCAAGCGACCACTCAACGTGCTGCTTGGCCCAGCTGAGCATGTTATGGGTAAGCGGCTCGCCCTGCACCAAGCGCTCGGACAGCGCGCGAATGTGACGGTTGAGCATGGGCACCTTTTTGTTGGACATGCGCCAACGGCAGATAAGCGCGGGCTTGTCGAGCGTAAACTTCTCGACCGCCTCCTGATTGGCGCAAAAGTCCTCGTACGCACGCCGGTCCTCGGCATTGCCAAACAGCTCTGCATCATCAATCTGGGGCATGGTCATACCTTTCGTGTTAGTCATTCCGTCCTCTTATACCAAAAAGACGGCCCTCCAAACGGAGCGGCCGTCTTTTGCAGAGATTATTTTGACGATATGGTCAGGCGACCGATCAACTTAATGGGATAGAACAACATCCCATTAAGGGTTTTCCAAGTGCCCGAGATTGCCCCGAAAGAGGAGCGCCGCGTACTAAATGTACGCAAGCGACGGTTTGAGGGGCAAGGTCGGGTGCTTGGGAAAGCCCTAGTGCCTAAAATGCCTGGCACCCGTGAAGACCATCGCAATACCATGCTCGTTGCAGGCCTGGATGCTCTCGTCATCGCGCTTGGAGCCGCCGGGCTGGATGATGCAGGTCACGCCGTGTGCGGCAAGCACGTCGACGTTGTCGCGGAACGGGAAGAACGCG
>CATWVA010000018.1 GCA_958354105.1 uncultured Collinsella sp.
AAGCACTCGTCATTAACGGCCCCAACCTCAACATGCTCGGCATTCGCGAGCCGGGCATCTATGGCAGCGACAACTATGACCGCTTAGTGCAGATCTGCCAGGAAGCGGGCGCCGCACAGGGCTTCGACGAGGTCGAGGTCTTCCAGTCCAACCACGAGGGCAGCATCGTCGACAAGATCCAGGAGGCCTACGGCAAGGTCGACGGCATCGTCATCAACCCGGCGGCCTACACGCACACGAGCGTCGCGATCCTCGATGCCCTCAAGGCCGTCGCCATCCCTGCCGTCGAGGTCCACATCAGCGCCGTCGAGACCCGCGAGGACTTCCGCCAGATAAGCTACGCCCGCCTGGCCTGCTTCGCCACCATCACCGGCGAGGGTCTGCAGGGCTACGCGCATGCGTTAGAGCTGCTGGGGAAGCGTCTCGAAAAGTAGCCTCGCGAGCAAATCCATCAACGCCGATTCGCACGCTAATATAGCCAGTGCCGCCAGCAGCAACCTCGCTACTGGCGGCACTTTATTACTGGCATATAATCGTTGCAGTCACACAACGTCTGGAGACGCGCATGTTAAGCATCCATCTGGGAGATTATCCCGGTTCCATCTACGATACCGAAACCTATTTTAGGAACTCATACTTGGACTCATGGTTCGAAGACCCTATGGCCGCACAAATCATTAAAAGCGTGGACGGATCAGAGCTCATCGGCCCCCACAACATCGTAAGCAAGCAGCTGGGCTCAATCACCCCACTCGAACTGTCCGGCGGCGTCAAGACGCTGCTGTTAGTACGCAATCTCCCAAATATGGTGTTCAACGCATCTACCTGCGGAGACAACTGTGCCCGCTGGCTACTCAAGATCGGCAAAGAGCAGGATGTGCTGGTGACCCTTTACCACATCATGAAGTTCCCCTGGAAGAATTTTGAAATCCGCATTGAAAACGATGACCGCATCGTCAGAAACATGCAGGAGTTTGTTGGCGCCACGAATGACTTTTTGGATGTTGATGAGTAATGAAGGGAACGCATACCGTTGTCGTAGAGCGTGCAAAGGTCAAATACACACTCACCTTTAAACGCAACATTTCCTTCATTCGCGGCAACAGCGGCACGGGCAAAACGACGCTCATCTCGATGATTCGCGACTACAACGACCGAGGACCGGAAAGCGGCGTTACACTCAGCTGCGACGTGCCCTGCGAAACGCTTTCCGGCAGACGTTGGGAGCGTGAGCTTTCAATCATCGAGGATTCTATTGTTTTTTTAGACGAGGGCAACGAGTTTATCTACTCAAAGGACTTCGCCAAAGCCATCAACGGATCGTCCAACTATTTTGTTCTGATATCTCGTCGCGACGCCAACGAACTCCCCTACAGCGTCGACGAGATCCTAAAGCTAGTCAACACCACAAGCAAGACAATTAATGGCCGCAAGAGCGACAGACGCTTCTACTCGGTGACCAAGCCGCTATATGACCACACGGCAAGCATGTTGTATCAGGATCTAAATGTTGGATTCGAGATACCCGACGCCGTAGTTGTTGAGGATAGCAAATCTGGCTATCAATTCTACAACGCTCTTTGCAACCGACTCGGGATCCCCTGCTATTCCGCCACCGGCGTAGCAAACCTAAAACGAACGATTCACGAATGTCCCGAGCAAAACATCCTTGCCATAGGAGACGGCGCAGCGTTTGGCCCTTACATCGAAAAGGTGCTTGGGCAGCGCGTTTACAAGAACGTTCGCTTGTTCCTCCCGGAATCATTCGAGTGGACGCTTCTGCAATCTGGCCTCATTCCCAGCAACGATATCCCAAAGATTCTCGAGGGCCCCTCGAACTACATCGAAAGCCGCGACTACCTGAGCTGGGAGCGGTTCTTCACCGACGTATTGATCAAGTACTCGGCAGACACTCGTTATGCTTACAAAAAGACGAAGCTCAATGAGCAGTATCTGAGGCCACAGGCGATGGATGCAGTTGCAAGCATCTTGCCCGAGTGCCTGAGGGCGGAATAGCGAGTCCTTAACATCATTTGGAAACCAGGCAACGCCCACGCTTTGGAGCTGCCGAGGGAACGACTGCTACACTAACCCTTGGGGCGACACATTAGGTATGTTTGTCCCTAAACTAAAGGAACTGTCCGATTAACATACAAAGGAGCACATCCATGTCCCAGTACGATTACCTCGTCGTCGGCGCCGGCCTCTCGGGCGCCGTCTTCGCCAACGCCGCCAAGCGCGCCGACAAGTCGGTCCTGGTCATCGACCGCCGCGACCACATCGCCGGCAACATCTACACCGAGGACGTCGAGGGCATCCAGGTCCACCGCTACGGCGCGCACATCTTCCATACCTCCATGAGGGACGTCTGGGACTACGTCAACCGTTTCGCCGAGTTCAACAACTACGTCAACTCGCCGGTCGCCAACTTCCACGGCAATATGTACAACATGCCCTTCAACATGAACACCTTCGCCAAGATGTGGCCGGGCGTCGTCACGCCGGCGGACGCCAAGGCCAAGATTGCCGAGCAGGTGGCCGCCGAGAACATCGGCGAGCCGCAGAACCTCGAGGAGCAGGCGCTGTCCCTCGTCGGCCGCGACATCTTCGAGACGCTCGTGAAGGGCTACACCGAGAAGCAGTGGGGCCGCGACTGCCGCGACCTGCCCGCGAGCATCATCAAGCGCCTCCCCTGCCGCTTCACCTACGACAACAACTACTTCAACGACCGCTACCAGGGCATCCCCATGGGCGGCTACACCAAGATGGTCGCCAACATGCTCGAGGGCGTCGAGGTGCGCTGCGGCGTGGAGTACAAGGAGCTGGCCGCCGCCGAGCCCGATATCGCCGCCAAGACGATCTACTGCGGCCCCATCGACGCGTTCTACGACTTTAAGCTGGGCACGCTCGAGTACCGCAGCCTGCGCTTTGAGACCGAGACGCTCGACGAGACCGACCACCAGGGCGTGGCCGTGGTCAACTACACCGAGCGCGAGGTCCCCTACACCCGCATCATCGAGCACAAGCACTTCGAGTTCGGCACGCAGGACAAGACCGTCATCACGCGCGAGTACCCGGCGGACTGGAAGCCCGGCGACGAGCCCTACTACCCCATCAACGACGCCAAGAACGAGGCCCTCTACAAGCAGTACGAGGAGCTGGCGGCGCAGGAGGGCGACGTGATCTTTGCCGGACGCCTGGGCGGCTACAAGTACTACGACATGGACAAGGCCATCGCCGCGGCCTTCGAGCTTGTCCGCAACGAACTGGGCGTGGAGCCGACTGAGGCGTAGAGGCGAGAGCTCAGCCAGCCGATATAAGCAAACAGGAGGTCCGGCGCAGCGTTCACGAGCTGCGCCAGACCTCCTGTTATTAGCGAACTAGTCAATTCGTTCTGTACGCCTCAGATATCGATCAAACTGAGGTACAGTAAAATCGACCTCTCCCCTTGCGGCGGAGTAAATCATACCCTTGCTAATTAATTGAGCTCGCAGGGGCCCAATAGACGAAACGTCTCTCCCCATATAATGGGCCACATTCGCAAGCGTACAAGGAAGCTCGCCGCAGCGCACCATGGCAATCAAAAACTCCTTTTGCCTTGGTGTGCAGCGATCATATCGAACGCTAAAGAAACCTTCGTCAAGACGCATATCCGTTATAGAAGTGCAGCCGAGCACGGTTTCTAGAGAAATGAACTTACTATCGGATGAAGTCCAAATGGTCGAACAAAGCTCCTGAATGAAATACGGGTAGCCCTCTGTATAGTCAATGATGGCGTCGACCGCCTCGTCGGAATAGCGCACATCAAGCTTTTGTGCAGGCCGGACAATGGCCTCAACCGCTTTGTCACGAGGAAGCGAATCGACCTTCACGAAGCTAAACTGCCTCTCGGAATAGGTCTTGGCTTCACCCAGCATCTTTAGAAGCTTGGGCAGGCCGGCGCTGCCAAACATAACGGGAAGTCCAAGCTGGGTCGCGCGATGAAGCGCGCACGCCAAGGCTTCAAGTTCTTCTTTACTGGCATACTGCAGCTCGTCAATTCCAATAAAAATCGAAGATCCAGCAGCTTGCGCATATTTTCCTAGAACGACAAGCACATCGGTAAAATCGCCAGATAGATTACGAGACGAGGCAAGGGACGCCCCAAGAGTCTCTTCATTGAAGCCCAGAGACAATGAGCCGTCGCCCGAATCAACAGATAACGTTAATGATGTAAACAGGTTCTTAATCTGCTCTAATTTGCTCTTAACGAGTTCAATTCTATTGAGCGAAGCCGATAGCGAGCAACAAGCCGAAGCCAAAGGAGCAATCAAACCCTTCTTCTCTTCGACCTCAATATGGCGGACAAGAATACCCTCGCCCTCGGCTACCGACTCGATCGAATTGAGCAGCACCGTTTTGCCAACACCCCTAAGGCCGTACAAAACAAGCGAACGGCTCTGGTAGTTTGCAGCGAGCGCCTTGAGCTGAAGAGAAGCTGATTCGAGGATATCGTCGCGCCCGGCAAGATATTTGGGCATCGCGCCGGCACCGGGCGTATACGGATTGCGATAATCAATCATTGCAAGCTCCCAAAGAAAAACGGCCGACCGACAATCTGCTATACATCATACCAAGACAGCGATAAAGCAATTGCTGCGCCGGGCTTACTTATAGGACCTCATTACATATAGCGAATAAAAAAGGCTGCAAGTCATCCCCATGTCTTGCAGCCCGAGTTTAATCAAAAGCACGATACATGTCTCAAAAAGCAAAGACCCGGCATAATAACCGGGTCTTCCAAAACTCAATTGGTGCTCCATGGCGGATTCGAACCGTCGACCTTGGGATTAGAAGTCCCCTGCTCTATCCAACTGAGCTAATGGAGCAAATAACCGCACGCCAAGCAAGCGCGAGCCCGCCAAGCGCAAATAAGTATAACCTACTTGAACTGTTCGCGGTATGTCTTGCATGCCTCATCGACCGGGCCGTCCATACGAAGGTCGCCCTTCTCAATCCAAACGCACGCTGGCAGATGCGCTCAACCTGCTCCATGGAATGCGACACGAACAAAACCGTCACGTCACCGCTCTGGATAAAGTGCTGCATGCAGGCCTCGCACTTTTGCTGGAAGAACACGTCGCCGACGGAAAGCATCTCATCGACGATCAGGATGTCGGGCTCGGTAATGGTGGCGATTGCAAAAGCAATGCGCGCAACCATACCCGAAGAGAAGTTCTTGAGCGGCATGTCGACAAAGTTCTGCAGCTCAACGAACTCGATAATGCCATCAAAGTCGGCATCGATAAATTCCTTGGTATAGCTGACTAGCGCAACGTTCAAATAAATGTTCTCGCGTGCCGTCAGCTCGGGATCAAAGCCAGCTCCAAGCTCAATCAGAGGTGCAATGTTGCCATGAACCTTAACGCTGCCCTCGCTAGGCTCGAGCACACCAGTGATAATCTTGAGCATCGTGGACTTGCCGGAACCATTAGTACCGACCAAGCCCACGACCTCACCGCGGTGAATATCAAACGAGATGTGCTTAAGCGCCCTAAACTCCTCAAAGAACAACTCATGCTTAGCGAGCTTAATAAAACATTCTTTGAGGCTGGTCAGCGAGTCAGACGCCATGTTAAAGATCATGGTGGTGGCGTCGACCTCGACAGCCAGAGGCTGCTCGTTGTAATCAACAACAGATTCAGTCATTACAGCATTCCTTTAGATGTAGAAGATTAATTTGCGCTCGGACTTGTGGAAGACGGCTACATCTCAGGATGCCAGAGCCAAACGGCTATACTTTCTACGATTGAATATCAAAGGAGCATTGAGTGAATTCTGAATCTATTGCCGTCATTATCCCCTGCTACAACGAAGCCCTAACAATTGGTAAAGTCATCGACGACTTTCACCGCGAGCTTCCGCAGGCGACGGTCTTTGTCTATGACAACAACTCGTCGGACGAAACTACCCGAATCGCAACAGAACATGGCGCAACAGTGCGTTTTGAGCCGCGCCAGGGAAAGGGCAATGTCTGCCGCCAGATGTTCCGCGATATCGATGCCGATTGTTACCTGATGGTTGACGGAGACGACACCTACCCCGCCGAAGCGGCCAAAGCCCTCTGCGGGCCCATCCTTAATGGCACGGCCGACATGACGGTCGGAGACCGCCTTTCCAATGGAACCTACGCCGAGGAAAACAAACGTGCCTTCCATGGTTTTGGCAACAACCTGGTTCGAGCCATGATTAAGTGGATCTATGGCTACAGCTTCGACGACGTTATGACGGGCTATCGCGCTATGAGCCGCCCTTTTGTCAAAACGTTCCCCGTGCTTTCCGAGGGCTTTCAGATTGAAACAGAACTTTCCATCCACGCCGTCGACCACCGCTGGCGCATCAAGGACGTGCCTATTGAGTACCGCGATCGCCCCGAAGGATCCGAATCTAAGCTTAATACCGTCAGCGACGGCATTAAGGTCGTCGCCATGATTGGCACGCTGTTCAAGGACTACCGCCCGCTCAAATTCTTCAGCCTCGTTGCGCTCCTGTTTGCAATAATCGGTCTTGCCCTGGGCATTCCCATCATTGTCGAGTATTTCCAGACCGGTCTTGTTCCGCGCTTCCCAACCGCCCTGCTCGCCGCATCGTTTATGTTCCTGTGTGGCTTAAGTCTCGCGACTGGTTTTATCCTCGACTCCGTGGCAAAGGTCGAAAAAAAGCAGTGGGAAGTCAATGTGTATAGCAAATACGCCTTCGGTGACTATCGCAATGACAACCCGAACGCAAGGTAAACCGCCATACCGCGCATTTCCATCGTCGTGCCGTGCTACAACGAGTAGGAATCGCTACCGACCTTCCTTTAGGAACTCACCCTGGGCGCATAGCGCCACGCCCAGGGTGACAGGCGAGGCAAGTTCACGCACCTGTTATAGAAAAGAGCATGTAAAGAGATTGTCCGCCGCCTGCGTGCGGTCCAGGAGTTGCTCGCATGGAAACTGAAGCCCCCACCACCATAGCCGCGAACGCCGGCCCCGCCACCGGCGCGCTCATACTCATCCTTTTCGCCGCCGCGGCATAGCAGGTATGGCAGTTCTGGCGCCACAGCCGCATAGAGGTCACCACCCTTCTGTGGCAGGTTCCGTTCGTGGGTCTGCTTGGGTTCATCATCTATTGGACCGGACAAGGTTTTGTGGAAGATTGGACCGCCGATACGGGCAACACCAGCGCCACGACGGACCTCGCCTGAGCCGCGGGCATCTGTGGCCTCGTACCGCTGCTGCGTGGACCCCTCGCCCGCCTTATAGATGCAACCAAGGCGCCGATGCGCCTGCTTGCATGCACCCTGCGCGACGCGGTTTGCATCCTCGTGGCGGCCACGCTCTCCTTCCGCGCGCTCGAGGTTGCGTGGAACAACAACGTGGATCTGCTGCCATGGTCGTCCGTGACGTTCTCCGTAGCGCTCATCGCCGCGTTCATGGCCGTGGCCCACTTCGCATTCCTGCACCGCGGCGTCGGCCCCGCGCTCGTGGCCGTAGCGTGCGCCGGCGTGGGCATAGCGCAGAGCTTCATCTGCGCGTTCAAGGGAGTGGCAATTCTGCCAAGCGACCTGCTCGCCCTGGGTGCGGCCGCCGCCGTATCCGCCGGCTACGACTACGTGCTCACGCCGGCGATGTTGGATGCGCTGGGGCTGCTGTGCATAGCGCTCGCGATACTGTCGTTGATACGCCCGCCGAAACTGCCGGTGGGCGGCAACATGTCAACTGAAGCAAGTTCAGTTGACATGCAGAAGGATCTCAAGGCGGGCAACATCGCCCGCGAAGATTCTTCGACTACGGACGCTGCGCGTCCTTCGCTCAGAATGAAAATCGGTTCCCTTATCAACCGTGACGCGTGTCCCTCCTCCAATACGGCGATGGGGGCGAACACCGCACTCGGTAGCCACCCTTCGCTCGAATCGAGCGCCAGGTCCGCCCTCCGCTCGCGTCACGCCGGCGTTGGAACATCGTGGCCGCTACCGCATCTGTCGTGCTCGCGGTCGTATGCGGGAACAGCATTCAGGGCTGGTTCAACAACAACCAAGTCACTGATGCACTCGAGATCGACAACACCGAAAGCCTCTACGCCGCCACGATGGACAAGTGGCGCCGCGCGCAATACCTGGAGTTCGCCGAGCGCGTCTCATAACCAGTACTCCGGATGTGACCCAGAATGGCGGAAAGGCAAAGCCGCAACCGCCATTCTGGGTCACATCGAGGCGGCACATAACGATGTGTAGCCCGCTCGAGACCACAATCTGCGCAGCCTCGGGGTCGTCCCATATGTTGAACTCGGCGTACACGGTCGCGTTTCCGCCAACCGTGGTGCCGCCCATGAGGACGATGCGGTCGATACGATCGGCACGCCCCGAGTACGTACGTGGGAACAGCGTGACGTTCGTCAAGGGACCGGCTGGAACGAGCGTCATCTTGGTATCGTCGGGCAACCCGGAAATAGAGCGGGCCATCTCCACGATTGCCGGCTCATCGGACAGTTTGCGATCGGTCGCCCCCTCAAGCACGGCCTCGCCCAACCCCGACACACCATTCACTCTCCTATCAGTCCGAATATAGGACGAGCACGCCTCACGGGGGCAATCTACTTCGTGCGCTCGGAGATCAGGCCTCGAATGAGGTCGACGGTAGCCTCATAGGAATGCGGGCGGTCGAACTGTGCCGCCGCGAGCTCGCGCGCCACGCGACCCATGCGCGCGCGTCCTGTCTCGTCCTCGACAAGCTCGCAAATCACCCTGGCGAGCCCCTCGGCGTCATCCGGCACAACGTTCACACCAAAGCCGTCGCGCACGACCTTCTCACGAAACTCGGCGTTCATGGACGTGTTGATCATGGGACGTCCCGAGGCCAGGTAATCGCCGATCTTGGTGGGCACGCTCTGGGGCGCGTTCGCCACCAGCGAGTTGACCACCATGTCGGACGCCTTGAGCCAAGCCGCCATGGCGCGGTACGGCATGTAGCCCAAAAGCTCAGCAGGCGACCCGGTTCGCTCAACCGCCGCCTCGACGGAAGGGCGCTCGGGGCCATCGCCGAGAATCTTGAGCCTGAGCTCGGGATGCGCCTTGGCAGCTATCGCCACAGCCTCGACGAGCGTCTCCAAGTCGTAGAGCGCCGAGATATTACCCGCGTAGGCAACCCAGATCTCGCCCTCGGGCTTTTCCACGGAGCCGGCGTTTTCAGCGGCGCCCGCGTCGAACTCCTCGAGGTCGTTGCCCACGTACACCACGAGCTTGGGGATATCCTCGGCCCGGTCGCGGAAGGGGCGCGCTGCGTACTCGTCGGACGTACCCACCACGGCGTCCGCCAACGCGTACGCACGGCGAGCTTGGCGCTCGAACGGAGCGAACGCTATGTCAGAGAGCACCGGAACGTCGAGCGCGATACGAAAGGCCTCGGGCCACAGGTCGTTCACGTCGACCACGAAGGGGATGCCGTAGCGTTTTGCGGACCGTCCCACGGCGAGCGTCACATCGTTGGGCGGAATCTGGCAGTAGATGAGGTCGTAGTCGTGGTCCGCATCGAAGTACGCCGTCACGTGCTTGGCCATCACATGGTGCGCCCAGATGCGCTGGGGACACATGTTGGCGGGATAGCTCGGCTCGGCAATGAACTTCACGTTGAACGCGTGCATACTCGTGTCGAACGTCGCCAAATCACGCTGGCGCTTCTCCCAGTGCTGGAAGCCGCTCGTGATAAAGTCGACATTGAAGCCACGCTCCACGAGAAGCGTCGCGAGGAACGTGTAGCGCGTGGCACCCTTGACCTCGTGGCCAAGCTTGGCGTCGGCGCTGAATATGGCTATGCGCGGTTTGCGGCTCATGAATCATCCCTTGGTAACGTGCTAGTGACGGCGCTTGGAGACCAAGCGCTTGATAGAGTTGTACGAGAAGCTCAGGCGGTTGAGGAGCGTGGCCATACGATAACGCTGCTCGCCGCGCGCCCACTGGTCTATGTCCGCACGCCTCAGCTCGCGTCGGAACGCCTTGGCGCGCGCACGCCCACGGCTGCGGTCCTCATCGAACAGCAACGCGATGTTGTAGTGCGTGTCAACGATGAGGTGGACCTTCTCGCGCACGTAGCAGACGGACTCATTCGAAAGCTTCTCCCCGCTCGCGGCGCACACCTCGCCATGCTCACAGCGTTCAAGGTAATCCAGGAGCTCCATGACCACACGGTCGTGATCGTCCCAGCGGCGCACGTAGTTCGCCTGGCTCACGGACTGGTTCTCGTTGCCCACCAGGTACTGGTATACCTCGATATCGAGGTAGCAGATGGTAGAGGCGGGCACACTTGCCTTGACCACATACTCGTAGTCCTCGTAGAAGGTGTGCTCGAGCAGGTGGATGCCGATACCGCGTAGGTAGTCCGTGCGCGCGGTGAGCGTGTGAATCATGATCTGGAACACGGTGTCGCCGTTGGTGAGAACGCTGGAGAAGTCGAGCGCGCGACCCGTGACAACACCCTTGGCGAGCGGGAACAGACGCTCCTCGCCAGAAGTCATGTCGATCTCGCGCTTCTTATCTACCACAAGGTCGCAATCGAGGTCGGCAAGACGCTCAAGCAGCTCAGCCATACCGTCCGCGTTCACCCAGTCGTCGCCGTCCACCACGCGGAAATAGCGCCCGCGCGCCTCGGCCAGGCCGGCGTTCACGGCTGAGCCGTGGCCTCCGTTCTTCTTGGAGATGACGTGGATCACGCCATGGCTGCGCGCGGCGAACTCCTCCGCAAGTGCACGGGAGCCGTCGGTGGAGCCATCGTCCACCACGACGACCTCGAGCTTGCCCACGAATCTCGGGTCGAGGTAGGACTCGAGACCTCGCGCGAGGTAGCTCTCGACGTTGTAAGCAGGGACAGCGACGGTAAGCTGCAGCGCGCTTCCGCCCCGACTCTCAACAGCACTCATGCATACACCCCTCTCGCGGCTGACAGACCGCGCGGCATCCTATCCAACCGTCTTCGCTCTCGCGTATGCGCGCGAAGACCTTCCCCGCACCACATGCACGCAGCGACCCGCGGCGAGCATGAGGTGCGGATTGCCCCTGGCGAGCAGGGCATGGAGTGCGCGCGAGACGCGTCCCGACCTCGCCGGAGCCTCGACGATGAGTTCACGATACAGAGGGTCTGCCGTGAGCTCGGCGCAAAACGCACGGCGGGCCGCCGCGTCCATGCCCGCCCGCTCGTCGAACGTGCGCTCGATGGCGCTCAGCACGTACCGCGCAAACCTAAAGCCCAAGCGCGAACGAGCGTCGGTACTGTCCAGGCCCCAACCGCGCAGCAGCTCGAACAACTCCGACACGCGCCTGCGGTGCACCTCGTAATAGCGCGGCACGAATTTGTTCGTAAGGTTTACATTCTCGCGTTTCTGATAGCGATAAAGCGGACGACATATCACGGCGGCCGAACCCACACGACGCGCAACCTCGATATTGAAGCAGACGTCCTCGATGAGCGGTACATCCTCGAACGAGAGGCCATCGAGCACCTCTCGGCGGTAGACCTTGTTCCAAGCGTACCCGAAGAGCGTGAGCTCCTCGAGGTCGAGAATGCTCGAGCGGTATTCATCGCGATCCAGCAGAAACGCGCTTCGCCCCGCAGCAAGCTCGATAGCCGCAGGAGAATCCGCTGCAACGACGTGACACGTGGGGGCATCGAGGTCATCCATGCTGAAGACTGCGCCGTCCAGCGCCGGCACAAGCTCTCGCGTACCCGTAACGGCCCCGTTGTCAGCGCGGTATTCCTCGCGACAACCAAACACGACGACATCACACGGGGTATTCGGGCGAAGCGGAAAGCTCGCAGGATCGACGACGCCTCCCATAGGAACACCAGCACCCATGGCTATGGCCGCGCGACACTCCTCGAGAAGCTCGGGGTCGTACGTGTCATCTGGGTCGGGCATCCATACGTAGGAGCCGCGTGCCGCCGCGATGCCGGTATTGCGCGCGCCGGACAGGCCTTGGTTCTCCTTGTGGCGCACAAGACGAATACGCGCGTCTTGTGCAGCGGCCGCCTCCACGATCCTAGCCACGTTATCGGGAGAGGCGTCGTCAACGCAGATGAGCTCCCAGTCCGCACACGTTTGAGCACGGACGCACGCTATGGCATCGGGCAGGTAATCCGCCACGCCATAGCAGGGCATGATAATGGAAAAGAAGGGGCGGCGCTCGCTCGCGGCCGCCTCGTCGCACGCGCCGGACATATTAGTCGAACTGCGCCTTGTAAGCCGCGCAGACCTCGTCCACCGGGCCGATCATGCGCTCGTGGCCCTTCTCGATCCACACCGCGGAGGTGCAGATGCGCTCCACCTGCCCGATAGAATGGCTCACGAACAGCACAGTCACGTTACCGGAATCTATGAAGCTCTGGATGCGGCGCTCGCACTTCTCCTGGAAAAACACGTCGCCCACGGAGAGCGTCTCATCGACAATGAGTATGTCGGGCTCCACCACGGTGGCGATGGCGAACGCGATACGCGCGACCATACCAGATGAGTAGTTCTTCATAGGCATGTCGAGAAAGTCGCGCAGCTCGGCGAAGTCCACGATCTCGTTCAGGTGCTCCTCCATGAACTGCTTGGAGTAACCCAAAAGCGCACCGTTGAGGAAGATGTTCTCACGCGCCGTGAGCTCAAGATCGAAACCAGCGCCCAGCTCGATGAGGGGCGCGATGTTGCCACGAACCGTCACGGTGCCCTTCGTGGGTTCGAGCACGCCGGCGATAATCTTGAGCATGGTGGACTTACCGGAACCGTTGGTTCCCACCAGGCCGATGACCTCGCCCTTCTTAACCTTGAAGCTCACGTGCTCCAGAGCATGGAATTCCTTGAAGAACAACTCGTGGCGCACGAGCTTGATGAAGTACTCCTTGAGGGAGTTGAGCTGCTCGCTGGCCATGTTGAAGACCATCGTGACATCGTCGACCTCGATGGCGTATTCGGTGTTGGTAGCGTCTGCCATGGTGCCGCCTTAGACGTAGAGAATGAACTTGTGCTCGGTCTTCTTGAACACGAAGATACCGATGATGAGCGCGATGATGGCCCACGCGATGCACATGAGGAGCACCGTGGGCGTGGGGTTCTGCTGCCACAGGAAGATGTCACGCATGAACTCGAGGTAGTTGTACATGGGGTTAATCTTCACCAGCATGATGATCCAGTGCGGGGCGCCCTTGTCGATAAGCAAGGAGAGGTCCCAGAAGATGGGCGTGAGGTAGGTCCACGCGATGATGACGACGCTCCACAGATGGATGATGTCGCGGAAGAAGACGGAGAGCGCGCCGATGGCCATGCCCACGCCGATGCAAAAGAGCATCAGCAAGAACAGGCACAGGGGCAGCCAGATGAAGTGCCACGTGGGCATAACCTGAAAGAACAGCATGACGATAGCCACGGCGATGAGCGAGAAAGCGAAGTTTACGAGCGCGAACAAGACCTTCTGCACCGGGAAGATGTACCGGTTGACCTTTACCTTCTTGAGCAGGGGCGCGGCGTTGATGATACTCGTAAGTGCCGCGTTGGTGGAGTCGCTCATGAGCGAGAACGTGACGTTGCCCACGATGAGGTAGAGCGGGAAGTTAGGGACGTTGCTGCCAAACATGTAAGAAAACACGATGGACATGACGATCATCATGAGCAACGGGTTGAGAACGCTCCACAACACGCCGAGGAAACTACGGCGGTATTTGAGCTTGAAGTCCTTGGTGACGAGCTGCTCGAGGATGAGCAAGTCCTTCTTATACGGACGCGGGGCTTTTTCGGTTGCGAGAGTCTGTGAGGACACCGACGACGCCTCCCTATTGATTGCACGTTAGCGGCAGATGCCGCCCTTGCCGAACAACGTATGATAACACAGGGGCGCTTGCGCGATTTCTCACCTCGACGAGCTGCATACAATCAGGAGAGTCGGTTGCGCGCTTATGGACAGGCGGCGCTGGCGTAGCAGTCGGCGGTCGACACCGGCACGACCTTCCCGCCGTTGCCGTTAGCGGCCTCGAAGACAGCGCGGGCGATGTCGGACCAGCTCCTCACGGCGCCCGAGCCGGTGCAGCCGTAGGTGCCGTAGGGGGCCTTCGCGTCCAGCACGTGGAAGATGGCCGCGGCCATGTCGCGCGTGAAGGTCAGGCGGCCCAGATTGTCGTCCGCGACCGTAATCTGGGTAAGTTTATTCTCCGGGTCGGCGACGCGGTCGGACAGACCCTTTATGGTTTTGACGAAGTTGTGTCCCTCACCGATGACCCAACTGGAGCGCATGATGTAGTAGCGCGGGCAGCCGGCCACGGCGATGTCACCCGCTCTCTTGTTCTGGCCGTAGACGAACAGCGGGCTAAAGGGCTCCCCATCGTCGTGCGCCTCGGCCGTGCCGTCGAACACCAGCAGTCTCATGAACCGGTACCGTCAGCCAAACATCTAGCACATTGGAGACCCTCCCCTTATCTCCAGCCAGACAGCGCCGGCTACGATTCCACTCGCGATCGCACCCGGCGCACCCCGCCGCAAAATCGAATCGATTGAACAAGACGCCATGCACCCGTTGCCGGCACCGCGAGACAAGCTGAAAACCGCATAACGGCACGCAGTGTTTACGTCGATATCCATAGGGGCGTAAACCGTTGATTAAGCTAATATAAACTGCAAGTCAACAGGGCGCGGGGAGTGCAAGGAATGAATGGGACTGAAATAAACACCGAGATACGAATCGAGCCGCAAGCTGAAGCTCACAGGCATCCTCCGATTCACGAAATATCAGAAGAACCCCACAGCGTTACAATCACAAGCTCGGGTATTTTGCATCAGCAAGCCAACCAGCGAGGGAAATCGGGGCTCCGTCGAGTTCTTACCTATGGTACTTTCGACCTCTTGCATTATGGTCATATTCGCTTGCTTCAACAGGCGGCTGCCCTTGGAGACTACCTCGTTGTTGCCCTTTCCACCGACGAATTCAACGCACTAAAGGGAAAGAAAAGCTTCTATTCGTATAATGTACGAAAGGAAATGCTCGAAGCGATACGCTACGTTGACCTTGTAATCCCTGAAAATAGCTGGGAACAAAAAGCAACAGACGTAGAGACCTTTCAGATTGATACAGTCTGCATGGGAAGTGACTGGGAAAACGATCCGCGTTTTGAATCGCTGAGGGATATCTGCCAGGTTCAATACCTAAATCGAACGCCCGGTATTTCTACCAGCGACATTAAGACGAGTCTTAAAGGATAAGCAGTGAACATTCTTGATCTACTCCCATCGACACGGCGCGCAGTGCGAAACACGAGGGATTCAATAGAATCACTCAAAGACTCGATCGAATCCCTCAGGGATTCGATCGAGTCTTTGAAATGCGAAACAACGGCCCAATATGACCGCGTTTTTTCTAGAACCGAACAAGCAGACATCGGCATTAACGGACATCTTACCTGTGAATTCGAACGGCTTGAAAAGGCGATTAAAGCCCACGATTCGAAGACCGTCATCATGCTATGGGAACTCTACAGGAAAGACGAAGAGCTGCCAGAAGATGCTCGAAAACGTTTCTTCAAAAGCATTCCGCCCGCCACAGGCCCATTACGGCTACATCAACTAGGCTGCGCACAATTATTGTCAGAATTCAATGAGCTCTGTAAAGCACACAATCTTGACTACTGGATTGCTTTTGGAACTCTCCTGGGCGCTGTCAGACACGGAGGTTTCATTCCATGGGACGATGATACAGACCTCGGGATGACTCGAGCAGATATTAAAAAATTGGTAGAAATAGTTGAGGATGATTCACGCTACTCAGTTTCCGTCGTTTACGATGCATTTGCCTTCTGCCGACAGATTCGCTTCAAATACTCCAACGAGAATATTCCCTGTTTCCTTGACCTTTTTCTCTTTGACGAGGTCAGCGACGTCACACATGCAACGTTTGAGAAGCAGGCTGCCCTGAGAGGCGAAATGATCGAACATTTCATCTCTCAGGATTGGTATCAAGAGTGGCAAGCAGCGGGGTATGTTTCCGAAAATTCAATATTAGGAGAAAAGGCCGCAGCCATCTTTGATGCCTATTTAAACCAAGCGGAAGATGATGGAATCATCTCCGCCAACGGTAGTGGGCTCATTTGGGGAATCGACAATCTGACCGATCTTAATGGATATGATTGGATATGCTCGAAAGGCGACGTTCTTCCAACTCAACGCATCGCGTTTGAAGGTGCGCCATGTGAAGCACCGGCAAATATTGAAAAGTTATTAACTGAAGTGTATGGGAACATCTACTCATTACCTGACGATATCTCAACGCACTTTGCTCACGTCGATTTAACTGACAGCAATTTGGAATCTCTTCATCTTGAGAATCCAGATACCGTTTAGCCAATGAAATACCCGTCTTTCTCATAGGACAACAAACGAGCTAGAAGAAACACGGAGGCTCCGTCAGATCCTGACGGAGCCTCCGATTGCCGCAGCCTCACAGCCAAAGAGATACAGCCTGGTACCTGATACGCTACTTCTCCGACTCAACATTCCCTAGCTCAATACGTAGAAGCTCGATAGAGTTCAGAAGCGCGACGCTTTCCTTCTGGACAAATTCTGATTCAAGATGACGTAGCGCGACAGTCCGAGACGACGGAGGAAAAATCCGACCCGTCATCTGGCGCATCTTAAGAACAGCGCCCAATGAAGCGAGCCTCTCTCGACCCCGTCGCAAAAAGTCAATGGGATTATTCCTAAGAGTTCCAAGATAGAACATCATCTTTCGACGTGGTCCAAATAGGCGACGTCGATCGATTAGTATCGCACGAGCCATCGCACCGTACTCTCTATCATGGAGGAGCGCTTTTAATTGAACGTCCGAAAAGTACGTCTCCAAGATCGACTTTAGAAAATTGGCGAGCATTGTCCTATCCTGAACAGGAGCTGTCATGACATCCATGAACACAAACTCACCAATTAAACTGAGCAATTGAGATCCAAAGCGCTCAGCATTCCCAGACTGTTTCCAATCCGAGCATATACGATCCGAGATTCGTAGATGGTCATATATCCTCAAGACCTTATCGTCATTTCTGGTTGCCATAAGGGAATCGGCTCGATTCACCCGATAGTCATACAGTTTGTCAGACAGAAACACGGTTTTCCGAGACCGAGGATAAGCCATGTAATGAAATAACTTGTCCTCTCCAAACCGAAGTTCCTCATCAAACCACAGTCGCTCTTCAATTAGAAATTCGCGACGACAAGCCGTTCTCCAAGCGAACGGCTCAGCAGCCTCGAGAGCAAAAAGAGACGGATCGAATGACGCATACATTGTGTCGCGAGGAGAAAGTACTTTATCCAGCCACCAATTAGAAAGGAATTGAGGATACACGCGCCCACCGAACGTAATCAAATCAGCATGCGTGGAATCAAAGGCGTCAGTTATACGCTTTGCAGCCGTCTTGTCCAAGAAGTCGTCAGAATCAACAAAGCAAACAATGTCACCCGTGGCACAGCGAATACCAGCGTTGCGCGCGGAAGACAGCCCCCCGTTCTCTTTACTGATGATTCGCATTCTAGGTTCGACCTTCGAATACATCTCCAGAATGTTCGAAGATCTATCGGTTGACCCATCATCGACACAGATTATTTCGATATCCCTAAATGTCTGGTTTCGAATAGAATCAAGGCAGACAGGGAGATACCGTTCAACGTTATAGACGGGAACAATGATACTCAGCTTGGTCATTCACTTCTCCGGAATTAGTTAGTGGGTCAATCGGAACAAAGCCAATCGAATTGCAGACAGCAATCCCCCCGCCCGCATCAGCCTAACAAAGCGCTCTTTTCGAGTACGTGAGCCATCCGAAGACCGAAGCACTCCATACAACTTGGAATCGTGAAGCAGAAGAATTAGATTAAGCCGCTTGGAGGGCTCGAAAATGTTGAGATCACTATAGCCTTGCTGTAGATCAGAATTCACATCCTCAACCATCCGAGGAACAAATTGCTCTCGAAGCTCAGGAGACAGCCGGTCATAGTTCCACTCATAGCTATCGAAGCGCATTTTTGCTAGGACGGATCGCAGATATATCCTGGCCTGACAATGCGAATCGAGGTATCGATGCATCTCCTCGTATTCGTCGCAGACGCAGAAAACCTTGCCAGGAGAATTGACCGAGGACTTTTCATTATCCTGGCGATAGTGTAGGAAGGCCTCATTAAGCAAGACCGCGTTATCGCACGAAGCCCATACCTTGAAGTTAAAGCCAGCATCTTGATACGAAGCGCCCGGCGAAGGCAGGAACGAAATATCATTCTTCTCCAAGAAATCCCTTCGATAGATAGCCGACCATATCGATGGCTTTCGATAAAACACCTCTCGCTCCACTTGGGGGTTCACATGGCCTTCAAGAAGCGCATCGACCCAGCCGAACTTCTCATTGCGCTCTTCGGGAAGAGACCAGTACAGATAAAAGTCGCACTTAACCACCTGGGCGTCGCATTGCTTGGCTGCTCGATACATTGTTTCCAATGCACCTGAGTCCAAGAAATCGTCCGACTCAAGAATGCCGACGTACTCACCGGTGCACATCGAGAGACCCTTGTTCATGGAGTCGCCATAGCCAGAATTAGGCTTGTCAAGAACTCGGAAGCGAGGATCGGCTTCGACATATTCATTGATGATATCGAGGGAGCTATCCGTCGACCCATCGTTTATGCATATAATCTCGATGTTCGAAAGTGATTGTTCGCGAGCCGACTCAAGGCACTGGCGAAGATACTTTTCGACATTACAAATTGGAACCAACAATGAGACTGCAGGGGCTTCAGCCATTCAAACGACCATCCTTTAATCTGAACCAACGTATTTATGTTAGCAGGAATATAAGCACTCAGCGCCACTTCTCGCATTTCAAGTGCCGCGCATAAGCGACCTTCGCAACAATAACATCGATATCTTATCGAAGCCCCGGCCCGTGCGCGGTGAGCTTCCCCGGGGGTCATCCCCAGGTCCGCAAGGGCGCGCACGGGCCGAGAAGGCGTCTCTCGTACTCGGGCACCGCGAGTGGTTCGCAACGGCGCCCTCAATCAGTGGTAACTTACTGGCCCTGGGCCTTGTAGCGTGCCTCGGTAGCGGCCTTGACGGGCTCCCACCAGGCGCGGTTCTCGGTGTACCAGGCGATGGTCTGGTCGAGCCCCTCGGAGAAGTCCGTGTGCTTGGGCTCCCAGCCCAGCTCGCGGCGGAGCTTGGTGGAGTCGATGGCGTAGCGGCGGTCGTGGCCGGGGCGGTCGCGCACCCAGTCGAAGTCGTCGGCCGGCTTTCCCATGCGCGTGAGTATCGCGCGCAGCACGTCGATGTTGGAGCGCTCGCCGTCGGCGCCGATGAGGTAGGTCTCCCCCATCTCGCCCTTGGTGAGGATGGTCCACACGGCGCTCGAGTGGTCGTCGGTGTGGATCCAGTCGCGCACGTTGCGGCCGTCGCCGTAGAGCTTGGGGCGCACGCCGTCCAGGATGTTGGTGATCTGGCGCGGGATGAACTTCTCCACGTGCTGGTAGGGGCCGTAGTTGTTGGAGCAGTTGGAGATGGTCGCCCTCACGCCGAAGGTGCGGTGCCAGGCGCGCACCAGGTGGTCGGAGGCCGCCTTGGTGGAGCTGTAGGGGGAGCTGGGGCGGTAGGGCGTCTCCTCGGTGAAGCGCGCGGGGTCGTCCAAGGCCAGGTCGCCGTAGACCTCGTCGGTGGAGACGTGGTGGTAGCGCACGCCGAACTTGCGCGCGGCCTGCAGCAGGCAGAAGGTGCCCTCCACGTTGGTGCGCAGGAACGGCGTGGGGTCGTCGATGGAGTTGTCGTTGTGGCTCTCGGCGGCGTAGTGGACGATCGCGTCGTGGCCGGGGACGAGCTCGTCCAGCAGCGCGGCATCGCAGATGTCACCCACCACGAGCTCCACGCGGTCGGCGGGCAGCCCGGCGATGTTCTCGGGGTTGCCGGCGTAGGTCAGCTTGTCCAGGACGGCGACGCGCACGTCGGGGTGGTTGTTCACGACGTAGTGCACGAAGTTGCTGCCGATGAAGCCGCAGCCGCCCGTGACGATGATGTTGGTGGGTTCGAAGTTCTCGGACAAGGTACGCCTTTCCCTATCGCCCGAGCTTATAACGAGACTTAGACTTTCCTTGTTTGCGAAATGAAATCAAACAAGACATAGCATCTGAGCCACACCATAGAACACGGACGGACATGTGCTCACCAGAGCGCCATAACGATCGGGAGACAACAAGATCCAAAACCCCAAGAGGATTGTCAGTCCGATAAGTGCAACCGTAATCCTAAAAATCACACCTTTACCTTCCACAAAACCAGGAGTCTGAAGCAGCACTCCAAACACAAGCAAAATCAATAACCATGAGAAGTCACTGAAGTACCGCATTGTAATACTCGCAATCTGGAAATCCGCAAAAAGGATTACCGATGCGACAATGAGCGAAAAGATGATGGCAGCCTTCTGACTCTGCTTACTCTTGGAGAACACGGGCGGAATGCAAGCAAGGCCCACGAGCAAGAACGGAGCGATGGGCAGCAATCCTCCAAGATAAGGCTCATAAAACCAATAGCCCTGGAAATCAACAGCCATGTCTACACCGAAAACATACGGGTACCGTGCGCAAATACTCAAAGGCTGAACCAAATACTGGAACAAAGCGGGAAGGGACCGCGATAGGTCAATTCCTCGCGAAGTCATATCGCTACCAGTCAGGTTGTATGCGGCACCAAAATCAAAGACCGATCCAAACCTCATGCCGTTATACAGCATGACGGGAATTGCAACGAGAATAAATGGCGCAATTACCGACACCGTGTTGCCAACGCCCTTTTTTGAGAAAAACAGACGTTCCCGAAATATCGCATTCCAAAAAATCGGGAAGGCAAGCAAAGAGACCAGCACGTATTGGGGCCGGCAGCCCAATGACAGGGCAATCAGAAATGAACCAAGGATGAGGTAGCTCTTCTTGAAGCCCCCGTGGTCTCCATCCAAACGCTCCGCAGATATCCAACACGACAAGCCCAAGAACACAACAATTAAGCCAGATAAAATAGGGACAGAATAAATCTGTGGGAGAAAAACAAGGTACAGCAGTCCACTCGCAACAAAAAATGACACTGAAGAAAGTGCGAACAGACCAAGGGAGACATCTTGTCGATAGCGCTTTGCCAAGCAATACAGCAACGCATTGAAAGCGCAAATGAAGATCACCCCCAAAGCGAGAACGACTTGATCCGTTCTAAGATCACGGCCAGTTAACAACTTGAAGGGAACAAACGCAACCAATGCCGGAAGCGCACCGAAATACGAGTAGTAATGCCCGTTATAAAAAGCATAGTCGAGGTAGTAATACTCACCAGCCTGAGATAATTCCTGAGCTCGAGCTGAAGTATCGTACGGGTTTTCCATATCAGAGAGAACGGCGGACACGGGAAGGTCTAAGGAAACCTTGCCCGACAAAAACGCATCCGCAAGATGATTGTATTGATTGAAGTCAAATGCAACCGGCCCGCTAATTGTTGGACCGTTAGCTGGATTGTCAACAACCCCAGACAATCGGCTGACAACAACAGATCCCGCCATCTCAACGGTCATTAACGCGACAATGCATCCGATAACAACAGGGCGAATTGGAAACAATCTAGTCCTGTAAAGACTAGATGAGGGTCGGAAAGCAAGGAGCGCACAAGCCAATAATGCAACAATCCCAAATCGGATGAGCTCGAAGCAAAACGGCCTCATGGCATTAATAGACGCGCCTCGAAAATCAAAGCTGAACCCCGATTCTTCTTGAATAAGCACCCGCATCTTATGTGAAACCCCAGAAAGATGCAGGCGAAGGTATTTCGAGCTTTCCATACCGCCGCAGTAATTGTAAGAAGGAAGTTCAAAGAAAGATGAGTTCGCTTCGTCAGTAGCAAGACCCTTTATTGCTAAATAAGGGCCAGTCGACGTTCTCCATGACGAAGATGTCCAGCCTGGAACAGCGATATCAAGGTAAAGATTCTCGACACGACAACCATCGGCATCGAATTCAATATAGGCGGTTTCGGGATCTACGACCTTAATCGTCCTGTCATCCTGAATCTCCAATCCAGGACCAAGGCTCCAATCCACTTCTTTCGCGTTCCCAAATAGCAAAGATTCCCAGAACGGGAAATTGAATACGAGAATCTCCAAGGCCATTGCAATCATAAGTGAAATAGCAAAATACCGAAGAATCTTCTGCAAAATGCTGGAACCATCGTGGCTAACAGGCTCAATGTTATTTCTCGCGCACTCTATAGGAGTCATCAAGTTCTCCAAACTAAACTATGCGGACTTCGCACGTCTGGCCGGATAAAACAAACCAGACAGGAAAGGCGGCAAACAATAAACCACGCCAGCGAACAGCCCCGTGCACGCAACCTGCATCAACACCATAAGAACCCATGCATGCGGAATCTGAGACATGATCTCCCAAATCAGATCCCACCGAATCACATCTAACTCAACGAGATGCATGCAGAAAAAGGCAAGAGAGTTCTTTCCCACGAACTTTAACATGCTGGACAAGACGGGAATTTTAGAAATGTATACCTCAGAAAACTTTAGGAGGCAGATGGAGCCACACACTCCACCAATAACATCCATTGCCCCTGCAGCATACGTGTTGGAAACCATGTACAGAACACCATGGTATCTAGCGCAATACAACCAAATACAGAAGGAAAAGCCCCATAGAATTGGAGACATGCCACCCCGCCTCAAAAGAGACGAATCCTTGATCTTGAACCCAATATATAAGAACAGAACGGCGCACATTGCGGGCTGAACAGCCAAGGGCAACCAGATGGAGTCCGCAGAACCAATGCCAACGATAAAGAGGGCGAGGCATACCAAGGCTGGATAGTCAGTCTTCAACGCCGCATTTAGCAACAACCGCGACCAGAATAACGCAAGTAGAAACCAAATAGCCCCAATAGCCATTACCCCTTCCGGCATAGAGTCAAGAACAGCCCCGGATCCGTATAAAGCCGCCACGGTCCAGGAGCGGACAGTTTCGACAACTAGCCCACCGTCAAATATGGTTCTAAATACCATTAAAACAATCAGGATGAGGCTTGTCCCCAGATATGGAACTAGCAACCCACTCACACTCTTCCGAAGCAGGGCTCTCTCGTCTTCCTGCTGTTTAAAAAAGTAGCCGCTCACAATAAAGAACAGCGGCATGTGAAAGGAGTAGCACGCTTTTACAACGCCTTGGGGCACACCGGCAAAGCTGCAGTGCCCAACGACAACTGCAATCAAAGCGACCGCCTTCGCGATATCAAAAGAGGTAAGTCGTTTCGCCATATCATTCACCAACGTTCTCGCTCAAACCAGGATCAACCATTCTAAAAATTAATTTCGCTTCCGCATCGGCGACTTCATCATCATGACCGCTCTTCCCAGAATTCGCCATCCCGAGAACCCAAGGCAGCGCCAACAACAACGGCGTAGCGTATACCGGGGTTGCCATGTAACGAGGTAACGCAATTGGACCTGCGAGCAGAGACAAGTACACAGCAATAACCGGCGCAAAAGAGAGGAGGACCTCCAGAGGAGATCGCTCAGTCGTCATTCTTGCTCTAGACATGCAGTAGCAGAGCACGATTATTGGAATATACAAGGCATACGTAACCTTATGAAATAGCAGTGGAACCAGCTCGGCGATCTTGAGGTAAAGGTTATCAAAAATGTCGGAAATTCGAGCAACTACCGGAATACGGAACGAGCCGGCGAACAAAGAATCCATATCGCTCGCGGAAGCCGAACCGCCAGAATAAGACTGGATAGCCCCCACTAGCCCCGGATCCCCGGTAGCGGCCGACGCAAGGTTATCTCGATAGAAAATGAAGCTCTCATCACCCTCGGTAACCCCATCTGGATAGAACAGGGGAAGCATTGTTGCCAGAGCACCATCGAGAAATGTCTTCGGATGCTTGAGCGCCGTCCTGAAATACCAACTTAGAAATTCAATCTTTTTCTCAGTGGTCGACGACCCTTTCCAGTACATCTTCGTTGCATCAGCACGCGCAGGCTGATACACAGTCCCAAGTACTTCGGGTGAAGCATAAACGCCTTCAAGAACCCGCCAGTCATCCTGCGTCACTTCGTCCGAATATCTAGACAGGTAATACCCCACCTGCTGCGATGGAATCGACATCATCTCAGCAGAGCTGCCTTTCACAACGCCCCAAGCAGGCAGTGCGATGTTAGTCCAAACAAAAAACAGGCACACCACGGAACCCGTGAGCAGAAGAAGCCGAGCCTTATTAGCCCGACAGATAAGAATCAGGGGCACCAGAGAAAGCGCGAGCAAATATATTCCGGTCTTTTTCGTAAGCACAATAAGACCCAAGAGCAAAAACCCACCAGCAACCACACGAAAGTTCTTAAGCACTTCCCCCTTTGTGCGAACGGTCTCAAAGTAGAACAGAAGGAAAAGAACCCAAACCGCAGCAAATAACGTGTCCTTCGCCATTGTTTGTGCAAACATTGGGAAAAACGGGAGAAGAGACACGAGTGCAACAATACCCCTCCGCAAAATACTGTGTACTTCCAGCCATCTAAAATAACAAAAACAGACAGCAAACGAAATCGCAGTGAGCACAGCCTGCGACACAGAATACGCCAAGAGCGAGAAGGCATGACTGCCAAAAACATCCCCGATAGACCAAAAAAGGCCAAACAAGACAGTGTCAAACCAAGGATGGTGATCGCTTGTCAAAGCGAGGCCTCGGGTCTGGAGGAGCTGCCAAAACGTATCCGGATCTATATTTCCAGGAAAACGAATGAGCATGACCGGGAGCCAGCATGCCAGCACAATTAAAGAGTAACGAAGCAAGTTTGCTTTAAGTACACAAGAAAACGGAGAGCGAGCGCGAACCTCGTCCTCATCCAGAGATTTTCCTGAGTGAGCGTCGACCCAAGTAAAGACGCAAACGATCAAGACATATAGAGCAAGGACGAGCAAGGACATCACGATAATGCAAAAGACGATAGAGCCGACACCCTGAATCAAGGACTCATTTAAATATACGGAATGATAGACCTGAAGCCCGACAACAAAGCAAACTGCAATCAGAAACGCTGCAACCAACGCAGCAACATCGATTTCGCGAATGCGCTCCTTAAAAAACATAAGCCTCCACATGCATATAGAACTTCTTGATGTCAGACACAGTCGCATCCGACGATCAGCCCTTTCATTCATTATGACGAAGTCTCCAGAATTATAATCCAGCTCGGATTCACATCATCATGGAACAAGACCGAGAGGCGTGACGTAATTACGCAGATAGCATGCAAGGCGAAATAACGGTATATTCTTAAGCAGGTTTGTTCCACTCTGAAAGGTACCTCCTTGACTATCTCTATCGACGCATCACGCGTTGCCGTCATCATCCCCTGTTATAACGAAGCCGTCACTATCGCTAAGGTAGTAGCCGACTTCCGCTCCGCATTGCCAGGCGCACCCATCTACGTCTACGACAACAACTCAAGCGATGAAACCGCAAAACTTGCGAAGGAATCGGGCGCAATCGTTCGCCACGAACCCAGGCAAGGCAAGGGCAACGTCGTGAGGCAGATGTTCCGCGATATTGACGCAGATTGCTACCTCATGGTCGATGGGGATGACACCTATCCGGCGGAAGCTGCCGCAGCGCTCGCCGCCCCAATCCTCTCTGGTGAAGCGGATATGACCGTGGGCGATCGACTCTCTAACGGTACCTACGCAGAGCAGAACAAACGCGCCTTCCATGGCTTTGGTAACGACCTCGTCCGCACAATGATTCGCTGGATCTATGGTTATTCCTTCGACGATGTCATGACCGGCTACCGGGCCATGTCTCGCCCCTTCGTAAAGACTTTCCCAGTCCTCTCCGAAGGCTTTCAGATTGAGACGGAACTCTCCATTCATGCGGTCGATCGACGCTGGAGGATTGCCGACGTCCCCATCGATTATCGCGACCGCCCAGAAGGTTCGGAGTCCAAGCTCGATACCGTTGGAGATGGTGTAAAAGTTATGTGTGCCATCGCCAGCCTATTTAAGAACTATCGTCCTCTCAAGTTTTTCAGCCTTATCGCATTGGTACTCGCTCTCGTTGGCCTGATTCTCGGCCTTCCAGTCATTGGAGAATTCTTCGCAACCGGTCTTGTTCCACGGCTCCCCACTGCAGTGCTTGCGGTAGCCTTCATGTTCCTGTGCGGGCTCTCGCTTGCTACCGGCCTCATCCTTGACAACGTCGCCAAAACTGAGCGAAAAGAATGGGAGCTTCAGGTCTACCGAGTATTCCAAGAGGGCAGAAAAAATTAACCGTTCAATTAAGAATAGGAAAAGGCCTGAAACCAGATGGTTTCAGGCCTTTTCATTTACCCCTCTACACAAACGAACGCGCAACAGCCAGGATGGATACCACTTGCTGACATACCAATCTCTCCTAAGCTTGCGGATATATGATAATTGGAGACGTAGCCAATTACATTGGCGTTCAAATAACAGGCTAGTTGCCCAAATACTGATTTGCCTTCGCAACAAGCCAATTGACGTCTGTTCCGGCGGGGCAACTTGTTGATGAATACCACTTATGTATCCCAACGTTATCCCCCATCGTCAAATGTCTCCAACCCTTAGATCTTGCAAGTGCAGCCATGAGCTGTGCACTTGTATCAAGGGTAGCATACGAAGGCGGATTTGCCGTAGTTCCCACATGCTCGATAGACACCGAGCGTTTATTCCACTCCCAGTCGCCAACGGCCCAAGCCGTGTCATTGAGACCGACATACTGGTGAATCTGCCCTGGTGCCACGCCATAATGAGCCGAGGCTTCGCGTGTACCCCAAAAAGTATTATCAATCTGGAAAAGCGCTGTGCACTCAGAGATGTGAATCACAATCACGCTCCAGTCTTCGCCGTAACGAGACGACGAATAATGGGCACAACCCTTCCATTGAACTCCAGTTAAAGCAGGTGGAATATAGGTAGCCTTTTCAAAGGCAAAACTCTGATTGGCGGTACCATTATCTTCAGAAAGGGCAAGCGCGCCGCCAGAAGAAGCCAAGACAAGTCCACTGGTCGACCGAATCGTATAGCCCTCTCCCCTGTTGTAAACCAAATTCTATTTTTAAGCGTTGCCTTCGTTACGGGTCCAAATTTGGACACCATTACCAGCCGACTGATTGCCGCCCTTGATATCGAGAGGCTTGCAGGATTTAGCGCTAGATATCTCATATGTTCCATCGGAATTCTTGCGAACATCCCAAATCTGAGCCGCCGTTCCGTTCGAACCATAAAATCCAACTGACGTTCCGGTAGCCGTTGATCCACCAGACACATCGAATACATACGACCGGTTCGTCATAAGCTGGATGGTATATGACCCCTCAGAAAGAACCCCGACGCTCTTTACGTTAAATCGAACACCGGGCAGCTCCAACGAATCAACCACGCCCAATGTCGAGGAAGAGCCCGAAACACAGAGATACTGACCTGTAGCTGCATTTTGCAACGCAACCTTGCCGCCAGACAGCGCACTGTGCCACCGCTGAGAATCGGCGCCGCTTGATGTCTGCTGGACAAGCTTCCCGTCATCAGCAAGGGAGAGAACCTTCGCAGAGCCGATGCACTCAATCTCAAACGTGTTGTCCAACCCTGCCACTTTGCTTACATACCATTTTTGCGCAAGCGTATCGTTCGATGTATATAGCTGGACCGGAGCGCCGTCCTCCACGGATCCGCCAGCAACATCCAAGACTTTCGAGGCCGTGGCCGACTCAAAGGAAAAAGCACCTTCACTCAAAAACTCTGTAACCTGATGAAGCGTAAACTTTTGAGCAGCGCTTCCATTGGGGAGATATGCGTCCAAATTCGCCTGAACACTGTCAGAAGCTCCAACAATATCCAAAAACAGGCCAGTCGCCTTATTAATAAAAGAGAGCGTCCCATCGCCGTTGTCGACTACAGAAAACAACTGATTAGCATTGGCCGAATCACATTCCCACTGTTGGACATTAGTGCCCGGAACGAGCTTGCCGCCATCCACGTCAAGCGCTTTTTGAGACTTTACATTACGGATTACATAGTAACCGTCGTGATATTCAAAGCTAAACAGCTGAGCAAGCGTACCGTTGCTACTGTAAAGCTGGACATTTGCCCCACTGGAGCTTGAACCACCGGCAATATCAAGGACCTTACCGGTGGAATTGCAGGCGGGACTCAGAGTGAAATACCCAGCAGGAAGAATATCCTCGCATTTAGCAACTGATGGAGAAGTACTAAACAACGCAAAGTGCGAATTGTTATCATTGACGCTCAACTCAACATTTACACCATTGGACGCACCGCCTCCCTTGGATCCAAGATTGAATCCGGGCCTAAGAGCACTCTCAATGAGATATGAGCCATCGGATTGCTTGGAAACAATCCACTTTTGAGCAAACGTGCCGTTGGAACCATACTGAGCAACATTCGTACCAGACGAGGCGTTTCCGCCGGCGACATCAATCACCTTATTGGAGCCAACGTTCGTAAACGTAACATAGCCCTTATCGTCATGGGAAACGATCCAACGCTGAGCATTGCTCATATTCGACGTGTGCAACTGGATGTTGGCACTGTTATCTTTTGACCCACCAGAAACATCCAGTACAAAGGAATAGTTCCTGCTCGAGCTGACGATATACTCGCCATCCGGCAAATCAGACATATGAGCCGCAGCATCAGCATCCTGTTCGGAGCGCAAACATTTAAAGTCGGATGGTGCAAATGCAACCGATAGCTCGCGCGCATCGCCCCTGGAAACCGTTACAAGCTTGCCAGAATCACTTACACCCAAAGCACAACCAGTTGCAGCGTTAACGATACGATATAAGCCGTTACCCGCATCTTCGACAGCCCAATCATAAATCTGCGACGAGGGCGACGGACTCCCTTGCTTAACCGCGGCCCCAGGAACAATATCCCCATCCTGAGCATATAGGTAGCGATAGGATTTCGCAGACTTTATAGCATAAAGGCCCACTTCATCATCAAATTCAAAGCCAAACGACTGCGCAATAGTACCATTAGCGCTATACAGCTGAATGGCAGCTCCGCTATCCACGTTGCCGCCAGGTACATCAAATACGCGACCATCAGAAGCCGTTACAACAGCAGACTGAGAATCGATTGTCTGAGCCTTAGAAACTTCTCCGGCCGTATACAGACGGAATCGCTGCGCAGCGGTACCGTTATCGTCATAAACCTGGACATTCGCTCCATTTGCAGTGGAGCCTCCGGCAAGGTCCAAGACAAAGCCAGTCCTAATCGCAGAGCAAATCTTGAAAGAGCCGTCACCGCAATCGACAAGGATCCATTTCTGAGCCCAAGAGCCATTGGACGCGTACTGCTGAACATTGGCACCTGCTTTTTTGCTGCCGGCAAAAACATCTAAGACTTTTCCCGACTTCACATTCGTAATGGTCACATAACCATTCTTGTCATAGGAAAACGTCCAACGCTGAGCCTTAGTTGCGTTAGATGCATATAGCTGAAGATTGGCACCGGAATTTATAGATCCGCCGGCAATATCGAATACCTGACGCTCAGAGACAGAGCCGATGGCATATTCAACGCCCTCATTTACAAGACCCTTGCCCGAAGCAGCGAGATCATTGAGCTCCTGGCGAATAGTGCGCGCTGGCGCAAGCGTCCATTTCTGTGCATCAGATCCGTTGTACGTATAAATCTGAAGCGCAGACCCACTCACGCCATTACCGCCCGGAACGTCAATGGCTTTACCGGATTTCGAATTTATGAACGAGTATTCGCCATTACCGCAATCAACAATGGACCAATGCTGCGCGCAAGTGCCGTTGGATGAATACTGGGAAACTGCTCCACCATTGGAGACAGATCCGCCTTGAGCCTCAAAGGGCTTGTCAGAGTTAACGTTTACGATTTCGTACAAGCCATTGCCAACCTGTTTAAACGTAAACATCTGAGCCTGACTATTATTGGCGTTATAGATCTGAAGCCGTGCTCGGTTATCAGATGAATCACCGTAGATATCCATGACAAGCTGCGGATCGAGAACGCTCTTTATGGCAAAAGCAGTATCAGTTTTTATGGTTGAAGCGGAAGCGAACGTAAAACGCTGCGCGGCAGACTTATTCGGAGCCCAGATGCGGACCGAAGTACTATCTGCCGTACTACCACCACTCACATCGAGCACCCAATTGCCCAAAGCGGACTGGATATAGAACCCATTATCGGCAGTACGAACGTGCCACAGCTGATGTTCGTCCTGGGCATATGCCGCCTGAACAACCGCCGAACCACTTTGAGCGTTACTATCCACCACAGAGAGATACCGCCCAGTTGCTTCATTCTTGATCCGATATGCCCCCGAGCCAGCTAACTCAAGGATGAAACGCTGATTAGCCGTTCCCTGGGCGCCATATAAAGAAAGGCTTTCATCTTCGGCGACAGTAACGCTCGAGGAATCTTTTGCAATCGAATCGATGTAGTAAGTTCCATCAGCAAGAGCAAAATCAGGCAGGTTGAGCACATTGACAAAATCTGCTGAGGAAAAAGCGCTCATATCGACCGTGTTGGCGGTAATACCGTCAAGGCGCTCAGAAGACGTGTACTGCCATCCATACTGACCGGCGCAACTAAATGAAGTTTTGAGTTTAGGGCCGTATTCTGCAATCCAAGACACACGGGGGCGCACGCTTGCGGCCTTTAAATAGGTATCCGTAAACCATCGTCCGGAATAAATAGAAACGTTGTTAATCCCAAAACCAGAAAGCGTATTAAAATACGCATTCACAATGCCCTCGTATGCCGAAGCGCTATTTGGAGACAACGGATTACCGTTGCTGTCATAGAACGCCTCAAGGTCGTAGAAAATCGGTAAAGACAGATCGTATAGACCGTATTTGTTCACGATTTGCTGGGTAAAGTACGCTTCACTTGTGGCATCGTTCGAATTCCGGGCGGTGCTAAAGATGTACAGGCCAAACGGAATTCCCAGACGACGGACCTCGCTCAGGTTGCGCTCAAATTGCTTGTCAAAATGACTCGTTGAATGCGCAAAACGCAAAATAACAGCATCCACGCCTGAGTTTTTGACCTTATTCCAATCAATCGTCCCCTGCCATTCCGAGACATCGATGACCTTAAGGGCAGGCGATGCGAACGCCTCGTCGTAACCGTTATAGAACGTTTTAGAAGCGTTGGAGCCGCCCCAATACGGGGAGCCATTAGCCGAACGAGTATCGAGTGCCGCGCCAAGCGGCTCCCCATCCATCGAGCTACCGGCAGTATAGGTACCAAGGTCATCGTCGGGATGCGCCTCGCCATAAGCTAAACGCTCCTCCAAGGAAGCGTCAACAGGAAGCGGGGCATCGTCAGCAAAAACAGGGGTTGCCCCCAGTCCGCAAAGCAGACCGAGGGCAACTAACAGAGACGATACAAGACGAGCATTCTTGCGCATTGTAATCAACCAAGACCCAATCTAACAAAGGGCGATATTACGGTACCAACCCCAAAGCGGCGTATACGTTGTCCCATAATAGTTGACCCAGTCATCAAGCCCGCGGACGTTAACGCGACCAATGTTCTCAATTACTTTGCCATCTCCGATATAAATTGCAATATGGCCCCAGATGGACCCTGCCCACGTATTGGAGTGAGACGGGACAGCAATAATCATACCAACTTTCAAATTAGCGCGGTTGCTGTCATGGCAATAAGACCAAAACATGTCGCAGGCATCGCCATTTGCATAACCGTAACCCGCCGCGTTAAACACGCGCGATATCCACTCAGAACAGAGGTTAAATCCAGGAGAAGGAGTGGAGTAAGCAATGTCGACGAGTCTCCGTTGCGCACCGTTAGCGTCAGCGTAAGGTTGCTCAGAAACAATCGTAGTATCAAAGCGCCACGAGTCGCTACCACCATTGCCAAGAACAAGGCCGTTATCGCTGTCCATCAAAGCAAAAGAACCGTCAGCAAGCATCGAATAAATTGCGATGCCACCGCCATCGGCAAGGCGAAGCAGCCACTTTTGTGCACCAGAACCATTCCAGTCCCATTGCTGAACAGAAGCGCCATTAGATGCGTTAGCGCTCGGCACGTCGAGCGCCTTCCCAGATACAAAGGCAGTCAGACTGTAGGCACCGTTTCCCAAAGAACGGACATACCACTTTTGCGCGTTCGTTCCATTAGCGGTATACAGCTGCACTCGAGCTCCGGCACTGCTGGATCCGCCGGCAACATCCAGAACATGATTACCACTCGATTGGTTCACCACAACGTAATAGCCATCGTCAATAAGCGAAGCCGCAACGAAACGCCATGCCTGAGCAGCCGTAAAATTATTGGCGTACATCTGAATCGCGGTGCCTGCAGCGGCATTGGCGCCGGTCAAGTCAATCACAGCGCCCGAGACTGCATTCACAAGAACAAGCCCGCCCATTGGAGACACGCGCGGAATCCAGTGGGAACCTTCCGCCGCCTCCTTAACACTCATCAGCTTGTCGTCAATTTGCGAAAGGTACTTGCCCGAATTTGCGCCTTTGATAAGAACCGACCCATCGCCGCAAACACTAACCGACCATTTCTGTGCCAACGTGCCGTTACGATTCCATACCTGTAATTTAGCGTTGTCCGCCTTCGATCCACCAGAGACATCGATGAGACGGTTACCGTCCACGCGAGAGTAGATCTCGTACAGCCCGTCACGCACAAATACCGTCGGAACCGAAAGCGTCCATTTTTGCGCGAGCGTTCCATTTTGTGAATAGAGCTGCAGCTTAGTTCCGTTGGCGGAATTAGCCCCTGTCACATCAAGGGCCAAACCGATTTTGGCGGAAACAAGAGACACGCTGCCGTCGGCATTCATAACGACGCGCCACCATTGAGCAGTTGTACCGTTTTCGGCATACTGCCGCACCGCGGTTCCATTCGAAACGCCACCGCCGCGGCAATCAAGAACCTTACCCGATACCGCAGAGCGAACCGTATAATATCCCGTCGATTTGTTATACGTAAACGTCCAATACTGGGCAAGCGTATCGTTGGAACCATAAAGCTGAGTTTGCGCCGAATCGCTCAAAGAACCTCCGGCGACATCGACAACTTGACCGCCGTTGAGCATGGAGCCAAGTCGATATAAGCCGTCATCGATAGTCTGAGCGATCTTAACGAGATTCCAAACCTGTGCATTCGTAGCGTTCCAGCCATAAACTTGTGCGTTTCCCCCATTGGCAACGCTGCCGCCAGAAATATCGAGCACAAAGTCGCCAAGGCAGGACTTAATAAAGTAGCCGCCATCTTGACGGGCAACAAAGTCCCAAAGCTGCGCATTCGTATGGTTGAGAACATATTGCTGGACATTCGTACCGTTTGCGCCGTTACCGCCGGACACATCGAGCGCCTCGCCGCTCCCGACATTGACGAGCAAATAATGCCCGTTATACTTTTCGATTCTCCAGCGCTGAGCGGGCGTGCCGTTTTGACCATACTGCTGGACATTGGCGCCGTTATCGCATGAGCCGCCCGAGACATCCAGGACCCTATTAGAGCCGGCGTTAGAGATCTCATAGACGCCCTCATCGATATCCGCTGCAGGAAAGTCGGAAATCTGCGGATTCGAAGGCAGAGGAGAAAGCTCAGTAGGAGCATCCGGGACAGGAGAAAAAACGCCAGCCTCATTATCACCCACGGCAGGGGTCTGGGCATCGTCAGGAGTGATATCACCAGCATCTCCTGTGGAACCCAAGGAATCCTTTTCAAAAGCACTATCAGCCTCAATCGAATCATCTTCAGTAGACACTACCGGAGAAATTAGGGCCTCATCATTCGGAGCAGCCAACTCAATTTGAGTAAACTTGAATGGGCGAGCACAAGGCAGCGACCGCGAAGCACGCAGGAATTAACGGCACGAACAGGACTGATTTTTTAATCTCTAATAAACCTCGATTTAAGAAATAGGACTATACGAACGGGCGTGCAGCACCAATGGGATTGCCGCGCTCGTAAACACCATGGACACCGACGCCCTGATGCGGCCAGGAGTCAATCATGCGCCCATCCCCCAGATAGATAGCGATATGACCACGATAATAGACAACGTCACCTCGCTGCATGCTGTTAACGCCTACCGGAAAAAATGTACCGTTATTGTACCAATTCATAGAGTTGTACGTCTGCCATGCAAGCCAACGATGGTTATAGGGGTTGTAGATACCCATATCCATACCCGTGGCATAGAGGCACTGCAACACAAAGCCAGAGCAATCGACGGCGCCACCAGGCGCGGTAGAGTAGGGCTCGATATACCTCGTACCAACATACTCATAGGCACGCTGGATAAAGGCATTGACGCAGTCGTCTCGTGTGGCATCGATCGCAATACGTGACGGCGTTACATAGGTGAACTCGCCCGTACAATAGCTTGGAAGCCTTACCGTCAAGCTACTTACCTGGGGGTAGTTCGCAGGGTTCTGATAACCAATCTTCGCAGGACGTTCGACAGAAAGAGCGCGCCAAGACTGAGCAGCGGAGCCAGTATAAGACCAGAGCTGGACATTGGCTCCATTCACGGTGGCCCCGTCGCTTACCTCCAGGACCTTATTGCCGCAAGCCGAAACAATCTTGATTCCACGCTCCCCCATTTCGAAACGCCACTTTTGCGCGTTCGACCCATTCCACTGCCACTGTTGAACATTAGCGCCATCCGCATTGGAACAGTTGAGAACATCAAGTGGGTAAGCAGAGCAACAAGCCGTAAGCGAGTACCAGCCGCCGCCGACGCTACGGACCCAAACACGCTGGCTTAACGTACCGTTAGAAACATATATTTGAACGTTTGCGCCATTCGAGCGAGAGCCACCAGCCACATCAAGTCGTTGTCCAATCGCATGCATGGGAGCGAACTCATAGAAACCGTCAGAAATAAGGGGGACGGACGCAATAGTCCACCCTTGCGCTGCAGACCCGTTCTCGTCAACGCAGACAACAGACCCGCCAGAGCCAGAGACGGTCAGCACCTTACCGCTCTTTTTATTCTTAAGCTCAACCCCCTTCCCAAAGCAGATTTCGATCGACCATTTGACCTCGTCGGCTTCTTTATCCGAAATTTGAAGAATGGCACCATCGGACTCTCGAGCCGAAAGATACTTGGCAGAATTGGCACATTGGAAGAAATAGTAGCCCTGGTCATCCTTGCGAGCCCAGAATTTCTGAGCCAGGGTACCGTTTCCCGTATAAACCTGCAGCGGAGCCTCGTCTGCATAGGAACCACCGGTAACGTCAAGATATTTACCCGTAGAATCTGAATGGATGGAATAGCAGCCCTCGCTGAACGAAACGGCGAAGGTTTCAAAGGTCCAATGTTGTGCAGCGCTACCAGACTCGATTGCGGTCGTCAAGGAACCATCTGACTTGCGTTCCAGCACCAAATTGCTTGCAACAGATCGGATTAAATAGCCATATCCAACAGGCTCAATACGCCATTGTTGATTCGAACCATTTCCGGGATAATCCCACTGTTGAACTTTAGCACCAGGAATAATATCGCCACTATCAAGATCAAGTCCCTTGGTAGACTTCGCGGAACGAATCGAGTAGAAACCCGTGGCGGAATCGTACGAAAGCTTAAAACATTGAGCCATAGTGCCATTTGTGGCATACGTCTGAATTCGGGCGCCGTTGGAGACGGAACCTCCCGCCACGTCAAGGCATATAGAAGAATCGGAAACGGAATTGATCTGATACATGCCATCCGCAACCGATTGGGTGCCTGCTCCGACATGAGGATTAGCATCGATGGCAATAAAACGCTGAGCCGCAGAGCCATTTGCTGTCCAAATTTGAACATTTGAGCCATTAGAGACACTTCCGCCACTTACGTCTAAAACAAGGTTTCGTCCAAGGCCGGAATAAAACACGAATGACCCATTTGTCTGCTTAACAGGGATCCAACGCTGCGCGGCGGTGCCATTCACGGCATATTGCCGAACGTTGTTGCCGGACTTTTTGCCACCACCCGTGACATCGAGGGCCGAAGAGGTTCCTGCATGAGCAATCGTCACATAGCCGGTAGGCTGACCATTTGAGTCGAGCGCATTCTTGATAAACCAGCGTTGAGCTGCGGTGTTGTTGGAGGCATAGATTTGGATGTTGGCGCCATTCGAAGCAGAGCCACCAGAAACATCGACAACACTTCGCGGTGATGAGTCCATGCCGAGGGCGTAAGTTCCATCGGGAATCTGCAAACCCTGTGCGGCAGCGAAGGCATCGATATCAGCCTGCGTCCAGGCAAAGCCCTTCGTCTGCGTCAAAGTCCAGGTAGCAGCATCAGTAGAGGTAACGGCAACGCCACTTTCAAACGAAAGATATAACCCATTAGCAGCGTTTTTAATGGCAAACCCCTCACCAGAAGGCTCGAGGATCCAAAAACGATTCTTTGTATATGAACCAGCGTCATCAAGAGATCCGCAGAGGTGGGCGGCGCCGCGAGGTACGACGCTACCGTAATCGGCGTCAATCAATTTGCCCGAAACAAGCGAAGCGATCGTGTAATAACCGGATGCGCTGTCATACGTAAGACGGAACGCCTGCGCGACGGTACCGTTATTTGCATACGACTGAAGAGCCGCACCGGACTCAGCAGAAGCGCCTTTCACATCGAGCGCCAAGCCGGCAGATTCAAAACAATAAACACCGTCGGCGACGTTCTGCCCTAAAGAGTCAACGACCGGATTGGAGTCGATTGCAAAAAACAGCTGCGCGGCGGTCTGATTGGCCTTATATAGCTGGATATTAGCTCCATTGGCAGAGCTGCCGCCCGCAATGTCAAGCACGTAATCAAAGTTAAGGACGGAATGAATCGTCAAGCCTCCATCGGCGCCCTTAACGGCAATCCACTTTTGCGCGCGCGTGCCGTTAGCCACATACTGCCGAACGTTACGACCAGACTCGGCTATACCTCCAGAGACATCGAGCACCAAACCAGAACCGGTGTTTTCGAAAGTTAAAAAACCGTTCTCGTCCTCATGTACCAACCAGCGCTGAGCTTGAGTCATATTCGAATTGTACATCTGGACATTGGCGCCGCTTGAGGAAGATCCGCCCGTAACATCCCACACCTTGCGCGATGCATTGCTGCAAGCAAAAACATAGGTCACACCGTCAGAAAGCGTCCCCTTGTTTTTAACGGCTAAGTCCTCAACGCTCTCGGCATCTTGAGGCATCGTAGCATCGGCCGATTCGACGGCAGATGTCAACGAGTCATCAGATTGCCCCTCGCCAGATAGCACGGTCGAGCTATTCGGGGAGAAGGTACCATCACCGCCATCGGCAGTACCCAATTCGATTGCTCGATTAGCATCGGACCCGTTCGTGGACACTTCTTCGGCAAATAACGGAGACACTCCAACGGAGGAAACAAAAAGACCCGCAGCCAAAGCCACTACCGAAATAGCAGCTAGGCCACGGGCATATCGACTGCAACTCATATCAGACCCCCGATTCAAATTAACACTGAATCTATAATAGTTGATACGAGCCGCGATATTGTTGCAATTGGTTACTTAATAACGACTGCCTGCGCACCTCGTTGCTGGTAGACCCAAGCAATCCAATCTCGATCGTAGGTGGTATAACCATCGATGGTATCGGAGATCATGACCTTGTTTGTTTGAGGGTTATAACCCTTCAGAACAACCGTATGAGAGTTAGCGCAGGCAAAATATCCACCCTGTCGGGCATAGATATTTCCAACATTGCCCTGGTGAACGGTAGTCCAAATAATGACCGGATGTCCATCATCAAGGTAATTACAGAGGTCATACAGAGAAGTTCCCGACACGTCGTACGAACGCAGGTTGCTCCCCCTACTTGCGAGAAAATTATTGGCAGCCCTATTGAGTCCAGGAGCGCAGATTTCGTTGCCGTTGTTATAGCTGTGGGGGTCGCCCCAGAAGCACCAGACAAAGTCCCAAGAGCTACGGGGGATCCATCGATCGGCCATCTCGCACGGACCAACACCAAAACCGTAATAGTTAAGGACGTTGGTCAAGGCCGCCGATTCACAGCCGTTGGGAAGGCCAACGGAGTACTGATTGTAACCTGGGACAGCCAGATCTACTGCCTCGGGCGTATAGCTCGTCTGGGCAAAGTAGAATCCCTGCGCGTCGGAGCCATTAGCGGCGTAAATCTGGATATTGGCTCCATCATTAAGCGCACCCCCGTTCACGTCCAAAACGAGTGAGTCGTTAAGTGAAGAACGAATGACGAAGGAGCCGCCGCCTACGTAGTCAACACGCCAACGCTGAGCGGAGCTTCCATTTCCCTGCCACTGCTGAACGTTAGCGCCCGAAGCGCCCTGAGCATTCAGGACATCGAGATATTTTTTGCTTCGGCAGTTTTGAATCGAAATGCTTCCATCCGAGTTAATGCTGACGTTCCATTTTTGAGCGCCAGAATCATTGGAAGACCAAAGCTGCACGTTAGCACCGTTGGAGCGAGAGCCACTCGCCACGTCTAGCACCTTAGAACGGTTAGAAGCAGCGGCAATAACATAGGTACCCGAATCAACTAACGAGCAGGCAGACAACTTGAAAGACTGTGCCAAGGTGCCGTTAGAATCATACTGCCTAATATTAGTTCCGTTTCGTGTTGAGCCACCTGCGGCATCGAGGACCTTACCGGTTGCAACGTTAACGAAGTTGACACCGCCCTTGTCAATCTGTGCGGTCCAAAGCTGAGCATCACCATTATCAAAAGATCGGACGCAAACGTTGCCATCTTCATCTGCCGTTAAGACCTTGCCCGACACCAGGCTTTCAACGGTATACGTATTATCTCGGTCAGCAACCTTGGCAACTTTCCATTTCTGAGCAATCGACTTGTTGCTTCCATAGAGCTGAACGTTAGCGCCATCGCTGGCCGAACCGCCCGCAACGTCCAAAACAGCAGAGGAGGAAGCAGAGTTCGAAATGGTAAAGAAGCCCTCGGGCAAAAGCGAGGTCAACTTTGTAAAGGCAAGACGCTGCGACGCGGAATCAGACGAGATGTCTCCGTACACATTAGAGTTGGCGACACTTAGGACCAATCCGGTTGCCTTGTTCGTTGCCGTATAGGAACCGTCATCGTTACGAACAATGGAAAACAGCTGATTTGCGTTATTGCCGTCACCGCCCCATTGGTGGACATTTGTTCCAGGGCACACATTGCCACCATCGACATCGAGAGCCTTGCCAGACTGGGCGTTCACGATTCGATAGTAGCCATTCTCATATACAAATTTAAAGACCTGAGCAAACGTGCCATTAGCAGCATAAGTCTGGACGTTTGCCCCGTTAGAAGAGGACCCTCCAGAAATATCAAACACACGAGAGGAATCCGATGCCAGCGAAATAGTAAACCAGCCGTTCAAACCAAGATCGTCGGACGGGGCCACATCGGGAACAGCCGATACAAAACGAACGCTCTGGGCGACAGTACCGTTACTCGCATACGTTTGAACATTGGCACCATTCGAAGATGATGCGCCCGCAACATCTAGAACTAGATCGGACAGGACCGCGGACTGCAACCGGAACGAGCCACCAGGCACCGAGGGAAGGGCGATCCAGCGCTGGGCACGCGATCCATTGGATGAATACTGTTGAATATTGGTCCCCAACGTACAAGAACCGCCCGCAATATCAAGCACCTTGCCAGAGGAAACGTTTTTGATAATCAAATAGCCGAGTTCATCATGCGAAATATCCCACTGTTGAGCCGCTGTCATATTCGACACATACGACTGAACGTTGCCGCCGTTGGCTTTAGAGCCACCGTTCACGTCCAGAACCTTAGCTCCTCCGACGCCGAGCGCCAAGACATAGCGTCCATCAGCAATATTACCAGCATTTTGCTGGGCAAGTGCATCTAGTTGTTCGCGCTGAACGTCTAAATTGAAAAATATCCAACGTTGAGCAATCGTGCCATTATCCGACCAAGTTCGCACGTTCGTGCCGTTACTTGTATTACCGCCGGCGATATCAAGGCAGATCGACGGATCAAGCGCAGACACCAGCTTGATGGAGACCCCATCCTTAACGGCAATCCATTTTTGCGCCGCAGAACCATTAGACGCGTATTGCTGGACGTTCGTTCCAGATTGAGCGCTTCCACCAGAAACATCAAGAACAAGACCGGAACCACTGTTGGTTAATGTGACAAAGCCATTTTGGTCATGAGAAACGGTCCACGTTTGTGCACCTGGGGCGTTGAGAGCATATATTTGAACATTCGCTCCCGATAACCTAGATCCGCCCGCAACATCAAGCGTCTGCCAGGAACTTTTTGCCGAGCGAATATAGTAGGTGCCGTCAGCGAGGTCGGAGGCGTGGGCGGCTGCAAGCTCGGCGAGGATGGTAGCCTTAGGCTTCTCGAGCGTAAACGTCTGAGCAACGGATTCGTTGGATTGATAGAGACGGATTTCTGTTCCGTTGGAATCGCTGGCGCCAGCGATGTCGATGGAAAAATCATCATCGACGACAGGCGAAAAGACATATCCGCCGCCAACCTGTCGAGCATGCCACGCAAAACCCCAAGCGCCATTATCGCCAGTATTCTGCATAAGACGCGGATGGTCCGAGAAACGTGAGGTATCGTTTGGATAGCAGAGGTACAACCCCGACTTAATGTTCTTAAAAGCGTATTGACGGTTGCCAAGATCAACAAGGACAAACTGCTGTGCAGCCGTCTCATTTCTCCCATATAACTGTATCGCAGCGCCGGCACTCACCGAACCGCCCGGAACATCGAGCACTCGATGCCCCGGCAAAGTCGAGGTAAGAAAATACGTACCAGCATCGAGGGTCGAATATTTAGACAAATCACCTGACTCGGCGGAAGATTCAGACTCGATATCCGAGTCCTCATCGCTCACGCTGACATCTTGAGCAGTCTCGTCCAAAGACGAATCCTGAGAAGGATCTGCATCGCCTTCAGCCTTCGTAACTTCTTCAACGTAAGAATAGGCCGGAGAGGGTTCAGCAAACGCGGTAGAACCCGATTTTTGAACGAGGGTTAATGCAAATAGCAACCCAAGCAAAAACCCCATTCGCAATGAAATGCAAGCGCACTTTTTACGACCCACGACATCCCCCAGACAGCCTCGCCAATTCCAGTAACACAACATCTGTTGCCACAAACAACTCGCATGACTCGACCATCGAATCATGCGAGGTGCACATAGCAAAACTGCCGTGCTCAAGATTCATTTAATCGCGGTTATGCGTATCATGCAAATCTTTGCGCAAAAAAGCGGAACGCAGTACGCGTTCCGCCTTCTGTCTTAGTAATTAACGACCTTCGTTCCGTAGGGAATATTGTCGTAAATCCATTTTGCATGGTCCGTTGTAAGCCTAATGCATCCCGCAGATGCGCGTTGCCCCATAGCGGGATCCATCACTTTAAACGTTCCCGTATAGCAGGGTTGCGTGTGAAACAGATAGTCACCGTAGAACTGTGTGTAGTACCAGCAGGTATATCCATGCCCAAACGAAAGGCCCTTTCCGTAAACGGAATACTCACCCAGCACGGTCGGCGACTCATTCTTGCCAGGAGCGCATTGCCAGAAAGACCATAACTTCCAGTTGCCGCGAGAACCCCTAAAAATACCTGTACGGCATCCGACAGTATCAGTCAAAATCAACCACTCCGTGTTGCTGTTGTACCACTGTGCACGGTTATACATTGCTTGTTGATCAGCGGGCAACGGTTGAACATAGATA
>CATWVA010000019.1 GCA_958354105.1 uncultured Collinsella sp.
CGTAGCGGGTGGTTTAAAGCTGGCCGCTGCGCGGCCAGCAGACTAAAGTCTTGAACAACAAAAGCGCGGCCTAAAAGGCCGCGCGCCATCTTTAATTCAGATCTATATTGCCCGTAACGGCAGCGCCGAGGTAACGCAGGCCCGAGGACGCGCCGGAAAGGAAGGTCGCCCTCGGCCCGGACAGCTAAGACAGCTTACGCGACGGTGTAAACCCAGTTGTGCTTATCCTCAACAGCACCAGACTGGATGCCCGTCAGGGTTTCGCGGAGCCTCTTCATCACAGGGCCGATCTCGGTGTAGCCAGCCGGGAAGGTCACGGTCTCGTCGGCGCCGTAAACCTTGTTGTCGATCTCGCCGACCGGGGAGATAACGGCAGCGGTGCCGCACAGGCCGCACTCGACAAAGGTACCGGCCTTGACCTCGGCCCACTCGACAGGGCGTTGGTCGACGGTAATGCCCAGGTCCTGAGCAACCTGAACGAGCGAACGACGGGTGATAGAGGGCAGGATGGAGTCGGTGTGCGACTGCGGAACGACGAGGGTGCCGTCCTCCTTCACGAACAGCACGTTGGCGCCGCCGGTCTCCTCGACATAGGTGCGGGACTCGGAGTCGAGATACAGGTTCTCGGCATAACCCTCGCGATGGGCCTCCATCGTGGGTTTAAGGGACATGGCGTAGTTCAGGCCGGCCTTGATGTTACCGGTGCCGTGCGGTGCAGCGCGGTCATACTCGGAAACGCGCAGCTTGACGGGCTTGAGGCCACCCTTAAAGTACGGACCGACCGGGGTCACGAGAATGCGGAACGTGTACTCAGGAGCGGGAGCCACGCCGATTACGTCACCGGAGCCGATCATAAACGGACGCACATACAGGGTTGCGCCAGAGCCGAAGGGCGGAACCCATGCGGCATTGGCAGAGACGACCTGCTTGACGGCCTCGACAAACTTGTCCTTGGGGAACGGGGGCATCTCGAGGCGCTGCGCAGAGTTGTACATACGCTCAGCGTTCATGTCGGGACGGAAACAGACGATGCTGCCGTCCTCGGCGGTGTAGGCCTTCAGGCCCTCAAAGACCTCCTGGCAGTAGTGGAAGATACCACCGCACTCGGAGACATGCAGGGTGTGGTCGGTGGTCAGGCCACCCTCGTCCCACTCGCCATCCTTCCAATGAGCCTCGTAGCTGTAATCGGTCTTCATGTAGCCAAAGCCGAGGCTACCCCAATCGATATCCTTCTTCTCGACAGTCATATGTCGCTCCTTACATACACAGTTGCATACTCGCGAACCCGCACGCAAGGACCGGGGCCGACCGCGTCGCAACGTCACACGCCCGGAGCGTAGAGCCGGACGGGACACGCGGACGACATCGAAGCCGATGACACGTCGATTCGCATGCACGAGATTGTACTCCGCACACGCATCGGATAAAACGTTTTTCTTTAACTAACTAAAGTATTTTCATTTGACCGAAGCTAGAGAGGCCCGCCACCGTAAACGGTGACGGGCCTCAACGACACGATTTGTGCGCCGGCTCGAGCTACGCGTTCTTTTTGCCCAGCTTTGCCTTAACCAAACCGACCACGGTCGGAATAATCGACACGGCAACAATGCCCACGATCAGCAGCTCAAAGTGCTCCTGCACAAAGGGAATGCCGCCAAAGAAATAGCCCAGCAGTGTAAAGACCGTCGACCAGGTGATACCGCCCAGCACGTTATAGATGACAAAGTTGCGCCAGTGCATGCCGCCCATACCGGCGATGAAGGGCACAAAGGTGCGGATAAACGGGAAGAAGCGACCCAGGAAGATGGCCAGGTGACCCCACTTGTCCAGGAAGTCCTCGGACTTTTTGATGCGCTCGGGCGTCATGGCCTTGACCTTGCCCGAGGCGATGATCTTTCGGCCAAAGAAATGGCCGATCATAAAGTTGCACTGGTCGCCCAAGATGGCGGCCGTCCATGCGACGGCCAACAGGGCCACGATGTTAAAGCCGCCGTTGTGGGCAAAGAAGCCCGAAGCGAACAGCAGCGAATCGCCGGGAAGGAACGGGAAGAACACCACGCCCGTCTCGATAAAGATAATTAGGAACACGCAGCCGTAGGCCATAAGCGGGCCGGCGGCGATCCAACTGGCGATCGCGGTGCGCGGGTCCTTGAGCAGCTCGGCGATAAAGTTAATGAAACCCATGAAGTTAAACCTCTCAGTTGTGGGCGCGGACACGTCCAAGTTGACCAGTATACGGTTGCGGCGCCCCCTCGTGCGCAACCCCACAAAAGCATGACTCCATTACCAACAAGTTTGCATAACTGACACTTGTCGCCCAAAGCAAAGCAAGATCGCCCTTCTTAATCCCTAGCGAATCGCTATACTTTATTGAATCGCATTGTCACGGCGCTGAGGGAGGGCGGCCAGTGAGCTTTATCAATACCATTCGCGAGGACATCAAGACCGTCCAGGCGCAGGACCCCGCTGCGCAAAATGGCCTGGTCATTTTCCTTTCGTACCCCGGTCTTCACGCCAAGTGGAATCACGTGCCCGAGCACTGGCTCTGGAAGCACGGCCATCGCTCGCTCGCCCGCGTGCTCTCGCAGCTCACCCGTCATATCACCGGCGTCGAGATTCATCCTGCCGCACAGATCGGCAAGCATTTCTTTATCGACCACGCCATGGGCGTTGTCATCGGCGAAACCGCCATTGTGGGCGACAACTGCGTGCTCTATCAGGGCGTCACGCTCGGCGGTACCGGCAACGAGACCGGCAAACGCCACCCCACCCTGGGCAACAACGTCACCGTGGGCACAGGCGCCAAGGTGCTCGGCAACATCCGCATCGGCAACAACGTCAAAATCGGCGGCAACTCGGTTGTCGTCAAGGACGTGCCCGACAACTGCACCGTCGTGGGCGTGCCAGGACGCATCATCAAGCGCAACGGCTGCCGTGTGTTCGAGGAGAGTTTCGACGCCAAGCAGCATCGCGAGTACATGCCCGATGACGCCGCCGAGCAGAGTGCCCTCAACCGCCAGGGCATCACCGAGAATGCCCGCCGCGTCAAAGAACTCGAGCGAGAGGTGGCCGAGCTCAAGGCCCTCGTCGCCAAGCTCATGGACGAACGTTAGGAACGCAAGCGGCACAAAACAATATCGGCACCGACGCAAAAGGCGCGCCAGGGAATCAATCCCCGGCGCGCCATTCCTTTTGATGTGACATGCGGGACTGTCCCTTTGTCACATTATGCGAACTGACTCAGATAGAGGTCGGCGTAAGCACCCTCGGCAGCCAGCAGTTCCTTATGCGTGCCTTGCTCGATAATGTTGCCGTGGTCCATGACCAAGATCAGGTCGGCGTCCACGATCGTCGACAGGCGATGCGCGATCACAAAGCTCGTGCGCCCGCGCATGAGCGCGTCCATGGCGCGGCCGATAGCAAGCTCGGTGCGCGTGTCCACACTTGAGGTCGCCTCGTCCAGGATGAGAATCGCCGGGTTGTTGAGCAGCACGCGTGCGATGGTCAGCAGCTGACGCTGGCCCTGGCTGATGCTTTCGGCATCGTTGGCTACGCGCGTGTCGTAGCCCTGAGGCATGGTGCGCACAAAGAAGTCGACCTGGGCGGCGCGAGCGGCCGCAACAATCTCCTCGCGCGTTGCCTCGGGGCAGCCGTAGGCGATGTTCTCGGCAATCGTGCCGTCGAACAGCCAGGCGTCCTGTAGCACCATGCCAAACTGCTGTCGCAGCTCGCCGCGATCCATGCGGCTCGTATCCACGCCGTCGAGCGTAATACGCCCGCCGTCAATCTCGTAGAAGCGCATGAGCAGGTTGATGAGCGTCGTCTTGCCTGCGCCCGTGGTTCCCACCACGGCAATCTTCTGGCCCGGCTCGGCGGTAAACGACACGTCGCGCATGAGCGGCTTGTCGGGCGCATAGCCAAAGCGCACGTGCTCAAAAGCGACGCGGCCCTCAATGCGACCCGGCAGCTTGGCGGCCTCGTCCGGCAGCGGATCGGCCTCTATCTCGGGCTCATCAAGCAGGTCGAAAACGCGCTCCGCACTCGCCAGCGCGCTCTGCAGCGAGTTAAAAGTGAACGACAGCTGCGTCATGGGTTCGGACGCCTCGTAGATAAACTGGAAGAACGCCTGGAACACGCCGACGGTCATGTGACCGGCGACCAGCATGCTGCAGCCCACGAGCGCAATCACAATCTGCGCCAGGCGACCAATAAAGCGAACCGCGGGTCCGACGGCGTTGATCATAAAGTCGGCCTTGGTGCTCACGCGCGCCAGCTCGCCCGAGGCCTCGTGCACCTCGGCAGAGCTCTGGTGCTCGCGGTTGAATGCGCGAATCACCAAACGGCCCGAATAGCCTTCCTCGACCGCGCTCGTGATTTTGGACACCCACTCCTGACGCTCGCCCGTCACATCATGCGTACGGCGCGAAACCACCTTGGTCACCAGCAGCGACAACGCCGTAAAGAACAAAAAGACTAGCGTAAGCGGCACGCTAAACACGAACATCACGCCCACGGCGCCCACCACGGTGCCGATCGACACAAGCAGCTGCAGCAATCCGCGCTGCATGCTCTCGGACATCTTGTCCAAGTCGTTGGTCGCACGGCTGACGACCTCACCGGGACGATGCGCGTCAAAGAAGGCAAGCGGCAGACGGTTGAGCTTTTGTGCGATGCGGTTGCGTAGACGCAGGTTGAGGCGTTCGGCCACGCTCGACATCAAAAAGCTCTGGAGCGCATAGAACGAGGCAGCGGCAGTCCAGATCATAAAGTAGACGAAGATGGTCTTGCCGCAGTTCTCCCAGGTGATGTTGAAGGTGGTTCCGTTGGCAAACGCCACCTGAATGTGGCCCCACAGCTCATCGATCACGCGGGCGCTATATGCCGGTGCAGCGGTGTTAAAGATAACATAGAACACAATGCTCGCAAACACGATGTAGAAGCGCCAATGGTCGCCGACGGCCTCGCTCCACAGGCGGCGCACCGTCGCCCAGGTATCCCGGGGCGTCTCGTCCTCGTCCTCGTCATCAACGTCGCGCATGCGCTCCGCCTCGGCGCGGGCGCGCTCGTCCTCGGCGCGCTCGTTTTCCTCGTAGAGTGCCTGGCGGCGAGCCGCGCGCTCCGCCGCCTTGGCGGCTTCGTCCAGGCCGGGCGTGGCGCCCGTCTCCTCGACTGTCTCTGCAACCGCGGCGTCATCGGCGATGCCCTGCTTCTTGAGCTCCTCGGTCATGCTACTCACCTCCCTTCATCTGCGATTCCGCGATAGCGCGGTACACCTCGCAGGTTTCCATGAGCTCGTCGTGCGTGCCCAGGCCCACGATCTCGCCGTCCTTGAGCACCACGATCTGATCGGCATGCAAAATAGTCGAGATGCGCTGGGCGATGATGAGCACCGCGGCATCGCACGTCTCGTCCTGCAGCGCATGGCGCAGTGCCGCATCGGTCTTAAAGTCCAGGGCCGAAAAACTGTCGTCGAAGATATACAGGTCGGCGCGCTTCATGAGTGCGCGGGCAATCGCCAGGCGCTGGCGCTGACCACCCGAGAAGTTCGTGCCGCCCTGGGCCACCGGCGTATCGAGCCCCTGGGGCTGGTCGAGCACAAAGGTGCTCTGGGCAACCTCCAGCGCATGGAGCATGTCGGCCTCGGTCGCATCCTCGTTGCCATAGCGCAGGTTGCTCGCCACCGTACCCGAGAACAGCCATGCCTTTTGCGGCACATAGGCGATACGCCCGCGGATGTCGTCTTGCGAAAGGTCGCGCAGGTCGACGCCGTTCAGGCGAATGGCGCCCTTCGTGGCATCGTGGAAGCGAAGCAAGAGCTTGGCCACCGTTGACTTGCCCGAGCCCGTTGAGCCCACGATCGCGGTCGTCTGTCCACGGCGGCAGGCAAAACTCAGGTTGCACAGGGTGTCCTCGTCGGCATCGTCAAAACGGAACGACATGTGGTCGAACACGGCCACCGCGTCGGCGCCGTCCGCGGACTCAGGCGCCCCATCGCCCAGCGTGGCCTTGCCGTCCACAATGCTCGGCTCGATTTCGAGCACCTGCTGCGCACGGTTCAGGCACGCCGCGGCGCGCGGCAGCGTCAGCACTACCATCTGCGCCATCATCACAAAGAACAGGATCAGGAGCGCATATTCCAGCACCGCCGAGATGCTCGCGATCTGCATGGCGTGGGCGCCCACGCGGTTGCCGCCAACCCACAGCACCGCTACCTCGGCGATGTTCATCAAAAAGAAGCTTGAGCTGTCGAGGCCCACAAACAGGTGGTTGACTTTGATGGCGTTGGCGGCGTAGTCGCTGAACACCTCGTCCAGGCGCCGCTCCTCGTGACGCTCCTTGTTAAACGCACGGACGACGCGCACGCCCACGATGTTTTCGCGCAGCACCACGTTCATGCGGTCGATAAAGCTCTGCAAGCGCATAAAGATCGGAGCCGCGTTGGCAACCGTAAAGACCGCCGCCACCAGCACAATCGCAACCACGACGCCCAGAAGCGTGCCCATGGCAGGATCGATAAACCAGGCGAAGATGATGCCCGCCACAGCCAAAAACGGCACGGGCAGCACCAGCTGAATGGTCTGCAGAATCGCCTGCTGAATCACGTTGATGTCATTGAGCGAGCGCGTGATCATCGATCCGGTGCCAAAGCGCTCAAAGTCGCTGGCCGCGAGCTCGAGCGACTTGTCGTACACGGCATTGCGGATATCGCAGGCCACGTTGGCGGCCAAGCGCGCCGAAAGATAGCAGCCCAGCACCGCGCCGCCGCTGGCCATGCCGGTCGCGATAAGCATGTAGAGGCCATTGCGCAAAATGTAGTCGACATCACCCGTGGTGATACCAGTGTTGACCATGTTCGCCAACATCGTGGGTACCAGCAGTGTGCCAACGTTGTCGATTAGCAGCACCAACAGCGTCACCGCGACAAGCCTGCGATACGGCTTCATAAACCTCATTAAGAGTCGCACGACTCCCCCTCACCTTGATTCTCGGCCTGGCTCTCGGCAGCGATATGCTGCCTAAAGGCATCGCACTCATCGCCGAGCACCCGAGAGAATTTGCCGATCAAGCGCATAATCTCGCGCTGCTCACATGGCTCAAGCGCACCAAAGGCTCGCTGTTCGGCCTTGAGTGCCGGCAGCGCATAACGCTCGGCAAACCGCATGCCCGCTTCGGTCAAACGCACAACCTTGTTCTTACGGCTGCCTTCGGCAAACTCCAACGTTGCAAAGTCCCGCGCCGTCAAGGTTTTAATGGCCGAGTTGATGGTCTGCTTGCTGTAGAACCATTCGCTTGTCAGACGGCTTACGGCAATACTGCCGCCCGCCGTGCTGGTATCGACGAGCATCCAGTAAGCGCAGTCCGAAAGGCCGCAGGCGCGCGAGAACTCCGAATAGATATGGTCGAGTCCATTGAGCAACCGGTCGAAGTCGACCAGCGTAACCGCACTATTCATCTATCCCACCATTCGATTGTCCGATTTTTGACCAATTTTATATCTCTAGATTAGTCCGAGTTTTGACTATCGTCAACAGGCTCTCCGCAAATGCGTGCACTTTTATGGCCTATCGGCAGAAAAAGACCGCCGGCGCGGGGGCGGCGCCAGCGGTCACGTGAAAATCGGGTTTTATTGCCTGTTAGGCGGCGACGGCCTCATAGACCGTGGCGCCCGAGAAGCTGTCATGCAGGCTCTTGCCGGCAATCCACGGCAGCTCGACGACCTCGCAGACCGTGTTGACCAGCTCGGAGCAGTCAGTAAAGTGGCCCTTGTCGTTGAGGGCCTCGCAATCCTGAACACGCCAATAGCCATCGGTGTGCGTGATGTAGTACTCGTGATCGTCAATCGTCACAAAAGCGCGCGTCTTGGAACGCAGCAGCTTCAGAAATCCTTCGAAGTCAGTCTCGACGACATCTCCAGCCTGGAACATGATGTTACCTCCTGGCCCGGCGCCACCACGGCGCATTGATAAACGTTGGTACTCCTTTAGTAAAACCTTTATCAGAGGTTATGCGTTCGTCATTTAGGCAAGTGGTAAAAAACCGCAGGGTAGACGGGATAAAACGTTTAACCATCCCATTTGTTTGTCACATTCTGAAGGTACTTTTATGCAAACCTACTTTCCCAATTGGGATCTACCCTTTTGGCCGGGCAATTGACCGTCTATCGTTTGAGCCCGACGGGTATGAACGGGGCATCTGCAACGCCACCGCAAGGAGACACCATGGAGACTATCGAAGCACTCATCCACCGCCGCAGCTGCCGCAAATACAGTGATCGTCCCGTCGAGACCGAAAAGCTCGCACGCATTATCGAGGCCGGCCAGTATGCACCCAGTGGCATGGGACGCCAGCCGGTGACGTTTGTCGCCGTCACCGACCCCGCGACCGTTGAGCGCCTCTCACAGCTCAACGCACAGGTCATGGGCAGCAACAGCGACCCCTTCTATGGCGCCAAGACCGTTGTGGTGGTACTGGTCGACCGCAGCGTGCCCACGCACCTGGAAGACGGATCGCTCGCCATGGGCAACCTGCTCAACGCCGCCTATGCACTGGGTGTCGACTCATGCTGGATTCACCGCGCGCATGAGGTCTTTGACTCGCCCGAGGGCCTGGAGCTGCTGGCCAGCTGGGGCCTGCCCGCCGACGGCAGCCTGCGCGGCGTCGGTCACTGCATTCTGGGCTATGCCGAAGACACGCTACCCGAGCCCAAACCCCGCCGCGACAACGTCGTCTACGTAAGGTAACCCAGGAGCGTCATAGGGGTAGCCAATTTGGGACGGGGCTATTTTAGCCACCCCACTCGCAACTTATCTTGCCGATGGAGTTGTCGTCGTTTCGTTCGTGTGGGTCGTTTCGGCGCCGTCGCCCTGTTCGCCCTCGTCCTTTTGAGTGTCGGCGATGGTGGAGGCCGCCGCGACGATGCCGCGTTGGGGCGCGACGCCCGTCTGGGTCTGAGCGCCCTCGACAATTTCTGTGCCTGTATGCACGAGCTCGGGCGATTTAAACATCGCGTCCAAGTTGGCGCCGCCGCCGGCGTAGCCAAGCGCAGCGAGTGCGATGACGATCACTGCAACGACGACCGCGATCGGCACATAACGATGCCAACCAGCCGGATTGAGTCCGCTGCGACGAGCCGCCCCGCGGCTGATGTAACCGAGCGTGCCGTCGTGCTTGAGCTTTGAGCCCACCACGCACTTGCGGCCCCACAACGAGGACTCGGCCTGCATGGCCAAGCGAGCGCTTGCCGAAGGATAGCCATATTTAGTGCGCTTGAACGAGCCATCAAACCCCGAGGCGTGTTTGCCCCACGTCACCGATGTCGTGCGTCGGTTAACCGGCGCGGCACTCCGCCTTCTGCGGCTCGGTTTTGTAGTCTCAGCCATACGCCCCCGCACGCCGTAACCAAATCGAAACAATAACGCTTTGGACTGTAGCACACGCGTCGCGCGCGGTCACGGGCGCCTCGCTCAACGGTCATCGTCCTTCAGCAAGCGCCACAGCGTTGTACGGCTTATGCCCAGCACCTCCGCCGCACGGGTTCGGTTGCCGTGTAGATGATCTACAACCAGATGCGCGATATCTCGCTCGGTATCGGCCAGCGGTCGCAGGATATACAGGTCGCTTTCGAGTGTCGGGGCGCCAAAGGTTGCGGTCTTAATCACGTCCTCTTGGGCGAGCACTTCCTCCGCCACAGCGCGGTCCACCGCGCCCGCCCCCACCAATATATACAGTCGTTCCGAGACCTCGCGGAGCTGCAGATAATTGCGCGGCCAGCGGTAAGCATCGAGCGTCTTCGTCGCCGCGGCGGACAGCGTGGGCGCTGCCGTCCCAAATGCATCAGCGAGATATTCCAAATAGCGCGCAACCTTCGTCGACGCGGCTCCCTGCTCGGCGATTGCCGGCGCCACGCTCACCGCACAGGCGAAGCGCTCAGTCACAAAGGCAGCTTGATCACTTTCGCTGCCGCCCGGCATGTCATTCGCCGTCAGCACCACATGGCAGCGCGTCGCCAACGCGGTGTCGGCCATCGTGGAAACGAGCTCGCGGAGACGCTGGGGGCCAACCGTGTTCCAGCCCTCAATGCAAAGTGTCAGCCCCGTTTGGAACAACGGCGATTCGGCGCTTTTGAGCACGTGGCGCCAACCGCGATCGGTAAGCTCATCGAGCGCAACGGCAACAAAGGGTTGATCGGCAAAAGGACCGTCCAGATAGAGGCGCTTGGCGATCTCGACCTGACCCGCTCCCAGCTCGCCCTCGAGCATAAGGGGCACGCCGCGCGCGTAGCTCTCGGCGACCGGCGCAGCTACCGAGGCCGCCCCCTCAACGATGCCGTACGCGCTCGATTCGTAGCGGGCCTCAACTTCGTCGGCGTTGAGCCACTCGATGCCCGCATGTGCCGCGGCGCCGCGCACCTCGCGGACCACGACGACCCAAAGGCCCCCGCCCTCTTTGTCGGTGGGGCGAACGGTCAGGCTCAGGCGCGTACCCGCACGCCCCATAACCAGACGCGCGCCGTCTCCTATACGGTCGAGGCGCTCAGCGACAAAAGTCGCCACATCCCGCTCAAGCGCCGCGTCATTCATGGTCGAGATCACGACGTCCCCACGCGCATCGATTGCCAATGCCGAGGCCCCGGCAGCAGCCAGGGCCTCGGTCAAGATGTTTAGCTTGGCATCGCTATCCATGATTTGCCCCTGTCCGCGGCGACGTGCAACCGCCGACGGTCGCACGACCGAGTGTTTCAAAATTGAACGATATTGCTCACCAAACACTATAGGGCAGAAAGCGCCGTCCTGCGAGTATAGGTGTTGCCCCGCATCGCCATCCTGGCGGGGCGATAAGAGCTCTTCGGGACTTATAAACCTGCGGACAAGCCATACCCGCAAGAGCTCCTATCGCTCCACCGCAGGCATGCGCTCACCAGCAACCAGCACGCAAATAAGCTACTCCTCTACCAGATTCCCAGCACGTGCTGCATTCCCAAACTCATGCACGCAATGCCAATCCAGCAGCAAAAGCCCAGCGCGATGGGCTTGCCGCCCTTTTTGACCAGCTCGACGATATCGGTATTAAAGCCAATAGCCGCCATGGCCATCACGATAAAGAACTTCGACAGCTCCTTGATGGGCGCCGTGATGGACACGGGAAGCTGAAGCACCGTGGTGATTACGCTCGCCAGCACAAAGAACAGCACAAACATGGGAAACGCGCGTTTAAGCGAGAACGTGCTTTTGGCGTCGCCGCCGGCCTTGCGCGCCAGATGCATCTGCCAGCATGCGAGGACCAACGTGATGGGAATAATGGCCAGTGTCCTGGTGAGCTTGACCACCGTGGCGCTCTCGAGCACATTGGCGCCGGGATGCATGCTGTCCCAAGCGCTCGCCGCAGCCGTTACGGACGAGGTGTCGTTGATGGCGGTGCCGGCAAACAGGCCAAAGCCCTCGTTGGTCAGCCCGAGCATACCGCCGAGCGTTGGAAACACGAGCGCCGCGATAACGTTAAACAGGAAGATGACCGAAATAGCCTGGGCAATCTCGCGATCGTCGGCATCGATGACGGGCGCGGTAGCGGCGATGGCAGAACCGCCGCAAATCGACGAACCCACACCCACAAGCGTCGAGATCTTACCCGGCACGTTCATAACGCGGCAGAGCACAAAGGCGATGACAAGCGAGGTCGAGATCGTCGCCACGATAATCGGCAGCGACTGGGCGCCCTTGGACAGAATCTGGGAGAGGTTCATGCCAAAGCCAAGCAGGATAACCGCGTACTGCAAGACTTTTTTAGACGTATAGGTGACACCGGCGGCGAGCTGTTCGCGATGATTCTTGGGAAAGACGAGCGCCAGAACCATGCCGAAGAGGATGGCGAATACCGGCCCGCCGACCACCTCGATCTGCTTGCCGAGCAGCGTTGCGGGAATGGCGATGATCAGGCAGAACAAAACGCCTTTCCAGCGCTCGCGTACGATATTTGCCAGTTGCATATGGGATTCCTTCTTTCTATTTCACGTTTGCGACGGCTTATGATACGGCAACATTGAGCGCAGCCTTGCGCAAACACAGACTAAGATGCCGCAATAGTTCTCAGGCAACAGCCGAATTGCCCACCGCGGAGAGCTGATTCGCGGCATAATTAACAACTGACATATGAGTTTGATAGAACAGTTGCGAGGCGCTATGGAAGAATCGATGCACGTCGGCGAGCAGGAAACGAGCCTACAGAACCAGTCCTACCACACCATTCGACGCAAAATCGTCTACCTGGACTACAAGCCGGGCGAAAAGCTGGGCGTCAAGCAACTTTGCGACGACCTGGATATGGGGCGCACCCCTGTGCGCGAGGCTTTGGTTCGCTTGGCGCAGGAAGGCCTGGTGCGCACCGTGCCCCAGAGCGGCACCTACGTCTCACCCATCAACCTCACCCTTGCCGAGAGTGCCTGCTACATCCGCGAACATCTGGAAAAGCAGGTGATTGTGGAGTGCTGTGCGCGAGCCACGTCGGCCGGCATCGAGCAGCTCGACCGCGCCATCGTGCTGCAGGAAAAGGCCATGGCCGAAGAGGATCGCATCGGCTTCTTTTTGAGCGACAACCTCATGCATCACATGATTTTTAGCATCGCATGTCGCAGCACCGTTTGGTCGTGGCTCGAAGAGACCAATGCCGACCTGGAGCGCTTCCGCTGGCTGCGCGCCGCCACGCAGGTTCTCGACAATCAGGACATCGTGAACGAGCACAAGCAGATTCGCCGCGCTATCGCCGGTCGCGACCCCATCGAAGCGAGCTTTTTAGTCAGCAAGCATCTGCACATGATGTTCCGCAACCAAACCGAGGTTCTGGACCAGTTCCCCGAGTACTTCGAGACCAGCAAGCTCCGCTAACCTGCCAAAAAGGGACAGGTTTATTTTGGCAGGTTTTATCTGGGCAAATGCAGAAAAGGCCCGGCTCCGCTGCAACGGAGCCGGGTCTCGGTCACCAGAACGGCGGAACAACAATTATTCGACCGTGACGCTTTTCGCCAGGTTGCGAGGTTGGTCAACGTCGCAACCGCGCAGGATGGCCACCTCGCGGGCGAGCAGCTGCAGCGGGACGCTCGCCGTGATGGGGCTGAACACGTCACGGACGGCCGGCACGCGGATGATGCAGTCGGCGATCTTGTTGATCTCCTCGTCGCCCTCGGTGGCAACGACGATGACCTTGGCGCCGCGCGCCTTGCACTCCATGAGGTTCGACACGGTCTTGTCGTAGGTGGCACTCTTGGTGGCCACAGCGATGACCGGGAAACCCGGGTCGATCAGGGCGATGGGGCCGTGCTTCATCTCGCCGGCGGCGTAGGCCTCGGCGTGCAGGTAGCTGACCTCCTTGAGCTTGAGCGCACCCTCGTAGGAAATAGCGGCACCCATGCCACGGCCCACGAACAGCGCCGACTGCGCGTCCTTGCACAGCAGGGCGGCCTCATGAACGGCTTCGGTCTGGGTATCCAAAATCCACTGGATCTGCTCGGCCGTATCGGAAAGCTCGCGGAACAGCATGCGCGCCTGCTTGGTGGTCAAGCGGTACTTGACCTGCGCCAGCAGCAGAGCCAGCAGCGTCAGGCTCACAACCTGGCCGATAAAGCTCTTGGTCGAGGCGACCGCGATCTCCTTGTTGGCCTTAGTGTAGATGACGCCGTCGCTCTCGCGCGCCACGGGGCTGCCCACCACGTTGGTGATGCCGAAGACTTTGGCACCCTTGATGCGCGCGTCGCGAATGGCGGCAAGGGTATCGGCCGTCTCGCCCGACTGGGACACGGCGACGACAAGCGTCGTCGGCGTGATGATGGGATTGCGATAACGGAACTCGCTGGCCGCCTCAACCTCAGTGGGGATGCGAGCCCAGCCCTCAATGAGATTCTTAGCAATGAGGCCCGCGTGATAGCTGGTGCCGCAAGCGATCACGTAGACGCGGTCGATGTCGTTGAGCTCCTCGAGCGAAAGGCCCAGCTCGTCGATGTCGAGCTCGCCGGCCGGCGTCATACGACCGACCAGCGTGTCGCGCACGACGCGCGGCTGCTCGTGGATTTCCTTGAGCATAAAGTCGGGATAACCGCCCTTTTCGGCCATGTCCAGGTCCCAGTCGATGTGGGTGACCTTGGGCTCGATAACGTTGCCGGCCTCGTCGGTGTACTCGACGCCTGCGGGCGTGAGCTTGGCAAACTGACCGTCCTCGAGCACCACGACATCGCGGGTGGCGTCGATGAGCGCGATGACATCGGAGGCGACATAGGCGCCGGTCTCGCCCGCGCCGACCACAATCGGGGAATCCTTGCGGGCTACGGCGATCACACCGGGCTCGTCAGCGCACACGGCGGCCAGACCATAGGCACCGACCACGTGGGTGCACGCCTCGCGCACAGAGGCCATCAGGTCGTGCGTCTCGGCATAAGCCTCTTCGATCAGATGCGCGAAGACCTCGGTATCCGTCTCGCTCTTAAAGTGATGGCCGCGGCCCTCCAGCTCTTCGCGCAGCTCGGCGAAGTTCTCGATGATGCCGTTGTGGACGATGGCGATACGACCGTCGCAGCTGGTGTGGGGATGGGCGTTAACGACGGAGGGCCTGCCGTGGGTGGCCCAACGGGTGTGGCCGATACCGCAGGTAGCGTCGCTGTCAATGTTGGAAAGCTCGCTCTCCAAGCCCGCGACCTTGCCCACGCGGCGGATGACGTCGAGGTGCGCCGCGGCGCCCTCGCCCACCTCGAGCGCGACGCCCGAGGAGTCATAGCCGCGATACTCCATACGCTTAAGGCCTGTGACCAGGATGTTCTTTGCAATATCAGAGCCGGTGTAGCCGACGATTCCGCACATAGGATAAATCCCTTCGTTCGCGTGACTGCAAGACGTCCACGCACAGGGGGCGCTGAGACGTATAACGTTCGAGTATTGTACTCACGCAAGCGCAAGCTGATATACCAGAAGTGGTATCTCAACTTAGATACCACCCGATGCACACACGTCCAGCCGGTCCAAACCACCACAATGGGGACAGGCACCTTTGTGGTGGTTTTGGGCGTCGCGGCGGCCTATCCCGGCGAAAGATCTCGATCTGTAACATCTGGGCCGCAATAAGCCGGCTTAGTGTTACAGGTCGAGACATTACGGTTCGGTCCCAGCACTATGTCTCAATCTGTAACAGGTGGAGGCGGTTTTGCCGTCCAGATGTTACAGATCGAGACAGTTGAAGGCCCGGGCAGCTCAAACCACCACAAAGGTGCCTGTCCCCTTTGTGGTGGTCGCGTTGGCAACGGCGTTTCCCCAGATAAAACCTGCCAAAATAAACCTATCCCTTTTTGGTAGGCTCGGGATGCTACAATCTGGCTTGTACTTGAAACGCATCAAAGGGGCCGCTATGGCAAAGGTAAAAATCAGCGACGTCGCGCGCGAGGCCGGGGTTTCGCTGGGCACGGTTTCCAACGCGCTCAACCACCCCGAAAAGCTGCGCCCCGAGACCCTCAAGCTCATCAACGAGACCATCAATCGCCTTGGCTACCTGCCCAACCAAAGCGCTCGTCAGCTCGCGGGCGGCGCCACCAAGTCTTTTGGCCTGGTGCTCCCCCGTCTCGATCACGGCTTTTCGCTCCAAATCGCCAGCGGCGCCCACAACGAGGCCCGTAAGCACGGCTACGACCTGCTCATCGCCAACGCCGATAACGACGATATTCTCGAGGACCATTACCTGCGTTACTTTATGGGCACTCAAATGTCCGGCGTCATGGTTCAGCCCATGGCATCCCCCGATTGGCACCCCGCCATGGCCAAGATGCCCGTGCCGATCGTCCACCTGGATATCCACTGTTCCGAGCCCGGTTACTACGTGGCCGCCGACAACGAGGCACAGGGGCGCATTATCGCCGAGCTCGCCATCGCCCGCGGCGCACGCCATATTGTCGTTGTGGGTCGAGCAGCATTCATGCAGCTCACTCTGCGCGTCCTTGGCATCCACAAGGCACTTGCCCTGCATCCCGATATCAAAATTGAGGTCATCGACGCCGGCGAATGGAATACCGCAGCCGACGGCTACAGTATCGGTGCCCAGATTGCCGAGCGCCCTGCTGACGAGCGCCCCGATTTTGTCATCGGTCTGACCGACGTATTAGCCTCGGGCGTTATCTCGGCGCTGGTCGACAAAGGCATCTCCGTCCCCGAGCAGGTCCGCGTGGCCGGCTGCGACGGCAACCCGCTTGCCTGGAGCGGATCGGTCCCCCTCACCACGGTAGCACCACCGGGCTACGAGATCGGCCGCAAGGGCGTGCAGCTGCTCATGGAACAAATCGAGGATAAACCTGCCGCCAAGACCAAACGAGTCCGCATCGGCTCCGCCGCGCGCACCGTCACCACGGTCACGGCCACCGAGGACAGTAACCGTCAGGAGCTCGTGCGCCCCTTCTTGCTCGAGCGTGTGAGCACCCAAAAGGCCGAGCAGCACCCGACAGGCCCATCCACGGCCCCAATAACCGACATCAACCTGGGCGCCTACCTGTAACAAAAAAACGCCGCAACGGAAACAGCCCCGCTGCGGCGTTTTTGCTGGCCCCACGGGCCTTCCCCGTTTAGCCGGACCTGCGGCTACGGATGTTTATGGAATGTAATCCATTTTTCATTAGCTTTTTTGCAAAAATGGATTCAATTCCATTTTTTAGAACAGTGCCTCCGCGCGGTCACCGTTAGCGGCAAACGACCTCGACAGGCACTTTCAAAATCTTGGCGACCTTAAGGATCGCGTCGGCCTTGCTGCCTAGGCAGGCAGCCATATGGTGAGTCGGGCCGTCAACGTTCTCGCCCTCGACAACCGCAGACTTAAAGTTGCCGCCACCGTCCTGCGAGATCGGGCGCGGGGCATGGCGACTCGCGTACAAACGCTAGCGCACGGCCTTGACCGCGGCCGGCAGATCGAACAGCGTATCGAGCACAGCCTCGCAGCCATCCACCACGTCCTGCGGCAGCGGCACGATGTCGGGAACGGCAAACACATGGCAGCCGGCCGTGATGCCCGAGACGCAGCCGTTGCGGGAATCCTCGACCACGGCGCACTCCTCGGGAGCAAAGCCCGCGCGCTCGCAGGCGAGCAGGTACATCTCAGGGTCGGGCTTGCCGTGTACGACGTCCTCGCCGCAGGTCACCGTCTCAAACTTATCAAAGAGGCCGACCGTCTTAAGGTTGCGCTCGGCGGTAACATGGCGCGACGACGTCGCGAGGCCCACGTGATAGCCCGCAGCCAGCAGTTCGTCCAGGCACTCGGCGGCGCCGGCCTTAAGCTCCAGATCGGTCTTGACCATCTCGTCGCGAATCTCCCTATGGCGACGATAGATTGCCTCAGCGGTTTCGCGGCTGCCGTAATGCCCATCAAGGATCTCCATGACATCGGGCAGCGTGCGACCGATAAACTGATGGATCAGCGCATCATCAATCGCGAATCCCAGCTCGGCCGCTCCCGCCTTCCACGCCTTGATACCCAAACGCTCGGTATCGACCAGCGTTCCGTCCATATCAAAAATGACAGCCTTGATCATATCGGTCCCCCATCGCTTCGCGCTGCTGTACTCCCGCAACTTTACCGCACTTGTAAACTTGTATATAACGTATATAGCATATTGCACTTTCGTTACATAGATAGAAGTCTTATGACAAGTGGCTCGGTAGGATTATAGTTTTCGACCGAGTACTCAACGGCAAGGATCGATTCATGCTTTCAGACACCACCGCACCTGCAGAGGGGCTTCAGGACAAACTCGCAGCGCTCGAGCAGCTGCTTTTGGCATACGGACGCGTCGCCATCGGCTTTTCCGGTGGCGTCGACAGCAGCTTTTTGGCCGCGGTCTGCGCCCGCATCATGCCCGCCAGTACGCTTCTCGTTCACCTCACCACGCCGCTCATCGGCACGCCCGAGCAGGCTTCGTTTGAGCGGTCCGTTGACGGGCAGGCCAATGAAGGGCCACATTTTAAGCTCCCCGTGCTCAATCTTTCGGTCGATCAGCTGCAGCTCCCCCAAGTAGCCTGCAACGATGCCGACCGCTGCTACCACTGCAAGCGCGCCGGCTTTACCGCCATCGTCAACCACGCCAAGTCGCTGGGCTTTCCCACCGTCATCGACGGCAGCAACGCAAGCGACCGCGGCGACTACCGCCCCGGCATGCGCGCCGCCCAGGAGCTCGGCGTGCGCTCGCCCCTCATGGAGGTCGGCTTTACCAAGGACGAAGAGCGCGAGCTGCTGCGCGCCTGGGGCTATCCCGTTTGGAACCTGCCGGCAGGAGCCTGCCTGGCCACGCGTGTCCCCACGGGCGAGGAGCTCACGCGCGAGAAGGTCGATGTAATCCGCGCCTGTGAGGACTACCTGCACGACTTTGGCCTGGACCAGGTCCGCGCACGCCTCGTCGGCGGCTGCATGCATATCGAGGCCGCGCCGGCAGACGTCGCCAAGATTGCCACCCTCGGCGGTGCCGCCGTCGACGACAAGGGCAAGACCCCGCTGCCCGCCGTTATCGAGTCCGCGCTGCGCGAGCTGGGCTGCGACCATATCTCCCCCGAGGTCACCCCCTACATCCACGGCAACATGAATCAGTAACCTGCCAAAAAGGGACAGGTTTATTTTGGCAGGTTTTATCTGGGGAAATATCGCGAGGCAGTCGCCCCTCTAGCGCCCATCTAACTTCGAGAGACACTAGAGGGGCGGTCCGGCTGCATCTACTTCTTCCGATATCGGCGATTGTGGCTCGTCGATGAACCCATTACCTCAATGAGTCCTTTATCTGCCATTTTTGGCAGATGGTAACGGACAGACGAAATTCTGACCCCCGATGCAACCGCTATTTCTCGCGCCGTCATATCCACTTCGGCGCTGAGAGCCTCCAGGATCCTATCCGCCGTCGAAGCTGACGATTCTCTGTTCATATCGATAATTTCATACGTGTCTTTGCCGCATTTTGACAGGACATGTTTATCCACAAGGTCCCCGCAGATCAGGCGAATGTCATCCGAATCCCACTTCAGGGCCTCTCGTATTTTTTGAACATCGCATACGCACCCATGCTCCCGCATAAACATGAGCAGTGTTTCCTCGCGATCCGTCAGCTCGGTGCCCACATGGCTCTGAATCCACGTGCGGTTTTCAGCAAGCTCCGCCCCGTGCCGGGAAAGCAGCACCGTAAACGAATCGGCCTTAACGATAAATTTCGGCCTGCCAAGCGAACGAGACTCCATCTCGCGAATCATAGCCGGGATACCAGATCCCTGGCTTTCCGCAACGGCCCCCTCGGCATGCTCTAACGGCGTCGCCCCCATTAGGCTCATGAGCTTTGAGTTTCGGCAGCGCGATTCCCCGTCTGCAAGATTGTCCACCGTCTTTCCGCCCCAAAGCCCGCCAGGGTTTTTGATCTCTATTCTGTCTGGATAGATATCGACACTCACGGCCTGCCCCACAAACATGGGCGAATATTCTCGATGGATGCAGGCATTTGCCAAGGCCTCGCGCAAAACCTCCTGGGGAACTTCCCAATCATCCCTTCTGCCAGCGCCTTGCACTATCGCCGCTTTGCGCAAGTTTCGTCCAATCGCGGCAAGGGCATCTTCGATGCAAGCCGGAATCGGGCCATCGCACAACTGGCGGTCAATAAACCGGGGTTGCCCGGGTGCAGATTTTTCCACATCGGAATGAACGGCGACATCGATCATCAGTTTGGGATAGAACTGCTGGGGGTAAATTCCCGCCGACAGAAGCCCCGCGAGCTTCACGGCACCATCCTTTGTAGTGATATTGAGTCTGACCAGCTGCTTTTCCAGCGTATCGGCCCCGCGCAAAACGCGCGGGGTCTGCAGCCGGCGATTTGCGATAATAGACCGCACGACATCTGGATCCAAATCCTCGACCGTTGCCTCCGAAACCACCGTGTCGTCTGCATCGCTCGGAAGCAACGCACTCTGCAGCTCATATAGCTCAGCGGGTGACATCTTGATATCTTTATCATCCACGCGCTTGTAGCTACCGTTCTGCACGCCGCGCGCGCCGATATAGCAAGGCTTCGCTTTAAGCTCAAGTTCAAAGATGCGCACCAGAAGCACCTGGAGCCCGTCGACCTCGCCTCGATCAAGCTCGTACCGCGGCGCATGGGTCACCACTGCCGCTGAGCCTCCGTCTCCGATACCCGAAACAAACTGATCGCGCACCCTATCGATAGCAAAGTTAGCCGAAGGAACAAATCCTTCGGCTTCGTTCAGGCCCAAAATAATGAGCCCACCCGCAGTGTTCGCAAAAGCGCTCACTGTCTCCCATACGTCTGCGCTCAATTTATTCGTGCAGGCTTTAACTTCTACCGATGCGTCATCAGTCCCTCGCCTGCGAAGGCGCTCAACGATAAGGCCAAGGGGTTCATCCAGCAGCATTGACATTCCGTCTCTCTAAAACGATAGATTTATCTCTCTAAAGTATAGTATATCTCTCTAACTTTAGAGAGATAAGCACCTTATTTTAGAGAGACATTTAGAGAGATGTATCGAATTCACTGTTAGATTGCCCAATGTTATCTCTTTAACTGACTTTCTCTTTATAGAGACATTTAGAGAGACGAGCGCGACCTCTCTAATCATGGGTTCTTCTTTTTAAAGTGCACACATCCTAACCGTGCCCTAAGTTGCGGTGAAATAGCTCACGATTAACCTACCAAAAAGGGACAGGCTTATTTTGGCAGGTTTTATCTGGAGAAACGCCGACTGATTCCATGTACACAACCGCCGCAGCTCCATATGAGGCAAATGAATCAGTAACGTCTATCCCAAATCTTGAGTATTTGTTCGACAGAACGGCCCCTGCCGGCTCCTGCTAGACTGGTAGATTCCGAACCGTCCATCCAGGAGCCTCAATGCCGCGCAAATCCGCCTACAAGCAAGTACTTCCCATCGGCACCGCCGTGGTGCTGGGGTTTGCGCTGTTTACGGGATCGCTCGACGGGGCGCCCAAGCTGCTGTCGCCGCAAAGCGATGAACAGGCGGCGGCCCTGGCCGAGAAGCAAAACGAGAGCCCCAGCCGCACCGAGGACGAAGCGGACTTGGTCGCCCGGCTCGAATCGGGAACAGCGAGCTCCGAGGACTCCGGCGATGGCTCCGAATCCGCCACGACCAACACCAACGGCAACGTTGCCGAAGACAGCTCCACCACCCCCGTCGACGAAGTGGATAACCCCGACCTCAACCGCGCCCGCGGCGTATATCTCAGCAGCATTCCCGACTACGCCGGCAACCCCTACGTTGCCCTCCGCGCCGACGGCACGCATCCGCTCGGCACGCCGTCGTTCACGCTCGATGAATACGAACGGGCCACCGAAGAGGGCCGCTTTAAGAAGTTCTCTAAACTCGACAGCCTGGGCCGTACCCGCAAAGCACTCGCCTGCATAGGACCCGAATCGCTCGGTCAGGGCAAGCGCGGCGATATCTCGCGTATCCATCCCGCCGGATGGCACCAGCAGCGCTACGACTTTATTCCGGGCCAGAGCCTCTACAACCGCTGCCACCTTATCGCTTGGTCGCTCTGCGGCGAAAACGCCAACCGCAAAAATCTCCTCACCGGTACGCGCTATCTCAACGAGACAGGCATGTTGCCCTTCGAAGAGCAGATCCTCGGCTATATCCGCGATACGGGCAACCACGTGCTCTACCGCGTCACGCCCATGTACAACGAAGAGGAACTCGTCTGCCGTGGCGTGCGCCTTGAGGCACAGTCGGTCGAGGATCACGGCAAAACGCTGTGCTTCCACGTGTACTGCTACAACCTACAGCCACACGTGCAGATCGACTACGCCACCGGCCGCAACCAGGCATCCGGAGACTAGTGCCGACCGCGCCGCCCGTAACCCAAAAAAATGATCCGTTTTCCTCCGTCCCCAAGGAATCAAATAAGGCCGCCCCGGTTACCCAGGGCGGCCTTTTCGTCAGCACCTACACTGCGGGCAAGGCCCCACGCTACTTGGCGCGGCCCTCCTCATAGCGCTCGACTAGCTTGGCCTGAACGTCATAAGGCACCTGCTCATAGCCAGCGGGCTTCATGGTAAAGTCACCCGTGCCGCGCGTGATGGAGCGCAGGCGCGTCGAGTAATCCGTCAGCTCGGCCAGCGGCGCCTGGGCAATAACCACGGTGTCTCCGCGTTCATCGGTCTCCATGCCCGTCACGCGACCGCGCGAGGCCGAGATGTCGCCCATCACGGCGCCGGCGTAGCTCTCGGGGATAGTCACCGTAATTTCCTCGATGGGCTCCAGCACCACCGGGTCGGCATCGGCGCACGCCTTGCGCAGACCGATGCGGGCCGCCGCGCGAAACGCCATCTCGTTGGAGTCGACGCTGTGATACGAGCCGTCGTACACAGCCACGCGAATGCCCGTGAGCGGATAGCCGGCGATAATGCCGTCCTTCATGGTCTCCTGGACGCCCTTGTCAACGGCGGGGATGAGCGAGCGTGGGATGCGGCCACCCACGACCTCGTCAACAAACTCATAGCCGTCGCTCGTGCCGTCAGGCCCAATGAGCGGCTCCACGCGCAACCAGCAGTCGCCGTACTGGCCGGCACCGCCAGTCTGCTTCTTGTGGCGGCCCTGGGCACTCGCCGTGCGGCGGATGGTCTCGCGATACGGAATGCGGATCGGTACGCTTTTGGCCACGACCTTGGTGCGGTCCTCCAAACGGTTAAGCAGCACCGAAACCTGCGCCTCGCCCACCGCCGAGATAATGGTCTGCCCGGTCTCCTCGTCGCGGTCGATGCTCATGGTCGGATCGGCCTTGCAGGCCTTCTCGATAAACGTGTAGAGCTTCTCCTCGTCGCCGCGGTTCTCAGCCTCGATAGCGATGCGGTACTGCGAGTTGGGGAACTTAAACGCCGCCGCCTCGACCTTACCGGTAATCGAGAGCGTATCGCCCGTCTCGGCAGCCAGCTTGGGCGCCACGATGATGTCACCGGCATAGGCATGACCGACCTCGGTCATGTCGCGGCCGCACATCACATACAGGTGAGCCAGACGCTCACCCTTGCGCGTGCGCGCATTGATCAGCTCAAGGCCCGGCTCAAGCGTACCCGTCAGCACCTTGATAAAGCTGATACGGCCCTGCTGCGGGTCGGCCAGGGTCTTAAACACAAACGCCACCGGACGGTCATCGTCGCTCGAGATCTTGAGCGAGTCGCCGTCGATGAGCGGCATCTCGCCGTAGTCAGTCGGCGCCGGGAAGTACGTGGCGATGTCGTCCATCAGCGAGTTGACGCCCTGCTCCTTAATGCAATCGCCCGCAAAGACCGGCACAAAGATGCGCTCGGCGATTGCCTTCGACAGCAGGCCCTCAAGCTCCTCCTGCGTCAGCGTCTCCTCGCCTTCCAGGTACTTCATCATCAGTTCATCGTCGGCCTCGGCCACCAACTCGCACAGATGGTCGTGGGCCTCCTCGGCCTGGGCACGATACTCCTCGGGAATCTCCGACTCAACGGCCTCGGTGCCGTTGCAATGGCGCGCCTTCATACGCACCAGGTCGATGATGCCGTTAAAGTCCTCGCCCTCGCCCCAGCCCAGGGTCACGGCGCCCAAGCGTGTACCAAAGCGCTCCTGCAGCAGTTCCATGGTGGACGCAAAGCTGGCCTCGGGACGCGACAGGCGGTTTACGAACACCGCGCGCGCCAGGCGCAGGTCCTCGGCGGCATACCAGAGCTTAACCGTCGTCGGCTGCGGGCCGGCCTCGGCGTCGACCACAAACAGAGCCGTCTCGCAGACGCTCATCGCGGCAAAGGCGTCGCCGATAAAATCGGGGTAGCACGGGGCATCGAGCACGTTGATGCGGGCGCCCTTCCAATCGATCGGCGCGATGGTCGTCGAGATGGAAAACGCACGCTTGACCTCTTCGGGATCATAGTCGAGCGTGGGCTTGGTGCCGTCGTGGCCGCCCAGGCGGGCGGTCTTGCCAGAAAGGTGGAGCATGGCCTCGGCGAGTGAAGTCTTGCCCACCCCGCCTTGGCCTACGAGCACCACGTTCCTTACGTTGCCGGTCTTGGGAGCACCCATGATGACCTCCTTGCAGGGTCGCGCGCGATGCGCGACGCCAACGGGGAGAGTTCGCGGTCGATGCCGTCCCGGGAGCAGCATGGTCGGCAGCCGAGCCGACTCACCCTCCAAATGTCCTATGCCACCACCCTACCCTTACAGTCGCCTGTCCATGCAGACCTTTCGGCACGCGTATGGATACGGGCGGCGAGAGGAGAGGACGGGCTTGCAAGGCGATTATTGAACCCCGCGGATGCAAATAAAATGCCGCCACAGGTCATAAGACCTGCGGCGGCATCACCTCAATTAATAGTTGAGCAAATAGCTGAGCCTACCCCTCGATACGGCTCAAGAACTCACGGGTACGCTGCTCGCGCGGATGGTCGATGACCTGCTCGGCAGGACCCTCCTCGACAATACGACCTCCGTCCATAAAGACCACGCGGTCGGCAACATCGCGCGCAAACTGCATCGCGTGGGTCACGATCACCATCGTCATGTTCTGCGCGGCCAGGTCCTTAATGACACGCAATACCTCGGCCGTCAGCTCAGGATCGAGCGCCGAGGTCGGCTCATCAAAGAACAAGATTTCCGGATCGAGCGCCAGGGCGCGGGCAATACTCACGCGCTGCTGCTGACCGCCCGAAAGCTCGCAGGGCACCTTGTTCTCGTTGCCCACAAGCCCCATCTGCGCAATCAGCTCGTGAGCGCGGGCTTCCGCCTGCTCGCGCGGACGCTTGAGCACGCGAATCGGAGCATCGGTGATGTTTTTCATCACGGTATAGTGCGGAAACAGATTGTAGTTCTGAAACACCAGACCAAACCGCGAGCGCGCCTGCTTGGGCACATCGCCCTTCGCATAGACCGCGCCCGAACCCGCATCCGTCGCAACGGCAAGGTCACCAAACGAGAGCGAGCCTCCGTCGAGTGTCTCGAGCAGCGTGGCACACCGCAGCAGCGTGGACTTGCCGCCACCCGAAGGCCCGATAATCGCCACGACCTCGCCACGTTTGACCTCGAGCGAGATATCCTTGAGCACCTCATTGCCGCCAAACGCCTTACGCGCGTTCGATATATTCATTACCGAATTAATCATGGTAGTAATCCAATTTTTTCTCGGCGGCGCCCAGCAGCATCTCGACGACGAAGTTAAAGACCCAGTAAATCAGCGCCGCGATCGCAAACGGCACCATGCTCACCTGCGAGGCGACCAGCGCCTTGGCCGTCGAGAACATCTCACCCACGCCAATGGCAAACGCCAGCGACGTGTCCTTGACCAGCGTGATGATCTCGTTGCCCATCGCCGGCAGAATACGCTTGGCGACCTGCGGCATCACGATATACAGAAACGTCTGCATGCGCGAATAGCCCAGCACCTCGGCTGCCTCGTATTGACCGCGCGGAATGGACTGCAGGCCCGAGCGATAGATCTCGGCAAAGTAACCGGCGTAGTTGATGATGAACGCCACGACGCACGCCGTCCATTTGGAATCGGGCGTGAGCAAGATGCCGAACACGTAGTACGGCGCAAAGTAGATGGCAAACATCTGTAGCATGAGCGGCGTGCCGCGCATCACCGAAATATAGATGCGCGCGATCCAGCGAAGTGGCGCAATTTTGCTCATGCGCATAAACGCCACGGGGATTCCCAGCGGAATCGACCCGAGCAGCGTCAGCACAAACAACTGCAAACTGACCAAGAATCCCTGGCCAAGCATCTGCATCATGACCTGAATAGACATTACTTGAGCACCCAATTATCGAAAGATAGACCATAGCTTGAATACTTGTCGCACAGGTCCTTGACCGTGCCGTCCTCATAGAGTGCCTTGAGCGACTCGGTCACGGCGTCGGCCGACTTGGTGTCCCCCTTCTTAAAGCCGACGGCGTAGTGCTCGCTGGACAGCGGCTCATCAAGCTGCGTATAAGCATCGGGCTTGGCGGCAAGCTGATACTGGGCAATCGAAAGGTCGCAAGCCACGGCATCGACCGCGCCGCTCTCGAGCTGCATAAAGGCCGTGTTGTACTCGCCGATCGTGTCGAGCGTGGCAAACGTCGCCGCCAGATCCTTCTGGTCACCCTCGAGTACATCCTGCGCAGCGGAATCGGTCTGGGTAATCACGGTCTTGCCGGCAAGATCGTCCCAGCTCTTGATGCCCGCATCCTTCTTTACCACCAGCACCTGCTCGTTGAGCATGTACGGCTCGGAGAACGTGTAGTCGTCCTCACGGCCCTCCATGGTAAAGCCGTTCCAAATGCAGTTGATGGCGCCCGAGTTGAGCAGTGTATCCTTGGCATCCCAATCGATGGCCTCGTATTTGACCTCCCAGCCCTGCTTATCGGCAACAGCCTTGGCAAGATCGAGATCAAAGCCGGTGTATTCGCCATCGTCGCCCACAAAGCCGTACGGAGGGTAGGACTTGTCAAAGCCCACCACGAGCTTCTTGGACTCCGCAGCGCCCTTCACATCCTTGGCCGCGGCAGAGCCAGCAGCGGAGCCCTTGCCGGCACCACCGCCGCAACCGACAAGACCAAGGCCAAGCACCGTGGCAAGCGAGCCGGCTAGACCAACAAACTGACGACGAGACATATCGGTGTTCATGGTATTCCCCCTTGATGGCACTTTAGTTAGGTAAAGTGAGTCATGTAACGTTCAGAATCATACACTTTAGTGAGATGGAGTACAAGGGAGTTGTTGCCCGGCGTGGGCGGGGAGCGGCGCGGGATTAAGTTTCCTGCTCTACAGTCCTGCGCAAGACGGAAAGCACATTAAGTGCTTTCCTTTGCGTGCGGAACTCGCGATAAACTTAATCCCGCGCCGCTCCCCGCCCACGCCGGGCACACGTCGTTGGACTTATCACTGGCACGATTAAACCGCTTGTATATCGTCTGCTGGCTTGGCACGGTACAATACTTGCAGCTTTAATTCATGAATTAGTGGAGTTATTGATGGCAGAATCTCGTGCGGAACGTAGGGCTCGTCGTGCTTTGGTGGAGGCGGCTGAGGGGTCGAAGAAGGAGAAATCTTCTACGGAATCCAAGTCTTCTAAAGCTGCAAAAAGCAAATCGACTAAGAGCAGGGCTAAGGCCAAGCGTTCTGGCTCTCGTCGAGGCGAGGATAAGGCATCTCAGACTCGCTCCAAGCGCTCGCATAAAGATCCAGCTTCGTCTGCGCGTAAGGCTGTGGATCCCAAGTCGCCTTGTTCCATCATGCGGGCTTGTGGTGGGTGTACGGCGCTCAATCGTCCTTATAAGAAGCAGTTGGCGGCCAAGCAGGCTGCCATGGAGGAGCTGTTTGCTGAGCCCTGCGAGCGCGAGGGTATTGCCGTTGATCCCATTCGCGGTATGGGCGTTACCCTGGGCGACCCGGGCAAGTATCCTGCGCCGCGTGGTTTTCGTCATAAGGCTGCCACACCGTTTGCTCCCGGTAAGGAGAGTGCTGTCCGTTGCGGTTTCTTTGAGCGCGGCACGCACAAGATCGTTGCCGTACCCGAATGCCCCGTCGAGGCACCGGGCGCCCGACAGATTCTTAACGGCATCGCGCGTGAAGCTGAGCGCCTGCACATTCCCGCCTTTAACGAGGACAAGCATCTGGGCTTGCTCCGCTATGCCGTCGTCCGCTGCGGTTGGCGTACCGACCAGGTCATGGTCACGCTCGTGACCGCTCAGCGTGACTTGCCGCATGCGCAGGAGTTCTTTGAGGCTGTCGCCGCACTCGATCCGCGCATCGTCACCGTCGCCCAAAACATCAACGGACGCCCCGGCAACGCCATCCTCGGCGAGGAAACCCGCATCGCGCATGGCGCCGAATGCATGCGCGACCAGCTGCTCGGCTGCGAATTCGACATCTCCCCCACCGCGTTTTATCAGACCAACCCGCAACAGACCGAGCTGCTCTATCAGCTCGCTATCGACGGCATGGATTTGCACCAGGGCGATGTGCTCATGGATGCCTACTGTGGCAGCGGTACCATCGGTCTTTGCGCAGCTAAAGATGCCCAGAACAAGGGTATCGGCATTATGCTGCTTGGCGTGGAGCGCAACCACGCCGGCATTGCCGACGCACGTCGCAATGCCGAGCTCAACGGCCTCACCCGCAGCGCCTGGTTTATGGCCGACGATGCGACCGACTATATCCTCGATGCCGCCGACAACAACGAACGCGTCGACATTCTTTCCATCGACCCGCCGCGCGCCGGCTCCACGCCCGAGTTCCTCGAAGCTGCCTGCGCACTTAAACCGCGCCGCATCACCTATATCAGCTGCAACCCCGTGACTCAAGAGCGCGACCTGCATCAGCTCCTCGACGGAGGCTATCGCCTGCTCAAGATCACGCCCGTCGACATGTTCCCTCACACCGACCACACCGAAACCGTAGCGGTCCTCGAACGCCGCTAACCAACCTCAGTAGATTTTTGGGACAAGAAAGGGGGCGACCCGCCTGGGCCGCCCCCTTCGCTTGGTTTATAAACTCCGCTACATCCCATTGCGCAGATCGCACACGCCGGCTGCCGCCATCTCGCGCAGCAGCGTCTCGCGGTCGCGCGTCACGATCAAATCCAGCGGGAAGTGAATCTCGTCGAGCATCTTGCGCGCGTGATCGAGCTTGCCAATGGCCATGCCAATGTGGGCATCGGTTGACACGCCAATGCCCACGCCCAGCTCGGCGCAGCGCTCGGCAATCTTGCGGCATACGGCCCAATGCTCAGTGTCGACACCGTGTTCAAGACTATGGTTGTTGATCTCGATAATCTTGTGCTTGGCCTTAGCCGCCAACAGCACCTCGTCGATATCGAACGGCACGCCCGAGCGACCCGCGTGGCCCAGCATGAACACCTTGGGGTGTTCCAAGGCATTGATATACATCTCGGTCGTCTGGGCCAGCGTCGCGCCCTCAGCAATCTGCGGATTATGCACGCTTGCAACCAAATAATCCAAATTACGCGTAACCAAATCGAACAGTGAATGCTGCCGGCTGTACGAATCGCCGGCGATATCGAGCGTGACAGGAGTGTCCTCGCCAAACAGGCTTCCGTCCAGCGAAACGATATCGGCCTCGGCACCACGCAGCACCAGCACGCCGCTCCAAATGCGCGGCCAGATATCCTGGTTGATAAAGAACTGGTAACTGCGCAGGTCATTGGGGCAAGCCGTAACCATAGAGCTCAAATGGTCGGCAGATCCGAGTACCTGCAGGCCACGCTCTGCCGCCCAGTACACATTCTCCTCAATGGTCGAATATGCATGCGCAGAGAACATCGTATGGGTATGAATGTCACAAGAAAGCAGGTAGGGCATCAGGTCTCCTTATCTGGCACGGCCGTCGCTTATATTCATTGTACGCATAGCCTTCGATAGTCGTAAAACCACTCCATCCCAATGACACAACGTTCATGACAACGGGGTCCGGCTTAACACCAAACCCCGTTTCACGTAAAACATTGTAGGCAGAGCGCTTTACTTTTAACGATACTCGTCCGCCAACTGTTTCCAAGCGGGTAGCGAATTGACAATCGTTTCGTAACTCACGCAATAGCCCAGGCGGAACCAACCCGGCATACCAAAGCTGTCCGAGGGAACCGCAAGCAACTCATACTTCTTTGCGCGCTCGCAAAACGCATTCGCATCGGGCTCCAACGCTTTCACCCATAGGTAGAACGCGCCATCCGGCTCAACATAGGTGTAGCCGTAGTCCGCCAAGGCATCGGTGAGCGCCGTGCGGTTGCGAGCATAGGCCTCGACATCACTCGGCTCATCGATGCAGTCGATAATTACGCGCTGAAAGAGCGCCGGCGCGCACACGAAGCCCAGCGTACGGGCAGCACCCGCAACAGCCGGCATCAGACGGGCAGCCTGCGGATTGGTGTTGGGAACCAAGATCCACCCCACGCGCTCACCCGGCAGCGACAACGACTTGGAATACGAGTAGCACACCACGGTGTTCTCGTAGATCGAGGGCACCCAAGGCACCTCGGCACCGTACACGATTTCGCGGTACGGCTCATCCGAGATGAGCATAATCGGATTCTCGGGATCGCGCTGAGCGTTGGCCTCGCGCAGAACATTGGCCAGTCGCGTCAGCGTGTCGCGTGTATATACGGCACCAGTCGGGTTGTTGGGCGAGTCGATGATGACGGCCGCCGTCTTATCGGTAATCGCCTTGAGCACGTTGTCCACGCTCAGCTGGAACGTATCTTCATCGGCGAGCGCCTCAACACACGTACAGCCGGCCTTCTCAATCCAAACGCGATACTCCGGAAAGTATGGGGCGATAACAATAACCTCGTCGCCCGGGTTCGTAACGGCGTTGAGCGTGCAGGTGAGCGAAGCCGCGGCACCCACCGTCATAAAGACGTCCTTACCCTCATAGTTCGTTCCAAAGCGGCGGTTGAGCGATTCGGCGACGGCTGCTCGACATTGCGGCAGGCCCGGAGCGGGGGTGTAGCCGTGCAACTGGTCGCTCGGCAGCCCCAAGGCCTTCTTAATGGACTCCGCCACGGCAGCTGGCGCCGGAACACTCGGGTTGCCCAGCGAAAAATCGAATACGTTTTCCGCACCGATCTGTGCCTTGCGCTCAAGACCATAGCTAAAGATCTCGCGGATGATGGAGCTTTCCGCACCGCGAGCATACATAGTTTCGTTAATCATCTGTTCCCCTTTCGCATAGGCGGTATTGTACGCTTTAGTTGAGCAAAGTGCCGCAGAATGTTGATTGGGGACAGACTTAAATGCGTGAAAACGCTCATTTAAGTCTGTCCCCAATCAACAGACGGCCCCATATCGCTCAAAAGAAAAAGCCTCCGCAGGTTTCCCCGCGGAGGCTTTTGTTACAAGGGCTATTTGTCGGCGTCGGCGTCAGCGTCGGCGTTGGCGGCATGGTCATCGCCAGCGTCATCGGATGCCACTTCGGCATCCTCCTGCATGGCCGCCTGCGCAAAAGCCGCGGCATCAGCCGCCAGCTCCTCCTCGCTCATGCGAGGCGTGCGCTTTTTGGTCGACATGCCGGCCGCCTTGGCATTGCGCTCCTCCTTAGCCGCCAGGATATCGCCCTCGCGCTCAAGGTAGGCATCCCACTCGTTGTCGAGCAGGGCATTCACGGCGTCGCCTTCGACGGTCTCGCGCTCAAGCAGCACCTTGGCCATCAGATCGAGCTGATCGCGGCGGACATCCAAAATCTCGACCGCGCGACGATGGGCCTCACGCATAATGCGCTGGACCTCGATGTCGATACGGCGCGCCGTCTCCTCGGAGTAATCCTGGTGATCGGCATAGTCGCGACCCAGGAACACCTGATGCTGCGCCTCGCCAAACACTTGCGTGCCCAACTCCTCGCTCATGCCCAAGCGCGTGACCATCTCGCGCGCCATCTTAGTCGCGCGCTCCAGATCGTTGCTCGCGCCCGACGTGATGTCGTCGCACATGAGCTCCTCGGCAACGCGACCGCCCAAGAACACGGCGAGCTCGTCGAGCATCTCGTTCTTGGTCTTGAGGAAGTGATCCTCCTGCGGAAGCTGCAGTGTGTAGCCCAGAGCCTGACCGCGGCTGACGATCGAGATCTTGTGGACCGGATCGGAGTGCTCCAGGATGTGGCCCACCAGGGCATGACCGCTCTCGTGGTAGGCAATCGTGGTGCGCTCGGCCTCGGTCATCACGCGACCCTTGCGCTGCGGTCCGGCAATCACGCGCTCCATCGATTCCTCGACCTCGTCCATCGAGATCACGGAACGATGACGGCGAGCGGCCAGCAGCGCAGACTCGTTGAGCAGGTTCGCCAAATCGGCACCAGTAAAGCCAACGGTCATCTGGGCGAGCTTCTCAAACTTAACGTCCTCGTCCATCGGCTTGTTCTCGGCATGCACGCGCAAGATCTGCTCGCGGCCCTTCACATCCGGACGGTCGACCGTAACCTGACGGTCAAAACGGCCGGGACGCAGCAATGCCGGATCCAAGATGTCAGGACGGTTGGTCGCAGCGATTAGGATGACCGACTCGCTTTCCTCAAAGCCGTCCATCTCGACCAGCAGCTGGTTGAGCGTCTGCTCGCGCTCGTCGTGACCGCCGCCCAGACCAGCTCCGCGCTGACGTCCCACGGCATCGATCTCGTCAATAAAGATGATCGACGGAGCCTGAGACTTGGCCTCCTTAAAGAGGTCGCGCACGCGGCTGGCACCGACACCCACGAACATCTCGACAAAGTCAGAACCAGAGATGCTAAAGAACGGCACGCCCGCCTCGCCGGCAACGGCCTTGGCCAGCAGCGTTTTACCGGTGCCCGGAGGGCCAACCAGCAACACGCCACGCGGGATCTTGGCGCCCAGCTTGCGATAGCGATCCGGATCGCTCAAAAAGTCACGGATCTCCTCGAGCTCCTCGACTGCCTCGTCCACGCCGGCAACGTCTTCAAACTTGACCTTGGGGCGTGTGGCCTCGTTGGTCTTGGCGTTGGTCTTGCCAAACTGCATGTTCCTGTTGTTGGCGCCCATCATCTGGCGCATAAAGTAGAACATGATGGCGATAAGGGCGATCGTCGGAAGCACACTCATCGCCAAGTCGCCCCAAAAATCGGGATCGTTGGTGTTGACGATGTACTTGGTATCGGGGTGCTCCGCCATGAGCTCGGCAAGCGAATCGGAGCCGACATAGGTCGAGGAGAAGCTCTTGAGCTCGCTCGTATCGCCCTTGTCCTTCTTCGTCTTCCAGTAATGACCCGTCACGCTTCCGTCTTGAACCGTATAGGTCAGATCTTCGACGCGATCCTGCTTGATGGCGCTGACCATCTCGCTCGTCGCGAGCTTAACGGTATTGCTGGAGCTGGCAAAGCCGGAGCCCATATTAAAGAAGGCATAGCCCAGAAGCGCGCAAGCCAAAATAAAATACAGCCAGCCCGTACGCGTGGGCTTCTTGCCTCCGGGCATCCCCGGGATCTTAGGCTCCCGGGGAGTCTGGGAATTGTTATCGTTACGGTCGTCGGGCATCTTACGAATAAACCTCCGGTTTCAAAATGCCCAGATACGGAAGGTTGCGATAGCGCTCGGCATAGTCGAGGCCGTAGCCCACCACAAAGGCATCGGGGCAATGGGTTCCAACATACTTGGGCGTGACGGCCGAGGTACGGTCCTCAACGTCCTTCCATAGGAAGGCGGCGACCTCCAGAGAAGCGGGCTTACGGCTCTCGAGGTTCTTCATCAGGTACTTGAGGGTCAGGCCCGAGTCCAAAATGTCCTCAACGATCAGCACGTCGCGACCACGGATGTCGATATCCAGGTCCTTAATGATACGCACGATACCCGAAGACTTCACACCGTCGCCATAGCTCGAAACAGCCATGAAATCGATGTTGGTCGGCAGCTCGATCTTACGCATCAGGTCGCCCATAAAGACCACGGCGCCGCGCAGGACCGCAATCAGCACCAGATCCTTACCCGCGTAGTCGCGAGTAATCTGCTCGCCCAGGCGAGAGACGATACCGTCGATATCCTCCTGCGTGAACAGAACCTTCTCGATATCCGGATGTTGAGAAGCCATGACAACCCTTTCTTGTGCTTATCGCCCACACACCGCCGTATGGACGCGAACTACACATTCTAGCAGCGCACGGGGTAAATTTACCAGCCCGTGCGCCATCAGCGCGGGAATACCGTCAACGTCGCACAGAATAGCAGGCGTGGGACGCTATTCCGCATCGACCACGCGGAGCAGATATGCCACGCGCGTTGCGGCCGTGCACTTAAAACGCTCGTCCGCGCGAACTCCGGCGACCCACACCACGGCACCCCCCGGCGCCGTCCTCACCATGGGCACGCCGGCGCGCTCGGAAACGGGAATGCGAGCCTCACCCAGCAAGTCGGATACTTTCTTGCTTCGACCACTCATCCCTAACGGGCACATCACGTCTCCCGGTGCGGGACCGTCCACCCACAGGCGCGCCAATCGCGCCTCGGCAGGGATCTCGCCACGCGAGCCCGCCAGGATTCGCTCACTATCGCTGTCGGCAAAACCCAGGGCAGCCGCGTCTACCAAAGCTGTCACTTCCCCGGCAGCCGCAAGCTCACGGGCGCGGTGCACGATATCGCATCCCGGCTCAACGGCCATCGGTTCTGTGACCAGCATACGTCCCCCGCCCAACGGCAAACGACCGGGTACGGTAACCCAGTCCGCGACCAGGCCCTCGCGAGCCGCCGGCGCCTTAAACGCCAGCATGCCAAACTCAATGCGCGCGTCAATCCCCGCCGGAAGCGTGACCGAGCCGGCGCCCTCGGCAACGCAGGAAAGGACTCGCTCCACATGTCGCATCTCTGGACGAGCGTCCGGATCGATGCGCTTAATCGCCAGCCGCACGATGCGCCGCGCGATTACCACCTCGGCCGCAGCAAGGCGCCTGGCATCGAGCACCAGTGCGCCCGCCGCTTCCTTGCGCAGGCAGCTTCGAAACGCCTGTGCCGAAAGCTGGGAAAGAAAGGCGTCTTCGTCGCCCAGAATTTCGCAAGCGGCGCCAATCGTCTTACAGACGCTCGCGTTGCGCTGTGCCACCACCGGCATCACCCGATGGCGTACATAGTTGCGCAGGTACGAAACGTCCTCGTTGCTTTCATCTTCCCGCCATGGCTGACCATGTACCTGTAGATAGCCCACGAGCTCGCCATGAGTTAGGTCAAGCAAGGGGCGCACCACGATATTCCTTCGACGGGGAATGCTCGAAAGCCCAGCCGGGCCCGACCCCTTAATGGCGTTCATCAAAAATGTTTCCGCGCGGTCCGACGAAGTATGCGCGGTACAGATACGAGCCGCCGTCCGCGGTGCGCCCGATTCGGCACAAAGTTCGCGAACATATCTCCGTGCCGCGGCATAGCGCACCTCGCGAGCCGCAGCCTCGATATTGCCCGATTCGTCATCAAAATAGGCATGCTCAACACACAGCGGCAAGCCGTATTGCGCGCACAGGTCACGTACAAAGGCCTCGTCGCCATCGGATGCCTCCCCGCGCAGATGATGGTTTACATGCAGCACGTGCAATCGCTCGCGCGCAATGGGAGCGACGCCGCGCCCGTCCTGGATATCCAGCTTTGATGTGCAAGCCATAAGGAGCAGCGCCGTCGAGTCCGCACCGCCTGATACCATGAGCACTACGGGGGCAGCGGCCTGCCGCGTTGCCAGGGCGCTCTTATCCGTCCTCGGCGCGGCATGATGTCCATAGTGCTGAGATACCGTTGGCATTCGCTTCCTCCTCTATTCGTCCGCACCCATTGTATCCTTTGGAATCTTATGTCTCGCCTGCACCTTCATATCCTCGGCAGCGGCTCAAAAGGCAACTGCGCACTCGTCGAGGGGCCTCAGGGGCTCATCATGATCGACAACGGCCTGTCCCGCCGCGAGACACTTAAACGCATGGCGGAGCTTGGCCTCTCGGCAGACGACGTCGCCGCTCTAGTAATCACCCATGAGCATGGTGACCATATCAAGGGGCTCGATGTATGGTGCAAGCACTGGCATGGTCCCCTCTTTGCCAGCAGGGACACCCTTTCATGCAAAGAAAACCTCGCGCACCTGCCCGTAGAGGAATTTGACCCCGGCGACACGCTCCCCATTGCCGGCATCCACGTGCAAACCTACTCAACATCGCACGATGTCATCAATCCTGTCGGCTATCGATTTAATGCTCTCGATGATTCCATTGGGTTTGCCACCGACACCGGAGAGTTATCGAGCAAGGCCATAGGCATCCTCAAAGACTGTCGAGTTCTCGCGCTCGAAAGTAACCACGATGTAACTATGTTGCGCGAAGGAGCGTACCCCCGCTTTCTTCAGGAGCGCATCCTGTCCACAAAGGGGCACCTCTCCAACAACCAGGCCGCCGAAGCCGCGCGCGAACTTGTTACCGATCGCACCGAACAACTCATCGCCATGCACATCAGCCAGGACAATAATCGTCCAAGCCTTACCGTCAAAAGCTATGCCAACGCGCTTGATGCAAGTCTCGATGATGAACTCGGCAGTTCTGCCACCCGTCTTCAAGGGCCGCGGAAGCTCTCGATACGCCCTGCAAGCCAGTATCAACCGACAACCATTCAATAGCCCCTCAAGACAACAAAGGGGGGCTGGGAATCACTTCCCAGCCCCCCCTTAACTCATACTCTCGATTGAAGCAGAGCCATCGTTAGTCGATGGAGATCTTCGTAACGTTCTTCTTCTCGACAATCTTGGGAACCGTAACGGTCAGGATGCCGTCAGCATACTTAGCCGAAAGGCCCTCGCTCGAAGCGTCCTTCAGATACACGCCGCGCGTCGCGCTGTACGAGCTAAACTCCTTCTGCAGGAAGTTCTTGCCCTCGTTCTCCTCGTCCTCCACAACGTTCACGCTAATCGACAGGCGACCCTCGTTAAGCTCAACGTCGATATCATCCTTAGCGACGCCGGTCAGATAGGCCTTGACCTCATAACCATCGCCCTTGTCCTCGACATCAACGGGGAACGCCTTGGAAGCAATCGAGTTGTTTGCAAGATCGGTCATATCATCAAACAAATCGAACAGCGAGCTAGCAGAAGGACGAACGCCAAAAACCGAACGATAAGGAACCATGCTTGCCATGTTTACCACTCCTTTTAAGGACTGCCGAGTCATCTTCTAGGTGACTGGGACTTCTTTTGACGCTGTTATATATGCCCAGCCTCTTCTTATATATACATCGACTATAAAGTTTTTTGAGTCTATTGATATAAGCATATCTAAGTCTGGTTGACTAAGGTTTTGTCTAATAAACGGAATTTGAACGAAGGCTTAAATAATGTATGCAATCCCATCAAAACTAGACGGCTGGCTTACAATGGGCGCATACACGATATTGATGACGAGCTAAGGGCATCATGGACGATCAAAAACAGGACAACACGTTTATGCCGGAGCAGGACGAAGCATCCAGCCCGCAACCGATTCGATTCCATCGCCCCCACATCTCGCAAGAGCCCATCAATGGCCCAGAGCCCAAATATGTGACAAGAAACCGATATCAAACGCTCGAAGAAGCCCAAACGGGACGTAAACATATGGGCGTTGCCTCGGGAGACCCTGTATATCTGAAAGACGCACCATTATCTAAAAACAGCGCAGCTAGTGATGAGCCGATGAAAGCATCCGCCGCTCATCAACAAAGAGGGCCTCGACCCAAGCAAACCTTGACGCATTCGGCTCGCTATCTCGAGACTCCAAAACAGGGAAAATCAATCTTCGTTTCGTCAAGTAAACGACGCAAGCAGCATCAGCTGACAATCCTGCTTATGATCATTGCGGCCATAGCAGTTGCCCTTGTTATACGATTTATTTTCTTTAAATAAAGGCTCAATACCGAAAACAACAAGATCGTCTGGTGTAATTGAGTCATTCACGCCCCGTAAACGCAAAAAAGGGGGAGGCCGCGAGGCCTCCCCCTTCTTCAATCTCGA
>CATWVA010000020.1 GCA_958354105.1 uncultured Collinsella sp.
CTTCATAAGGTAACCACCTTTACCTACCGTTTACCGCCGGTTTTAGCACGTTTACCAAACCGCGCACCCTCTGCTCAAGCCTGTCCAAAACCCGCCGTATAGTTCCCTCACGGCCCGCATCCGGCGGGTCGATTCGTTACCACGGTCGTGCGCGTAAGCGCATGGAAGGGGAAGTATCGTGAGCGATTGCAAGAGGGTTTACCGTTTTGGAACCGACGCCCAGGGCACCTGTGTCACCGAGGGTGACAAGTCCATGAACTTCGTGCTTGGCGGCAAAGGCGCAAACCTTGCCGAGATGAGCCGCATCGGCCTGCCGGTTCCCGGTGGTTTTACTATTACTTGCCAGACCTGTGTCGAGTATTCCGGTGCCGGTAACGTCTGGCCCGAGGGCGCACTCGATGAGATCGTTGCCGCCGAGGCCGACCTCGAGGCCCGCTGCGGCAAGAAGCTCGGCGACGCCTCCGACCCGCTGCTCGTGTCGGTTCGCTCGGGCGCTCCGTTCTCTATGCCCGGCATGATGGACACGGTCCTCAACCTGGGCCTCAACGACGATTCCGTTCAGGGCCTTATCGCCCAGACGCAAAACCCGCGCTTTGCCTGGGATAGCTACCGCCGGTTTATCCAGATGTTCTCCAACGTCGTCATGGGCGTCGATGCCGATCTGTTCGAGAACGCCCTGACCCAGGCGCGTCTGGTCGCCGGCGTCCGCGTCGATTCCGAGCTTTCGGCCGAGGACCTGCAGGAGCTCGTCGAGACTTTCAAGGGCATCTTCTCCGACAACGTCGAGGCCGCCCTGTACCCCGAGCTCGAGGTCGCCGACGGCAAGCCCGTCTTCCCGCACGATCCGGAGCTCCAGCTGCGCCTTGCTATCCAGGCCGTCTTTGGCAGCTGGATGAACGAGCGCGCCTGCATCTACCGCAAGCAGCATGGCATTTCCGACGAGCTCGGCACCGCCGTCAACGTCCAGGCCATGGCCTTTGGCAACAAGGGGGAGACCTCTGCGACCGGCGTCGCCTTTACGCGCAACCCGGCCGACGGCACTAAGGAGTTCTACGGGGACTTTCTGGTGAACGCCCAGGGCGAGGACGTTGTCGCCGGCATCCGCAACACCGAGCCCATCGCCGACCTCAAGACTACCCCGGGCCTCGAGTCTGCAGGTGAGGAGCTCGAGCGCGTGTTCCTGACGCTCGAGGATCACTATCGCGATATGTGCGATATCGAGTTCACCATCGAGCAGGGCAAGCTCTGGATGCTCCAGACCCGCGTGGGCAAGCGCACCGCCACCGCCGCCCTGCGCATCGCTATCGAGATGGTCGAGGAGGGCCTCATCACCCGCGAGGAGGCCGTGAGCCGCATCGACCCCGCACAGCTCGACCAGCTCCTGCACCCGCAGTTCGACGCCTCCAAGAAGTACGAGGCACTCGCTACCGGTCTTAACGCCAGCCCCGGTGCCGCCGTGGGCGAGGTCGTGTTCTCGAGTGATGACGCCGTCGCGCGTTCCGCCGAGGGGCATAAAGTCATTTTGGTTCGCTGGGAGACCAACCCCGACGACCTGAAGGGCATGGTCGCCGCCGAGGGCATTCTGACCAGCCATGGTGGCAAGACGAGCCACGCCGCCGTTATCGCCCGCGGCATGGGTACCCCCTGCGTCTGCGGTGTCGAGCGCTTCCACATCGATGCCGCCGAGAAGGTTGTACGCATCGAGGGCAGCGACCGCGTGCTGCATGAGGGCGATGTCATCTCCATCGACGGCACCCAGGGCATCGTCGTCGATGGCGCCGTCGATCTGGTTTCGGCTGAGCTCACCGGCGACCTGGACACCATCCTGTCCTGGGCCGACGAGATCCGTCTGGACGAGACCGACGGTCACGCCAACCATGTACGCGTCAACGCCGACAACCCCGAGGATGCCGCGCTCGCGCTCGAGTTTGGCGCCGAGGCCATCGGTCTGTGCCGCACCGAGCACATGTTCCTGGGCGACCGCAAGAACATCATCCAGAGCTTTATCCTGTCCGACGATGAGGCCGTGAAGCAGCAGGCCCTGGACGATCTGCTCAAGGTTCAGACCGAGGACTTCCTGGCGATGTTCAAGACCATGTCCGGTCGCGACGTGGTCGTTCGCCTGCTCGATCCGCCGCTGCATGAGTTCCTGGATAATCCTCGCGAGCTCGAGGTCGCCATCACCAAGAAGGAAGCCGCTGGCGCCAGCGAGGAAGAGCTTGCCACTCTGCGCGCCCGCCTGCGTCGTATCGACGGCATGGTCGAGTCCAACCCGATGCTCGGCCTACGCGGCGTGCGTCTGTCCGTCGTCTTTAGCGATCTGCCGCTCATGCAGGTTCGCGCCGTCGCCACGGCTGCCGCTCGCCTCATCAAGGAGGGCTTCGATCCGCGTCCCGAGATCATGGTTCCGCTCGTCTCCATCACGGCCGAGCATGTCCAGACCCGCGAGGTCATTGAACGCGTCATCTCCGAGGTTTCCGCCGAAGAGGGCGTCGAGCTCAACATTCCCGTGGGTACTATGCTCGAGTTGCCGCGCGCCTGTATGGTCGCCGACGAGATCGCCCGGCACGCAGACTTCTTCTGCTTTGGCACCAACGACCTCACCCAGACGACCTTCGGTTTCTCGCGTGATGACGCCGAGGCTAAGTTCATCCCGCTGTACATGCATAAGAAGATCTTGAAGGACAATCCCTTCGAGACCATCGACACGGCAGTACTCGAACTGGTGCGCATGGCTGTCGAGAAGGGCCGCGCCACCAACCCCGACATGCACTTTGGCGTGTGCGGCGAGCACGGCGGCGACCCCAAGTCCATCAAGGGCCTGTTTAACGTGGCCGACGTGGACTACGTGTCCTGCTCGCCCTACCGCGTGCCCCTCGCACGCCTGGCTGCCGCTCAGGCCAAGCTCGAGGCCAAGCGTTCCGCCTAACGTTTTGGGTTTAGACGCCTAGCGTAGCCCCCTTCATGCCGCCCGTCTCATTTGTGAGACGGGCGGTTATCATGTTCGGGTTTTGTCTTTTTGTCTGCGTAAAAAATTGTTCTTGCAGCAGAAACCCGCGCGTGTATACTCGAATACGTTTGTTCAACTACGTGCCGGCCAAGGTGGTACGGCACCTCTAGAAGAGTAAGGAATTGCACATGGATTACATCCGCGCAATCGAGCGTCAGCAGATCCGCGAGGACATTCCTCAGGTTCGCGTCGCCGACAACGTCAAGGTTCACTACCGCATTAAGGAAGGCGACCGCGAGCGCATCCAGGTCTTCCAGGGCGACGTCATCCGCATGGCCGGCGCCGGTGCCCGCGAGACCTTCACCGTCCGCAAGATGTCCTTCGGTGTCGGTGTTGAGCGTACCTTCCCGCTTCACAGCCCCAAGATCGCCAAGCTCGAGGTCGTTCGTCATGGTCGCGTCCGTCGCGCCAAGCTGTACTACCTCCGCGACAAGGTGGGCAAGGCTGCTCGCATCCCCGAGAAGCGCTAAGAAGATCGCAGCGTCTGTCCACTCGTTTGGACACAAGGGTCACCTTCGGGTGGCCCTTCTTTTTATCTGATTTGCATGCAAGGAGGGCCTGGTATGGCCAATATGACGAGCTCGGTTTCGGCATCGCAGGTTGCCGGTGAGTTGGCGAGCGCTACGTTTGAGGAGATTCCCGCCCTCGTGGAGCATTATCGCGAGGACCCGCGCCAGCAGGTGATCAAGGCTTGCGAGCGTGCTCTTAAGCGCCATGCCAAGGAACTTGCCGAGCGCGAGCGCGTCAATGACATGTACGAGCTTATGCATGAGCTTGGCGGCGATGGAGTGGTCGTTGGTGTCGACGAGGTGGGTCGCGGATCGGTGGCCGGCCCTTTGACGGTATGCGCCGTCTGTCTTCCTATGGAGCCGCGCGTCTGGGGCATCAATGATTCCAAAAAGCTCACGCCCGCGCGCCGCGAGTTGCTCTCGGTGAAGATTGCCGAGGTGGCGACGGCGATCGGTTTTTGCCATATCGCGCCGAAGGATATCGATGAGATGGGCATGGCCCGTGCTATCCGTACCGCCGTCGCGGGCGCCGTGGCCGATACAGGACTCGAGCCCGACTGCGTCCTCATGGATGGCAATCCCTTGGGCGCCGTTCCTAACGAGCGCGATGTGGTGAAGGGCGATGCCAAAATTGCCTGCATCGCCGCGGCGTCTATCATGGCCAAGGTCACGCGTGACGAGATGATGGTCGAGTACGACGCCGAGTATCCCGAGTACCATCTGGCCGAGTCGAAGGGCTATGCAAGCCCCGAGCATATCGAGGCCATTCGCAAACATGGACTTTGTCCGCTGCACCGCGTGAGCTTTTGCGGAAACTTTCTGCAGACTGAGCGCCTTTTCTAGGTCAATTGTGGAGACAGGGACCTCTGGGGTTTTATAAACCTGCTGGTAGCGGGCCGTATGCAACACCATTGCTGCGTACGGCCCGTTTTTTGACGGCATTTGGTCAGCTTTTGGTTTGCTTCCGGTACTTACCCGCATGAAAGGTGCCCTCATCATCGGGGCACTGCAGTGTGCGGGAAAGGAGACCCCATGAGTGCCGCAAGCAAAAAGAGCAAGACGCAGCAGCTCAAGGAGCGTTGGGAAAACGGCGAGCTCGACTGCGGGGCGATGACGCCCGAGCTTATCAGGGGACTCAGTCCCCGCGAGCTGGGCATGCTGGGTGAGCTGATCACCATCGACTACTTTAACGAGCGCGGCTACACCTTGCTGGAGCAGGGTTATCGTTGCACCGAGGGCGAGGCCGATCTGGTGCTGCTCGATGAGCTCGACGATGTCGTGGTGATGGCCGAGGTCAAGACCAGACGCGTCGCACTGGATTGCAACACGCGGGTCTTTCCCGAGGAGGCCGTGGACGCCCAAAAGCAACGCCGCTACCGCCGCATCGCAAGTTGCTATCTCATGGAACATTATCCGCTCAAGGCGATTCGCTTCGATGCCGTGGGTGTCACCATTCGCGGCGCGCATATCGCCGAGATCGAGCATCAGTACAACGCGTTCGATTGGCAGGTGTCGTGATGGCGTTCGAGACGTTTGCCGTTCACGCGGCCTGCATCCGTGGCGTCGAGGCGATTCCCGTCACGGTCGAGGTCTCGCTTGCCGGCGGCGTTCCGGGCATTCAGATGCTCGGCATTCCGAGTATGGAGGTGATGGAGTCACGCGGTCGTATTCGCTGCGCGATGCGCTCCGCCGGGTTCGAAATCCCGCGCTCGGGCATTACGGTCAATCTGGCGCCCGGCGATATTCGCAAGACCGGTAGCGGCTTTGATCTGCCCATCGCCATCGCGGTGTTGGCGGCCGATGGCCAGATTCCTCGCGATAACCTCGATCGTTGTCTTATTGCTGGTGAGCTTGGCTTGGACGGTACGGTGCTTCCTGTCAAGGGCGAGGTGGCGTTTCAGCTGCTGGCGCGTGATATGGGGCTGTCCTTTATCGCCGGCAGGTCCGACCAGCATGTGCCGCTTGCGGGCGTGGATTGCGGCTTTATCGATCATTTGTCTCAGCTTGCTCATGGTATGGGCGATGCCGCGCGGCACTACTTGGATTCTGAGGGCGTCGAGGCGACCTTTGAGCCCGAGCTCGACTATGCCGACGTACTGGGGCAGGAAGTCGCTAAACGTGGCATGGCGCTGGCGGCAGCGGGTGAGCTCGGTTTGCTTATGATCGGGTCCCCGGGATCGGGCAAGACGATGCTCGCCCGTCGTATGACCGGCATCCTGCCCGAGCTTTCTGTTAAGGACCAGCAGGAGGCGCTGTGCATCCATTCGGTCTTGGGTGAGAACATCGATGGCTTATTGGCAGGTCATCGGCCGTTTCGAAGTCCCCATCACAGCATTTCAACGGCTGGCCTCATTGGCGGAGGACGCCCGGTGCATCCGGGTGAGATCAGCCTGGCTCATGGCGGCGTGCTCTTTTTGGACGAGCTTGCCGAGTTTCCCACGGGTGTGCTGCAGACGCTGCGTCAGCCCATCGAGCGCGGCTATGTGAGGATCGTGCGTGTCGACGGGGCCTTTACCTTCCCGTCGCGCTTTCAGCTGCTGGCTGCGAGTAATCCCTGCCCCTGCGGCTTTTTGGGCGACCGTGAGGTGCCATGCCGCTGTTCGGCATCGATGGTCGAGCGCTATCGGTCTAAACTGCGCGGTCCTTTGGCCGACCGTATCGACATGATGATCGATGTGACCCGTCCCGACCCCCAAGTGATTATCGAGGGAGCGGAGGGTATGTCGTCTGCCGAGTTGCGTGACTACGTTGTGCGCGGTCGCGCCTTTCGCGCCTGGCGCGAGTCCCGTATGGACGATGCGGATGCCGAGGCCGAGGATGATGAGACGCGGTCCATTGACGGCGTCGTATCGACCTTCGAGCTCGATGATGCTGCCGAGAAATGCGTACTCGGCCTGTCCAAACGCACACATCTCACGGGCCGCGGCATCGTGCGCTTGGTTCGCATTGCGCGTACGATCGCAGATGTCGCCGAGAGCGAGCAAGTGACGCAGGACCACGTGCTCGAGGCAGCGATGTATCAGGGAAGGAGGGACCAATGATGGCCGAGGGGACCTTTGAGCTGCATCCAGGTGATGCGTTGTATCCCGAGACTGTTTTGGAGCTTTCCGATGTACCCCAGACGCTCTATGTGCGCGGCAACCCCGAGGTGCTTTCGACACCCGCGCTCTCCATCATCGGCGCGCGCAAGGCCTCGCCGTATGGTCTTGCCGTGGCAGAGCTTGCGGCAAAGGTGGCGGTCGAGGCGGGAGTGACGGTAGTTTCGGGCGGCGCGGTCGGTTGTGACCAGGCCTCGGGTTGGGCTGCGGTCAACGCCGGCGGCAGGCATGTCGTGGTGTTGGGTACGGGCGCCGACGTGGTCTATCCGCGCTCGAGCGCGGGGCTCATCGCGCGCACCATCGATACGGGCGGCGCGGTCGTGTCGATCTCTCCGTGGGGCATGGGTCCGCGCAAGTTTGCCTTTCCGCGCCGCAATCGCGTGATCGCGGCCCTGTCGCAAGCCCTCTTTGTATCCGAGGCTGGTATGCCTTCCGGGACGTTTTCTACAGCCGAGGCTGCTATGGATTTGGGGCGCGAACTTCTTGCCGTGCCGGGGTCGATCCTATCGCCCGAGTCGCGTGGCACGAATTACCTTATTGCGAACGGTGCCTGCTGCATCATCGACGAGGAATCTATCGAGATGGCTATCTCACGCATCTACGGAACCCTGCGCTACTCGCGCCCCGATGCTCCCGGCATTGCCGACCTGGATTCAACGCAGCAGACCGTGATGCATGCGATCATCGCCTCTCCGCTCAAGGTCGACGACATCGCGGCGCTCGTCTCGCTCGATGCTGTCGGCGTACTCAAACTCCTGGGTTCGCTTGAACTCGAGGGCCTTATCGAGCGCATGATGGATGGAAGGTATGCGCCCTCCAAGTTTGCCCTTCACGCCCAGACGCCCTTCGGTCACAATGGAAAACGTGTCAATTAGAAAGGTGTTTGCAGATGCAGTTCGATCAGGTGACGGTTATCGGTGGCGGTCTGGCGGGTTCGGAATGCGCGATCCAGCTGGCAGACCGCGGGTTTGCCGTAAAGCTGTGCGAGATGCGCCCCCAGGTGAGCTCCCCGGCTCACCATACCGATCACCTGGCAGAGCTCGTCTGCTCCAATTCGTTTAAGTCGACCCGTCCAGATTCCGCTGCTGGCCTACTAAAAGCCGAGCTCGAGCGCATGGGTTCGGTGCTGCTCGATTGTGCCCATCGCGCGGCTGTTCCCGCCGGTGGCGCCCTGGCGGTCGACCGCGTCAAGTTTTCCGAGCTTGTCGAGGCCGAGGTTGCCGCCCGTCCCAATATCGAGGTCGTGCACGGCGAGGTCACGCAGATTCCCGAGGGTCACGTGGTCATTGCCGCCGGCCCCTTGTGCTCGCCGGCGCTGAGCGATGAGGTCATGAAACTCGTCGGCGGCGACGCTCTTGCGTTCTTCGATGCCGCGGCTCCGATCGTCGATGCCTCCACGCTCGATATGGACGTGCTGTTCTCGCAGTCGCGCTACGAGGAGCAGGGGAGCGGCGACTATCTCAACGCCCCGCTCAACAAGGAGGAGTACGAGGCCTTTATCGAGGCGCTTACCACGGCCGACCGCGTGGTGCTCAAAGACTTTGAGGGCGGCGATCTGTTCCAGGCCTGCCAGCCCGCCGAGGAGGTCGCGCGCACGGGCAAGGATGCCATCCGCTTTGGTGCCATGAAGCCCGTCGGCCTCACCGACCCGCGTACCGGACGTCGCCCCTGGGCGGCGATTCAGCTGCGTGCCGAGAACAAGGAGAAGACCGCCTATAACCTGGTGGGCTTCCAGACCAACCTGACCTTTGGCGAGCAGAAGCGCGTCTTCCATATGGTGCCGGGCCTGGAGAACGCTGAGTTCTTCCGCTACGGTGTCATGCACCGCAACACCTTTGTCGACGCCCCGCACGTGCTCGATGGCACCTTTGCCGTGCCCGGTACCGGCGTGCGCCTGGCCGGTCAGATCACCGGCACCGAGGGGTACATGGAAGCCGTGGCGACAGGTCTGCTCGCGGCGCTCAACACCTATGCCGAGGCTATCGGTGCCGCGGGCATCGAGTTGCCGCGTGTTGGCGCCCTGGGTGCGCTCGTGGGCTATGCGACCGATCCTGCCACCGTGGGCTATCAGCCTATGCATGTCAACTTTGGCCTGGTGCCGCCGCTCGAGGACGGTAAGCGCCGCAGCAAGCGCGACCGCTACCAGGCCTATGCGGACCGTGCGCTCGAGGCCCTTGATGCCTATCTGGCCACTCGCCCCGATCTGTTTGGAGGCGACCGGTCATAGCCTTTGACCTGTACGACACCGTCGACTCGTTTATCGCCTATATCTCACGTGTCGAGGGACTTTCTCCCAACACGGTGACGGCCTATGGCTCGAGGCTGGAGCGCTTCGCTGCCTGGTGCGAGCGCGAGGATATCGATGCCTTCGCTGCCGACGTGCGCACCATTCGTCGCTATCTTGCCGAGCTTTCGCGTGAGCAGGTGGCTCCCCGAACGCTTGCGGCGCACCTGTCGGCTATCCGATCTCTCTATCGCTGGATGGCTGCCGAGGGGATTGTCGAGGGCGATGCGGTCTCGGCGATCGCATCGCCCAAGCTGCCGCGTGACCTGCCGGGCGTCCTTACAACCCAGCAGGTCGAGGCGCTGCTCAAGACGCCTGATAGCTCGACGCCTGCGGGACTGCGCGATGCGGCGATGCTCGAGCTGCTCTACGCCTCGGGTGCTCGTATCTCTGAGCTCGCAGCACTCAATGTGGAGTCTATCGCTTGGTCCGAACGCACGTTGCGCCTGTGGGGCAAGGGGAGCAAGGAACGTATCGTCCCTCTGTATCGTCGTGCGCTCGAGGTGACGCGTCTCTATATTGAGGATGGGAGGCCGGAGTTGCTCGCTCGGGCAAAGCGCCGTGATCTCGCTACCGGGCCGCATCCGCTGCTTATATCGGCGCGCGGCAATCGCATGAGTGCCGCCATCCTCCGGCGGCGGTTCCATACGCTGGCGACGCTCGCCGGCATTCCAGCCGACATCGCCCCGCATGCGATGCGCCATACCTTTGCGACCGACTTGCTCGAGGGCGGTGCGGACCTGCGCTCAGTTCAAGAGCTGCTGGGTCATGCGAGCTTGTCCACGACGCAGATCTACACGCATCTCACACCCGATCGGCTTAAACGTGCCGTGGCTCAAGCCCATCCCCGAGGCGAATAGTGGCTGGGACGTCCCGCGCCGCACTCAGGTGTGTGGTTTTGATTGCGGGTTGGCAGGAAGAAGCATTCCTGCTATCATTCATCGGGTTGCTTCACGGCAACATGTTTTTATCACGCACGCGCGGCTACTTCATACCGTGGTGCCCGGGCTTTGGTAGCACATGTCCGGGTTGGTTTTGGAGGATGACCCCGCGCGGAGGCAAACCACAGGAGGTTTAACATGGCTACCAAGATTAATATCCGCACCCTGCTCGAGGCCGGCTGCCACTTCGGTCACCAGACCCGTCGCTGGAACCCCAAGATGAAGCCGTTCATCTTCGGTGAGCGCAACGGCATCTACATCCTTGACCTCAAGCAGACCATCCTCGACGCCGACCAGGCCTACACTTTTGTCAAGAACGTCGCCAAGGGTGGCAATGTGCTGTTCGTCGGCACCAAGAAGCAGGCTCAGGAGGCCGTCAAGAACGCTGCTGAGCGCGCCAACATGCCTTACATCAACCAGCGTTGGCTCGGCGGTATGCTGACCAACTTCGTCACCATCCGCTCCCGCATCAACCGCATGGAGGAGCTCGAGGCCATGGTCGAGGACGGCCGCATGGCTGTTCTGCCCAAGAAGGAGCAGGCTGTTCTTGGTAAGGAGCTCACCAAGCTCCAGACCAACCTCGGTGGCGCCCGCGACATGAAGGGTCTGCCCCAGGCTCTCTTCGTCATCGACACCAAGCGCGAGGAGAACGCCATCAAGGAGGCCCAGCGCCTGAACATCCCCGTCGTCGCCCTGATCGACACCAACTCCGATCCCGACGAGGTCGAGTACGGCATCCCCTGCAACGATGACGCTATTTCCGCTGTCACCCTTATGTGCGAGCTCATGGCTGACGCCTGCCTCGCTGGCTCCGGCAAGGAGCAGGTCTCCGAGGCCGAGATGGCCGCTGAGCCCAAGGCCGAGTAAATCAGTCTTAGTTAATTCTTTTTCATCTCTTTGAAAGGAACCACAATGGCCCAGATTACCGCCGCTATGGTCAAGCAGCTCCGCGAGATGACCGACTCCCCGATGATGGAGTGCAAGAAGGCTCTCGTCGAGGCTGACGGCGACATGGACGCCGCTGTCGACGTTCTGCGCAAGAACGGCCTCGCCAAGGCTGCCAAGAAGGCTGGCCGCGAGACCAACGAGGGCGCTGTCGCCGCGTTCGTCTCCGAGGATGGCAAGACCGGCGCTCTGCTCGAGCTCTCCTGCGAGACCGACTTTGTTGGCTCCAACGCCAAGTTCACCGGCTTTGCTTCCAAGGTCGCTGAGGTTGTCGCTACCACCGAGCCTGCTGATGTCGACGCTCTGCTCGAGAAGCCGATGGGCGAGGAGACCGTTTCCTCCGAGCTCACCGAGATGATTCACATCATGGGCGAGAACATGAAGATCTCCCGTTTCGCCGCCCGCAAGGCCGAGAACGGCGCTCTCGCTTCTTACATCCACATGGGTGGTAAGATCGGCGTCCTCGTCGAGTTCGCCTTCGAGAAGGCCGAGACCGCTCAGGCTGAGTCCTTTAAGACCTTTGCTCACGACGTTGCCCTTCAGGTTGCCGCCGTCGCCCCGATCTGCGCTACCCGCGATCAGGTTCCGGCCGAGACCGTCGAGCACGAGAAGCAGATCTACATGGCTCAGGCTGCCGAGTCCGGCAAGCCCGAGGCTATCCAGGAGAAGATGGCTGTCGGCCGTCTGGAGAAGTTCTATAAGCAGTCCGTGCTCACCGAGCAGGAGTTCATCAAGGACAGCTCCCTCACCATCAAGAAGTACGCTGAGCAGGTCTCCAAGGAGCTTGGCGACACCATTACCGTCGTTGCCTTCGATCGTCTGGTCCGTGGCGAGTAAATAAGCTCTTGTAGCTGGTAATGAGCAGGCTGTGGGTTTTACTCACAGCCTGCTTTTTCATGGCTCCCCGTTAAGCCTTTGTTATCATATTGAGAGTCTAATTAAAGGAGGATCGCTTTGTCCGACATCCGATATAAACGCGTGCTTCTTAAGCTTTCCGGCGAAGCACTGATGGGCGACGGCCAATATGGCATCGACCCCAAGGTTACCGACCATCTTGCCAAGCAGGTCAAGGAGCTGCTCGCCGTTGGCCATGAGGTCGGCGTCGTTGTCGGCGGTGGCAATATTTTCCGCGGCATGGCCGGCGCTGCCGGTGGCATGGAGCGTGCTCAGGCCGACTACATGGGCATGCTTGCAACCGTTATGAACGCGCTCGCCCTGCAGGATGCCTTCGAGCACAACGATGTTCCCTGCCGCGTGATGAGCGCTATCCAGATGAACGAGATCTGCGAGCCCTATATTCGTCGCCGCGCTATCAACCATCTGTCCAAGGGCAACGTCGTCATCTTCGCTGCCGGTTCGGGCAATCCGTACTTTACGACCGACACCGCCGCGGCTCTTCGTGCGTGCGAGATTGGCGCCGAGATTCTGATTAAAGCCACCAAGGTTGACGGCATCTACGACAAGGATCCCGTCAAGTGCGCCGATGCCGTCCGTTTTGACAAGATTACCTATCACGAGGTTCTCGTCCGCGGTCTGCAGGTTATGGATTCCACGGCTACGGCACTGTGCCAGGATAACCGTATGCCGATTTTGGTCCTCAACATCGATGGCGAGGACACTGTCAAGCGCGCGCTTTCGGGTGAGCCCGTCGGCACGCTCGTCTATCAGGAGGATTAAGCATGGCAGAGAACATCACCGCCCATATGGACAAGTCGCTCGAGTCCCTCAAGCATAACTTCTCCAAGGTTCGTACCGGCCGCGCCAATGCCAACATTCTGTCCGACATCACCGTCGATTATTACGGTGTTCCCACGCCGGTCACGCAGGTTGCCGCCGTCAAGACCCCCGAGGCCCACATGCTGCTCATCGAGCCGTGGGACAAGGCACTCATCAATGCTATCGTCAAGGCCATCGGCGCTTCCGATCTGGGTATTACCCCCAACTCCGATGGCACCGTCGTTCGTCTGCCGTTCCCGGCCCCCACTGAGGAGCGCCGTCGCGAGCTCGTCAAGGAGTGCCGCGAGTACGCCGAGCAGGCCAAGGTGTCTATCCGTAACATCCGTCGCGACTTCAACAACAAGCTCGAGCGCGATGAGGAGCTCACCGAGGACGATGTCCGTCGCGAGCAGGCCAAGGTCCAGAAGCACACCGATGAGTATGTCGCCAAGGTGGAGGAGCTTCTGAAGGAAAAAGAAGCCGAGGTCATGGAGATCTAAGGTGCAATACGACGAGCATAAACTGGTCGAGTACTTTGCCGACGCCCCTGCGGGCGTCGGTTTTTCCGACCTTGACCTCAATAACATTCCGCACCATATCTCGTGCATCATGGACGGCAACGGTCGTTGGGCCACGTCGCGCGGTCTTGCACGCACCGAGGGTCATAAGGCAGGTATCGTCTCGTTGCGCGAGATCATTACCGCCTGCGTGCGCCTGGGCGTCGACGTGCTTTCTGCCTATGCGTTTTCTACCGAAAACTGGAACCGTCCGCAGCATGAGGTCAACGTCTTGATGCATCTGTTTGCCAAGACGTTTATCGACGAGCTGCCGCTTCTGAAGCGCGAAAACGTGCGCGTTGTCTTTTTGGGCGACATTTCCGCGCTGCCCAAGAAGACCCGCGACGTTTTTGAACGCGGTCTTGCCGAGTGCGCCAATCACACCGGTATGACGCTGGCGCTTGCCGTCAACTACGGCGCGCGTGCCGAGATTACCCGCGCTGTCCGTCAAATCGCACTCGACACTGCCGCCGGTAAGATCGATCCTGCCACAATTGATGACGACATGGTGGCTTCCCATCTCTATACCGCCGGCCTTCCCGATCCTGAGCTTGTGATTCGCACCTCTGGTGAGCTGCGCCTTTCGAACTATCTGCTGTGGCAGGTGGCTTATTCCGAATTCTACGTCACCGATACCTATTGGCCCGACTTTGATCGTTGGGGCCTTGTCGACGCCATTTTGGCCTATCAGGGCCGTGACCGTAGGTTTGGTGGACTGAGCAAGACCGAGGAGGCTTAATCGTGTCCGATCGTCCCAAGGCATCTGCTCCCAAGACGCCTGCGCGCAAAGCTGCCACTGCGGGAGCGCCTGCAGCGAAGAGCGGCACCGGTTCGTGGCTGGCGGGCTTTATTACCCGTGCCGCCGCCGGTATCGTCTACGCCGTTGTCTTTATCCTGTGCCTGGTTTTGGGTATCGTGCCCACGGCCATCTTTGTTTCTGTCATGAGCGGTCTGTGCTGCTATGAGTTTTTCCGTATGACAAGGCTCGATGGCAAGATGGCTAACGAGCGCATGGGTATCGCTGCCGCCGTACTCTTTCCGCTGTCGGCGTTGGGCGATTCGATGTTGCTGAATGCCCTGCTTTTTGCCTTGATGCTCGCTGTGGGCATTTGGTATGTCTGGTCGCCGCGTACCCGCATCTCTGATGTGGCCGTGACGCTCATGGGCCCCATCTACACTGGCTTTATGCTGTCGGCTATCGTGCTGCTGCGCGATGCCGTGCCCGGTTTTGCCGGTGCCCTGCTTTCAGTGGGCGTTTGCGCGTCCCTTTGGGTCTCCGATTCGTTTGCCTACATCGTGGGCAGCCGTATCGGCAAGCACAAGATGGTTCCCAAGATCTCTCCCAAAAAGAGCTGGGAGGGGTTTGCCGGCGGCATCCTGGGCTCGGTTTTGATTTGGCTCATCCTGTGGACGACGCACTTCTACAAGCTCAGCCTGCCCTATGCGCTGCTGTGCGGCGTGGTCGTGTCCATTCTGGGCGTTATCGGCGACCTTATCGAGTCGCGCATCAAGCGCGGTGTGGGCGTCAAGGATTCCGGCAACCTTATCCCGGGCCACGGCGGCATGCTCGATCGTAGCGATTCGCTTATCTTCGGCTGCATCACCGCGCAGCTGTTGCTGATGATCGGAGGCGTGCTGTAATGTCCTTCCAGACGACGTATGGCTCCGATGGACGTCTCCGTGTTGCCATCCTGGGCTGTACGGGCTCTATCGGCACCCAGGCGCTCGATGTGTGCCGCCAGCATGCCGATCGCCTGCAGGTGACGGCGCTGTCCGTTAACTCCAGTACCTCCGAGCTCGTTGCCGCTGCCCGCGAGTTTTCGGTTCCGGCGGTTGCCGTGGCCGATATCGCTCATGGCGATGACGCCGTGCTGCAGGAGTTGCCCGAGGGAACGAAGCTCGGCGTTGGCGCGCAGGCGGTTTGCGAGCTCGCGCGTCGCGACGATGTCGACTGCGTGCTCGTCGCTATTGTGGGTGCCGCCGGTCTCGAGGCGAGCCATGCGGCCTTGACCTCGAATAAGCGCCTTGCCCTTGCCAACAAGGAGTCCCTCGTCGTCGGTGGCGACTTGCTTATGCCGTTGGCGCAACCGGGCCAGCTTATTCCAGTCGACTCTGAGCACTCCGCCATCTACCAGTGCTATCTGGGGGAGAACCCACGCGAGGCCCACTGCATTTGGCTCACCTGCTCGGGCGGTCCGTTCTTTGGCCGCACGCGCGACGAGCTCAATCGCGTGACGCGTGCCGATGCCCTCGCACATCCCACGTGGGCCATGGGCGCCAAGATCACCATCGACTCCGCCACCCTCATGAACAAGGGCCTGGAGCGAATTGAGGCCATGCATCTGTTTAACTGCAACCTCGATTTCATTAACGTGGTCGTGCAGCGTCAGTCCAAGATTCACTCTATGGTCGAGTTCGCCGACGGCTCCGTGATGGCGCATCTCGGTGCTTCCGACATGCGTATTCCCATCCAGTTCGCGTTCTCGTATCCCGAGCGTTGGGATACCCCGGCGCCTCGTATCGATTTCCGCGAGCTGGGGCAGCTCACGTTTGATGCTGCCGACATGGATACCTTCCGCTGTCTGGCACTGGCCGAGCGTGCCGGCAAGACGGGTGGCACCATGCCGTGCGTGCTCAATGCCGCCAACGAGGTCGCCGTCGATGCCTTCCTGCACGATGGCTGCAGCTTTACCGATATCGATCGCATTGTGGAATCCTGCATGGACGCCCACGATATGCAGGCGGTCGATTCGTTTGAGCAGCTTCGCGACATCGATGCGTGGGCGCGTGAAAAGGCTGCGCAGGTGCTCGCCGCAACCCGTTCCTAACCCATAAGGATTGCTTTTTCGTTTTATGGATACTGTTCTGAGCGTTCTCTCATCGGTCTTTTGGGGCCTGCTGATGCTTTCCGTCCTCGTGTTTTTGCATGAGGGCGGCCACTTTTTGGCGGCGCGTGCCTGCGGCGTCCGTGTGACCGAGTTCTTTTTGGGTCTGCCGTGCCGCTTTGACATCCATTTCACGTCGCGTCGCATTGGAACCAAGTTTGGCGTGACCCCGCTGCTACTGGGTGGCTACGCTGCCATCTGCGGGATGGATCCGACCGATGTCTCGTGCGCCGATCGCGTGCTCGCGGCTATCTATCGTCATGGTCGCGTGACTGTGGCCGACCTTGCTGTCGAGCTCGAGCTTTCCGAGGAGGATGTGCTCGAGGCATGCGCCCTTTTACTGGGCTGGGGCTCCATCGCACCCTGGTATGAGGAAGGGGAGAAGCCCTCGCCGAGCTACTATCCCACCAAATATCAGACGTTGCCGCGAGACACGGCAGGCTATACCACCTTTGATGGTCGCCGTTTCGATCGCGAACATGCGACTGCCGAGGGCGATGTGTGGGAGCTGCCGTGCGGCGAGGCCGAGTTCCTTGCGCAAGAGCGCTCGCACACCTATCTTGGCCAAGGCTTTCTCAAACGCGCCTTTATGCTGCTCGCGGGCATTATCGTCAATATCTTGACGGGTTTTTTGCTCCTTATGAGCATCTATTCCATTGCGGGTGTCACCGTGCCGATGGATACCAACGTGATCGGTCAGGTTGACGAGGGGTCTATTGCCGCCAAGGCGGGTATCGAGGCCGGTGATGCGATCCTTTCGGTTGACGGTGTCTCATGTTCCACTTGGATGGATGTCTACGATGCCATCGGCAAGGCCGCCGGTAAGGACGATATTGCCATTGAGTATGAGCGCGATGGCAAGCAGTGCTCGACCTCGGTCGCACTCAAAGAGAACGAACGCCTGGGCGTTTATGCCTCTACGCAGGTGGTTCGTTTGGACCCCATCACCTCGGCGCGCCTCTCCTTCTCCTATGTTGCGCAGACGGCTGAGGGCGTGCTACGCCTGCTCCAGCCGCAGCATACGATGGAGATCCTCGATCAATCCTCCTCGATCGTGGGTATTAGCGTCATGTCCTCACAGGCAGCTGCTGCCGGCCCCATCACGTTCTTGTCGTTTGCCGCGCTCATCTCGTTCTCGCTGGGCTTTATGAACCTGCTGCCCATCCCACCACTCGATGGCGGTAAGCTGGTCATCGAGATCATTCAAAAGATTGCTGGCCGCGAGCTGCCGCTCAAGGTCCAGACGATTGTGAGCTATGTGGGCATCGCACTCTTCGCACTGCTGTTTGTCTATATGCTTCGTTCCGACATCCTTCGATTTATTCTGTAGGGGAGTGTTTGGATTGTCTCTATCCCATTCTTTGCCGCGCGAGCTGACGCGCCCCGTGCATGTGGGCGGCGTGCAGATCGGCGGCGGCGCGCCGGTCGTGGTTCAGTCTATGACCTGCACCGATACCGCCGATGCTCAGGCAACGCTTGGGCAGGTTCGCGCGTTGGCGCGGGCGGGCTGCGATATCGTGCGCGTGAGCGTGCCCACCGAGGCCGCGCTCGAGGGCTTCCGTATCATCTGTGCTGAGTCCCCGGTGCCGATTGTCGCCGATATTCACTTTAACCATAAGCTCGCCATCGGCGCCATCGAGGCTGGTGCCGCCAAGCTGCGCATCAATCCCGGCAATATCGGCGATTGGGCCAAGGTTGACGCGGTGATCGATGCTGCTGGTGCCGCGGGCTGTGCGATTCGTATCGGCGTCAATGCCGGTTCACTCGAGCAGGATATCGCCGAGCGCGATGACCTCACGCAGCCCGAAAAGCTCGTGATGTCGAGCGAGCGTTTTGTCAAGCATTTTGAAGACCGCGGCTTTACCAACATCGTGCTTTCCGCCAAGGCCCATAGTGTACAGACGACGCTTGATACTTATCGCGCCCTGTCGCGCGAGATTCCCCATGTTCCGCTTCACCTGGGCGTGACGGAGGCGGGGACCAAGCTCCAGGGCACCATCAAGAGCTCTGTAGGCTTGGGTATCTTGCTTTCCGAAGGCATTGGCGACACCATGCGTGTTTCGCTCACAGCTGATCCGGTTGAGGAGCCGCCGGTCGCCTGGGGAATTCTACAGTCGCTGGGCCTGCGTCGCCGTGGTCCCGAGATTGTCTCGTGCCCCACGTGCGCCCGCTGCCAGGTTAACCTTATTCCCATCGCCGAGGAGGTCACCGAGCGGCTTAAGAACTATTCCGCGCCGCTTTCGATCGCCGTGATGGGATGTGCGGTCAACGGCCCCGGAGAGGCATCTGACGCCGACCTGGGTGTTGCCTGCGGACGTGGTCAGGGCCTGCTCTTTTCGCATGGCCAGATCATTGGTAAAGTAGCTGAGGATCAAATTGTCGACGCGCTGATGGCTGAGGTCGACAAACTTATTGAGGAGAAGTAAATGACTCGAGCAATGTTTATGTCTAAGCTCTATGCGCCGACGCTTAAAGAGGACCCGGCGGACGCTGAGCTCGCCAGCCACCGCCTGCTGCTCCGTGCCGGCATGATCCGCAAGGAGGCCGCCGGTCTGTATTCCTACCTGCCGCTTGCTTGGCGCTCGATCCGCAAGATCGAGAACATCGTGCGCGACGAGATGGACGCCGCCGGCGCCCAGGAGCTCATGATGCCCATCATGGTCGATGCCGAGCTGTGGCGTGAGTCCGGCCGCATCGATGCCTATGGCAAGGAGCTTGTGCGCTTTGACGACCGTCATGGTCGCGAGTTCGTGCTGGGCCCCACCCACGAGGAGACCGTCACGGCCCTGGTGCGCAATGAGCTGCGTTCCTACAAGCAGCTGCCTGTCAATCTGTACCACATTCAGGACAAGTTCCGCGATGAGTTCCGTCCCCGCTTTGGCCTGATGCGCGGCCGCGAGTTCATCATGAAGGACGCCTACAGCTTCTCTGCCACGCAGGAGAGCCTGCAGGAGGAGTATGACAAGATGAAGCAGGCCTACGCCAACATCTGCGAGCGCTGCTACATCAAGGCTCTACCCGTTGTCGCCGACTCCGGCGAGATCGGCGGCGACACCTCCGTCGAGTACATGGCTCTGGCTGACGCCGGCGAGGCCTCGCTCGTCTACTGCGACGATTGCGGCTTTGCTGCCGATGACGAGGCTGCAAGCACCAAGGTCGTCGTGACCGAGGGCCCCGGCGACGGCACGCTTACCAAGGTCGAGACTCCGGGTATGGGTACCATTGAGGCCGTCGCCAAGTTCTTTGGCTTCCCCGAGAACGGCACGCGCAAGTCCCTGGCTCTCATCGACGCCGAGGGTAAGCCGGTTGTGGCCATTGTCCCGGGCGATCATGAGCTCAACGACTGCAAGGCCGAGCACGTCTTTGGCAAGGGCTATCGCATGATGACCGACGAGGAGCTCCAGACCTACGGGCTGCATAAGGGCTTTATCGGACCGGTTAACCTGCCCGAGGGCATTCGTCTGGTCTGCGACGAGAGCCTGCGCGAATCCAAGCAGTGGGCCTGTGGCGCCAATGAGGTCGACTATCACTTTACCGGTGCCTGCCCCGAGCGGGACTTTACCGTCGACGAGTGGGCCGATCTGGTTACCGTCGTCGCCGGCGATCCCTGTCCGCACTGCGGCAAGCCGCTCTCTGCTGCCCGCGGCATCGAGGTCTCTCAGGTGTTCCAGCTGGGCACCAAGTATTCCGAGGCCATGGGTGCCACCTTTATGGACGAGGACGGCAAGGAGAAGCCGCTTATCATGGGTTGCTACGGCGTTGGTGTGTCCCGCTCGCTTGCTGCCGTCGTGGAACAGCACAACGACGAGCACGGTATCGTCTGGCCGGTCTCCGTTGCCCCGTACGAGGTCGCGGTGATTCCGCTTGACCCCAAGAAGGAAGAGTGCGCTACCGTCTGCGAGCAGATTGTTGATGGCCTGTGCGCCGAGGGTATCGAGGTCGTCGTCGACGACCGCGATGAGCGTCCCGGCTTTAAGTTTGCCGATAACGACCTCATGGGTTTCCCGTATCAGGTGGTTCTGGGCAAGCGCGGCCTTAAGAATGGCACCGTTGAGCTCAAGGACCGTGCCACGGGCGAGCGCGAAGACGTGGCGATCGACGAGGTCGTCGCCAAGGTCGCCGAGCTCGTGAAGGCGGCCCGCCGCTAATCGTCGATTCCGCTTGTAGTTCGATATACGGGACGGCCTTGCATTTATCCAGATTGGGGAGATGCAGGGCCGTCCTTTTATCTTGTCGGCGTGCTCAATCGCCAAAAGGAAAACCCCACAGCCCATATGAGCTGCGGGGTTTTCTTGTGCCTCCGATGCGAAATAAATCGCTCAGATATTACTGATAATCGACAACGTCGATCCAGTTCTTCAGGAACTCATCGTTCACGTTGCGCTTACGAGCGAGCTCGGAAGCGGCGACGATGCTCGTCCACTGACGCACGACCTGCATGGGCATGTCCGCGCGGTCGCAGTAGAGCTCCAGGTAGGCCTCGGCCTGGTCCTTGCTGTTGAGGGCGAAGAGCAGGTAGGTGGTGGCAACGTCGGCAGCAGGGGAGCCCTGGGTGGCGTGTGCCCAGTCGCACACATAGAGCTGGCCGTCGTCGCCGACGATGACGTTGGAGGGGTTGAAGTCGCCGTGGCAGACCTTGAACTCCTTGGTCATGCCGTCCAGACGCTCCTGAAGGTTGTAGCGCGTGGTGGCGTTGAGCTGATCAAGGCTGTCGATCATGCGGGCGAACTTGTCGCGCTGACGGTTGAGCAGCGGGGAGGTGTAGCCGTGGATCTCGATCTGGAGGTCGACGAACATCTCGAGGTACTCACCAAAGCGCTGGGGCTCGGCAGTCATCTTCTCGGCAAGGGTGGTGCCCGGAACCTTCTCGGTCACGAGCGCCCAGCCGTTGGCGTTCTCGAGCTGGGAAACCTCGAGAGCCTTGGGGCTGCGGATGCCGCACTCATTGATGCGGGCAAGATTCAAAGCCTCGTTGAACACGTCGGAGACAGGCTTGGTCTCGTTAAAGACCTTGACAATCTTGTCGCCCAGGTCGTAAACGACCTTGTTGCCACGGCGGACGAGCTCGGTCTTGGAATCGGGTAGCAGCATGGTTGCATCCTTTCAACGATGCGATAGAAGCGACGGCGGGGGTGTGTGAAACACCCGTGCACCCCCGCCGTTAAAAACCGTGCTAAAACTAGCAGACGGCGTAGTCCTGAGGCTCGCGGCCGTAGTATGCGTCCAGGTAGAGCTCCTTGATCTCGCTCATGAGCGGGTAGCGCGGGTTGGCGCCGGTGCACTGGTCGTTGAATGCCTGCTCGGTCATCTCGTCGAGGGTGTCGAGGAAGTACTGCTCGTCAACACCGTAGTCGGCGATGGTCTTCTTGACGCCGATGAAGTCCTTGAGCTCCTCGAGCTTCGTGATGAAGTTCTCGAAGACCTCCTTGTCGTCCTTGCCCTCGATGCCGCAGTACTTGGCCATCTCGGCGTAGTTGTGCAGTGCGTTGGGGTAAGGATACTGGGAGAAGGTACCCATCTTGACGGGAGCCTCGGCGGCGTTGTAGCGCATAACGCGGGTCAGGATGACGGCGTTGGCGAGGCCGTGGGGCAGGTGATGGAAGGCGCCGAGCTTGTGAGCCATGGAGTGGTTGAGGCCCAGGAAGGCGTTGGCGAAGGCCATACCGGCCATGCAAGAGGCGTTGTGCATCTCCTCGCGGGCATGCGGGTCCTTGGCGCCGTTCGTGAAGCTGGAGGGCAGGTTGTCAAAGACGAGCTTGGCAGCGCGCTCGGAGAGGCCCTTGGTGTAGTCGGAAGCCATGATGGAGACGTAGGACTCGATGGCGTGGGTCATGACGTCGATGCCGGAGGCAGCGGTCAGGCCGCGCGGGGCGGTCATGCAGTTGTCGGCGTCGACGATAGCCATGTTGGGGAGCAGCGCGTAGTCGGCGAGCGGCCACTTGATGCCGGTCTCCTTGTCGGTGATGATGGCGAACGGCGTGCACTCGGAGCCGGTACCCGAAGAGGTCGGGACGGCGACGAAGTAGGCCTTCTTGCCCATCTCGGGGAAGGTGAAGATACGCTTGCGGATGTCCATGAAGTCCATGGCCATGTCCTCAAACTTGCACTCGGGGTGCTCGTACATCATCCACATGATCTTGCCGGCGTCCATAGCGGAGCCACCGCCGACGGCGATGATGACGTCCGGCTCAAAGAGAGCCATCTGCTTGGCGCCGCGACGTGCGCACTGCAGCGACGGATCGGGCTCGACGTCGTAGAAGCAGTCGTGGGCGATGCCCATCTCGTCGAGCTTGGCCTCGATGGCGCGGGTGTTGCCATTCTTGAAGAGGAACTGGTCGGTGACGATGAAGGCGCGCTTCTTGCCCATGACGGTACCGAGCTCGTCGAGAGCGACGGGCGTGGAACCCTTCTTGAAGTAGACCTTCTCGGGAGCGCGGAACCACAGCATGTTCTCACGGCGCTCGGCCACAGTCTTAACGTTGATCAAGTGCTTCACCCCAACGTTCTCGGAGACGGAGTTGCCGCCCCAGGAGCCGCAGCCCAGGGTCAGAGACGGCTTCATGCCAAAGTTGTACAGGTCACCGATGCCGCCGTGCGAGGACGGGGTGTTGATGACGATACGGCAGGCCTTCATGACGTGCTCGAACAGGCTGATCTTCTCGGCCTGGGCGGGGTGCACGTAGAGAGAGGCGGTGTGGCCCGGGCCACCGGCGAGCACCAGGTGCTCGGCCTTGTCGACGGCCTCCTGGAAGTCCTTGGCGTGGTACATGGCCAGGACCGGGGAGAGCTTCTCGTGGGAGAACTCCTCCTTGGCGGGGTCGGTGGAGGTGACCTCGGCGATCAGGATCTTGGTCTTGGCGGGAACCTCGATGCCGGCGAGCTCGGCGATCTTGGCAGCGGCCATGCCGGGGATGCGGTGATCGAGAGCGCCGTTCTTGAACATGGCGGCACGCAGGGCCTCCATCTCGGCACCCTGCTTGACGAAGTAGCAGCCGCGCTTCTGGAACTCGGCCTTAACCTGGTCATAGATGCTGTCGATGACGGTCACGGACTGCTCGGAAGCGCAGATCATGCCGTTGTCGAAGGTCTTGGAGTGGATGATGGAGTTGACGGCGAGCAGCACGTCGGCGGTGTCGTCGATGACGACCGGGGTGTTACCGGCGCCAACGCCCAGGGCGGGCTTGCCCGAGGAGTAGGCGGCCTTGACCATGCCCGGGCCACCGGTTGCGAGGATGATATCGACGTCGCGCATGACCATGTTGGTCAGCTCGATGGAGGGGACATCGACCCAGCCGATGATGCCCTCGGGGGCGCCGGCCTTGACGGCGGCGTCAAGCACGAGCTTGGCGGCGGCGATGGTGCACTTGGCGGCAGCCGGGTGCGGGGAGATAATGATGGCGTTGCGGGTCTTCAGGCTGATCAGCGTCTTGAAGATCGCAGTGGAGGTGGGGTTGGTCGTCGGGATGACGGCGCCCACGATGCCGATGGGCTCGGCGATCTTGGTGATGCCGTAGGCCTCGTCGCGCTCCAGAACGCCACAGGTCTTGGTGTTCTTGTAAGCGTTGTAGATGTACTCTGCGGCGTAGTGGTTCTTGATGACCTTGTCCTCAAGAACGCCGCGGCCGGTCTCCTCGATGGCCATCTTCGCCAACGGGATACGAGCCTTGTTGGCGGCCATGGCGGCCTCATAGAAGATCTTGTCGACCTGCTCCTGCGTGTACGTAGCAAAAAGCGCCTGGGCCTCTCGCATCTGAGCGAGCTTAGCCTCAAGCGCCTCTACGTTGTCCACAATTGCGGGAGTAGTGTTTTCCGGTGACTTTTTCACCATTTGTGTCTCCTTGCGATCGGAGATTTACCCTACGCCTTGCATGATAGCAAGAAATTATTCGGCGAACGGTCAGATTCCTGTAAAAGGCACACTAAAACGCTTCAAATAACTGAAGCGTTTTAACTAAAACAAACTGCCTATTGCATTGCCCCGCTCATTGGGGACAGACCTACATGAGTATTTCAATGGGAAAACGGGGAGAACGGGCCACCTGTTTGATAATCGCTATTCGCGGGTCGCGGTCGAGTCGGACACGCAGGCGGTGCAGTTGCTCGATTATATCCATCTCAATCCTGTGAAAGGCGCGCTCGACTCGCTCGATGCGTACCGCTGGTCAAGCTTCAAGGCATATCAGCTGGGCTATGATTCCTTTGACATCTGCAAACACTCATGTAAGTCTGTCCCCAATGAGTGCAAAAAAGGCGCTCTCCGCAGGGGAGGACGCCTTTGGTAAGTTCTATATGAACGCGAGGTCTTTGACCCGGAGAGTCCGAGGTACTTGTTGGTAAGACCTTATTTAGGAGCGCGCAACCTTGCCGGACTTGAGGCAGGTGGAGCAAACGTTCATCTTGCGACGGTGACCATCGACGACGACGTAGACGCGCTGGATGTTGGGGCGGAACTTACGGTTGGTGACGCGGTGAGAGTGGCTGATGGAGCGACCGGCAACGGGGTGCTTACCGCAAACTTCGCAAACTTTGGACATAACTGACCCTCCTTGGGCGACAAACGAACATGTCGCGTTAACAAACAAGCCTGAACTATAGCACAGAAGTCATTCCCTGTGCGCAATCTACACAGAGATATTTCTCTTTTGGCGATAGTGCCCACGCCACGGCCCTGGACGTAGATCCGATTTGCGTGCAGCAGGGGGGATTATGCCAGCTCGCAACAAGGTTTTCAAGCTCGTCCCACAAATATATATAGGTTTATTGAGCGTAGGGCTCCGTTTACGGATTGCTCTGTATTTATGCTCGCAATTAAGCTCAAGGTTGGCTACACTATCCCTTGACCATTAAAGGGGTACGAGATACCCACATGGAATTACATAGCTGCCAAAGAGCAGCCCTTCCTGTGGGTGTCTGGTCCGCTTTGAGCGGTCGGGCATCTATTTTTTTGACTGTGTCAGCAGTCAAGACATGTGAGGAAGGAGATCGATGGGCACGACTTCCCCCAAGGCGGTCATCATGGACGAGACCGCCGTCAATCGAGCGATGACCCGCATCGCGCACGAGATTCTCGAGCGCAACGAGGGCTGTGAAGACCTCGCTCTGGTCGGCATCGTCACGCGCGGCGACCTTCTGGCAAAGAAGCTCGCCGAGGAGATCAAGGAGATCGAGGGCGTCGACGTTCCGCTCGGCAGCCTCGACATCAGCTTCTATCGCGATGACTATGCGACCAATTTCGCTCCCGCGATCCACGCCACCAACATTCCCTTCAGCGTCGACGGCAAGCGCGTCGTGCTGGTGGACGACATCCTGTATACGGGTCGTACCATTCGCGCCGCTCTGGACGCCGTCATGGACCTGGGCCGTCCGAGCCGCATCGAGCTGGCGGTCCTCGTTGACCGCGGCCACCGTGAGCTCCCCATCTCGCCGGACTTTGTCGGCAAGAACGTTCCCTCGTCGCATGAGGAGAACGTGCACCTATATATGAAGGAAGTCGACGGCCACACCGCTGTCGAGATTAACGACGTCGCGCCGGGTTCCCATGTGGGCTCCGCGCCGCTGGGAGGTGAGTAGTACCGTGGCGTTCAACCATAAGCACCTGATCGACATTACCGAGTACTCCGAAGAGGACATCAAGCTCATCCTCGAGACCGCCAAGGCGTTCTCCGAGGTCAACGAGCGTGCGATCAAAAAGGTCCCCACGCTCAAGGGCAAGACCATCGTCAACATGTTTAACGAGCCCTCGACGCGCACGCGCAGCTCCTTCGAGCTTGCCGAGAAGCGTCTTTCGGCCGACAGCCTCAACTTTGGCGGCTCCTCGACCTCCACGGTCAAGGGCGAGAGCCTCGTCGATACCGTCGAGACCCTCAACGCCTATAAGATCGACTGCATCGTCGTGCGCGACAAGCACGCCGGCGCGCCCTACATCGTCACGCAGAACTCGCCCGCGAGCGTCATCTGCGCCGGCGACGGCAAGCACAACCACCCCACGCAGGCCCTGCTCGACCTGTACACCATCTGGGAGCACAAGGGCGACTTCCACGGTCTGAAGGTCGCCGTCGTCGGCGATATCGCGCACTCCCGTGTCTGCGGCTCGCTGATCCCCGCCCTTAAGATCATGGGCTGCGAGACCTACGCCGTCGCCCCCGGCACGCTGCTGCCGCCGGCGCCCGAGGTCCTGGGCTGCGACCACGTGACGAGCGATCTCGATTCCGTCCTGCCCGAGCTGGACGTCGTCTACATGCTGCGCGTGCAGCAGGAGCGCCTCGAGGGTGCCCCGTTCCCGACCATTCGCGAGTACCACAAGCTCTTCGGCCTGACCAAGGACCGCGAGAAGCTCATGAAGCCCGATGCGATCATCTGCCACCCGGGCCCCATCAACCGCGGCGTCGAGTTCGACTCCTATATGGCCGACCACCCGCAACGCTCCGTCATCCTGGAGCAGGTCTACGCCGGTATCTGCGTGCGTATGGCTATCCTGTATCTGCTGCTTGGAGGTGCCGATAATGGCCTTGCTTCTTAAGAATGCCCACGTCGTCGACCCGTCCGTCGAGCTTGACGGTGTCGTTGACGTCCTGATTGACGGCGACAAGATCGCCGAGGTCGGCGAGAATCTCGCCGTCGAGGGAGCCGAGGTCCGCGACCTTTCCGGCAAGTACCTCGTCCCCGGTCTGGTGGATATGCACGTTCACCTTCGCGAGCCCGGCTACGAGGTCAAAGAGGACATCGAGAGCGGCACCCGCGCAGCTGCCAAGGGCGGCTTTACCGGCGTGTGCTCCATGCCCAACACCGATCCCGTCACCGATAACGGCACCGTCGTGGAGTTCGTCAAGTCCCGCGCTGCCGAGGTCGGTCACTGCCGCGTCTATCCGTCGGGCGCCATGACCCGCGGTCTTAAGGGCGAGGCTATGTCCGAGATGGGCGATATGGTCGCCCACGGCGCCGTCGCCTTCACCGACGACGGTCGCGGCGTGCAGGGCGCGGGCATGCTCCGTCGCTGCATGGACTACGGCAAGATGTTCGGCAAGGTCTTTATGAGCCACTGCCAGGACGAGGACCTGGTCGGCCACGGCCAGATCAACGAGGGCAAGGTCTCTACCCGTTTGGCTCTCGAGGGCTGGCCGGCTGCCGGCGAGGAGCTCCAGATCGCCCGCGACATCGAGATCGCCAAGCTGACCGGCGCCAAGCTGCACATCCAGCACATCTCCACCGCCCATGGCCTGGAGCTCGTGCGCGCCGGCAAGGCCGCTGGCGTTCAGGTTACCTGCGAGGCCACGCCGCACCACATGTTCCTGACCGAGAACGACCTAGACGAGACCTACAACACCTCGCTCAAGGTCAACCCGCCGCTGCGTACCGAGGAAGATGCCGAGGCCATCCGTCAGGGCGTCATCGACGGCACCGTCGACGCTATCGTCACCGATCACGCTCCCCATACCCCGTGGGAGAAGGCCCGTGAGTTCGAGCTTGCGCCCTTTGGCATGATCGGTCTCGAGACTTCGCTGTCGCTTGTGCTCACCGAGCTGGTCAACACGGGCAAGATGAGCGTGGGCCGCATGGTCGAGCTCATGGCCATCAAGCCGCGTGAGATTCTGGGTCTCGACCAGGTTCAGGTCAAGGCGGGCTCCGTTGCCGACCTGACCGTGTTCGACCCCTCTGCCACCTGGACGGTCGGCGAGGACGGTTACGAGTCGCGCGCCGAGAACTCCGGTTTTGCCGGCCGCACGCTTACCGGTCGTGCCACCGATGTGTTTGTCGGCGGTAAGCAGACGCTCGCCGACGGCTGCATCTGCTAGCATAGCCTTATCGCTTTTGTGCGCGGTGCCCTTGCGGTGCCGCGCTTTCTGTTCGCCTGAACCATGCAACCGCATGGGGGATTGGAGCGTCTATGCCCACACCTTCCACTGCACGCATGCACGACTTCGAGGTCGTCTCGAACCAGGAGATCGCCGACGGCATCTTCTCGCTCGTTATCTCGGCCCCCAAGCTTGCAAGTGCGCTCAAGCCCGGCCAGTTTGTGAACATTGCCGTGCCCGGCGATGCGTCCTCGCTGCTTCGCGTGCCCCTGAGCTTCTATCGCGCCGACGCCCAGGCCGGCACCGTCGAGCTGTGGTACGCCGTCGTGGGCGACGACACCCGTCGTCTGTCGCAGATGGCCCCCGGTTCCACCTCTAATCTGCTGGGCCCTGGCGGCCGCGGCTGGCTTGTGCCCGAGGGCACTAGGAAGGCGCTGCTCGTTGCGGGCGGCATCGGTGTTCCGCCCGTGCTGTGCCTTGCCGGCAAGCTTGCCGAGCAGGGTGTGGCCGTCGACGTGTGCCTGGGCTTTGGCACCGCGTCCAAGGCCGTGGGAGTCGAAGAGTTCCGCGCGCTGGGCGCCACGGTTAACGTGTGCACCGATGATGGCACGCTCGGCACGCACGGTTTTTGCACCGACCCGGCAGCCGAGCTGCTTGGAGAGGGCGGCTACGACTACGTCGCCAGCTGCGGTCCCGCTGTCATGATGAAGAAAGTCGCCGCCGCTGCCGCCGAGGCCGGTGCGTACTGCGAGGTGTCGCTTGAGCGCATGATGAGCTGTGGCTTTGGCGCCTGCAACACCTGCAATGTCGAGACGGTCGACGGTATGAAGGGTGCTTGCATGTGCGGCCCCGTGTTCGATGCTTCCAAGGTGGTGGTCTTCTAGTGGGTACCGTGAACATGGCCGTCGATTTCGGCGGCGTCAAGATGCAGAACCCCATCAACACCGCAGCCGGTACCTTTGGCTACGGTTGGCAGTTCCAGAACTTCTTTGATGTTTCCCAGCTGGGCGCCATCACCACCAAGGGTTGTGCTGCCGAGCCCTGGCCCGGCAACCCCGCACCCCGCATGGCCGAGATTCCCGGCGGTATGATCAACTCCGTGGGCCTTCAGAACCCCGGCGTGGCCGCCTTTGCCCGCGAGTCCGGTCCGTGGCTCGAACAGCTGTCCAAGGACGGCTGCCAGGTCATCTGTCAGGTTGCCGGCCACTCCGTTGACGAGTTTGTCCGCGCACTCGAGATGTATGTCGAGCTGTGCCCCTGGGCTGCCGGCTACGAGATCAACGTGAGCTGCCCTAATATCGCCGCCGGCGGTGCCGCCATGGGTTCCACGCCCGAGGGCGCCTCTTCCGTTATGGCCGCCTGCCGCAAGGTGACCGATAAGCCGCTGTTCGTGAAGATGGCACCGGTCAACGTTGCCGAGATTGCCAAGGCCCTCGAGGCTGCCGGCGCCGACGGCCTTTCGGTCATCAACTCCATCCAGGGTATGGCCATCGACGTCCATACCCGCAAGTCCCGCGTGGCCAAGCCCAAGGGCGGCCTTTCGGGCCCGCTGTGCCACCATATCGCCGTGCGCATGGTCTGGGAGGTTGCCCAGGCCGTCGATATCCCCATCAACGGTGTCGGCGGTGTCATGACCGGCGAGGATGCGGCTGAGTTTATCCTGGCCGGCGCCACCTGCGTGTCGGTCGGCATGGCCAACTTCGTCGATCCGTGTGCTTCGCTTAAGATCGCGCATGAGCTCGAGGCCTGGGCCGAGTCCCAGGGCGTGAAGGACATCAACGAGCTGGTAGGTGCTTTCGAATGCTAGAGAATGATGCCCGCGACCGTGTTATCGTCGCCCTCGACTGCGACCGTGAGCGCGCGCTCGAGCTCGCCCACGAGCTTTCGGGCCATGCCGCCTGGCTCAAGGTCGGCATGACGCTCTATTACGCTGAGGGTCCCCAGATCGTCAAGACCTTTAAGGACCTTGGCTTTAAGGTCTTCCTCGACCTTAAGTTCCATGATATTCCGCATCAGGTTCGCGGTGCCGCCCGCTCGGCCTCGCTTGCCGGTGCCGACCTGCTTTCGGTCCACGGCTTGGGCTCGGGCGCTATGCTCGCTGCCTGCCGCGAGGGTGCCGAGGAGGCACGCGAGGACCGCGCCAAGCTCGTCGCCATCACCGTGCTTACGAGCATGAATCAGGATGCCTTGAGCGAGATCGGCGTCGAGTCGCCCGTGGCCGAGGAGGCCGCCCGCTTGGCAAAGCTTGCTCAGGCCAACGGCATCGATGGCATCGTGTGCTCACCGATGGAGGCTCACGACATGCGTGAGCTGCTGGGTCCTGATGCCCTGATCGTGACTCCGGGTGTGCGTCCGGTGGGTTCCGCCCTTGGTGACCAGTCCCGCGTGGCGACGCCTTCCCAGGCTATCGAGCGTGGCGCAAGCCACATTGTGGTGGGCCGTCCCATCACCGGTGCCGACGATCCGGTTGCCGCCTTTGACGCCATCGTCGCCGAGCTGGTCGAAAACGTCGCGTAAAAGATTCCCCTAAGTCACCACTTTTGGGTCTCATTAGCACAAAATAGCCCCTGTGTCTGCGTAAACTTTCCCATCCTTTGTGTGGAATCGCAGGTCAGGGGCTTAACTTTGGGCGCAGTATATTGCACTTTTTGCGGGTATCGTCTAACCTATGGAGCCGCGATTAAGCATTTTGTACGTTCTACGTGCTAAAATGCCAATTATTGAATCAGATATAACCCAACTATTTGGAGGTACGAATGGCACTCCCTCAGCTTACCGACGAGCAGCGCAAGCAGGCTCTTGAGAAGGCTGCTGCCGCACGTCACGCCCGCGCTGAGCTTCGCGAGCAGATCAAGAAGGGCGAGAAGTCCCTCGAGTCCGTGCTCAACTCCGATGACCCCATCGCTTCCCGCATGAAGGTTTCCACCCTCATCGAGTCTCTCCCCGGTTATGGCAAGGCCAAGGCCGCCAAGATCATGGAGGAGCTCGGTATCTCCGCTACTCGTCGCGTCCAGGGCCTCGGCGTCCGTCAGCGCGAGCAGCTCCTCGAGCAGCTGACCAAATAAGTGAGCGCTCAGGATTCCAAGCTCTTTGTGATTTCTGGACCGTCAGGCGCAGGCAAGGGCACGCTCGTCACTCGTGTGCGCGAGCGCCGCTCGAACCTGGGTCTGACGGTTTCGGCTACCACGCGAGCACCACGCAAAGGTGAGGTCGACGGCGTCAACTACTTTTTTCTGACGCGCGAGGAGTTCGACCGCCGCGTGGCAAACGGTGAGTTTGTTGAGTGGGCCGAGGTCCACGGTAACTGCTACGGCACGTTGGTGAGCGAGGTCACATCCAAGCTCGCCTCGGGCGCGTCTCTGATTTTGGAGATCGATGTCCAGGGCGCCCTGCAGGTGAAGGAGCGTTTCCCCGAGGCCGTGCTGATCTTTATCAAGCCGCCTTCGCTTGAGGTGCTCCGCGAGCGTCTAGTCGGTCGCGGTACCGAGACGCCCGAGACGATTGAGCTGCGTATGGCAAACGCCGCCGATGAGCTTGCCCTTGCCGACCGCTACGACGACGTCGTGGTTAATGACGATCTCGACCGCGCGACCGATGAGCTCGTTCGCGTTCTCGATATGCATGAAAGGATCTGAGGTCCGTGTCCGTTGTAAAGCCTTGCATTGACGATCTTCTGGAGAAGACCGATCACAACCGCTTCCTGCTCGCTTCGCTTGCCTCCAAGCGTGCCTGCGACATCAATAGCATGCTGCGCGGTCAGCATAACCGCGTGCTCGCCGTCCAAGATGTCGATGACATCACCATCGCGCTCTCCGGCGCCGATACCATCTCGATGGCTATGGACGAGATTGTCGACGGCGATATCTCCTACGACGAGGCTCGCTACGAGAAGGCGCTCGGCCACAAGGTTGCTGAAGCCTAAATGGCAGCCCGCGTCTGCCTGGTCCACTATCACGAGGTTGGACTGAAGGGCAAGAACCGCGCACATTTTGAGCATATCCTCATGGATAACATCAAGGCGGCCTTGGCCGCCTTTTCCGTGAATGCCGTGTCTCGAATTTCCGGTTATATCCTCGTGACCTTTAACGAGCATCAGGCTGACGAGGCGGCGCGCGTCATTCGCACCGTCCCCGGCGTTGCCCGTGTGTCTTTGGCGTATCACACGAACCGCGACCCGCAGGAGTACTGCGCCGCCGCCGTCAAGGCGCTGCGCGAGTTTGGCCCCTTCGATTCGTTTAAGGTGCATGCCAAGCGCTCTAACACCGACTACGAGCTCACCTCGATTGATATCAATCGACAGGTTGGCGAGGTGCTGTGTGAGGCCTTTCCCGATAAAAAGGTTCAAATGCACGACCCCGATGCAATGGTGCACGTACTGGTGGTCCAGGGTAGCGTTTACGTGTACGCACGCTCCGAGCGCGGCGTGGGCGGTCTGCCGGTGGGTTCTGCCGGCAAGGTTGTGACGCTGCTGTCGTCGGGTATCGATTCTCCGGTGGCGACCTGGATGCTCGCGCGTCGCGGCGCGGTGTGCGTGCCGGTACATTTCTCTGGCCGTCCGCAGACGCCCGACACGAGTGAGTATTTGGTGCAGGACATCATCCGTGCGCTTGAGCCGGGTGTCCAGATCGGCCGCCTGTACGTGGTGCCGTTTGGCGACTGCCAGCGTGAGATTTCGGTCACCTGTCCCAGCAACCTGCGCGTGATCATGTATCGCCGCATTATGTATTCGGTTGCTGAGCGCATTGCACACATCGAGGGTGCCAAGGCCATCGTTACGGGCGAATCGCTTGGACAGGTTGCCTCCCAAACGCTTGAGAACATCATGGCCGTTAACGAGGCCGTGAAGATCCCCGTGTTCCGTCCTCTCATCGGTTCGGACAAGCAGGAGATCATCGCGCGCGCCGAGGAGATCGGTACGTTCGATATCTCGACTGAGGCCGCTCCCGACTGCTGCACGCTGTTTATGCCGCGCCGTCCCGAGACGCACGCTAAACTCGATGCCGTGCATGAGGCCTGGGAACTGTTTGATCACGAGGAGATGATTGAGCGCCTGCTCAAGCAGACCGAGTACATCGACTTCGAGAGCAACACATATAAGGCCCCTAAGACCTTAAAACGCAAACATTCGGAGCTTGCTCCGCGTGAGATTTACCAAGATCACGAGTAAATTTGTGCATAGACCGACGATGCGCCTGTATCGTCGGTCTTTTGCTATCTGGGCATTTTGCGACTAAGTGTTCATTTGTCGACGTGTGCCTGAATAAATGGACATTATTTCGCAAGGTTTTGGTCAGCTTTTGGTTTGACCGCAAAAATCGGTTTTGGGGCGTGGCTGTTGTGGAGCTCCTTTCCTGACACGATGGTGTTGGGAGGTTTTGCTATGGCGCAGCGCGAACAGCACGAACGAGTCAAAAAGATGGATCGCTGGGCGGGCAAACTGCTCGGTCATAAGGCAGTGGTGATGACGATACTGGTCGTCATTGCGATGGCGAGTGGACTGGCGATGGCGAACCTTGGCGGCGGTGCCGGCGGTGTGTCGTTTGAGCGCACTGATGGTTCGGGCTCTTTAGTGGAGCCGGGATCCGGCGATGCCTCGAGCGGAAAGACATCCGAAGGCTCTTCGACTAAGGCTTCTGCCGCGGCAGAGGTCTATGTCGATGTCGATGGCGCCGTTGTGTCGCCCGGCGTATATCGTCTCAAGGACGGCGCGCGGGTGGCTCAGGCGATTGATGCCGCCGGCGGGCTGGCGCCCGAGGCAGACGTTACGGGGCTCAATCGGGCATCTAAGGTCGTCGATGGACAGAAGATTCACGTGCCAATGGTAGGGGAGCAGCAGGCGTCCATTGCGGAAGCCGGTGTTGATGGTGGGGCTTCCGCATCGTCGGGCGTTAGTGGCGCAACAGGCCTAGTAAACATCAATACGGCAAGCGCAGAAGAGCTGCAGACGCTTTCGGGCATCGGCCCCTCCATGGCCCAGTCGATTATCGATGAGCGGACAAAGAACGGTGCTTTTGCCTCGGTTGACGATCTGATGCGTGTGTCGGGAATCGGCGAGAAGAAGCTTGCCAAAATCAAAGATTGCATCTGCGTATGAGCGCGACCGAGCGCGAGCACGTGATGCCTCCGCGACCCCTGATTCCGTGGACGATGGCCCTGTGTGCCGGCATGTGCATGAGCTGCGCCTTGGTGCTCAACATGGCCGCTGATGCGCTGCTGACGGAGCGGGCGACGGCGGTCGGGCTGCTATGGGCCATTCCCGTTGCGGCGGCGGTATTCGTTGTGCTGGCTCAATCTTGTGCGCGGCTTGTCCCTTTGAAGCGGTGGCTGTATGCCGCGTCCGTCGGCCTCGTAGCGAGTGCGGTCGTCTCGGCGTGGTGGGCCGT
>CATWVA010000021.1 GCA_958354105.1 uncultured Collinsella sp.
CAGCTGTCTCGACCGCAGCGAGCATACCCAGGTCGTTGCCCGAATCGCCAAAGCCAAAGGTGCGCGCATTTCCCGCGCGACCCAGATACTCCAGCGCCCGCGCCACGCCCACGCCCTTGTCGATGCCCTTGGGGCTCAGCTCGCGATTCTGACCACCGGTGTTGCACAGCTCAAACTCGCGCTCGATAAAGCCGTCATCGTTGGCTACGCGAGCCAGGTCGCACGCGTTAATGCACACCTTGCCTACGCGCAAGCGGCCATCGACGCGCATCTGATCAACGCCATGCACCACGCCGGCGCCTAGCAGAAATGACTGTTCGACACCAACTGGCTCAAGTGAATAGGTGGCACCGTTCGTCTCGAACAACGCCTCGCCGCCCGCCACAGTAATGCGACGCGCGAGCTCCTCAACAATGTCCTCGTCAATGCAGTCCTCGTGTGCCACGCGGCCCTCGACCTCTAGCGTGGCCCCCGCCATGGCAACGATACCCGCCGGGTTCAGCGCGCGCAGGCCATCGGCAATCAGCCACAAGGGGCGACCCGTGCAGATAAATGCCTGGTGACCCGCATTGCGCAGGCGATGAAACGCCTCGATGACCGCCTGCGAGGGGCGCACCGCCGAAAAATCCTTATCGGTCATATCGTCGGGATCGAACGACGTCAGCGTGCCGTCCACGTCAAAAAAGAGCACGGCGGAATCGGGGCACGCATCAATCATATGGGTTCCTTTCGAGGGCGATGGCAAACGAAGCATCCATCATATAATGGAGCGACGCAACCAGAGAGGTCACCCATGGAATTTTACGCAAGCTGCCCCGAGGGCTTTGAGTCTGCACTCGCCGACGAGCTTAAACGGCTCGGGCTTTCGCATGTACGCCGCCTTAAGGGCCGCGCTACGTTTGAGGGCGAGCTCGAAGAAGGCTACCGCGCCTGTCTGTGGTCGCGCCTGGCCAGCCGCGTGTTTGTGGTGCTTGGGCGCTTTGAGGCGCAGGATGCCGATGCGTTGTACGACGGCGTTTACGACATTGCCTGGGAAAACATCGTCCGCCCCGGCGCCACCATTGCCATCACTGCCCGTGGTGTGACCGAGCAGCTGCGCAACACGCGCTTCTCGGCCCTGCGCGCCAAGGACGCATTGTGCGATCGCCTGGCCGAGACCACGGGCCGTCGCGCCGATGTCGATGCTGCCGACCCCGATGTCCACCTGCTGCTTTCGCTACGCCAGCGCCGTGCGAGCATAAGCCTGGACCTTTCGGGCGACCCGCTGTTCAAGCGCCTGCCGCCCGCCGCGACTCGCGCCGGCGAGGGCGCGCACGTGCTACGCCCCGACTACGCCGCCCTGGTGTTGGCGCAGGTCGGCTGGACCGCGCTGTGCGAGCGCGAGCTGACGGCCGACGACTACGAAAACGAGGCCCTACCTACGCTGATCGACGCCTCGTGCGCCGGCGGCGGCCTGCTGCTGGAGGCCGTGAACATTCTGACCGACCGCGCCCCGAGCGCCGCACGCGAGCGCTGGGGCTTTGAGGGCTGGCAGCTGCACGACGCCACTCTGTGGGAGCAGCTGCTCGCCGAGGCACGCGAGCGCGAGGCGGCGGCGCGCGAGCGCCAGGCGCGCATCGTTGCCGTAGACATCGACCCCGCCGCCCGCAAAACCGCCGAGTGCATGGTCAAGTGCGCCGGCTACAAGCGCTTTGTCGATTTTTGCGCCGCCAAATCTGCCACCGTACTGGACCACGCGGGCGCCGTCGCCGGTGCCGTCCTCGTCGCGGATACGACCGAGACACCGCTGTCGCTTATGCATGACGCCATGACGCTGGTCGGCGAGCTGCGTCGCGCGCCCGAGCTTACCGCCGCGCCGGTCGCCGCCCTCACCCGCGACGGCCTTATGGCCCGCGCGCTCCATGCCGAGCCCGCGCGCTCCATTGCCGTCATGCCCAACAACGAAGAGGCGACTATCGAGGTTTGGCCCTCGCTCGACCACGCCGCCGCAGCGTTTGAGGCTGCGACCAGCGCGGATGCCGAGGCCGAGGTTGCGGATGCCAACGAAGTCAACGATGAGGCCGCCGCTTCCGCCATGCCCGAGCCTGCCGCCATGCTCGACCTGGGCGACGGCAAGCCGCTGCCCGTGCTCATCCCCGAGTCCGAGCAGTTCGCCAACCGCCTGCGCAAGAATGCCCGTCTGCGCCGCAAGTGGGCCAGGCGCGAGGGCGTGAGCTGCTACCGCGTCTACGATGCCGACCTGCCCGACTACTCCGCCGCTATCGACCTGTACGAGGGTTGCCCGCAGACGCCGGGCCGCTGGCTCGTCATCGCCGAATACGCCGCGCCCAAGACCATCGACCCCGCACTGGCCCAGGCCCGTATGCTCGACATTCTGGCCATCGCGCCGCGTATCCTAGATGTTCCCGCCGAGCATGTGCACGCCAAGGCCCGCATGCGTTCGCGTGGCGGCTCGCAGTACGGCAAGCAGGGCGCCGGCAAGGGCGGATCGGGCGAGCGCGCCAACATCGCGCGCCGCCGTCTGCCGCTCATCGAGGAGGGCGGCCTTACCTTTGCCGTCAACTTTGACGACTACCTGGACGTGGGCATTTTCTTGGACCACCGCGTCACCCGCAACCTGGTGCGCGAGCACGCCAAGCAGGCGCGTCGCTTCCTCAACCTGTTTGCCTACACCGGCACCGCCACCTGCTACGCGGCCGATGGCGGCGTCGAGGAGACCGTGACAGTCGACCTCTCCAACACCTATCTGGACTGGGCCGAGCGCAACATGCGCCAGAACGGCTTTGTGGGTCCGCAGCATCACTTTGTGCGCGACGACGTGCTCGCCTGGATTCGCGACCAGCGCCAGACGCGCAACCGCTGGGACCTGATTTTTGTCGACCCGCCCACGTTTTCGAACTCGTCCAAGATGGGCCGTCGCACCTGGGATGTCCAGCGCGACCATGTTGAGCTTTTGGCCGGCGTATCGCGCCTGCTCGCGCAGGGCGGCCATGCCATCTTTAGCTGCAACCTGCGCGGCTTCCGCCCCGAAACGCGCAAGCTCGCCCGCGCGGGCGTGGTGCTGGAGGACATTACGGCGCAGACCATCCCCGAGGACTTCGCGCGCAACCAGAAAGTGCACCACTGCTACATCGTGCGCCGCCTGCCCATCGAGGACGCCATGGCCGAGGTCGGCTTTAGCGCCGAGGAAATTGCCGAGCGCGTCGAGGAACTGCGCAACCCCGAGGCCCGCAAGACACGTGCGGCAGTACCCGCGCACGCGCAGGCCGGCAACGGCAAGTCCAACTTTGCCGGCAAGCCCTTCCCCGCCGGCAAGCCCAAAAAGAAGAAGTTCTACGCCAGCAAGCCCAAGGGCAAATAACAAAGTTGCGGTGGAATACGGACTGTTTTGCCTGGAGTTAGGCAAATTTAGACCGTATTTCACCGCAACTCATATTGGGATGGTGGTTGGCGATCTAGCCTTGGATGACCAATCGGTAGCCGATGCCCACATGCGTCTGGATATAGCGCGGATGCGCGGGGTCGGACTCGATTTTCTTGCGCAGCGTGCCCATAAAGACGCGCAGGCTCGCCAGGTCGCTCTTGGTCGCCGTGCCCCAAATCTCGTGCAGGATAAACTGGTGCGTCAACACCTTGTCGGCGTTGTGCGCCAGCAGACACAGGAGCTTGTACTCGATCGGCGTCAGGTGCAGTTCCTCGCCATCCATCATGGCGATGCCAGCATCAAAATCGATATGCAGCTCACCGGTATCGAACGAGCCCTCGGAGGCAACGCCGCCCGTTTGCGCATACGAAAGGCGCCTGAGCGTCGTGCGAATGCGCGCGAGCAGCTCCTCGACCGAAAACGGCTTGGTCAGGTAGTCGTCGGCACCAGCATCGAGCGCGCGGATCTTGTCCGCGTCCTCGCTGCGCGCCGAGACCACGATGATCGGCATGCCCGACCACGTGCGCACCGACTCCACCACCTTGACGCCGTCCAAATCGGGCAGGCCCAGATCGAGCAGCACAATGCTCGGCGCCTGCGACGAGGCGGCGGCGATGGCGGCATGGGCGGTCTCCACAGCCATATGGCGCAAGCCGTGCGCCTCGAGCGCGGCGACGATAAGGTTGCGGACGGCGGGGTCGTCCTCAACGACCAAGATGAGCGGTTTCACGGCAGAGTTCGGCACAGCGCTACTCCTTATCAAACGAAACGTCGGCGGCGGGAAGCTCGATCGTAAAGACCGAGCCGTGCGGGTCCGCCGCGGCAACCTCTATGCTACCGCCATGCGCCAGCGCAATGGAGCGGCAAAGCGAAAGCCCCAGGCCCACACTGCGTCGGCTATCGGCCAAACCATGGTTGGCGGTGTAGAACGACTCAAAGATACGCTCGCGGTCCTCGGGAGCAATGCCCGGGCCGTCATCGGCCACCGAGCACGCCACGCGTCCATCGCCGGCGTCAATCGAGATCACGATATGCGAGCCTGCGGGCGTGTAGGTAATGGCATTGTTCACCAGGTTTACCACCAGCTGCACCATCAGGCGCGCATCGACATTGACGAGCGCCGGCTCATCGCTCGCCACCACCTTAAGGTCGTGCTCGCGCACGGCCGGATTTACATGGCGCAGCGCCTCCTCGACGATATCGTCCATAAGCTCGAGCGTGGTCGACAGATGCATGCCGCCGCCCTCGAGTTTGGTGATGGCGAGCAGGTTCTCGACGGTGGCGTTGAGCCACAGCGCATCCGAGCGAATGGATAGCAGCAGGCCGCGGCGCGTCTGGGCATCGAGCACCGCGGTGCCGGTCGAACCCTGATCGAGCAGCACGTCGGCATTACCCGAAATACTGGTAAGCGGCGTGCGCAGATCGTGCGAGATGGAGCGCAGCAGATTGGCGCGCAGCTGCTCATTTTTGGCAAGCACCGCCGCCTCCTCGCGGGCCTCCATGGCGCGGGCGCGGTCGAGCGCCAGCTCGCCTTCGCTCACGATGGCGTCGGCAAGCGTCCGCTCCTCATGCGTCAGCACGTCGGGCTCGGCAACGATAGCCAGCACGCCCACCACCGAGGCGGGGTCGCCCGAACGGACGAAGCCGTCGCCCGTGCGAACCGTCAGGTAGATGCCATAAAACGCCGAGCCGCCATAGGTGGCATCGAGCGGCGTTCCCACATAGGCGGACGCCGAGAGCCGCGGCGGCATCTGCGGCGCCAGTTCATGCACCGGCGCGGCATCGCCCACGGCCGTGTATGTCGCACGCGGCAGCAGGTCATCGCCCTCGGCGTCGGCGCTGTACCACACGACCGGACGGCCCGAAAGACGCGCCAGCTGCGTGGCCATGGCATGGACAATCTGCTGCTGATCGGCGCACCGCTGCAGCATGCGGTTGGTCTCGAGCACCATATGCGTGCGGCGGTCGCTGGCGGCAGCCTGTGCCAAGGCACGGCGCAGGGCCAACGCAATCGAGCTCGACACAAGCGAGACCACAAACATGATGAAGAACATGCCGGGATAGACGCGGTCGATAAACGACAGCGAGTAGCGCGGGCCGACAAACAAGAAGTTGTAGAGTGCCACGGCGGCAGCCGAGCTCAGCAAGCAATACAGGCGACTCCAGGTAAAGAATGCGCACAGCTGAACGGCGAACACATAGACGATCATGATGCTCGGCGCGAGACCCGGATGGTCGAGCAGCGCGCCCACAATCGTCGCCGCGACCAGCAACCCCGCCGATACGCAAGCGTCATACAGAGGAGTGCGGCGCGTCAGCGTTGTGCGCCGCCACCAAAAGCTATCGGCAATATCGCCGTCCGTACGGACGTCCATCAGCGCCCCGCCCCTCTCTCAAAAACAAAAACCACCACAAAGGGACAGGCACCTTTGTGGTGGTTTCCCTTGTGGTGGTTCCAAGTGTAAAGCCTTCTACGACCGGCGGTCGCTAGACAAACAGCACGTGCGCGAGCAGCGCGCAAACGCACGCCGCGACAAGCAGCGTCACCACGATCGAGATCACGCGGTCGGCCATGTCCATGTTGGCACGATTCGTAAAGAACCGATCTTCGGCGGCGTCGACGCGCGCCTCACGCACCATTTCGACCACCGCCTCGCGGCCATCGAGCGCCTTTGTATCCATGTTTGCCTCCCCGGTCTCAATCTTGTCCATCAAAAACCAACTCCGTGTAGCCGCCGACGTCTACGGACGCTCGTCGGGAGCCAGACGCTGCATCTTGCTCACGGCCTTAAACTTGGTGAACAGCGGCACGTACTCAAAGCTCACGTTGGAGTTCTCCAGGCCGTACCAGCGCGCAGGCGTGCCGGCGGCGCGGCGGATGATGTACTTGAGCGTGATGGCCGTACGCTCGCCCGGCTCCACATCGCTTTCGGGCGCCAGAAGCTTACGGATCAGGACGAACTTGAACGTACCGATGTTGCCCGGATCCTTGTAGACCGAGTAATCATGCGTCTGCGCCGGCAGCTCGCCGGTGGCAGCCAGGTCCTGAACGACCTGACGCAGGTAGGCATTGACGCGCTGGTTAATCTTGTAGCCCAGGTACAGATGCACGCGGAACACGTAGTCGGTACCGAACGTCTCGACCGAATAGGCAAAGGTATGCGGTTCGTCCATGGTCTCGACATTCACAAACCACCAGGCGCGGGCGCGCTTGGGATGCTTGTCCAGAATCGAGTAGACGATATCACGGTCGATGTAGTCGGTATGGGTGTCCTTGGTCAGGTACACGATGTTGTCGCTCAGGCGCTCGTAGCGATCGTCATCGCGCAGGCGCTTGAGCTGCGGCAGGTAGCTGCGCAGCGGCAGCAGCGTAAACTGGCGCTGCTCAACAGCCGTACCGTTGTACCAGCACACCATGATGCCCATGATGAGCGCGGCCATGAGGATGGTGAAATAGCCGCCGTGGAAGAACTTGGTGAGCGAGCTCACGAAGAAGAAGCCCTCGAGCAAAAGGAAGAAGGCCGCGAAGATCCACGGCGCGACCTTGAGCTTGCGCTCCTCGTGCAGGTAGAAGAAGAGCAGCAGCGTGGTGCACATCATAGTCAGCGTAATGGCAAGGCCGTAGGCGGCTTCCATATGCGCCGAGTTCTGGAACAGCAGCACCACGATGACGCAGCCCACGAGCATGACGTTGTTGACCATGGGGATGTAGAGCTGGCCCTTGGTCTCGGCAGGGTAGAAGACCTGCATGTGCGGCATGAGGTCCAGACGGCTGGCCTCGGACACCAGCGAGAATGCGCCGGTGATGAGCGCCTGCGAGGCAATGATGGCCGCAACGGTGGAAAGGCCGACGGCAAACGGGCGCAGGCCCGGGGCGAGCATCTGGTAGAACGGGTTGAGATCGGCAATGCCCATGAGCTCCGGGTTGCCGGCGTTGTTGATAAGCCAAGCGCCCTGGCCCATGTAGGACAGCAGCAGGCAGCACTTAACGAACGGCCAGGTGGCGTAGATGTTACCGCGGCCCACATGGCCCATGTCGGAATAGAGCGCCTCGGCACCGGTGGTGGCGAGGAAGCAGCTGCCCAAGATCATGATGCCCGCATGGTTGTTGGGGCTCAGCAGAAAAGCGATGCCACGCAACGGGTTGAGGCACAGCAGCACGGCGGGGTGCTGGAGGACAAAGAACAGACCCGTACCGCCCAAGAACAGGAACCACAGCGTCATGATGGGGCCAAAGGCGTGACCGATCTTGGCCGTACCGATGCGCTGCACCAAGAAGAGCACGATGATGATGGCGAGCGTAATGGCAACGACGCGGCCCTGATCATCGCCCAGCACGGCATGGACCGCCGGGATAGTGCGCAGGCCCTCGATGGCCGTGGTAACGGTAACGGCCGGCGTCAGGATGCCGTCGGCGAGCAGCGCGGCGCCACCCAGCATGGCGGGGATGATAAGCCACTTACCGCAGCGCTTGACCAGGCTGTACAGGGCAAAGATGCCGCCCTCACCATGGTTATCGGCGCGCAGCGAGATGAGCACATACTTGATGGTGGTCAGCAGCGTGACCGTCCACACGACAAGGGAGAGCGCGCCGAGCACGAACTCCTCCGTGACGCTTCCGATGCCGCCGTTGCCGGCAACGAGCGCCTTGGTTACATACATGGGGCTGGTGCCGATATCGCCGTACACCACGCCCAGCGTGACGAGCATCGCCGAGATGCTCACAGGAATCGCAGCGTGCGAGGCTGCCTCCTTGGCCTTTTGTTCCATAAGCCGGTTTCCTCCCAACTTTAATGTTCGAAGGGATTATAGGTAATCGGCCCATGTTTTAATGCACTGTTTTCCCAGCTAGATAAAGATTTATACAGTCTTTAGGCTACCGCGGCGATATGAAATGTGACAAAGGGACTATCCCCTTGTCACATTCGTCATTTTCCGAGCCAGTTTTTGAGCCACCACTCCATGGAACGGCTCATCTCGGCCATAAAGGGGCTCGTGTGCTTGCGGGTGTAGATATCCACGACGCGCTCGCCTGCCTCGCGGGCATGCGGACGGAACATCGCGTCCATCTCGGCCACCTGCGCGTCCATGGTCGCGGTATCGGCGCGGCGATAGCGCTCCTCGTGCACCAGGTTCACCACGGGATGCGCGATCGCCGGGCGTTCCTTGCGGGGCGTGCCGATGATGAGCATCGATAGCGGCATGGTATAGGGCGGCAGATCGAGCAGCTCGGCAACTTCCTCGGCGTTCTCCACGATGTCGCCAATGTAGCAGCTCCCCAGGCCCAGGGCCTCGGCGGCGACCACGGCATTTTGCGCGGCGATCACGGCGTCCTGCGCCGCGATGGCAAAGTCGCCCAGACCCGGTGCACGACGGGGCGACTTGCCCGTGCGCTCTACAAACTCGGGCTCAAAGCAGCCCACGTGCTCAAACAGATCAATCCACTTGGCATAGTCGACCACAAATATTAGTGCCCAGGGCGCCTTGGCGATCATGGGCTGGTGGTCGCACAGGTCGGCCAGACGATCCAGCGTAGCCTGCTCGCGAATGCTCACGATGGAATACATCATCATGGCGCCCGCCGACGGTGCGCGGCTCGCCGCATGCAAAATCGCCGCACGCTGCTCGTCGGTCACCGCCACGGGACGGTCGTCGTCATCACGCGCGAAGGCGCGCGTGGAGGAACGGTGCTCCAACGTGTCCAGCACCGCATTGCCCGTAGTCTCGACCGGATAGCCGTACATATCCACGCCCGCAGCTCCGCCGCCGCCCATGTCCGCCTTGCAAACCTGCTCGCTCATCGCCCTACCCTCGCCATTTCTTTAAGAAGCCTTTACGTTTCCGTGTAATTCCCGTCCATTATCGCGCAGGTCGCCACTACATTGCGCCACACCGCCACGCGTGCGCGTTAATATGGCTGGTTGTTGTGCGCAGCCACCAATTGCAGCGCATATCTTGGTAACAATCGGGTAAACCCCCGCTTTCGTAGGTTTTAGTTTGTGAGGAGTCTCAGCATGTTCGCTGCCGCCATCTCGCTCGTCGGTCTTGCGGCGACCGTCTACCTTGTTTTGCGCGAGGCCAAGGCCATTCGCGCTCAGTCGGGCACCGTTGCCAAAAGCGCTCTTGGGTGGAGCGTCGCCTTCGGTCTGTTCCAGGTCTTTTTGACCATTTGGGGCGCCATTGGCCTCGTCGCCCAAAACGAGCCGCTCGCCTTTGTGATGCTCATCCTGACCAATGCCATCCTCACCGGCTGCGCTTGGGCCAGCATCGCCCGCGACCGTATCGCCCCGCGCGTCTTTGCGTTTGCCGCGCCCGATGCCCCCGCCCTCACCGGCAAGCTCGCCCGCCTGCGCGGCGCCTTTGTGGGCAAACCGCTCGTCGCCGCCGTCTTGTGCCTACTGCTCGCCGGCGTCTTTGCGCTGCTGGGCATGGAGGTCTCGTCCAACCACGACTTTACCTGGGTCTACCCCCTGTGCATTCTGCTCGAATGGGCCATCATCACCGTGCTCATGGTCGGCTTGTTCTTCCTATTCCAGCGCCACGGCGCAGCTCCCGCGGTCCTGGCCTTTGCCCTCTTTGTCCTGGGCATTGCCGAGTTCTTCGTCATCACGTTTAAATCCATGCCCATCCAGCCGGGCGACCTTTCGGCCATCTCCACCGCCGCCGCGGTCGCCGGCAACGGCTACACCTTCTCCATCTCGCTGTTCTGCGTGCTGTCCATGGGCTTTACCGCCATCGCCATGCTGCTGTGCGAGTACGCTGGCCTGGTGGCACCGCACCGTCAGAAGGGCGCCGCCAACGCCAAGCGCATGCTGTTCACCAACCTGCTCGTGGCGGTGCTGTGCCTGGGCGGCGTGACCGCGCATGTCACGCTCATCGACTACTACAACACCCTCGGCATCACCGTCTACACCTGGCGTCCGCTCGAGAGCTACTGGCGCGAGGGCTATCTGCCTGCCTTTATTAGTGCGGCACAGTCCATCAAGCCGCCCAAACCCGCCGACTACTCCGTCGACGATGCCAAGGCCACGCTCAAAAAATACGCCAAGGCCTACGACAAGTCCGACGCGGCCAAGAGCGACGAGCGCGCCGCCGCCGAGGAGCAGTTCGATAGCGAGAAGCCCACGGTCATCGCCATCATGAACGAGACCTTCTCGGATCTTTCGATCTACCAGAACATGCGCGCCGGCTACGAAGGCCCGCAGTACTTTAAGAACCTGTCCAACTGCCTCAGCCGCGGCAAGCTCTACGTGAGCGCCTACGGCGGCGGCACCGCCAATACCGAGTTTGAGTTTATGACCGGCAACTCCATGGCCAACCTGGGCTCGGGCGTGTACCCCTACACCATCTACAACATGGAGACGACCGGGAACTTAGCCGAACAGTTCAAGTCGCTCGGATATTCCACCACGGCCATGCACCCCAACCACGCCACCAACTGGAACCGCGAGAACGTCTACAAGGACTTTGGCTTTGACCAGTTCCTGTCCATCAACGACTTCCAGGGAGCCGACACCCTGCGCGGCATGGTGACCGACCAGGCGACCTACGACAAGATTCTGGAGCTGCTCGACCAGAACGCCGATCCGCAGTTTATCTTCGACGTGACCATGCAGAACCACTCGGGCTACGACACAGGCCTGCTGCCGGTCGACAAGCAGATGCACCTGAACATCGACACGACCGACCTGGACGCCAAGACCGTCGAGGACGGCACGCTCTCCGATGTCGACGAGTACGTCTCGTGCATTGAGCAGTCCGACCAGGCGCTGCGTTACTTCCTCAACGCCCTGAGCAAGCTCGACCGTAAGGTGGTCGTGGTGTTCTGGGGCGACCACCAGCCGTTCTTCCCGTCCAAGTTCAACGACAAGTGGTTTACCGGTGAGGACGACGCCACGCATCAGGAGCGTCTGTGGCAGACCGACTACATCATCTGGGCCAACTACGACGTTGCCGGCTGCGACCAGACGAGTGAGGTCGACGACCTGTCCACCAACTATCTGTCCACCCAGCTGATGCAGCTGATCGGCGCACCTCTCTCCGACTACCAGAAAGCGCACATGACGCTGCGCGAGTCGCTGCCCGCCATCAACTCGGTGGGCTACGAGGACGCTAGCCTGCGCTGGGCGCTCTCCTCCAACGTCACCGGTGACGACGCCGATGCCGCAGCCGCCACCAAGGCACGCGAGGATTACGCCAAGATGCAATACTACGAGATGTTCCGCGACGGCAAGAACGTGTACACCGAGCACTTCCAGACCGAGGCCAACGAGACCGACCCCAACCTGGCACCGGGTACGACCAAGATCAAGTAGCGACACGTCTTAACTGGTTCGTCTGCCCGGCGGCGCGAAACGTAAGGTTCCCTGCTCGGACAGTCCTGCTCGCACGGAGAGCACATTAAGTGCTCTCCGGCTCGTGCGGAACTCGCGATGAACCTTACATTCCGCGTCGCCGGGCAGACGCCTCGGTGTTGAAGCGCGGCTTGTCATGAAAGCATCCGCAACATATATAAGTTGAAGGCCACATTAAGTGGCCTTCTTTGTATTCGGAAAGTGTATCCCGGAATCTGCCTTCGGAATGGGACGCAGTTTCCACTTGAGGGCCTGTCGGGAAAGCGCATCCCACTTCAAGAGTAAATTCCGGGTCGCTCTTTCCGCTAAGGCTCTCAAGCGGAAAGTGCATCCCATTCCAAGCCTTAATTCCGGGACGTAGTTTCCGGACAAGACATCAAACGGAAAGTGGGGACCACTCTGAGCGCCGATTCTGGGACACACTTTCCGAAACCCCGCCCATCCGGAAAGCCCGTCCCACTCCGTATACATCCAGGCATGAAATCATCAGCTTATTAGGCCTTCTATCAATAAAGAGACACCCTCCCGGGCGGCGGGCACGAAGTTCATCGCGAGTTCCGCACGCAAAGAAGGCCACTTAATGTGGCCTTCGTCTTGCGCAGGACTGTAGAGCAGGGAACTTCGTGCCCGCCGCCCGGGAGGGCGTTGCGTTTAGAAGATGGACCTAGCGCTTGTTCCTCCGGGACAAAAGAAGCGCGGCTATAAAAGCGATGATGGCAAGCGCCAGCAACACCAAAAGCAAAGCGAGCGTGTTGTCGCCCGTTGCCGCCAGACCAAGCAAGCCGGGCTTCTTGCTGCCAGCAGGCCGCGCGGGGATCTTCTCGCCATCGTCTTCGGCGGTGATTTCCCAGCGAATTGCCTTGTTTGCGTCGGCAAGCTCGTTGCCCACCGACGTCGGGACACTTAGTTGCAGATTGAGCACCGTGCTGCCATCGCTCGTGAACGTGGCGACCTGCGTGGGATAGGCGAACACGCTGCCCGGCGTTCCCGTCTGGAGCCAACCGGCAGACGCATCGCCCGCCGACGCTGTCAAGGTAATGGGCGACAGCAGGTGTGCCGTCTCGTGATCGACAACGGCCCGCACAAACACGCGCACCTGGGACTTTACGCCCGTGGCACAAACCTCAATCTGTTGCTCGCGCGCATCGCCGGGCATTAGATCTTTAAAGGCTGGAAACAGATCGGGCTCCCCCGAGGAGCCCGTCGCCCCCGTTACCGTTACCTGGCGCGCATTTCCGTCATAGGCAATCGTGGGAGTGTCAGCAAACGCACGTGCAGGAACGGCGAGCGCGACCACGCAGAAAATGGCCGCGACCACACAACGCAAGGAACGCGCAACGTCTTTGAAAATCGGTAAAGCCATGCTTACGCACCTCCGTGCGGCGGCACCAGCACGCCATCTTTGACCGTACAGTTCCATGCCTCGGTGACCGCATCGTCGGGCGTAGACTGAATCGCTTGGGTCGAGATGTCAACGACTAGGTTTTTACCATCTGCCTTCTTCTCGGACACGCTCTTGATGAGCACGCCCGTCTTGTCCATCGGCGCAACAGAAGACGTCCAGTAGTAGAACCCGTCGGCCGAGCGAACCCAAGACGAGGCGCTGCTAGTAGTTGAAGCATCGGACACGTTGCCCCACACAATTGCGTAGTCGGTACCCTCGACCGGCTCATCCCACAGGCGTGCGCCATCCTGGTCCTGCCAGTAGATATCCACCGCAACACGCAGGTATGCCGGAGCCGAGCCCTTGTTTGCAATCATGACGTCGCTCTTCATGTTGTCATCGCGCGTTTCGTCCACCGAGGGCGCCACCGAACCAAAGCCGAACTCGTTGACCAGCACGCCCGTAACCGAAAGCCACGCAAAGGTACCAGCGGCGCCAGCCAACAGGAGAACGCCGACAAGGAGGGCGACGATCTGCTTGCGCTTAGTCATCCTAGTCCTCCCTCCCCAGCGTGCCGTTTTCCCAAACATTCTTGGCACGCGAGCCGCCATCGACCCATTTGTCCTTCGCGCGCGTGTTGACGCACGTCACCACGGTGTCGCTCACACTCGAGGCAGACGAGACGATGAGCTCGGCAGATTTACCGGGCGCCTTGCCCGGCGTGCTCAGCTCGCCCTCGTAGCGCCATGCCCAATTCGTGTCTTCCTCGACGGTATAGATGCCCGTCGGCGCGGCAAATTGCACGCTGCCGACATACCAGGTCTCGCCGTCTTCGTCGCGCCTCTCGCTAACTTTCACCTCGACCATGCGCGTCTCGGCAGGAGAATCCTCCGACGCCTTTCGCGTTACCTTAAAGCGGAACGTTTGCCCCATGGCGCTAGCATCGGTGGTCTTTTTGACGATCGTCAGCGCATGGGTCTTGGCGAAGTCGAACACGGCATTGCCGTCGCCTTGCTTGCCTTCGCCCGTCTTCTTGGACTCCAGGCGGTTGGCCAAGTCGAACGAACCGTTACCCGAGCCCAAGCTGTAGAGCGAGACAAACTTGCCGTTTACGGGCTCTTCCGCCACAGAAACACCCTCTGTACCAGGCCCGTAGCTTGCCCGCATTACCGTAACGGTCAGCTGCGTTCCCATAAACGGCTTGGCAAAGCAGACCTTAAACGGCGCTTTGTCGGCACTGTCATCGACGGTGTTGGCGGCGGCAGGATCGAGCAGCCACTTAAGCTGGGCGGTCATGGTTACGGAGTTTGTGGGGTCGGATGTATCCTTGGCGACCACGCGATACGTCACGGGATAGAGGTCCATGTCGCCCTTGACCGGCTCGCCCTTAAACTCATCCCAAGACTTCGCAGTGCCGTCGGCACCCACATATCGCCACTCCAAGAAGAGCTCGCGCTTATCGCCATTGGCAGCAGCCTGTTCATCGAGCAGCGCGACGATCTTGGAGTGGGCGTCCGGGTCGTACGCCACGGATTTTTGCTCCATCATAGGATTGCCGTTGTCGTCATAGACCGGGTTGCCGCTCTCATTCACCTTGGGAACATCGACGTTATGGACAAAGCCAGCGCCCGTCGCGCGCTCGTCGCCCGAGTCGACCGTCGCCGTAAAGAGAACCGACCCGTCGACACCGTGATAGCGCACCTTATACGGCGCGGTCTTGTACACCGCAGTGTAGGTCACGCTCTCAAAGGGCTCGCTGCCCTCGAGGGGATGCTTCTCATCGTCAGTCATCAGGGTGTACTGCCCGTCATTGACATAATCGCGCGACCAGCCGACAAAGTCGTACTTGGTGCCGTCAGTGCCCTCAACCTCCTCGGCGGCCTTGACCTCAAGAGAAATCTGGTCGCCGGAATCAGTGCGGCCGAGGCTACGGACAAGATCGGGATTCGCAAGTTTAGAGTCAATGTTCGATTGAACGGTAACCAGGCTGGGACGGTAGACCGGGTACAGCTCCATGGGGGCCTTGACCACGGTAGAAGCACTCACCATACGGATGCCCTCTGACCAAGCGACATAGCCCTTGCCAGGTGCCGGCTCGGCTTCCGTCCAGCCCACGAAGACGTTGAACTTGCCTGTATCCGCATCGATAGTGCTGACGTCATAAGTAGGCTTCGGGATGCCGCCATTAAGATTGCCGAGCATATCGTCTTGCTGAGCAACTTTGCCGTCCACATCCGTGGCATTGAGGTGGTACACAACCGCCAACGGCGAATAGTACGCCACGAATGTATAGGCTCCGCCAGGTTCCACCGGATAAGAGCAAGTACCATGCTCCACATCGTAGGGAAGCGTCTTGATCTCGCCGTTCGGAAGCTCGATCTCAACCTTCTGCAACTTATACAGCTCACCGCCTGCTTTATAAACCGGCGTCGTAACGTCAGGGGTCACCGTTGCCGTAGCAGGATTGGTGTCCGCGTTGATAACGGGAGCGATGTTGTAGCTAGGCACATTGACCTTGTCCGTACCCTCAAAACCTGCGCGATGCAGGTTGGTGGTGTAGCTGACGTCGTACTTTGCGTAGACGGGATAGGCATCCTGCCACTGGGTGACCTTGGACTCGTCGGTCGCCAGATACGGCTCTGCCTTATCCGGATCACTCGTCACATAGGAGTCGCCGGCGACGTCGTAGATATACTTCCAGACGTCAGAATCCTTCTGGACCTCGGCGGTCGAAATCCAGCCCAGGAACTTATGACCCGGCACCGCCATCTCGGTATCGGTCGGAGAGGCTTCGAGCGTCAGATTGGGATTGACGTCACCATCCTTTCCGTCGTAGGGCTTTGTATTAACCGTCCTATCCTTATAGATATGCGGATAGCAATACAGGAACGTCGGATCTTTACCTTCCGCCGTTTTCTGCTGAAGCAAGTTGCTTTTATAGCGTCGAGTAGCAGCCTGCTTGACGTTGCCACTCTTGTCATAGAAGTTGACGTCCGTGGTCACCATAGCACGGACATAATATTGCTCCGTCGTTTCAACAAAACTCGAAAAAGGATTCTTTATATAAGTCCAGGAACCGTCGTCGGGTCTTTCGAGCGTCCAAAAACTGAAGTGGTACCTATTATGCGCGGGGGTAAATTGAACTTTAATACTTGAGGCTTTCCACTCATCACTCAGTTTACCGGCTCCTGGAAAATCAGTGTCGGCAATCATATCCTTGAGAGTGTTCGCGCCGCTGTCGTTACGCACATTATGCGAGTAGGCGTTAATAGGCGCAACGATTTGCGTCGCATCAGAGAGAGCGGTGGTGCACTTATCTGCTGGATTCTTATCATCGTGTAGCACATGGGCGGAGACGTCCGTGCCAGCACCCCAATGGATAATGTTTTCACGAACATATGTCGCGCCGACGTTTTCCTCGAAGGGCGACTTGTATTTATTCCAAATCGAGCACAACTTCTTGCTGTCCGTTAGACCGCTATTTGTAAATGCCCGAACGTAATAGTCCACCCGGTACTCAAAACGAGCCGTATAGGTATGCAGGACGGTCAGATCGACGTTTGCGGGAAGCTTATAGCTGGGGTCACGGCTTACGCGCACCTCGACCTGGGACCCATCGGCGGCCTGCTTGTTTTCATACCAACCCAGGAAGCGGTAGCCATCGGGCAGCGAGCCGCCTTCGGACAAGGGCTTGTTGTCCACGCCGCGCACCTGCACCGTGTAAACGCTGGCCCCATCCTCGGCAGTCTGGACATCGACATGAGTGTTGCCCACGTCGACACGCTGGGTCACATCTTCAAGCCCATCCTGCTCATTGCCCTCAAACACCGTCATGATGTTCGACACATAGTCGCTGTACACCGGATAAAAATCGGTAGGGCCAAGCACAGTGATCTCGGTGCCGGCAGGATAGAACGCACCGGCGTTTTTTAGCTCGGCAAGCTCAGTCGAGGTAATGGCCGCATAGCCGCCATGCATCCCTTCCTCGCTGCTAGGCTGCGTGGTCCAGCCGATAAATGTCGCGGTAGCGGAAAGCCCCTCGCGGTCTTCGGGAGCCGTGGGCGTCAAACCCACGCCGTAGCGATACCAATCAGTGGACTTGTCGTGCGCGGCACCGGTTTTCCAATCAAGCGTCTCGCCCTTAACGTTATAGAACAGCACCTGCGCCTCGTATGAAGCGATAAAGAGGTCGTTACCCTTGAAGCCGAATTTTTCATCGACGCCGCTTCCGTTGTCGGCGGTGTAGGTCGAAGCCTCATCGTGGGCCGTGTTCTCCTCGACGCGTTTGTCAGCAGCGACAGCAGCAGCATCGGTCTTGCCATCAAACCAGCTGTTGTCTTGTCCAATTCGATTCACACGCACATCGGGCTCGCGGAACCAGCCCATAAAGCGGTAGCCGCCGTTCGCCTCGCTCAGCCCCGCGGGCTTTGCGGAGGTTTCCTGCCTGAACGTCACCGACGTATCGCCATGGGCCAAGCCCTGGGCCGTTCCCGCCAGTACGGCGCTCACGGCAAAGGCGTACGGATCCGAGGTCTTCTGATCAGTACCAAGTTTGGTCGCCTCGATTGTCGCGGTGCCCGCGCCGGGAAAATCAATCGTCGCCTTAACGCTCTGGCCATGCACGGGGATATTCAGCTTGTAGTCCATCGCCCACTCATTGGTGTGCTGGCCACCCAGGGCCTTGTCGTTATCAGTCGAGCGCTTGGTGCCGGCGCAAAAGTCATAGTCGTGCTCTTCCCACAGCTCACGCGTGGTGTAGCGCTCGTCATCCCACGGACCGTAGCTGTCGCCCTTGGTGGTGCCGTCGCCGCCAAACGAAGGTATCTTTTTCTTAGCCGCAGTACCCTGGCTGCTGCCTTTTAGGCTCACGCTCGGCTTAAAGTAGCACTCGGTGACCGTGGCGTCGCCCTTGTTGGCGCGCGCAGCAATACCGCCCAGGTTCACGTCGTTTTGAATAATGGGGATCACGGCGATGGGGTTGTACTGGCGCGAGCTCAAATCGCCGGCGAAATGGCTGCGAGTGATCTCGTTACCGCTCTTGGACAAGATGCGGCCTGCAAGACCGCCCGTCCAAGCGCGCGTTACGGAGACAACGCCCACGTACGACGCGGCATAGCTATAGCATTTCGCCGTTGAAAAGCAGTCGATGACTTTAGCGCCTTCCGCCATGCAGCCGACGAAACCCGAAGCGTACACGTTGTTGCCGCCCAGGGCGCCGATGGCCACATCGTACTTATTGGTGACGTCGGTCATGTCCATCGAGGAGCCATCCTCGCTTCGCGTGGGCGTGACGCGGCAGTATTCGATCGTAGAGTTTTTAACGTAGCCGGCAAACGCCGCCATGTACAGGCCCTCGCCACCGATTGCCTGTACGCCCGAAGTCGTGTTGTTGACGGCGCGGCCACCACGGACCTCGCAGTTGTAGAGGGTGCAACCATCGAGCTCGCCGGCAATCAGCCCCCCCTCAAAACCCGCATTGGTAATCACATTGAGCATGTTGTTGGCACACGTAACGTGCAGGGTGCTCTCCATGACCATGACGTTTTCGAAGTGGGTGTTGATCGCCCTGCCCACGATAATGCCGCCGCGGAAGTCAGCCCAAATGTTGGCATCCTTGACCAGGAAGTTCTTGATGGTGGCGCCATCGGTCTCGGCAAAAAAGCCCGTATCGCGCTCGGGATCCAAGACCTTATTCTCGTAGTTCAGGCCCTTCACGGTATGGTTTTGACCGTCAAAGACGCCCTTAAAGGGATGTTCTTTGTTGCCAAAGGAAAGGTGCTTGACCGTATCCTCAACAATGGCATTCATATCATCATCGTTAAGAACGATATCGTTATCGAGATAGACGCGCCACTGCGACGTGTCGCGCTGTCGCGACAGCGCGACACACGCCAGGAAATCGTTCCTGTTTGTGATATGGAATTCGGTCTGATCCTCGGCATGCGCTGCCGCCGGCAGCACCATAACGCAGCAAAGGGCGATTGTCGCCACGGCAACCAGCCTGCCGAGCACGCCTCGGTTCATGTTCTTAATCTCCATGGGCTAGTTCGCCTCCGGCCAACCCACAACGTCAAGTACGTCGAGGGCGGTATCGCTTGTCTGCTGGTTTTTGGCCTGCACGGCCTGAACATCGATATCGAGCCTGAATGAGCCGCCGCGCGCGGCATCGTGGTAGTCGCCCACAAAGCGCAGCGAGTCCATGAGGCTTTCCGTCATGGCGCCGGGGTCGAGCGTGCCGCCACGCCCGGCCAATCCGCGGTAGTAGTACCACCCATCGCCGCCATCGATCCACGGGGACCCCTCGCCCGCGTTCACATGAAACGCAACGCTGCCCGAAGCATCCGCGCTCGAACCGTCGGGCGCCACCGACGTCATGCGCAGACGCGCGCGAACGTACTCAGGCTGCGTGCCAGCGTTCTCCACGCGCACAATGCGGCTGATGTCAGAACCCCCGGCCTTGGTGTCGGGATAGTCCCCATGCTCGTTGGGCTCAAACGGAATCTCCTCACCCTGCTCGTTGAAGGTGTATTCACAGACTCGTACCTTCACGCTGCCAAACGATAGAACGTTGTTCGCCGGAACCATATCAACGGTAAAAGCCAGCGTGCCGCACAGGCACGCCAGGGCCAACAGCGCCATCGCGGCAAGCGCCAAGGTGCGTTTCTGATTGTCGGAAAGATTGTTGAGCATTACGTTCGCCAATCGTCGATCAAAGGGGGACCGAGATCCCGACCCGAATATAGGGGTGGGGGTGGGCCGGGATCTCAGTGGGGGGGGTGGGGTTACTACTGGTTCTTAATGGTATTAGCCCAAGTCGTGGCCTGAGCGACGGCGTTGTCAGCAGCGCTGGTGTTGCCGTCCTTCTGGTCGGCGCCGAAGATGTAGGCGGAAACCTTCATCGTGGGGTTCGTGGCGACCATGGAGCCCTCCAGGGAGCCCGGGAACACAACCTGGCTAAAGAGCTCGCCGGTGTAGACGTCCTCAGTAGCGCTCTTGGCGGAGAGGGCAACAGGTTTGTTATCGGTAGCATCCTTGGCGTACATGAACAGACCGCTCAGGTACTTGCCGTCGGCAGAAGTAGTCACCTGGCCCGCAACCTCCTTCCAGTTGTTGTTGAGGGTAAAGTACGGGGTGTTCGCGGCAGCGGTGTCATCCTTGACCATGGCGTTCTTCACATAGATGAACACGTAGGCGTCGTCGGAGCCCTTTGCGATGCCAACGTTCGGGTTCTTATCGGTGCTGGAGCCGGGAACGATCTTGGAGTCGGCGACCCACTTGGTCTCGAACAGATAGGCGTTGTCGGTATTATCTTTGTTGCCAGGCTTATCGGGCTGGTCGGGATCGGGCTTCTTTTCGGGAGTGTTGATTCTGCCCACCGTAAACACGTTGCTCAGCGTCTGCGTGGCTGTCAGCCAGGCGTAGGTGCCCACACCGGCAGCCAGCACCAGCAGCAGGGCGGCAACGATGCCGTAGCGCTTTTTCTTCTTGTTTTCCATCGTTCTCTTCCTTTCGAGAATCGTCTTCCCCGGCAACGGCCCCTACCGCCGCCGACGCTTTTCCCTGCCGCTATGAACGCCGCTCCCTCGCATGCACGCGGGTATGCTTGCCCGCAGGCTCGTCGGGAACCATCCGATCGAGCACTATCGACGCCGCGATCAGCAGCGTCAGAACGGCCACCACAACAAGCAAACCGGGCATCGTCGTGCAATATGCGTTGACGAAGCCCAGGTAAGGGACACAAAAAGAAACAGTGCCGATCACGCGCGAAAAAGGTGTCTGCTCGGCATCGTGCATGATGCTTCCGTCTGCATTTTTGTTCGCAATTCCCTGCGTGCCGATCATCTGCGCCACAGGGTCGATCTGATACACCTGGTGCGTTACCACGGCGCCGTCCGATCGGTAAAAGGTTGCATTGTCGCCCACGGCAATATCCGCCGGCTCAACCTGGCGGACAAACACCATGGAGCCAACGGGAAGCTCGGGTTCCATAGAGCCCGAAAGCACAGCAAAGGGCATGTATCCAAATGCGCGAGGCACAAAAGAAACAACGGCAAGGGCTATGACAAGCGCGAACGCCAAGCTACTCAAAAGTGCAATAAATCGTTTGAGTCTACGCGCCGTCAAAGTGATAATTCATCCCCCTTGAGGACCTATTCGACCCATCCAAAGGTCAGCAAGTTTCAACAGGAACCGCAAGGCGCTTGAAAAGTGAGTCCGAAATAAGCCAATTTGGAATCTTTTCTTAATAAGAACATAGCGATGTGCTACACATTTTTCAATGTTTTGTCGCTAAATGCTACTTATTTTGGCGTAAGTGGTCACTTATCCCCAAATTGGTCTGTTTTATCCAATATCTGTGACTAACCCCCTACGCAATTCGTCCATAGAGGGTTAAACATTTTTGAAAACCCTAGATATCGTACCCCCCCCCCCCACATTAAAAATAAACTGCTGGAAGTACCGTTTATTTTTAACCCTCTTTTTTGCAGCTTTATGACAGCCCCATCTAGTTCGCAGCCCATAACCCTCTGAAAACCGTGTCCCAGAATTCGCTTGCGAAATGGGATGCGGTTTCCGCTTGTGGCCCCGTTGGGAAGCCGTATCCCGCTTCGATCACAAATTCCGGGTCGCACTTTCCGCCAAGACCCTCAACCGGAAAGCACATCCCGTTTCTCAGCCGAATACTGGGATGCGGTTTCCACAGAGCCCCTCAACCGGAAACCGCATCCCACTCCAAAGGCAAATTCCGGGACGCAGCTTCCGCAACTCCACCCATCCGGAAATCCCATCCCACTCCGCACACATCCGGGCATAGAGCAATCAGCTTATTAGGCCTTCCATCAATAAAGGGGCGCTCTCGTGTCATGAAAAAAGCCCCGAGAATTTCGAGGCTTTCACATTTGTATTGTTTTGCACGAAGGACCGCGAACGGCGAAGCTACTCGCCCAGCACGGCCTTCTTAGCGGCTGCGGCCATGTTGTCCAGGTCCTCCTTGGTGGGATGGTCCTTTGCGGCAAACCAGTTGTCGAGCAGCATCTTATAGCGCGCGTTTTCGGGTTCTTGCTCGAGCATGGCCTCGTAGCGCTGCTTGACCGCGGGACCCATCTTGCCCTGGCACATTGCCCAACCCACAAGCTCGGCATCCTCGGCCAAATTGGAGGTCACGCGATTGATAATCTGCTGATAATAGCTCTGGTCGGCGCCAAAACCGCAGGTACCAAAGAGGAAAACGCGCTTGCCGTGCAAGGCAGAGAGCAGCGCCGCGACCGAAGGCGTGCACGCGCCCTTGTCGCACCAAAAACCGACGAGCACCGTGTCGGCCGCGCAGGCGCCCTGTGCCTCGAGCGCAACCTGATCTGCGTCCGCATCGTCGCTCAACGCCGCGGCATGGACAAACTCAACGCCCGCAGCCTGCAGAGCGCGCTTGATCGCACCCGAAACCATCCTGGTATTACCGCTCTTGCTGTTAACCACCAAAGAGCACGTCATAGTCACGTTGCCTCGTTTCCCCCGAAACTCGAGCCATTAATGCAATTTATTAGATGAATATCTTAGTACTAACGTGACAGATGTAAACCACCGTCTGTCGATTGGCGACGCAGACGACATCTTTGGACAGATTTCGAACAGTATGTACTTCGGATTGAAACCGCCGCAGAACGTTTCACGAATGGCCGAAAAACTGTTTCACAAAACGCCGTCAAATTGTTTCATATAATATCGTCAATTTGTTTCACGAAATACCGTCAGATTGTGTCATGGTTTTTCGTCAAAATGTTTTACGCGCTGGTAAGATGCTATAAAACAAAATGTTTCTTTGAATGGCGGGAAGTACGATGACTAGGTATATGAGTAGATGTATCGATCGCTCAATCGAACGCGATCTTGGCATTTTTGGTGCCGTGCTCATTCAGGGACCGAAGTGGTGCGGAAAGACGACTACGGCCCAGCGATTCGCTGAATCATCGCTGTCTCTCTCCGACCCTGCCGGAGACTTTGCCGCACTGCAGCTTGCCAGGATCGACCCAGCTCAAGCAATAGTCGGCGCAACGCCGAGACTCATCGATGAGTGGCAGGAAGAGCCAAAACTGTGGGACGCAATACGTTTCGAATGCGATCGTCGGACCGGTGAGCCAGGGCAGTTTTTGCTTACGGGGTCAGCAACACCAAACGACGCCGACCAACCGATGCACAGCGGCATCGGGCGCATATCACGCTTGCGCATGGAAACAATGACTCTGGCCGAACTCGGGGTTTCCTCAGGGGCGGTCTCGCTCGAATCGCTGCTTAACGGATGCCCCATCAAAGCGGCACTTGGATCCATCAACGGCATCGCCGATATTGCCGATTTGCTATGTCGTGGTGGTTGGCCTCAGGCGGTTGGCAAGACGACTGCCGATGCAATGCGTATATCCGCTGCCTACATCGACGGTGTCTGCGAATCGGATGTTTCGAGGGTTGACGGCGTGAAGCGTGACCCGGAGAAAGTCAGAGCTCTTCTGTCTTCGCTTGCGCGCAACGAATCCACTCTTGCCGGCGAAAAGTCTCTTGAGAAAGACCTCGGCGGTGATGTATCGAGAAGTACGCTGCGGCGCTATACGGATGCCTTGCGCAGAATACACATCATCGATGATATCCCGGCCTGGCATCCGGCGCTCAGGTCTCCGGTAAAGCTGCGGCAAAGTGCGAAAAGGCACCTCGCCGACCCTTCGCTTGCCGTCGCACTGCTCGGAGCAAATCCGGAGTCATTGGCATCCGACCCGAAGACGCTGGGACTGCTCTTCGAATCCCTCGTCCTGCACGACCTTAAGGTCTATGCAGCCGCAAATGACTCATCGGTGTCCCACTACCATGACGCCGACGATCTCGAGGTCGATGCCGTTATACACAGGCGCGATGGAACTTGGATTGCCGTGGAAGTAAAACTCGGAAGTCCGCAGATCCCCGAGGCATCTGCAAATCTGCTTCGACTCGAGCACAAACTTGTCGAGCGTGGCGAGAGACCGCCCGCGGCCAAGCTCATCGTCATCGGGTTCGGCATGCCGGCCCATACAACGCCCGAGGGCATTATCGTTGCCCCCGTTGACACACTCGCGCCCTAGCGCTGCGTTACATGTCCCACGGGCTTGCTCACTGGGCGAATTGGCTGCAGTAGAGTTCGGCGTAGAAGCCGCCTGCCGCTAGCAACTCGTCGTGCGTGCCGCGCTCGATAATCTCGCCGTCGCGCATCACCAGAATGCAGTCGGCGTTGCGGATGGTGCTCAGGCGATGCGCCACGACAAAGCTTGTGCGACCTGCCATGAGCTCGTCGAATGCCGCCTGCACCTGCAGCTCGGTACGCGTATCGATGCTCGACGTTGCCTCGTCCAACAGCAAAATCGCCGGATCGGTGAGCATGACGCGCGCGATGCACAGCAGCTGTTTTTGACCCTGGCTAAACGTGCCGCCGTCCTCGCCGATTACCGTATCGTAGCCGCCTGGCAGCTGCACGATAAACTTGTGCGCGTGCGCGCGCTTGGCCGCCTCGATAACCTGCTCGCGCGTGGCATCTGGGCAACCGTAAGCGATGTTTTCCGCCACCGTGCCCTCGAACAGCCACGTATCTTGCAGCACCATGCCAAAGGCGCGACGCAGGCTCGAGCGCGTGTAGTCGCGCGACGAACGCCCGTCTACCGAGATGCGGCCGGCATCGATATCGTAAAAACGCAGCAGCAGGTTGATGAGCGTTGTCTTGCCGCAGCCCGTGGGGCCGACCAGGGCAAAGCGCATGCCGGGTTTGGCCTCGATGCAGATATCCTGCAGCAGCTTGCGATCGGGCACATAACTAAAGTCCACGTGCTCAAAGGTCACCTCGCCACGCGGGGCGGCAAGTTCCACGGCGCCCGTCGCATCGGGCTCCTGCTCGCGCGCGTCGAGCAGCGCAAACATGCGGCGTGCCGAGGCGTACGCCGTCTGGATCTGCGTAATGACGTTGGTGACCTCGTTGAACGGCTTGGTGTACTGGTTGGCGTAGGACAGGAAGATCTGCACGCCGCCCACCGTGAGTGCCGCGGGCACGCCCGTGATCACGCCCACGCAGCCAATCACGGCCACCACGGCATAGATGATGTTATTGATAAAGCGCGTGCCGGGGTTGGAGAGCGAACCCATAAACTGCGCGCGCTCACCTGCCGCATAGAGCTCGGCGTTGAGGGCATCGAAGCGCTGCTGAGCGTTGGGACCATAGGCAAAGGCGTCGACAAGTTTCTGCTCGCCTACGTACTCCTCGATATGACCACCGAGCTGCCCTTGAATACGCTGCTGTGCCGTAAAACTTTTGTTGGAAAGCTTGGCGATAGCACCGGCTGCAAAAATGGAAAGCGGCGTGACGAGTACCACCACGAGCGTCATGGTCAGGTTGATGGAAAGCATAAACGCGAGCGTACCCACGATGGTAATAACACCGGTGAAGAGCTGTGTGAAGCCCTGCAGCAGACCGTCGCCCACCTGATCGACGTCGTTGACCACGCGACTCATGAGGTCGCCGTGGGCATGGCCGTCGATAAAGCTGAGCGGCATGCGGCTGAGCTTGTCGCTCGCCTCCACGCGCATGTCGCGCACCGTCTCGTAGGACAGACGGTTAACGCAGTAGCCCTGCAGCCACTGGAAGGCCGCAGCACCTACGACGACAATCGCGAGCTTGGTGACAAGCGGCAGCAGCACATCGAAGTCCACCTGTCCGGCGGCGACGATAAGGTCGATGCCCTCGCCAATGAGGATGGGCGTATAGAGTTGCAAGATCACCGAGATTGCGGCGCTCACAAACGATGCCGTAAACGAGACGCGGTGCGGGCGAACATAGCCCAACAGGCGGCGGGTCACCGCACCCACGGGATAGCGCTCGGGGTCGCCAGGCTGGCGCGGGCCGTCGCCCAGGTCGTTGAGGCTATCGTTACCGGACACGTTGGCCGTCATCGTGGCGACCGAACCGGAGGAAGTGTACGGATTCATTTAGCAGCCCTCCTTTGCGTAGACGGATGCGGGGGCGGTCGGGGCACCTGGGGCGAGCGCGGGCGCTGTGCTCCCCCGCTGGCCCTCAAGCTCCTCGCGGCGCAGCTGCGACTGGCAAATCTCGCGATAGAGCTGACAGGTCGCATAGAGCTCGTCATGTGTGCCCAGGCCGGCAACCGAGCCGTGGTCGAGCACGCAGATCACGTCGGCATCGCGCACGGTCGAGACGCGCTGGCTCACAATCACCGTGGTCAGCGGCAGCCCGCCCTTGGCGGCACCGCGCATGCTGCGCTCGCGAATGGCATGGCGAAGCGCCGCGTCGGTCTTAAAGTCGAGCGCCGACGCGGAGTCATCCATGATCAATATCTGAGGCGAACCAACCAAGGCACGCGCGATAGTCAGGCGCTGACGCTGGCCACCGCTAAAGTTCTTGCCGCCCGCCTCGACCGGGGCGTCGAGCCCCTGGGGCTTGTTGCGCACGAACTCGCTGGCCTGCGCCATGTCGAGTGCCGCCCAGAGCTCCTCGTCGGTTGCCGACTCGTCACGCCAGGTCAGGTTGCTGCGGATGGTGCCGCTCACCAGCGACGCGCGCTGTGGAACGGTCGCGACCACACGGCGCAGCTGATCGAGCGGCCAGGTGCGCACGTCGGCGCCCATCACGCTCACGCTGCCGGTGCTCGCATCGTACAGGCGCGGAATAAGCGAGACGAGCGTGGACTTACCGCTGCCTGTACCGCCGATAATGCCGAGCGTCTTGCCCAGCGGCAGCTCCAGCGTCACATCGTTGACGGCGTTGGCAGCACCGGCGCCAAAGGAGAAGCTCGCATGGCTAAAGCTCAGCGCAGGAACTGGAGCGACATTGCCCGGCTCGGGCAGTGCGACCGGCTCGTTGTCCTCGTCGGTGATGCTCGGCACGCAATTGAGCACCTCGTTGATACGCGACGCGCTGGCGCTCGCCTTGGTAAAGACCACGACCAGGTTGGCAACGTACACGATGGAGGTCAGGGTCTGCGTCATGTAGTTCACAAACGCCATAACCTGGCCCTGCGTAAGCTCGCCCACGTTGACCTGGATGCCGCCCACCCACAGGATGGCGCACACGCCCAGGTTCATCACAAGAAACGTGACGGGGTTGAGCACCGACGAGAGCTTGCCCACCGCGATGGCAGTATTGGCCTGGTCATCGGCGGCTTGGGCAAAACGCTCACGCTCGTGATCTTCGCGTACAAAGGCGCGAACCACGCGGGCGCCCGAAAGGCCCTCGCGGCAAATGAGCGCGATGCGGTCGAGCTTTGCCTGCAGCTGCTTGTAGTACGGAATGCAGCGCGCCATGACAAACCAGAACACCAGGCCGATGGCGGGCGTGCAAATCAAAAAGATCACGCCGAGCTTAAGGTCGATGGCAAGGGCCGCGACCATGGAGCCCACCGCCAGGAAAGGCCAGCGGATGAGCATGCGCACGCCCAGCGCCACGGCGAGCTGAACCTGGTTGACGTCGTTGGTAATGCGCGTGATGAGCGACGGCGTGCCGAAGCGGTCGAGTTCGGCATAGCTCAGCTTGTTGATGTGCTGGTAGAGCGCACCGCGAATGTCGGTGCCCATACCCTGCGAGGTGAGCGCCGCCATCTTTTGGCAGACGAGCGTAAACGAGATACCGATCACAGCCATGGCGCCAAGTACCATGCCATAGTGGACGACGGCACTCACGTCGTGCGCACCGATACCTTTATCGATCATCTGGGCAATCACTAGCGGCGTAAGCAGGTCAAAGATCACTTCGATCAGCTTGCACGCAGGGCCAATCACCATATAGCGACGAAACTTACCACCAAAACGCCTGAGCAGCTCAATCATGTATAGGCGCTCCCTATCATCATCCACACTCAATTCGAATCATGATAGTACCGCCACCCCAAAAGAAGCGTAAACAACTCGTCATTTCTAATGGGATTCAGTTTTCAGAGGGGTATACGCGCACACCCAGCCAGTGTCGGGTCAACTAGCTTGGTATACTTACATTAGTGCTACCAAGTTGAGCCGCCGACCCTTGAAATGAGGTGCCGAGATGAACGACATTTTCGCAAGAAGAGCAAGACGAGCAACCTTGGGCATCGCCCTTTCCGCGGCACTTGTCGCGGGAATCGCTCCCGTAACGGCGATCGCGGCGGAAACCAGCTCCCCCACCGGTGCAGTTGCCCCGCAGACGGAAGACGCAGCCGCCGAAAAAGACAAAGCGTATGCAGCCATGCAGGAAGCGCTCAAAAACCTCGAGGCCGCGAAAGACGCCGCAAGTCCCGAGAAAATTGCGAGATTCAATGATGACATTGCCCGTTTTCAAGAGCTCCGCGACAAGATGGCGGCGCAAGCCGCCGAATTGAGGGAATCCCTCCCCACCATGCAAGCGGACATCGATGCAGCCCAAGCCAAAAACGACGAGGCCATCAACCGGGTAAGCAAGCTCCAGGAAAAATTAGACATGAAGCTTGAGGAGCTTAAGGCAGTCGAAGCACTCGGCGACGAGGAGCTTGCCGAAACTATTAAACAGCAAATAAAGTCGTTGCGCCAAGAGATCGTAACGGCAAAAGCGCGAGTTGACTTTTGCGAAATGGAGCTCCGCGAGGTCAAGAGCCGCCTCGAAAGGCAGGAAAGACAAGTTAATGACTGTGAACGTTCTGCAGAGAAATATAAAGCCCATACCGACCAGTTCATAGCCTGGCGAGATGCGCTCCTCGACAATTTGAAAAAAGCGCAAACGGCCTATGACGACGCCTGCAAGGCATACGAAGAGGCAAAGGCCGCGGCAGACAAGGCCGCCTCACCCGAGATAACGAAACCGACCGAGACGACGCCTCCCTCCAGCTCGGCGCAACCGGCCGAGGCGACACAGCCCACCGGCTCGTCCGCGACCGGCAAAAATACCCCGCCAAGCTCCACTAAGCAGGCGAACTTGAGCAGCGGCAAGCAAGCAGATACGACCGTCGACAAGCTCGCGAACACGGGAGACGCAGCGCCGAGTGCAATCGCACTCGCGGCAATCGCCGCCGCAGGCCTCGGAATAACCGCCGCGGGCGTACGCCGTATCAAGAACTCAAGGTAGCTGCCAGAGCATATCGCTCCCACCAATCTACAAGCCCATAGACAAAGAGGCCCGTTTCCCCAACCAAAACCAGGGAAACGGGCCTCTTTATTTGTAAATACAAATGGTAATGCCACCGTCTCTTGAACCACGCAGCCATCAATGCCCAGACAACACTAGCAAGCCGCGTTCCTTAAGGGATAGATTTAATGGCTGTTAATCAAGGGGTATACGCGCACGCCCGATCAATGGCGGGCAAATCGCCTGATATACTTACATTAGTGCTACCAAGTTAGTCGCCGACCCTTGAAATGAGGTGCCGAGATGAACGACATTCTCGCAAGAAGAGCAAGACGAGCAACTGTGGGCATCGCCCTTTCCGCGGCACTTGTCGCGGGAATCGCCCCCGCAACGGCGATCGCGGCAGAAACCAGCTCCCCCACCGGTGCAGTTGCCTTGCAGACGAAAGACGCGGCCGCCGAAAAAGACAAAGCGTATGCAGCCATGCAGGAAGCGCTCAAAAACCTCGAGGCCGCAAAAGACGCCGCAAGTCCTGAGAAAATTGCGGAAATCGATACTAAAATTGCCATTTTTCAAGAGAACTACGACACTAATTTGGCGCAAGCCGCCATATATAAGGAATCCCTTCCTACCATGCAAGCGAACGTCGATGCAGCTCAAGCCGAATGCGATAAGGCCCACAACCGGACAAGAGCCCTTGAGGCAGAATTAAATAAAATCGACTACACGACTCCTGCCGAAACTATTCGGCAGTTGCAAGAGGCGATCACAGAGGCAATAATGCAAGAAAATTCCTGTGAAGATAAGCTTGAGCACTGCCGAATGCGCCTCGAAAGTCATAAAAGCCTGATTTATTTCTTTGAAAGCGAAGTAGAGTTTAATAAAACCCATCTCGACGGAGAAACAGCCAAGCGGGATGCGCTCCTCGACGATTTGAAAAGAGCGCAAATAGCCTATGACGATGCCTGCAAAGCATACGAAGAGGCAAAGGCCGCGGCGGACAAGGCCGCCTCGCCCGAGATAACGAAACCGACCGAGACAGCGCCTCCCTCCGGCTCAACGCAACCCGCCGAGGCGACACAGCCCACCGGCTCGTCCGCGACCGGTAAAGACACCTCGCCAAACTCCACCAAG
>CATWVA010000022.1 GCA_958354105.1 uncultured Collinsella sp.
GCAACGGCGGGACAGCTCACGTTTTCGTGCGAAGCGAGCCCGCACAACCTGACGGACATTCTCGATGCGCTGCGCTCGCATGACGTGCCGCTCGGCCGCATCTATTCCGAACCGCCGACCCTCAACGACGTGTTCCTCGAGATCACCGGCCGCGAGCTGCGCGACTAGGGGGCGGCCATGTTCAACACCATCATCACCACAGTCAAGACGTTGCTGCGCCGGCCGAGCACGTGGGTCTGGGGCGCTCTCTTTCCTATCGCGCTTTCCACGATGTTCATGTTTATGTTTGCGAACCTCAGCTCCGACGGCACGGTCGACCCGGTGCCGGTTGCCGTCGTGGCGGACGAGGCCTGGGATGCCTCGACCTTTAAGGATGTGGCAGCTTCGCTTGCCAAGGCAGGCGACGATCAGCTGCTCGATGTGAGCGAGTACGAAGACTTGGCTGCCGCGCGCAAAGCGCTCAAGGCCGGCGAGGTCGCGGGCATCTATACGGTTGATGCCGCGGGCACGCCCAGGCTCACGCTGCTATCGGGTTACGACAGCTCGCGCGTCTCGTCGGTGCTTACCGACCGCAGCATCCTTGAAACGGTGGCAAGCTCGTATACGCAAAATGCCGAGCTCATGTCCCAGATTGCCCAGGACAACCCGGCGGCGCTCGCCGATCCGGCGGCGGTTGCGCGCGCCCTGTCGCTCGAGGGCGGAACCCGCCGCGTGAGCCTGACTCGTGCCACGCCCGATGGCACGGTCATCTACTATTACGCGCTTTTTGGCCTGGTCGCGATGATGTCTGCCGAGTTTGCCGCCTTGAGCGTCGTCGATTTGCAGCCCAATCTGTCCGGCCTCGGCGCGCGCCGCTGCGTGGGCGGTCTTTCCAAGACGGCGTCGCTGGCCGGCATTTTTGTCGGCTCGTGGCTGGTTTCCTTTGCATCGATGGCGGTTGCGATCGGCTACGTGCGCCTGGTCGTGGGCGTCGACTTTGGCGGGCGCGAGGGGTTGTGCCTGCTGGGCGGGGCTGCATCCGCGCTTGCCGCCACGGGCCTGGGGCTTTTTGTGGGCACGCTTCCCGTTAAGGGCGGCAAGGCATCCAAGTCGGGCATCCTCACGGGCTTTGCCACCACGTGCGCCCTGTTCGCCGGCCTCTACGGCGAGCCGGCGATGGCGCTTGCCGACGACGTCGCCCGCGCTTGTCCGGTCGAGTGCTGGCTCAACCCCGTCAAGCTCATCTGCGACATGTTCAATCGCCTGTATTTCTTTGAGGACCTGGGGCCCTTCGCTGTTCGCGCCGGCGCGCTCGTCCTGATGGCCCTGGTGTTTGTCGCCGCCGCTACGCTGATCTTTGGAAGGAGCCGCTATGAGCACCTTTAAGACCGCGCTTCGCATGGCGCTGGCGCACCCGTTCTACCTGCTCATCTATACGGTATTCATCTCGCTCATGGGCGTATTCATCGCGGCTTCGGTGAGCTGGAACTCGTCGCAGCTTACCGAGTACAAGCCCTACGACACCAACGTGATCGTGGTCGACCGCGACAATAGCGACCTTTCGCGGGCGCTTACCAAGCACCTGGGCTCACGCTTTGACCTGGTCACGGGCGTCGGCGACGACACATACGACCTTGCCGACGCGCTCTCCAAGAGCAACAGCGCCAAGGGCAGTGCCGATTGCGTGTTCTTTATCCCGGAGGGGTTTGAGGACGATCTTGTTGCAGCCGCCCGTGCGGGGGAGGCCCTGCCCAAGCTCGACGTGACCTATGGTTCCGGCACCATGGCGGCGGCGCTTTCGTCCGCCGAGGCCTCGCGCTGGATCTCGCTCGCGGGCGCTGCGGCGGCGCTTGAACCCGCTGCCTCCAACGGTGACGTCGCAAGGGCCGCCGAGCACGCGGCCGCAAAGCGCGCGGAGGTCCAGATCGAGCAGGTCAAGGTCGACTCGACTGCTGCTACCACGCTCGAGTCGTACTTCAACTTTGGCGCGTACGCGATCATCTCGTCGGTCATCGTGTCGGTGGGACTGGTGTTTTCGGGCATGAACGAGCCCGAGCGCGTGCGTCGTATGGATGCCGGCCCAATCTCCGAGCGCCGGCGTTCGCTTGCCGTGTTCGCGGCTGCCGCGGTGCTCACCGTCTGCATATGGTTTGTGTCGAGCATGATGGGTGTCGTGGGCTTTGCCGGCGCGGTCGCCGAGGTCGGCGTGGGCCGTGTGTGCCTGGCGCTGGCGGCGACGTTTGCCCTGGCGTGCACGCCGCTGGCCGTTGGCTTTGCCCTTTCGAGCCTGGGCGCGCGCGAGGAGCTGCTCAACGGTGTGGGCAACTTACTCGGCATGCTCATGACGTTTTTGGGTGGCGCCTGGATGCCGCTGTCGTTCATGGGCTCGGCCGTGCAGACCGTGGCGCATTTTGTGCCGACGTTTTGGGTGAACGACGCGATCGGCAAGGCGCTCGCCGCGGACCTGACGTTCACCGTGCTGGGCGACATCGCCTGCGACCTGGGCGTCACCGTGCTCTTCGCCGCCGCCATCGCCGCCGTAGGCCTGGCCCTCACGCGCGCCAAATCCCATGCCTAGCCGTAACCCGTCACTTGGGGACGTTCTTAAACGACTAGTCATCGGGGACAGTCTTTGCCGATTCGCCGGTTCGCCAGCCGGGTTGGCAAGGACTGTCCCAATATGCCGGCCCTTGGGGACGTTCCTTTCCTGCCGGCACTTGGGACCACTCATTGGGGACAGACTTAAATGAGCGATTTTACTCATTGGGGACAGACTTAAATGAGTGGTTTCAGTCATTTAAGTCTGTCCCCAATGAGTACCCAATGACTGGTTTGGAAAAAATCGCGCCTGTCGCTTAAAAATAGTTCGCCTGGGTTTACTATTACCCTAGAAAAGTAGCTGAAGGCTAACAACGGGGGATAGCATGGCGACAAAGCAAGCGTATGTCCAGGTCAGCGGGCTCAGGAAACACTACGGCGACGGTGATGCGCGCCTGACGGTACTCGATGGCATCGACACGTCCATCAACCGCGGCGAGATCTGCGTCATGCTGGGGCCCTCGGGCTCGGGCAAGTCGACCTTTCTCAACCTGATCGGCGGCCTGGAGGATGCCGACGGTGGCTCCATCATGGTGGACGGCTGCGACCTCACGGTGCTCAAACCTACCGATCTGGGCGAGTATCGCCGCCGTGAGCTGGGTTTTGTCTTCCAGTTCTACAACCTGGTGCCCGACCTTACCATCAAGGAGAACATCGAGGTCACGGCGCACCTGTCCAAAAACCCGCTCAATGTCGACGACCTGCTGCGTTCGCTGGGCCTCTACGAGCACCGCAACAAGTTCCCGCGCCAGGTCTCGGGCGGCCAACAGCAGCGTTGCGCCATCGGCCGCGCACTCGTCAAAAACCCGGGCCTGCTGCTGTGCGACGAGCCCACCGGCGCGCTTGACTACAAGACGTCCAAGGAAATCCTGCAGCTCATGGAGGACGTCAACCGCACCTACGGCTGCACCATCATCATTGTCACCCACAACGCCGCCATCGCCCGCATGGCCAACCGCGTGCTGCGCCTGCGCGACGGCCGCATCGTCAAGGATGAGCTCAACGAGTCGCCCGTTGCGGCCGCCGAGCTCGATTGGTAGGCGATGCCATGACACCTCTCGCAAAGCGACTCCCGCGCGAGCTGCGCCGCAATATCGGCAAGTACCTGGGCATCTTTTTGCTTATGTGCGGGAGCATCGCTCTCACCTCGGGCTTTTTGCTCGCGGCGCATTCCATCGGTTGCCTTATCGACGACATGCGCGATGCGTACACGATTGAGGACGGCCGCGTGACCACCTCCTTCGAGGCTACCGACGACCAGCTCAAGGCAGCCGAGGATGCAGCCGACGACGTCGGCGGCGTCACGCTCTACAAGAATTTCTCCATCGACGCCATCATCAAAAAGACCGCCGGCGACGACGGCACCAAGCGCACGTTGCGCACCTATGCGCACCGCACCAAGGTCGATATCGCGTCCTACTGCGAAGGCAAGCAGCCCAAGACGGACGATGAGGTGGCTATCGACCGAGTTTTTGCCACCAACAACGACCTTGTCGTGGGCGATAAGGTTGAGCTTGAGGGCCGCACCTACACCATCTGCGGCATCATGACCCAGCCCGATAGCCAGGCGCTGTTCCTCAACAATTCGGACTTTACGGTGAACACCATCACCTATGGTGTGGCCGAGGTCACCGACGCCGGCTTTGCCGCGCTCGAGGATGCCGGTGGTGCACCTGCCTACACCTACTCCTTTGCTTTTACCGATCGCGACCTCCCCACCGCGGATCGCATCGATGCGGAGCAGGATATGGTCGAGGCGCTGACCGATGCCGATGCGCGCGTGGACGATCTGATCGACGCCGATTCCAACCAGGGTATTGGCTACGCGCGCGACGACGTAGACGGCGACTCCATGATGTGGATGACGCTGCTCGACATTATCATCGTGATCATGGCGTTTGTCTTTGTGGTGCTCACCGACGCCACCATCGAGGAGGAGAGCGCCATCATCGGCACGCTGCTCGCCAGCGGCTATCGCCGTCGCGAGATCGTGCTGCACTACCTGGCACTTCCCGCCATCGTGGGCGTGCTCGCGGCACTTTTGGGCACCGCGCTCGGCGTTGCGTTCTTTACCGAGCCCATGCGCGGTCTCTACTACGGCTCGTACAGCTTGCCGCCCTTCCAGGTGTACTGGAGCTGGGAAATCTTTGTGAAGTGCGCTGTGGTCCCCGCCGCCGCGCTCATCCTCATCACGCTGGTGGGTCTGCTCCGCAAAATGGGCAAGACGCCGCTGCAGTTCCTTCGTCACGAGGCGAGTGGCAAGTCGGGTACCAAGCGCGGTCTGCAGCTGCCGGAGCGCATGGGCTTTGTCTCCCGCTTCCGCCTGCGCGTCTTCCTGCGCAACCTGGGCAACTTCGCCACGCTTTTCGTGGGCATCGCGTTTGGGTCGCTGCTGCTGCTCTTTGGCCTGGCGATTCTGCCCACGATGACGCATTACGCCGACAACCTGGAGACGAGCCTGGTCGCCGAGCATCAGTACACACTCAAGGCGTCGCTGGAGCTCGAGGGCACTGCCGAGGAGCGCGAGCAGTGGTCGGCACTCGAGCGCTTGCAGTCGGTTGACGGCGCGCTGCTTTCCGCCGCCCAGGATGCCGATGACGAGCTTGACGACGCGGCCGATGCGGCGCAGACGGCAGCCGATGCCGCGACCGCATCTCCGTCTGCCGAGAGCCTGGCCGCGGCGCAGGACGCGCTCTATGCGCGCCTTGACGATCTTGCCGATGCCCTTGGCTGCGACCGCGACGAGGCTATCGACCTGATCGACAAGGCGTCGAAAATCGATACTGACAACGACGATATCCACCCGGTCAATACGACCGACAACGGCGCGGGCGCAATCGCGCAGGCCGAGAAATATGCCGTTTACCAGCTGCAGTACGACCGTGGCGACGGTAATGGCGAGGAGACGATTTCTGTCTACGGCATCTCGTCCGATTCGCGCTACTGGAAGGGCCTCAACATCGGCGATGGCCGCGTCGTCTTTGGCGGCGGTCTGCTCGATAAGTTTGGCTGGAGCGAGGGCCAGAAGGTCACGCTCAGCGACAAGTACGAGGGAGAGCATTATTCCTTTGAGTACGCGGGTAAGGACTGTGCCTGGGGCTCCAAGTCGGACATGAATATCTATATGAGTATCGACGACTTTAACGAGCTGTTCGGCAACGACGCCGCCTACTTTAACGGCTATGTGAGCGACGAGAAGCTCGACCTCGACGCGCGCTACTTTGCCGGCGACACCACGCCCGACGACATGCGCGCCGTGGGCGACCAGTTTATCGGCATGATGAGCAAAATGATCGGCATGATGGTCGGGCTCGCGGTGTTTATCTTCCTGCTGTTTATGTACCTGCTGACCAAGGCTGTTATCGATCATAGCGCCCGGTCGATTAGCTACATGAAAGTCTTTGGCTATCGCGATAGCGAGATCTCGCATCTGTACATCCGCTCGATCACGCTGTGCGTGGCGGCGTCGCTCGTGCTGAGCCTGCCGGTCATTATTGGCTCGCTCACGGCCATCTTCCGCTCGATGCTGCTCGCCTACAACGGCAATATCGAGATCTACGTGCCCGCTTGGTCCATGGCTGCATGCGTCGGCATCGGCTTTGCGACCTACCTGGTCGTGGCGCTGCTACACACGCGCTCTATCAAGCGCGTCGGCCTGGCCGAAGCCCTCAAGGTGCAGGAGTAGCAATTGGGGACGTTCTTAAACGACTAGTCGTTGGGGACAGTCTTTGCCGATTCGCCGGCTCGCCGGCCGGACTGGCAAGGACTGTCCCTGGCGGCACTCATTTAAGTCTGTCCCCAATGAGTGGCCGTGCTTGACTTCAACCCCACTTCACCGGGTACCATCCTCTTATGTCTGTAACGCCATATAGACCGAGGGGATAGATCTATGACCGCAACTGCACCCGTCGCACCGGCAAAGGTGTACTTTACCAACCTGCGCACGCATGCTCGCGAGAGCCAGCTCGACAAGCTCAAGCGCCTCATCCGTCACGCCGGCATCGAGCAGATCGACTTTGAGAACAAGTTCGTCGCCATCAAGATTCACTTTGGCGAGCTGGGCAACCTGAGCTTTCTGCGCCCCAACTACGCCCGCGCCGTCGCGGATGTCGTGAAGGAGCTGGGTGGCAAGCCCTTCCTCACCGACTGCAACACGCTCTATGTTGGTAGCCGCAAAAACGCGCTCGAGCACATCGATACCGCCTACCAGAACGGCTTTACCCCGTATGCCACGGGTTGCCAGATCATCATCGCCGACGGCCTCAAGGGCACCGACGAGGCGCTCGTCCCGGTCGAGGGCGGCGAGTACGTGCACGAGGCCAAGATCGGTCAGGCGCTCATGGATGCCGATATCGTGATCAGCCTCACCCACTTTAAGGGTCATGAGCAGGCCGGCTTTGGCGGCGCCATGAAGAACCTGGGTATGGGTGGCGGCAGCCGCGCCGGCAAGATGGAGCAGCATGCCGCCGGCAAGCCGAACGTCGCGACCGAGCACTGCATTGGCTGCCGTGCCTGCGAAAAGATCTGTGCACACAGCGCTATCTCGTTTGACGACACCCGCGAGCGCGAGCTTGCCAACGGCAACACCCGCACGGTCCACGTGGCCGCCATCGACCACGATCGCTGCGTGGGCTGCGGCCGCTGCATCGGCGTGTGCAACCAAGACGCCATCAAGCCCGGCTATGACGCTGCGGCCGACGTGCTCAACTACAAGATCGCCGAGTACACCAAGGCTGTTGTCGACGGCCGCCCGAGCTTCCATATTTCGCTGGCTATGGATATCAGCCCCAATTGCGACTGCCACCCCGAAAACGACACGCCTATCGTCAACGATATCGGCATGTTTGCGAGCTTCGACCCGGTCGCCATCGACCAGGCCTGTGCCGATGCCGTCATGGCATCCGAGCCGCTGCTCAACACCGAGCTCACCGACAGCGCGGCCAAGATGGAGCACAACCACGAGCATCTGGAGGGCGAGCAGGCGCGCGACCCCTTCTGCATCACGCACCCCGACACCGACTGGCGCGCGTGCATCGCGCATGCCGAGAAGATCGGCCTGGGCACGAGCAAGTACGAGCTCATCGAGGTCAAGTAGCGTCTAGCTATTGGACAAATCAAGCGTTTTTGTAGCGTAAGTTGAGCAAAAGCCGCCCACGAGCACAACGCTTGCGGGCGGCTTTTCAGAAGTGCGGTGAAAAATCGAATACCGCCGACTACAAACCGATTTTTGGCAACAAACCCCAGACGTTGCTTTTTACCTAAAAATACTCGTCGAGGAAGTTGTCGACTGTGTTCCAGTAGAGCTCTGGGTCAACTTGCGCACTCTTGGCGTGGGTGGCGCCATGGATGGTGAGCTTTTGTTTGACTTTGCTGGCGCACGCGTCGTAGTTTTGGTCGAGCATGCTGTACGGTACAAAGGTGTCCTGGTCGCCGTGGATAAACAGCATGGGAACTGTCGCGCGCTTGAGCTGTTCCACGCTGCTCGCCTTATGAAAGTCGTAGCCTGCGCGCACGTTGCACACTAAGTTTGCTACATCGAGCAAGGGAAAGCTGGGCAGGCCGAACACGTCCTTGAGCTGCAGAGAAAACTCGTCCCAAACACTCGTATAACCGCAGTCCTCGATAATGCATTTCACGTTTGCGGGCAGAGATTCCCCCGCGACGTTCATGGCGGTTGCCGCACCCATCGACTCGCCAAAGACCAGGATGCGCGCCTCGGGGTCAGCCTGAACGATTCGCTCGATCCATGCGACGATGTCGAGGCGCTCGGGCCAGCCCATGCCGATATAGTCGCCGCCGGAGCGCTCGTGGGCGCGGGCGGCGGGTGCGAGTACGTTCATGCCGCGGTCGTGGAATCGCTTGACGTATCGGGCCATACCGATGGGCTCGTTGGTATATCCATGCAGGCAGACGGCGTAGTCGTGCGTGCTCTCCGGCGCAGCAAAATACCAGGCGGCAAGCTCGGTCCCGTCGCCCGCGGTGAGGCTGCTGCTCTCGCGGTTTTCCTTAAACCACGCCCGTGCCTCGCCCTCCTCGGCGTCAATCTGCTCGCCCTTTTCGGCGTCCTTGCTGCCCTGCATCATCTTCATGGTGTAGGGCGCTTGGGGATTCAGGGCAAAGTCGAACAAGAAGTTGCCGGCAAACCCCAGCAGCGCGACAACGAGCACCAGCGCAACGACGCCGGCTATCTTGAGCTTTCGATGGGAACGTGCGTTTTGAGACATAAGAAGCTTTCCTATAAGATGTTAATACATCAACATTTAATGCAAGCGCATTATGGACGTTCGCCGTTGATGCGTCAACAGACAAAGAATGGGTAAACAAAGGGTCACGTATGGTGCAAATTTCGCACGTACCTAGACGCTTTGATATAGTGTTGAGAACTCTTTACGTTGGAGGATGTAACCGGCATGTCCGATTCGAGCGACAGTTCTAAGCCGCGACCCAAGACCGCGGCCGTTCCACACTACACGGTGGGCGAGGAGATCATGAACTCCGTCACCCATGGTGTCGGCTGCCTGCTGGGTATCGCGGGCCTGGTGCTCCTGATCGTATTCGCCGCCCTGCGCGGCGGAGGCCCGGCCCACATGGCCGCGGCAATTGTCTATGGCGTCAGCATTATCCTCGAATACCTAGCCTCCACGCTCTACCACGCGATTCAGCCCGCGCGCGCCAAGCGCGTGTTTCGCATCATCGACCACAGCTGCATCTACCTGCTCATAGCCGGCAGCTATACGCCGTTTTGCCTCATCACGCTCGCAAACGACGGCGGCGCTGTGCTGTTCTTTGCCGTATGGGCCATCGCCATTATCGGCATCGCCCTCGAGTGCTTTATGCGCGAGCGTCAACCGCACTGGGTAAGCGGCCTGGTCTACCTGCTGATGGGCTGGCTCGTTGTCTTTAAGCTGCCCGAACTTGTGGCGCTGCTCAACCCCGTGGCACTTGCCCTGCTCGCCGTCGGCGGCGTGTGCTACACCGCGGGCGTGCCGTTCTATATCGCCAAAAACGTGCGCTATCTGCACAGCGTGTTTCACCTGTGGGTGCTCGCCGGCAGCATCTTCCAGTTCATGGCGGTGATCCTCTTCGTAATCTAGCGACCACGCCAGCGCCCGTGCCCCCGCTCGGTCGCCAGTGCAATTGCCGTATCCGCCGTCAACGTTTTAATCCGACGTCCCGAATCTTGGAGGTTCGAGAAACTCCCGATGGACATAACCATCTCCCTTATCACCACCCTCGTTTTGACCCTCATCAACGGCTACTTCTCTATGTCCGAGATGGCGCTCACCACGGCCAAACGCGCCGTGTTGGAGCACGAGGCCGAGGAAGGCGACAAGCGCGCCGAGCACGCCATTAAGCTGGCTGCCGACTCCGACCAGCTGCTCGCCACCATCCAGGTCGCCATTACGCTCGTGGGCTTCGCCTCGTCCGCCGTCGCCTCGACGAGTCTGTCCGACCCGCTCGCCACGTGGCTCATGAGCTTTGGCATCGCGCCGCTCTCCGCCATCGCGCGCGGCCTGGCGCCGGTCATCATTACCGTCGCGGTCGCCTTCGTATCCATCGTGATCGGCGAGCTCGTCCCCAAGCGCATCGGCCTGGCCAATGCCGAGGGCGTGTCCAAGCAGGTCGTGGGCCCGCTTTCCGTGTTCCAAAAGATCGCCCGTCCGCTCGTGTGGCTGACTGGCGCTTGCTCCGATGGCCTGGCCCGCATCCTGCGCATCAAGAGTGCCGACGACCGCCAGAACGTCTCGGAAGAAGAGATCAAGTACATGGTCTCGGAGCAGGACGACCTGCTCGACGAGGAAAAGCGCATGATCCACGAGATCTTCGACCTGGGCGACACCGTTGCCCGCGAGGTCATGGTGCCGCGCGTGGACACCACCATGTGCGAGGACGACGAGACGGTCGCCGACGTGCTGTCCACCATGCGCCAGACCGGCTTTAGCCGCATCCCCGTCTATCACGAGGATCCCGACAACGTCGCCGGCATTGCGCACATCAAGGACCTGATTCAGCCCGCGCTCGACGGCAAGGGCGACCAGCCCATCGCCGGTTTTTTGCGCGACGCCACCTTTGTGCCCGACACCAAGGACATCCTGCCGCTGCTGTCCGAGATGCAGACCTCTCACGACCAGATCGTGGTGGTCGTGGACGAGTACGGCGGCACGGCCGGCATTATCACCATCGAGGACATCGTCGAGGAGATCGTCGGCGAGATCGAGGACGAGTTCGACCCCGACAACAAGTATCTCACGCGCCTTTCGCGCCGCGAGTGGCTCGTTGATGGGCGTTTTTCGTGCGATGACGCGATTGAGCTTGGTTGGCCGCTCGAGGAAAGCGATGATTATGAAACCATCGCCGGCTGGATTTTGGAGCTTTGCGACTCGGTGCCCGACATCGGAGAGGTGTTTGAGGTTGCAGGGTACAAGTTCAAGGTGCAGTCGATGCGTGGCCAGCGCATCTCGCTCATTCGCGTGATCGCTCCGGCCGAAACCGATAAGAAGGATTCCGAGTCTTCGGTAGACGAGCCGACGACGTCGGGTGCGGGTTCTGCGAATCCGCACGACGGCGACGAGTAGGACAAGGAAGAGTAGGGGAGAGTTATGGCAGGCCTGTTCAACATCCTTAAGGTCACCGTCAGCGAGGACAAGATCTGCGCGCATGTGCTGGTGAACCCCGGCATGCCGCTCATGACCTCGGAGGATATCGAGGCCACGGCGCGCGTGTATTACCTGGTGCCGGCGATTGCCAAGCACCTGTGCCTGGGTGATTCCGGTCGCGAGTTCCAGGACTGCATGGGCCAGACCGAGCTTTGCCATCTGCTTGAGCATGTGACGGTCGAGCTCATGAACGAGACCGGGCTTGCCGGCAGCATCTCGTGCGGCCGCACGCGCGTAAGCGAGCACGACGAGCGCGTCTTTGAGGTTGAGCTTTCGTGCCCCGACGACGCGCTGGCCATCGGCGCGCTGTCTTCGGCCACCTTTATGATGGACTGGGCGTACCTGCACGCCGACCAGCCTGCCCCCGACGTGGAAGGCACGGTCGCGGGCCTGCGCAACCTGGTGCTGGGCATGCGTGCCGAGGCCGAGGGCAAGGATCCTCACGAGGCCGTCGCCGCTGCGAACGGCGAAGATGCTGCCGAGGACGAGGGCGCTGACGAGGGCGATGTGCCGGTCGACGCCGAGCCCGTTGCCGATGCGACCGCCGAGCCCGTTCCCGCCGAGCCCCAGGGCGTCCCCAACTTTGACGACGAGCCCCAGGTGGCGATTGATACCGAGGGCGCGGTTGCCGAGAACCACGAGGCCTCCGCTGCCGTCTTTGGCGGTGCTGCGACGGTTCCGGCAGGACCTGCGCATGAGGGCGGCCTGCCGCTCGTGGACGGCGCCGGCGAGGACCCGGGTGCCACGGTGGCCATGCCGGCTATGCCTCAGGAGTAGGCCTACGCGTTTATCACCATCACGTACCTGCGCCTTTGCCGTACGCAGATGAGCGGAGCGGCAAGTGATGCGCTGCGGGTATAATGGACAGCATTCAAACGGTGGGCACCGACGTGCCCGCAGGAGAGGAATGATCATGGGTAAGACTTTCAGCTTTGTCTCCGGCGCACTTTTTGGTGCCGCTGCCGGCGCTATTGTCGGCGTTGCTCTGGCCCCGCGCTCGGGCGCCGAGACCCGCGCCATGGCTGCCGATATCGCCAACGACGCCTGGGACAATATGCGCGACACCTACGAGCACAGCGCCGAGGAGGCCCGTGCTGCGGTGAATGACTTTGGCCCGATGGTCGACGCCAAGACCGACGACCTGCGCGCCAAGGTCGACCTGGCCCGCGAGCGCATGGACCAGCTGCGCGAGCAGCTCAACGACGCCATTTCGGGCGGCAACGTGACGCCTGCCGCCGACGTCGTGGTCGAGAACGCCGTCGAGGCTGATACCGAGGCTGCGGAGCCCTCGACCGAGGCATAATGCGCGCCGGGGATTTTGTCGGCGCCAAGATCTATCGCAAGCCTACCGAAGACAAGCGCACCAAAAAGGACGGCACACCGCGCAGCCCTAAAAAGCTCGGAAAGATTCACTTTCCGGTCTTTACCCCGGGCGGCACGCGCGTGGTGGGCTTTATGGTCCGCCAGTCCGATATCGCGGGTATGATCGAGCGCCCCGACCGCTTTGTGGCGCTCGATGCCATCGGCGTCTATGAGGGTGCCGTCGCGGTCGACGACGTCAAGGGCACCTACGATGCCGCCGCGGCCAAGCGCCTCGATATCAACCTAGACGATTGCATCATCTGGGTTGGTATGGACGTGCGCACGGAATCGGGCGATGTCGTGGGCTACTGCTCGGACGTTGAGTTCAAGCCACGCTCGGGCATCGTACAGGCATTCTATGTGACCGCCGGTGCCGCTTCGAGCGTGCTGGTGGGCGACACGCAGGTGCCGCCGACGATGCTGCGCGGCTACGAGAACGGCGCGATGGTCGTCTCGGACGAGGTCAAGTCGCTCGGGTATTCGGGCGGTGCGGCTGCCAAGGCCGCCGAGGCCAGCGTCGTGGTGGGCGATAAGGTCAAAAAGGGCGCCAAGGTGCTCGACGACAAGGGGTCGGTTGCCGTGGACAAGGGCAGTCGCGCACTGGGCAAGCAGCTCGGCAAGACGCGCGGCATGTTCAAGGCCTTTAAGGACGAATACCAAAAGGCGAGCGGAGGCTCGTCAAAAGCTACAAAATAGCGACGTACCAAATGATGGGAGGCAAGCCGGAGACCTGTTGCTCCGGCTTGCTGTGTTTATGGGGGAGGGCATATGCGCCAAAACGGATCCAACTTAAACGGGCGTTCGGGTACGCGTCCGACGGCGCGCCGCGATCTGGGGCAGCTGCCCAGCGGTCAGCGCAAGCGTCACCGTAAGCCCGGCGCGATGTACCTCAACCATAGCCGCGGCTTTAGCGATCGCAGCGCGCGCATCGGCAACAGCCGTACGCCCCGTCGTTCGTCTCGCCTGCCCTATGCGCTCATCGCCGTGGGTTGCGCACTCGTGCTGTTTATCGCTGCCGTCGTGGGCTACGTCAACCGCAGCGTGGACGTGGAACTCAACGGCCAGAAGACCGCGGTGCGCGTGGGCTCTACGCTGCAGAATCTCATAGACGACCAGGAGTTGACTGACACCTACGACGCAGGCGACCTACTGGCCGTCGATGACAGCGTGCTCAAGCGCCATGGGGGCGAAAAGCTGTCGGTGAAGGTCGACGGCAAGCGCGTGAAGCAGGGCAAATGGGATAGCCGCGAACTTGAGGGCGGCGAGAAGGTGACGGTCAAGGATGGCCGTAACACCTACGAGAAGCACGAGATTCAGGCTACGGTTATCGAGCCCAAGCTCAAGGTCGAGGGCACGGGCGCCATAGAGTATGTGCAGACGTGGGGTGTCCAGGGCCGCTCCGAGGTGTGGGTTGGTGAGCAGTCGGGCAAGACGCAGGACCGCGGCGAGGTTGTGCCCGCCACCGATTGCGTCGTTGCGTGCGCCAGCGTGGCGCCCAAGGGCAACAAAAAGTACGTGGCGCTGACGTTTGACGAGGGTCCGAGCGGCGCGACCAAGCAGATTTTGCAGGTACTCAAGGAAAAGGGCGTCACCGCGACGTTCTTCCTGTCGGGCGATGCGGCCGAGGCCTCGCCTGCTACGGCCAAGGCGATTGTCGATGCCGGGTGCGAAATCGGATCCAACAGCTACAGCGACGATTCGCTCAAGGGTCAGGACCGTGAGGCGGTACGCGAGCAGATCACGAAAGGCACCGATGCGATTAAGTCGGCGACCGGCGTGAAGACGATGCTGCTGCGTGCTCCCTACGCTGCCTTTGACGAGCAAAACTGGATTGATGCGATGGACCTGGTCTCCGCCGTGGTCTCGTGGAATATCGACTCGGGCGACTGGCTGCTCAACGGTGCCGACGAGCAGGTCTCAACGGTGCTCGATTCGGTGACGCCGGGCAATATCGTGCTGTTCACCGATAGAGACGAATGCGCCGAGCAGACGCTCGAGGCGCTGCCGCAGATTATCGACGGCCTCATTGCCGACGGCTACAAGATCGTGACGCTCAGCGACCTGGTTAAGACGGACACGTCGCTGAGCAAAAAGCACACCTCGCTGACGAAGGTCACCATGCCCAAGGACGCCGTGTTCCCCCAACTTGCCGAGGACGATGACACCACAGAGTAGTCATTGGGTAGTCGTTTAAGAACGTCCCCAATGGCTATGTCACGGATGCGTCAGCGTTTGGTATGCCTGCAATGTGCAGCGCATAAATTCGATGCCGCAGGGCGATGCTGATGCTATAGTTACTGCGGTTAATGAGGGTCAAGAGAAAGGTTACAGGTGAAATCCAAACCTCGACCATACAGTCGATGACCCCATGCAGGTGCTTTTTGCGCATGCACGGGGTGTAAGCGTCGAGCGGCGTGCCGCCCGCGCATGCGTATACATATCCAGAAGCCCCCGGACGCCGCACGCGCGGCCGCGTCCGGAGGAATAATGATGGGGAGCACCATTGAATTATCTGAGTGAGATGCTCAAATTGCCGGTCTTGGACGTCGACGGCGAAAAGCTCGGCGTGGTCAACGATTTTGGTATTGCTACCGGCGAAGTCTTTCCGCACGTGACGTCGCTCGCGTTCCGCGGACCCGGCAAGACGCCGTTTATGATCAGCTGGCGCAAATGGGTCGACCGTATCGACGAGACGGGTGTACACCTTAAGACGTCGGCCACCGAAATCCGTTTTTCGTACCTGCAGCCGACCGAACTCTTGCTTGCCCGCGACGTGCTCAACAAGCAGATTGTCGACACGCAGGGCATGAAGGTCGTGCGCGTCAACGACATCAAGTTTTCCATGTCGGGCGAAAACCAGCTGCGTCTGCTGGGCGCCGAGGTCGGTGCCCGCGGTCTGCTACGCGCCATCAGCCCCGCGCTCGAGCATATCGTCGAAGGCTTTATGAAGCACCTGGGCAAGCCGCTCAGTGAGGACATCATCGCTTGGTCCTACATGGACCTGCTCGACCGCTCGACCAAGAACATTCAACTCTCGGTGTCGCATAAGACGCTCGGCGAGCTGCACCCTGCCGACATCGCCGACATTATCGAGCAGCTCGACCCGCGCCTACGTGCGCAGGTGTTTGCGCAGCTCGATACTGCCCAGGCCGCCGAGGCCATCTCGGAGTTCGATGACGACGAGCTTATGACCGAGATGCTCGAGGGCCTGTCCGACACCGACGCATCGTCGATGCTGGCCATGATGGACCCGGACGACGCCGCCGATCTGATCGACGAGCTCGATTACGAGAAGGCCGAGAAGCTCCTGCGCCTGATGGGCGTCAAGGAGGAGAAGGCGATTCGTAACCTGCTGGGGTATGAGGACAACACCGCCGGCCGCATCATGACCTCGGAGTTTGTCTCCCTGCCCGCCACGGCAACGGTCGGTGACGCCATCGAGGCGATTCGCGAGCTCGACGAGGACTTCGAGAGCGTCTACTACGTCTATACCGAGGATCCGAGCGGCATGCTGACCGGCGTGCTTTCGCTGCGCACGCTGATCGTAGCCGACCGCGACGCCACGCTGGGTCAGCTGGCCTATCGCGACCTGGTCTATGTGTCGCCCGACGAGGACCAGGAAGACGTAACGGACGAGATGACCAAGTACGACCTGGTTGCCATCCCTGTCTGCGACGAGAACCGTCATATCCTGGGTATCGTGACCTTCGACGACGCCATGGACGTTATCGCTGAGGAGCATCAGGAGGACCTGCAGATCGCCGGTGTCGGCTCGGGCGATAGCGCGTCGGACGACTCGACGAACGTGCTCAGCTGGTTCGTGCATCGCCAGTACTGGGTTGTTGTATGGGGCATCGCGTCGTGCATCATGGCGACCGTGTTGGGAACGGCACTCGGCTCCGCGCATCTGGTGGTGTTCCCCATGTGCGCCATGCCGCTTGTGCTGCTGGCGGCCTCGCGCATGGTGTCGTTCGTCAAGAACTACTTCCTGGAGTATGACGGTCACGACGACGAGCCCAAGCCGTATCTGGGGTTCTTCTTCCAGAGTACGGGCATGGGCCTGATTCTGTCACTCGTGACCTACCTGTGCGCTCAGCTGGTGCGCACCGCCGCGTTCCCCGATGCGCCCATGTTTGAGGAGCAACTCTTTACCGGGTGCTTTAATATCGCTGCCATCATTTGCCTGGTTGGCAACATGAGCGCCGTGATTTACCTGATGGTGCTGTTCTGGCGTGACGAGCATGACCTCAACACGTCGGGCACCGCCATGAACGTTATTGCCGTCATGATTTCGTGCGTAGCGTACTGCGCCGCTGCGGTGCTGCTCACCATGTCGGTCATGGGTTAGGTGGTCGCGTGCAAAATACCAAGCAAAAGTCGGGCACCAAGCAAAAGTTGACCATCGCGGCCATCTTTGGCGCTATGGGTCCCGGTCTGTTGGCGGCGCTTTCGGGCAATGACGCCGGCGGCATTGCAACGTATTCCAGCGCGGGCGCCAGCTATGGCTATAAGATGCTCTGGATGCTTCCCGTCATGACTGTGCTGCTCATCGTGACGCAGGAGACCGCGGCGCGCTGCGGCTGCGTCACGGGCAAGGGCCTGGCATCGCTCATTCGCGAGCGCTTTGGCGTGCGCAAGAGTGTACTTGCTATGGCGGCGCTGTTGATCGCCAACACGGCTGTGACCATTTCGGAGTTTGCGGGCATCGCCAGCGGCCTTGCTCTCTTTGGCGTGCCGGCGAGCATCTCGGTGCCGTTGGTGGCGCTGCTGGTGTGGATGCTTACCATGTCGGGTAGTTTCCAGCGCATCGAGAAGATTCTGCTGCTGGTGAGCTGCGTGTTCGTGACCTATATCGTCGCTGCATTTATGGCTGGCCCCAACTGGGGTGAGGTCGCGGTCGACCTGGTCGTGCCTAACATTCAAAATGACCCCAGCTACGTGTCGCTCGTGGTCGCAACGATCGGTACCACCATCGCGCCGTGGATGATTTTCTTGGCACAGAACAACGTGGTCGATAAGAACGCGGGCGAGGACGATATCGTGCTGCAGCGCATCGATACCGTGAGCGGCTCGCTTGCCGCCGATGTCATTGCCGGCTTTATTATCATCACGACCGGTACGGTGTTGTTCCCCGCGGGTATTCAGATTAGCGATGCCGCCGATGCCGCCCGCGCGCTGGAGCCTATTGCGGGTCAGTGGTCCACGGTGCTGTTTGCCTCGGGCCTGGTCGCGGCGAGCTTCTTGGCTGCCTGCGTGCTGCCGGGCGTCACGTCGAGCGCTATCTGCGAGGCATTTGGCTGGGAGCGCGGCGCCGACCGCAGCTGGGACGAGGCCCCGGTCTATCGTGGCATCATTACGGCCATCATCGGTATCTCTGCCGTGCTGGTGCTTATGCCCGGTGTCGATCTGTTCCAGATTATGATGACCTCGCAGGTCATCAATGGCGTGCTACTACCCGTGGTTCTGGTGTTCCAGGTGGTTATCGCCGCCGACCGTCACATTATGGGTGCAAACCGCAACGGTCGCGTGTGGAACGTGCTCACTTGGGCGACTATCGCCGTGATTACGGTGCTGACGGTTGTCATGTTTGTCCTGCAAGCGATGGGCTACAGCGCTTAGCGCCTCTTTTGGACTCCAAACAGGCCGCTGCCATGGGTTGCGGCCTGTATTTTGCCTGTTATAGGGGGTTAGTAATATGTGAGTGGACAAATAATGCCAAATATGAGTACTGTTGCCTGGCCGATAGCATTTACGACCAAGAAAATAATGAACATAGCTAAGAACCTGTTCATTAAAAGCGGGTCTCCAAGTCCTAAGTCGGCTATTCTGGTCAACTGGAAGGGTCGCGCGCTACCGCAGGGGCGCCATTTTGGGTGGTTTTGCCTGCTACTAAAATGGTAACAGTACTCATATTTGCCCCTTTTTGTCCACGACCTCTTGGAGCCGGCTCGAAAAGAGTGATTTTGGGTTGTTTGCTTCGGGTGTGGGCTTGGAAACAACGTTCGGGGTGGCGAGGCGCCCAGAATTCGGTCGCAAGGAGGGCGTTCCTCGGCTGTGCCAGGAGTGTCCCTAGGTGCCGGCACATAAGGAACGTCCCTAACCGCCGGAGGGGGTGCCTGCCGTGGCAGGCACCCCCTCCGGATGTGGGAAGTTTGCGCTGCAGGTTACTTGTCGGTGCCCAGCTTGTGCGGCTTGAGAGCGAGCGCATTGACGAGCGCGTCGGTGGCAGACTTGACGGCCGCCGGCTGCGGATCGTTGACGTGATCCTCGGGATGCACGGGCAGGTCCTTCTTGACTGCATCGCGGATCAAGTTGAGGTACTCAGTCACGCCAGTGGTCGACAGGTGCGTGCCATCGCCATCGAACAGGTCGTTGCGATTGGCACTGTATCCGTACCAGTCGATAACGCGCACGTTCTTGTAGCGCGTAGCGGCGTTGGCGATGGCCTGGTTGGTAGAGCCAACCCACGGCTGCGGGCTGCGCGTGTTCACAAACACCACAATACGCTTATCTCCTGCATCGGCCATGATGGCGTCAATCTGGTCGTCGGTTACCAAGCCATTGGTTCCCAGTGCAAAGACCACGATCTTGCCGGCAAGGTTCTGTTGGAGATAGCCCTCAAATGTCGCGCGGCCCGCATCAAACTGGCGGCCCTTTTCGGCATCGATGTGACTGTGGGGGAACACGCCGTCAAAGGAATCAACGGCGCGCAGCGACACGGAGTCACCGATCATCAGCAGGTCGTAGGATCCGTCGGGGAAGCCGTCGTTGTCCTTGTCGGTGTCGTCGGCTGCCTGTTGGTCCGTTGGCGCGGTGTTTTTGGCTTCCTTGTTGAGGACTTCGGCGCCCTCACCGCTCAGTGCGGAAGTTTCCGGCACAAAGATCAGGCCGCCCAGCGCGATAACAAGCACGATGCCGCAAGTGGCGCACGCGGGAATATGCGCGCGCACCCAGTTGGTGGGCGTGGTGGTGCCGTTGCGGAACTCGGATACGGTGCGCCCAAAGGCGCCCTTTCTAAACGGCGTCTCGATAAAGCGATATGAGCATTCGGCTACGGCGACCACCAACAACACCTGCAAAATGTACTGCCACCACGGCGTATCGTTGATGTTGGCGACCGGGTTCATGAGCAACAGTAGCGGATAGTGCCACAGGTAGATGCTGTACGAGCGCTTGCCAACCCACACGAGCGGCTCGGCGGACAGCGCGCGGGCAACCATTCCCTGGGGCTGCACGCAGGCCGCGATGACCATGAGCGTGAGGATGGAGCATGACAGCGTGCCGCCGCGATACTGGAACGCGGTGTAGCCGTTGGTGAGCGCGACCATGGCGGCAAGGCCAACCAGACCCACGACGCCCAACATATCGATGGATGCGGGCGAGGACCAAAAACGCACGAGGGCGCTCGGCTGTGCCGGGACGGTCTCGGCTGCGCCGTCGGTCGTAGCGTCATGCTTGCCCTCGGCGTTCTTGCCGTGCTTGGCGGCGCCAGCCAGGCGATTGAGCCCCAAACGACGAGCGAGACGCACCGGCGCCAGGTCGCGATCGGGGATAAAGGCCATCCAAGCGCCCAGCAGCAGCGAGAACACGCGGGTGTCGGTGCCGTAGTACACGCGGCTGGGGTCGGCGGCGGGGTTATAGAGCACCATCATGGCGATGGCGGAGACAGCAGCCAGGCCCAGAACCACGCGGCGTGTGTTGGGCTTGCTCATGTGCATGGATACCATAGCGAGCAGCAGCGGGGGCCAAACCAGGTAGAACTGTTCCTCGATGGCGAGCGACCAAAAGTGCGTAAGCGGCGAGGGGTCGCCCAGGGCGTTGAAGTACGAGACGTTTTGGGCAATTTGCCACCAGTTGTTGAAGAACAGCAGCGACGGCAGGATGTCGGGGCGCATCTTGGTGAGCATCACGTGGTTAAAGATGGTGCACAGCGCGCAGGTCACGAACACTACCGTTACCACGGCGGGGACCAGGCGACGGATGCGGCGAATCCAGAAGCTCTTAAGGTCGATGCGGCCGGTCTTAGCGACTTCGTTGAGCAGCAAGCGCGTGATCAGATAGCCCGAAAGCACAAAGAAGATCGTGACGCCAAGCAGGCCGCCCTGAGCCCACGTGAGGTTGAGGTGATAGAGCACCACCGCGACGACGGCAAGCGTGCGCAGACCGTCGAGCGCAGGGATGTAGCGGGACTTGGGGCGAGCAGGCGTCTGCTCCGCGGCGGGAGTGTTGGCGCGGCCCGCGTTGTTGGCAGAAGCGCGATGGGGGCTCGCGGTGCGTCGCGGCTCGTTGGCACGGCGCTCGCCCTTCACGCGTTCGTGCGGCGCCGGCTCGTTGCCCGTGCGGCGTCGACCGCGCGAGCCCGATTGCGAGAGTTGTTCCATAAAACATCATCCAATGACGAGAATAATCAGCACGTATTCATTGTAGCTGCCTGCCCCTGTGAATGCTTGCTGCTGGCGCAAGCTCAAGCGCGCGTCCACATCAAAGTGGACTAAAGTTATAGGGGGTGCGAGAGTGCACAATCGTTGGTCGACGGTGGGCGCAAAGCCTGAAGACGAGGAGGTTTCCATGGCGGATCACAGCATCGTTGCGGTGTTCGGCAGCATGAACATGGACCTTTCGGTGGCGTGCGAGCGCATGCCGCGCGCGGGCGAGACGGTCGATGGCAGCGGTTTTATCACCAACGCCGGCGGTAAGGGAGCCAATCAGGCCGTTGCCGCTGCGCGCATGGGTGCGCGCACGTGCATGATCGGCGCTGTTGGGCGCGATACCTTTGGCGATGCGCTCGTGGCAGGGCTCCAGGATGCCGGCGTGGGCGTTGAGTTTGTGGCGCGTCGCGATGACGTGGAGACCGGTACCGCGACTATCATTCGCTGCGAGAGCGACAACCGCATCGTGCTGTCGCCGGGCGCCAACCATGCGCTTGCGGGCGAGGACGTTGCCCGCGCACTGAGGCGCTTGGTGGCCGACGAGCTCGACGGCGATGCCAGCGAGATTGCCCCGGCTGCCGGAAGCGTCTTTATTGCCCAGGGCGAATGCGATCTGATGGCAACGGCCGCGGCGCTCTCTTGCGTTCACGAGCTGGGGTTCTATACGATCTTTAACCCGGCGCCCGCCTGCGACCTGCCGGCAGGAGCGTGGCCAGCGGTCGACCTGGTCTGCCCCAACGAGACCGAGTGCCAGGTGCTGACGGGCATTCTGCCTACGGATGATGCGAGTTGCGTCGCCGCGCTCAATGCGCTGCTCGACAAGGGCGCCGGGGCTGCGGTCATCACGTTGGGCGGCGCCGGCTCGGTTACGCTCGGCGATGGCGGTGAGCCGCTGCGCATGCCGGCGCTTTCGAGCGCGGTGGTCGATACGACGGCCGCGGGCGATACGTTTATCGGCGCGTTGGCGGCGGCTCGTCTGGAGGGCCTGCCGCTCTTTGAGTGCATGGCGGCGGGCGCTCGCGCCTCGGCGGTGACGGTGTCGCGCCTGGGCGCACAGCAGTCGATTCCCACGCGTGCCGAAGTTGAGCGCGTGTTTGATTTAGACGATTTGATACAAGACGGAGAAGCGGAGTAGAACAATGGCAATTAAGAAGCTGATCCTTGATCTGGATATGGGTGTGGACGATGCGATGGCGCTTGCCTATGCCATCGCGAGCCCCGAGGTCGAGCTCGTGGGCATTACCACATGTTTTGGCAACGTGCGCGTCGACCAGTCGGCGCATAACTGCCTGGCGGTGCTCGACCTGTTGGGTCGTCCCGAGGTGCCGGTGTACCTGGGTGCCGACCGTCCTTTGCAGGCGACTGAGCCTTATACGCCGCCGGCGTCCACCGCGCTCATTCACGGCAAGAATGGCATCGGCGGCGCGAGCGTGCCCGCGTCGCCCTACGAGCCGGTGGGGGCGACATCGGCTGATGGCAACGCTGCGGTCGATTATCTGATCGATGCCGCGCGCACCTATGGTCCCGATTTGGTCTACGTGGCGACTGGCCCGCTCTCCAACTTGGCCCTTGCCCTGGAACGCGATGCGGCGGCGGTGATGTCTATCGGCCGCGTGGTGGTAATGGGCGGCGCCCTGACCGTGCCCGGTAACGTGAGCGCGGGCGCCGAGGCCAACATGGCAAGCGATCCCGAGGCGGCCGATGCCGTGCTGCGCTCGGGTCGCAAGCTCACCATGGTAGGCTTGGACGTGACGCATCGCGTGGTGCTTACGCGCCGCGACATTGCCGGCTGGACGGGCTCGGGCACCATGGCGGGCTGCGCATTTGCGAGCATGGTCGAGCACTACATTGGCTCGTACGAGATGAACGCACCCTACCTGGGTGGTTGTGCGCTGCACGATCCGCTGGCCGTTGCCGTGGCGATCGACCCCACGCTCGTAGGTGCGCTCGGCTGCAACCTGCGTGTTGATCTGCTGGGAGAGTATCGCGGCCGCACCATTTGCGACGAGCACCGTCTGTCTGATCCGGACAAGAGTGCGCTTGTGGCACTGACCGTGGATGCTCCGCGCTTCCTGTCCGAGTTCAAGACACGTATGGCCCGTGTCCTTGGCTAAATGTTTTTTACGCCCCGCCCCATGTAGTCAATTTGGGACGGGGCTTTTTTAGCTACCGAGTAAATGTGCCCGTTGGGGGAATAGTCGCACCACTTCGCTTGACAACAGGCTAAACTAGCTATTAAACATTTACTATTCTGTTTAGATTGAATTTGCGGTCGTTTAGATGTTGAGTCACGGGGCGGTCAGTCCATGATACTCGACCGTGACCGTTACTAGGGGGAACAATGGCCAAAGCAAGTGTTCGCGAGATCAGCCGTATCACCGGTTTTTCGCCTGCGACCGTGTCCAACGCGCTCAACCGCAAGCGCAGCGTGAGCGAGGAGACCGCCAAGGTCATTCTGGAGTGCGCACAATCGCTCGGCTACCAGCAGTCGACGCAGCTCGAGAGCATTCAGTTTGTGCTTGCGCGCAAGACGGGCGCCATCCTGGACGAGAGCACCTTCCACCCCGCGGTCATCGAGGGCGTGGAGCGCCAGGCGCGTCGCCACGGCATGAGCACGAGCTTTGTCTCGCTCGACTTTAGCGACCTGGACGCCGTGCGTCCGCAGGTCGAGGGCCTGATCGCCGACCCGTCTGCCGCCATCGTGCTGATGGGTACCGAGCTGGGTGAGGAAGATTACGCCCTGTTCGCCAACGCTGCCGCCCACCTGATCGTGCTCGACGGCTGGAGCGACCGCCAGTACTTCGATGCCGTGGTCATTGCCAACACCGATTCGGTACTGCGCGCCGTGGACTACCTTATCGAGAAAGGTCACAAGCAAATCGGCTATCTGGCGGGCGACCTTCGTATCCGCAACTTTAAGGATCGCGAGCGCGGCTATCGCCAAGCACTTGAGGATGCGGGCCTCGAGGCAAACCCGGCATGGCGCGTCACGCTGGGCACCACGCTCGAAGGTGCCTATCGCGATATGGGTGCATGGCTCGACAGCGTCTCACGCGACGACCTGCCGACGGCTTTCTTTGCCGAGAACGACGTGCTCGCCGTGGGTGCCATGCGCGCGTTCAACGAGCACGGCATTCGCGTGCCCGAGGATGTCTCGATCATCGGCTTTGACGACCTATCTCTGGGCGCCTTCTCCAACCCGCCACTCACCACGGTGCATGTTCCCAAACACGAGGTGGGCGAGATCGCGGTGCGCCGCCTGGTGGGCAACATCCGCAATCCCAAGAGCTATACCTGCAAAACGGCTGTGTCGACCTATTTTGTCGAGCGCCAGAGCGTGCGCGAAATCTAGGCGGAGACGGCATCGTCTGCGGCGTGTCAAAGCGCGCCAGGGCGGTAAACATAACGCTACCAAGAGAGGATCCTTCGGGGCCCTCTTTTTGTTGCCCTTGTATGTTCAGATTGTTTACATACCGTTTAGGCTGATTTCTCTACCGTTTACGAGACTTTCGCGCTAAACTTTTAAACAAAAGAGTAAAACATTTAGTAAACAGAACAAAACGAAACATGCGTCTGTTTACTGAACATGTGACTAGGGGAGGACGTACATGGACAAGATCAAGCTCGGCTTTGTGCCCACGCGCCGCAGTATCTTTAGCGCGCCGGACGCGATCAAGTATCGCGGTCTGACGGCTGATCGCCTGCGCGAGATCGGCGTCGAGATTGTGGATATCGACGACATCAACGACGAGGGCCTGCTGTTCGACGACAGCCATATCGCGCCTATCGTCGAGAAGTTCCGCGCCGAGGGCGTCGACGGCATCATGCTCTGCCACGCCAACTTTGGTACCGAGTATGTCTGCGCCCGCCTTGCCCGCGAGCTCGGTTTGCCCGTGCTGCTGTGGGGGCCGCGCGACGAGCGCCCCGAGCCCGACGGCACCCGTCTGCGTGATAGCCAGTGCGGTCTGTTCGCCACCGGCAAGGTCCTGCGCCGCTTCCAGGTTCCCTTCACCTACATGACCAACTGCCGTCTGACCGATCCCGAGTTCGAGCGCGGCGTCTGGGACTTTTTGGCCGTGTGCAACGTGGTCAAGACCTTCAAGCACACCCGCATCCTGCAGATGGCCACCCGTCCGTTCGATTTCTGGTCGACCATGTGCAACGAGGGCGAGCTGCTCGAGAAGTTCAACATCCAGCTTTCGCCCATCCCCATGACCGAGCTTGTCCAGGCCGTGCGCGACGCCCAGGCTGACGAGCAGGCCATGGCAGCCATGCTCGCCCACATTGGTGACAGCTTTGAGATCTGCATCCCCGAGGACAAGGTTCCTGCGGTCGCAGGACTCGCCATTGCCATGAAGCGCTTGGTCGAGAAGTACGGCTGCAACGCCGGCGCCATCCAGTGCTGGAACGCCCTGCAGGACGAGTTGGGCATTATGCCCTGCGCCGCCAACGCAATCCTCAACGAGATGGGCATCCCCATCGTCTGCGAGACCGACATCCATGGCGCTATCACCGCGCTGATGGTCGAGGCCGCCGACCTGGGCCGTCACCGCGGCATGTTCGCCGACTGGACCGTGCGTCATCCCGATAACGAGAACGGCGAGCTGCTGCAGCACTGCGGCCCCTGGCCCTGCAGCTGCGCGGCCGTCAAGCCCAAGCTCACTTACCCGCTGGCTTTCGATCACCCCGGCGCGCTGACGGCCGAGGCCAAGCACGGCGACCTCACCCTTGCCCGCTTTGACGGCGACAACGGCGAGTACTCGCTGCTGCTGGGTAACGCCCGCGGCATCGACGGCCCGGCCGGCATGGGCACCTACCTGTGGGTCGAGGTCGACAACCTCAAGCGCCTCGAGGCCAAGATCGTCGAGGGTCCCTACATCCACCACTGCGTCGCCATTCACGCCAACGTGGTGCCGGTGCTCTACGAGGCGTGCAAGTACATCGGCATTGTCCCCGACCTGTACGACCCCATCGAAGAAGACGTCAAAGCTTACCTGCGAGGAGAGTAGAAATGGCAACTATCGAAGAGCTTGAATCCCTGCGTTGGGACCTTCGCCGCGATTGCGTCGATATCATCATGGCTGGCGCTGGCGGGCACATCGGCGGCGACATGTCGGTCATCGATGCGCTGATGACCCTCTATGCCAACCACCTCAACATTTCTCCCGAGACCGTCGACGATCCCAACCGCGATCGCTTCGTACTCTCCAAGGGCCACGCCATGGAGGCCTACTACGCGGTGCTCTGCCACGAGGGCTATCTGGACCTCGACGACGTCAAGGCCCGCTTCTCTAAGTTCGGCAGCCCCTACATCGGCCACCCCAACAACAAGCTCAAGGGCATCGAGATGAACTCGGGCTCGCTGGGTCATGGCCTGCCCGTGGCCGTCGGGATGGCGCTTGCCGGCAAGATGGATGGCCGCGACTACCGCGTCTACACCATCATGGGCGACGGCGAGCTTGCCGAGGGCTCGGTCTGGGAGGGCGCCATGAGCGGCGGCAACTACCAGCTCGATAACCTGTGCGCGCTCGTGGACCGCAACCGCCTGCAGATCAGCGGCAGCACCGAGGACGTCATGAAGCAGGATTCGCAGGAGGAGCGCTGGGCCGCCTTCGGTTGGAACGTGCTGTCCATTCCGGGCAACGACGTCCAGGCCATCGACGCCGCGCTGACGCTGGCCGCCGAGACCAAGGGTAAGCCCACGGTCATCATCCTCAACACGGTGAAGGGCTACGGCTCGCCGGTTATGGAGGACAAGGCCGCCTGGCATCATCACCTGCCCAACGATGAGGAATATGCCCAGATCATCGCCGATTTCGCTGCCCATAAGGAGGCTATCAATGGCTAACAAGATCGCCAACCGCAAGGCTATCTGCGACACGCTGCTCGAGGCCGCCGCAACCGATAAAGACATCGTCGTCTTGTGCTCCGACTCCCGCGGCTCCGCATCGCTCACGCCGTTCTTCGATCAGTATCCCCAGCAGTCCATTGAGGTCGGCATCGCCGAGCAGGACCTGGTGAGTATCGCCGCCGGTATGGCCTCGTGCGGCAAGAAGGCCTGGGCCGCCTCGCCGGCGTCCTTTGTGACCACGCGCTCGTATGAGCAGTGCAAGGTCGACGTTTCGTACTCCAACACCAACGTCAAGCTCATCGGCATCTCGGGCGGCGTTTCCTATGGCGCCCTCGGTATGAGCCATCACTCCGCGCAGGATATCGCCGCCATGAGCGCGATTCCCAACATGCGCGTGTATCTGCCGAGCGATCGCTTCCAGACCGCCGAGCTCGTGCGCGCCCTGGTTGCCGACAACAAGCCGGCCTACATCCGCGTGGGCCGCAACCCGGTGGAGGACGTGTACACCGAGGACGAGTGCCCGTTCCAGATGGACCGCGCCACCTGGGTGCGCCGCGGCACCGATGTGGCGATCGTCGCCACCGGTGAGATGGTCCGCCACGCCGTGGACGCCGCCGACCTTTTGGCCGAGCAGGGTATCTCGGCAACGGTGCTCGATATGTACTGCGTCAAGCCGCTCGACGCCGAGGCCGTGATCGAGGCCGCCGGTGCCACGCGAGCCGTCGTGACCGTCGAGGAGCACAGTCCCTTCGGTGGCCTGGGTTCCATGGTCGCGCAGGTCGTGGGTGAGCACTGCCCGCGTCCGGTCAAGTGCCTGAGTCTACCCGATGCGCCGGCCATCACCGGTACGAGCCCCGAGGTCTTTGCGCACTACGGCCTGACGGGCGAGGGAATCGCCAAGACGGTCGTCGAGTTCCTTCCCGCAGAGTAATTGGTGCATCGGGGACAGGTTTGCACCAATCCTTTTAGGTTGAATTTTGAGCAGGTCGGCTGCGCTCTCATGAGCCGGTCGGCCACTCGCTCCTTGTCCGTCGGGTTTTAGTTTTGAATCGACGGGGGAGACAGGAGAGTACATGAGCAAATACATCATCGGAATCGATCAGTCCACACAGGGTACTAAGGCGCTGCTGGTGGACGAGGGCGGCCATCTGATCCATCGCGCCGACCGCTCGCATCGCCAGATTGTCAACGAGGCCGGCTGGGTGAGCCATGATCCAGCCGAGATCGCCGCCAACGTGCTGGCCGTGGCGCGCGCCGTGGTGGAGGAGACCGGGGTCGATCCGGCCGACGTCGCCGGCATCGGCATCTCCAACCAGCGCGAGACTACCGTTGCCTGGAATCGCACGACGGGCGAGCCGCTGTGCGATGCCGTGGTGTGGCAGTGCGCCCGCGTCCGCGAGCTGTGCGACGAGCTGGCTGCGCGCGAAGGCGTGGCCGAGCTGGTGCGTGACACGACGGGTCTGGTGCTCTCGCCCTACTATCCGGCGGGCAAGATGGCCTGGATCCTCGCGAACGTTCCCGCGGCTGCCGAGGCCGCGGCGGCGGGCGAGCTGTGCCTGGGCACCATCGATGCCTGGGTGGTCTGGACGCTCACGGGCGGCGCGGAGTTTCGCTGCGACTGGTCCAATGCCAGCCGCACGCAGCTCTTTGACCTGCGCCGTGGCTGCTGGAGCGAGCCGGTGTGCGAGGCCTTTGGCGTCGATTCGGCTTGCCTGCCGCAGGTGACCGATTCCGATGGCCTGTTCGGCATGACGAACCTGGGCGGCTTTTTGCCGGCGCCCGTGCCCATTCACGGCGTGCTCGGCGACAGCCATGCCGCCTTGTTTGCCCAGGGCTGCCATAGCCGCGGCATGGCAAAGGCGACCTATGGCACCGGCAGCTCGGTCATGATGAACGTCGGCGACGAGTTCGTCGCCAGCTCGCACGGGCTTTCGAGCTCGCTTGCGTGGCGTATGGACGGTGTGACCGAGTATGTGCTCGAGGGCAACGTGAGCTACGCCGGCGCCGTCAAGACGTGGCTGCGCGACGACCTGGAACTCATCAACAATCCCGAGGAAGTCACCGACCTGTGCTACGCCGCCAATCCGGCGAGCCGCGTCTACTTTGTGCCGGCGTTCACTGGCCTGGGCGCGCCGCACTGGGCGAGCGATGCCGAGGGCTGCGTCTTTGGCATGACGCGCACCACGGGCCGTGCGGAGTTCGTAAAGGCCGCCGACGAGTCGATCGCCTATCAGATCTTCGACGTGATCGATGCGATGGTCGAGGATTCGGGCGCGGCACTGGCCGAGCTTCGTGTTGACGGCGGTCCCACGCGCGACGCGTACCTGATGCAGTTTGAGAGCGACCTGGTCGGCTCGCCCATCCGCATTGCGAGCAACGACGAGATGAGCGGTCTGGGCGCGGCCTGGGCCTGCGGCATTGCGCTGGGCATGTACACGCGCGACGTCGTCGACGTCTACGGCGCCCGCGGCATCGTGGAGTCCACCATGTCCGCCGACGAGCGCGCCAAAAAGATCGCCGGCTGGCGCCATGCCGTGAAATCTACAATCGCGTACACCGCCTAGCATGATTATTCTGAGACGGGGATTAAAAACTCATTGATCCCCGTCCCGGGCAGCTCATTTGGGACGGGGCTTTTTTGACTGGTATGATTGGTGCGATCATTCGAACCAGCAAAAAGAGCCCCGTCCCAAATTGACTACCGAGAGGATCTGCCATGGAGCGCATCGCGAGTTTTTCCGTTGACCATCTGCTGCTCGAGCCCGGCGTGTATGTGAGCCGCATCGACCGCGATCCGGCGACCGGCGCCGCCGTCACCACCTTTGACCTGCGCCTGACCACGCCCAACAAGGAGCCAGTTATGAACACGGCGGAGTGCCACACCATCGAGCATCTGGGTGCCACGTTCCTCCGCAATCATGCCGAGTGGTCGAGCCGCATTGTCTACTTTGGCCCCATGGGCTGCCGCACGGGCTTTTACCTGGTTGTCTTTGGTGAGCTGACGAGTGAGGAGATCTTGCCGCTCGTGCGCGAGCTGTTCGAGTTTGTTGCTGGTTTTGAGGGCGATATCCCCGGCGCCGCTCCCGAGGAGTGCGGTAACTATCTGGACCAGAACCTCCCCATGGCAAACTGGCTCGCGCGCCGTTATCTCGACCGCGACCTGGCCAATATCGACGAGAAGCACCTGCACTATCAGCAGGCATAGGGCCGCCCTCTGCCTCCAAACCGTTCACACGGAGATATCGACCGTTTAACTGTTTAGAAGTGTTTATTCGAGGTCATTAGCACTAGCT
>CATWVA010000023.1 GCA_958354105.1 uncultured Collinsella sp.
GCTCGCCGCTTGCCAGCCACACGCGCACATAGCCGATACCCGGCATCGCGCGCGTGGCCCCGATAGCAGACCGTACCTTTTCGGCGTCGTAGTCAAAGACCATGCCGCCCACCCTGTGGCCTGGTGCCACGCCATCGGTCTCGACTCCGCGCACCTCGGCCTTGGGCGTCGCACGCACCACACCGTTATGCGTCAGATACATCCCGCAGCCTGCCGCCGAAGCATCGGCCTTGGCCTCGCGCAGCCAAGCATCAATCGAAGGCATCAATTTGCCACTCTCAAGCATCGTTTCTCCCTTACCGTCCCAAATTAGCTACTCTCGGGCAATTTATTCATCAACGGGCGTGAGCACCATGACAGCGCGCGTGTTGCTCAGCGACAGTGAACGGCAGGTCACAAGCGTTACAACCTTGGTTGCCGAAGCGGCACGATCGGTGGCATCACTCGCCACGGCAGAGGCACCGTCGAGCATCTCGGACAGGTAGTTCTTGAGCCCGTCATCGCCCTCAAAATTGGGCGTGCGCGCCTTGGCATACGTGTCCTCGACAACTTTGGTCGCCAGTGGTCGCAGCTTATACGTAGCATCCCGTGTGATGTAATACACAAACTCGATGCTATCGAACGTCGCCTGATCAGTGGTGTCCGAAATCACGTTGAACATCGACCCATCGTTCATATGGTGGCCGTAGATCGTGGTCTGCTGGTCGACCATTCCCGGCGCGGTGTCATCGCTATCCAGGAAAATGGCGCCGGACGCGTTGGACGTGCCATCAAACAACGTGTTGAGGTATTTGGAGTTGTTGTTGGTCTGCACCACGGGATAGTTGATGTTGGTTCCCGGCACGTAAATCCAACCCACAATCTCGGGATTCGTCTGAGCAAGCGCATCAAAGTTGACAATCGGCACGCCGCTGGCGTCCTTATCGCTTACATATTGCTTCTCGATTTTCTGATACGAATCGCTCGCCTGCTTATAGCCAATCTGGGCATTAATAAAGATAGCGGCGGCGGCGACAATCAGGCCGATACCGATGATGATGAGCAGGATAGGAATGATGGAGCGGCGCTTCTTACGCGGCAGCTCGGTGCAATCCGACGGCGCGGCATGCGATGAAGACCGGGGCGGCTTCTTAGCGGAGCTATAAGACGAAGGACGATATGCGGCCGGCGCGTCCTGTCGACGATGCGTCGCCGGTGTCACGGGGCGCGGCGCGCGCGGCTGCTGAGGAGAGGATGTCCGACCCTGCTGTGCCGCACGGGCAGCACCCGGCTTCGACGGATCGGGAATCTGAGAAGCCTTGAATCGTTTTCCCTGATAATCGGACATGGCTCTCCTTATACTGCGGTGAAACGGCGGAACGCTTAGGCGTCAGCCATCTCCTGCTTCATCTTTTCGATAACCTTGCGGTACTCGGGGTCGCATGCGCCCAGAATCTGCGTGGCGTAAATGGCGGCGTTCTTGGCACCGTTGATGGCCACACAGGCAACGGGCACGCCCGAAGGCATCTGCACCATCGACAGCAGCGAGTCCATACCACCCAGATCGCCCGTCTTCATAGGCACGCCGATGACCGGCAGCGGCGTAAAGGCCGCCACGACACCGCCCAGGTGAGCAGCCTTGCCGGCAGCAGCGATAATCACCTTGATGCCGCGGTCAGCAGCAGTCGAAGCCCACTCGTGGACCTTCGCCGGTGTGCGGTGTGCGCTCGCAATGACAAGCTCATAGGGCACGCCCAGCGCCTCGAGCTCGGCGGTGCAACCTTCCATAACGCCCAGATCGGACTTGGAACCCATGATGATCCCGACAACCGGCTTTTGATCTGCCATAAACAAAGACCTCCTGTTGAGAGCGGCGACGCGGCGGATCCGCGACCCTTAACTGCAAATAAATCAAGTATAGCCGCCGATGCTGATGTGTTCGGCGGGAGACGGAACGCTTTGCGAGATTAGGGCCGAAGGGTCGGAGCTTTCTGCCTACATTCAAAAAGCGTGCCCACCGTCCTTGGGTGGGGCGGCGGGCACGCTTGCTTAGCTGTTGCTGGGGCTACTTAGCCTTGCTGCGACGATGGAAGAAAGCGCCGATCGCGGCGATGATGGCGCCAAGACCACCGACGGTCGCGACGGTCGCCGCCGTCTGGTCTCCGGTATTGGGAATCGCCGAACCGTTCTTCTTGCTGCCCTGGGCCTTGTCGCCTGCGGGCTTGCCCGCCTGGTTGCCGCCGTTCGAGCCATTGCCGGAACCCTGGTTGCCCGAGCCGCCCTGGTTGCCGGAATCGGCATCCTTGAGGCTCTCAATGGCCAGCTTGAGCTGGCCATAGGCCGCCTGGATCTGGGTGTCGGAAGCATCCTCATCACCCAAGACGTCCTCGGCGTAGGTAATGGCATCCGTCAGGGCCTTGACAGACTCGGCCGTCTTGCCCCTGGTGTCAGTCTCCTTCGCCTGCTTGACCAGAGCCTTGAGCTGCTTCTTAGTCGGATTCTCGACCGGGGCCACCGGGGTCTTCTCGAGCGCGCCGCGGGCGCTCTCGAGCGCCCTGAGCGCCTGGTCGACCTCGTCCTGCGTGGCGTTCTCGTCACTCAAGATGGCGCGGGCGCTCGCCAGGGCGTTCTCGAGCGCCGTCCAGGAGGCCTCGGTGTAGTCACCGGCCTTGAGGTCGCCGGCAGCAACCTCGGCATCAACCTTTTCGATCGCGGTAGCGAGATCATCCTTCGCCACCGGATCGGGGACGGCCGTACCGTAGAACTTGAGCTCCGCCATGCTGCAGTAGGCATCAACGTCGCCACCGCCGGCGTGAATCACCTTGACGGTCACGTAGCGACCGCGCGCGGCGCCAAAGCTCATCTGCTTCCAGTCGCCACGGTCGGTGAGCACGCGGCCGTCGTTGTCGAAGGCGAACGTACCCATCGACGCGGCGGTGCCCATCTCATAACCGTCGGCAGTGTCGGAGACCAGTATCTCGGCCTCGAAGATATCGCCGTTAGTGCCGCCGTCCTGGCGCGGCAGGAATGTAACGTCGGTGAGATCGTAGTCGCGGCCCAGGTCGACACTCAGATACTGGGGCATACCGGTCCCATGGGCCCAGTCGCTGTGCCAAAGCGTCCGCTCGTCGCCGTCGAGAGCGTTGACGGCGTTGCTGCCCTCGTAGTCGGCCTCACTCGAGAAGTCGGCCACCTTGACGTTCTTGCGGTTCTCGGGCGTGTTGATGAGGATCTTCTCATCGACAGGGCGCATCTTGAGGCCGTCGATTGCCTTCTCGATCTTGGCAGTGGCGTCTGCGACATCCTTCTTGCTATAGCTGCCCTGGCCGCTGTCGAGGAGCTTCCGAGCCGCCTCGACCGCAGTGGTGAGAGCTGCATAGGAATCCTTGGTGTAGACGGACTCGCTGTAGCCCGCGGCCTTGGAAAGCGCTGCCACGAGCGCAGAGGTATCGACACCAGCCTTGACCTCGACCTCATAGGATGCGGTCTTGGAGGGGTCGAGTACCGACGCCACCGTGATCTTTGCCTTGCCGGCCTTGTTGGCACGCAGGTAGTAGCTCACGCTATCGCCAGCCTGAACAGCGGAGACGCTTACCACAGAGGGGTCGGAGCTCTCGACCGTCACATAGGGGTAGCCAGCGCTCTCAGGCGTAGCCTTGGCGTCGACGGGCGTAATGTCGCCTTCAAAGAACTCGGTCTGGTTCTTGCCTAGCTCGACACCCTCGATGGCCTCGACACCCTGCGTGTAGTTGAAGTTGACCTCACGCAGTGTGAGCATCTGGTCACCCGATGCCTCAAGCGGCGTGACCTCGACCTTGGTCGCCTTCTTGCCCTTGTTCTCGGCAGAGAGGTCAAAGGCGTAGCGAGCCAGGAAGGAATCGTACTCCCCGCCCGCGAACTCTTGGATCGAGCCATCCTCGAACGTCACGACGGCCTTGATCTTCTGTACGGTTCCGTTGCCGCCGTTGCGGTTAACGACCTCGACGCTATCGAGTTTCGACGGCGTCTTAAATGCGAATGTCATCGTGGTGGGAAGCTTCACGTAACTCGGTAGCTTACCCTCGCTGTCCCAGTTGCCACTCCAGTTCCACAGGAACTCAAAGCCGTTGTCGCCCTCGTTATTATCGAACAGCGCGTTATAGCTCTTCTGCTGGATAAGTTTCTCGACGTTGGTCCCGTCGTCGGTCGTGAGCTCATCGTTGGTCATCGTGATGTTGAAGGCATCCTGGGCGTACTCGGCGACCGTTGGCTGAGGAACGTCCGGCATCGTCACCGTGCCGTCGCTCGCAAACTCAAGTGCGTCGCATGCCGGGCCGATAAGCCAAGATGTCGAGGGCAGTTCGACCTTTCCGGCGGTCTTGGCCTTGAGCTTGAAACTCGCCACCGCGCCAGTACCGTTGTAGAGCTTGCCATCGCCGCGGTTGGCAAAGGCGAGATTGATAGTCTGCGTTCCGTCCACGAACTGGACCTTCTCGCGAGACAGGTTCTCCATGCCGGCAGTCGAGCCGTCCTGCGCGATGCTCTCGGACACAAACTCGAACTGGTCGCTCTTGAAGTTGACGAGGGCGCCCAGGGCGTTGACGTTCTTGGCGTCGGCCGCATAGACATCAACGGTGATCTCATCACCGGCCTCGACCTCGGTCTTGCTCGGAATCACCGCGAGCGAACCTGCGACCTTGCCCTTTTGTTTAGTGCCGCCGTCAAGACCCGCCATGGTGAACGAGTAATCGTAGACGTCGTAAACGCCGTTATCGTTGAGGTCGGCGAAGTGGTCGCGGATCTGCGAACCGAACGTCGGGGTATCGGGCTCGCGATTCTCGAGGCCCAGATAGTTCTTCATGTTGGAGTAGTCTCCGTCGGAGATCGTGGCCTTGTTGAGGTTGGAGCCCACGGCGAAGCCATCCGTGCCGTCGGTCTTGTAGATGGCAATCTCGGACGCGGAGAAGAAATTGCCGACCGAGGCGAGCGGTGTCATGCGCACGTAACGGGCGGCCACGGTGCCGTCAAACGCTACCGTCTTACAATCAGCGGAACGTGCCCAATCGACCTCCTGGCTCGTCCAGTGGACGCCATCGAGACTCGTCTCAACACGCATCTTGGTCACGGTGCCGTTGCCGGCGTCATCGCGCGGATAGTACTCGAGCTTATCGAGCTTGTAAGCGCGTCCATAGTCAACGGTAAGCGCCTTGCCCAGATCGTTGCCACCGGAGTGGAAACCGCCGTCGCCCGACTGGAACTCATGGTCGAAGGCGAGCTCGGCCTTATGGCTGCCGTAAAGTGAGCCCTCCCAGGTGATTTCCTCGGCGTCGGGGACGTTCCGCCACGGATCGAGTGCGGAGTTCGCCTCGAGCACATCGCTCCAGGCGGAGTAACCTTCGGCGTTGCGCGAACGAATCTGGTAGGTGTGCTTGCTATTGTAGGCGAGGTCGGTGTGCGTGAACTCGGCCGCATCACCCACGGCAAACACAGTGCCGTCGACCTTAAGGTCGTAGGAGGTAGCACCATCGACCTTTCCCCAGGTGAGCTTGATGCTCGTTGGGGTCGTGGCGTCCTCGGGGGCAGCAAGGTTCGTGGGTGCGGAGAGGTTCTCGTTGAGGCGATCGGCTGTGAGCGTGACGTCGGCGTTCACGAAACCGCCCAGCTCAAGCGTCTGCGCCGCTGCAGCAACATCGGTCTTCGCGAACTTGACGTAGACCTTGGGGTTCGTGGTGATCTTGGTGTTGTTGAAGCTCTCGCCCTGCTCGGCCTCGGTGCCGTCCGCATCGCTGCCGTAGTGGTTGAGGTTGGGGGTCTCGCTGTAGAAGTAGACCGCCTGGCCGGCCTCGGGGGTCGCGGCGTCAAAGGTCTCCTGCGAGTCGACCTCAACCACGTTGAGTGCGGATCCGCCGTTCTTGGCGACAACGCTCGTGGGCTTGGCGGACACATTGGCCACGAAGGTCGTGGTGCGGTTGGAGTCGTAGCCGTTGTAGCCGCCCTGCGAGGCCTCGGCGGTAAAGGTCGCGGTGCCGCCTGCGGCCTTGGAGCTGTAGACGGTGCTCACATGCTCACCGTAGGAGATATTGTCGATCGTGCCGTAGGAATCGTCCTCAGTCGTGTTGTTTTCGATGGAGGAGCCGTCGTCCTCGTACTGCGTAAAGGTGCCGTCGCCCTCGGTGGCGAAGAACTCGACGATACGCTGACTGCGGTCGGTACCCTTGGTGTTGGTGTCGCTCACTGCCTCGGGGTTGTTGTTCTCGGCGTACATCGGCACGATAGCGTTGGCCTTCACAAACAGCGGCAGCTTCCAAAGCGGAGCCTCGTAGTTGTTGAGAACCTGGCCGCCGCGATACTGCTTGCCCGAGAAGTAATCGATCCAGATGGTGGGATTCTCGTCGGTGCCGTAGTTGGGGAGGTAGATCCCATTGCGAATGTCGTTGCCGTTCTCATCTGCCTGGGTATCCTGATACACCGGTGCCACTAGGAAGTTCTCACCGAACATATACTGGTACTGCGTCGAAGTGCTTGCGGCGTACTCGGAGTTGTCAGAAAGCAGCATGGCGCGGATCATGGGCAGGCCGGCATCGCCGTTACCCGTGTCGATGTTGGCCGCCGAGGCCGCGCTCGTGTAGATATAGGGCATGAGCTGCGCCTTGAGCTTGAGATAGAAGCGCGAGATGCCTGTGTAGGGATCGCCGTGCGTCATGGGCGATTTACGGTAGGTGCCCCAACCGTCCATGTCGAGCATAGAGGGCGTGAACGTCTTCCACTGGTAGTCACGCGCAGAGATGATGGGGTCGCCGCCAAAGATGCCGTCCATGTCGGAGCCGATGTTGGGGTTGCCCGAAAGACTCTGACCGATATACGTGGGGATATGGAAGCGAATGTACTCCCAGTTACCGCCATACTGGTCGCCGGTCCAAATGCCACCAAAGCGCTGCGTGCCGGCCCAACCATCGAGCGTGATGATGTTGGGGCGCTTGTTAGCGCCGGTCGTCACCGTGTCATAAGCTGTCTTGATGCCATTAAGACCAAAGGAGTAGCCAGATCCAACCCAGGCAACGTCGGTCTTAAGGGTAGTGATGCCTCCCGTCTTGACCTCGGCGTCGAAGTCGCGAAGCAGATGCCACGGGGTCTCAGGGTTGCTGTCGGGCTCAAGGTTGGACTGGGTCCACAAGCCCGTGCTCACACCCTTGGAGTTGGCATACTCGGTGAACTTCTTAAGGTTGTCGACATTGGCACGCACAGCGTTAAGACGGTCGGCCGAGCTCGCTCCGTCGGAGTTGACGCCGCCGGTCTTGTAGTAACCGTTCTGGCCATAGCCGGCGCCGTAACCGTCGTTCGGCAGGAACCAGCCGAGCGGCATGTCGTTGTCCTCGTAGTCATCGATAACCTGACGAGCAGAGAACTGGCGGTCGAAATCGGTCGCTTTCATGTTCTCGGTATCAACCGTAGGGCCCTCACCGTTGAGCGTCTCGGCCGCAAGTGTGCCGTCGAGCTTGTAGCCCGTCGACATGCCAGACTCGTACTTAACGTCGCCCTTCTCGCTCGAGGACTTGCTGCCCTTGGTCTCCCACTTCTTTTGACCCGAGGTCGTTGACCAGCCATCACGGTTATAGGCATTAAGATGACCAAGGTAGAACCCGTACTCGGGCAGCAGTACCGGGTTACCGGTCACCTTGTAGTAGTCCTGCAGCATCTCAGTTGCCACGTTCGAAGCTCCCTCGTTGGTCGCCACGAAGTAGTAGGCATCAAACTCATTCTCGCTGTGCAAAGTCGTGACCGTCGATGAGTCCGTGGAACCGAAGTCGTAGGAACCCTCTGCAAACGTGTTTCGGAGCACGCCGTAGCCGTCACTCGTCCAATAAAACGGGTTGGGCGAGGCAACGCCGCCATCGGTCCAGTTGTTCGTGTTGGAGATGGCGATGGTCTGGTTGGTGTGCAGGAAGCGTCCGTTCTGGGTGCCGCCGCCAAAGAAGTTCTCGGACTTCTCCTTGGCGAGCGTCTGGACGGTACCCTTCTTATCAAGGTCGAGGGACGCGGACTCGGAAACCACGACACGGTCGCCTGACTTGATACTCATCTTGCCAGTCGCCTTGTCCAGGATCACGGTCGCCTTTCCGCCGGTGATCTCGATAGTGTCGCCCTTGTCGGCAACCGTCGCACTCGGCTTGCTGTAGGTGTCCGAGGTATCGGGCTGAGCCTGGATCTTAGCCGTGTGGGACTTACTGCGCGGCGTGGCGTACTCGGAAAACTCACCCTTGGGGTCGACGTTATAACGGAAAATACCGTCCTCGAGGAACGTAATACGGCCCTTGATGCCGTCAGCGAAATCGATGTCGACGACATTCGAGGCAGACTGGGACACGGTCGCCGAGTCGACGCCCTTGAGTGGCGTGGCAATCGCCTGCTGGGGATTGGCAAACACGAGCGTCGCTGCAGTGGCAACGAGGACCGCGCTTCCCTTCACCCACCGTTTCGTAAAAATGGAATTCCTGCGCATCTGGTCTCCTTTCTTCCGACATGCTGAGGTGCCGAGGACGCCCCCCCCCCGGCAGCATGGGAAAACGTATCAAACGGAGATGTTCGGTACATTCCGCACAATGGGGGCCACCCGTTACCAAGGGGCCAACTGGTAGTAACCAGATAGCCACCTACTAGGTCATATCAACATATGGGAGCACTTGCGCACCCAAGTTCGGAATTCTCCCAGCGGCAGCAAAATAAGCGTCAACGGCAAGGTGGGCTTAATAAGCCATACCAATTGGTTCTTCAGTCAAATACCAATCTAGCAAAAATGTACTGTTTATCTGGTATTACACAGACCATACCTTTCCCTCGGGAACTGGGCTTCGCGAAGTTTCCCGAGGGAAAGGCTCAGCCACCATCCTGCAACCTACCGGGGATTGCCATGACGTACGTTGGCTGATTTGGTTTGGAATGAGATGTTGACGGTGGCTGATGGGCACAACTGTCCCGGGTGCATTTCAAGATGCACCTAAATGTCTGTCTTTATCCTTATAGATTGTCCAGGTAGTCGTCGGCATCATAGGTAAGGCTGTAAGCTTTATTCAGGATGCGCACGAGCTCCTGGGCATCGTGCTCGCCGAGCGCTGAGAGTTGTTTCGAGAGCGATGCCACACTCTCGGCATTTTTTTTCGCCGCGAAATCACGGCCTTCCTTGGTAATGCTCACCAGCACACGCCGACGATCGTTTGGATCAGTCCTGCGCTGAACGTAACCCTTACTCTCGAGTGAATCCAAGATATGCGACATGCGCGCACGGGAGAATTTCAGCTTCTTGGCAATCTCGGAGGGAATGACATCACCGTCAATACCCGATAGATACTGTAAAACCGGTGCCTCGCCCACACTGGCGCCGCCGGCAGCACTCAAGGATCCCTTGGCAAGGGAACGTGAGTACACAATCAGTTTTCGAGCGACGTCATCGTAATCCACTGGGGATATTGTCCTTTGCAACTCTAGAAGGGCCATAAAACCGTCATTTGCCGTACATTAGTTAACATTCGCAACAATTATTTATGATACCCCACGCGGAAGTCTATTGCTCGTCCTTCTTGCGTCGCATAAGCTCCTCAACGTCGACACCAGCGGCCTCGAGCATGCGCTCGACATTCTTTTTGGCGTTGGTCGTGCCGACCTTAAGCACGATCGAAAGCGGAGTGCCCACCACCAGGCACACGATGCCCACGGGGACACCCCAGCCGGGGCCGCCCTGCATACCCCACATCCCCATCAAAAAGCCAATCGCCACGAGCGAATAGCCCAGGCGCAGCCAAACATTGAGCCGCTGAATAGCATCGGTCTGCATCTTTGCCTCGCGAATCAAGTCGTCGCGCGAAAGGTCGTGTCCATGTTTCTCGTGCATATGGTCCTCCTCGTGCAAAGTGTGCATCATGCGCAAGTGCATCGTTTGTCGAATACGTCATCTTTCAAGAGCAATATAGCGGGTGTCGTGTAGGCGATGGAGGTCGCTGGCCATATTGCCCTTGAAGGGCGGCGCAAAATCAGAAGGCCGTGCGGTTGAGGCCGCACGGCCTTACAGGGGGCCAGGGGATGATGACTAGTAGCTCAGTGCCGGGTCGAAGAAGCCAATGAGAACGCCCACAAATGCGATCACAACGAGGATCAGCATCATAACGATGGGGTTGACCTTCTTCTTGGTCATCATGTACCAGCAGAAGATGATGAAGACCATGGGCAGCAGGTGCGGATAGATTCCGTCGAGCGTGTCCTGGAACTTACCGCCGCCGGGCAGCACCAGATTGGGGCTGCAGGTGATGGAGACCCAGGTAGCACCGACTGCACCGATGACCATGGTACCGACCATCACGATGGAATCACGCAGAGCCTTGGCCTTGGGGCCGACGAGGGCCTCGACCGCCTTGCCGCCGAGCTCATAGCCCTGGTTGTAGGCAAAGCGCATGCCAAGGAACATGAGCAGGTTCCACACGACAATATAGAAGATGGCACCGAGCGGAGAGCCGCCGGTCGAGAGACCGAGGGCGATACCGAGCAGGATCGGGATCAGGGTACCGACGATCAGCGAGTCGCCAAGGCCGGCGAGCGGGCCCATGAGGCCGGCGCGGATGCCGTTGATGGCGTCGTCGTCGATGGCCTCGCCGTTTGCGCGAGCCTCCTCGAGGCCGGCGGTGACGCCGACAATCATGGTGCCGATCTGCGGCTCGGTGTTGAAGAACGCGGAGTAGGTCTGGAGGGCCTGCTTCTGCTCCTCGGGCGTGTCGTAGAGCTCCTCGACGATCGGAAGCATGGCGCACAGGTAACCGAAGGTCTGCATGTGCTCCTGCGAGAAGCAAGTCAGGTTGCCATAGGACCAGTTGCGGAACGACTTGGCAAGCGTTTTCTTAGAGAGTTTCTTCTTCTCTGCCATTAGATGTCCTCCTCTTCCTCATCATCGGAGCCCGAGGCGATAGCTGCCTTGGGAGCGTTTGCGAGGTCGATCTTGAGCGAAGCGATCTCATAGTTGATCAGGGCGAAGAAGCAGCCGATGCCGGCGGCGGCAATCAGGTTGCATCCCATGACAGCGGACAGGGTGAAGCCGAAGAAGAACGTGAGGAAGTCCGTCGGCTTGGAGATGACCTGCTTGAGCAGGATGGCGATACCGACGGTAGGCAGCAGCGAGCCGACGGTGAACAGCGTCTTCATCGCGATGCCGTCCATGGGCATGTAGGTCTTCATGAGGTCGACCATGGCGGTGCCGCCCATGGTGATGATGAACGTCGGGAGGAACGAGCAGACGATGTGACCGATCCAAGGCAGAACGTTGTTGACCAGGTAGAGCTTGTGGAGGTCGCCCTTCTCGAGCCACTTCCAGCCCATGCCCTGCCATACCAGGTTAATGGTGGCGGTGCCATAGAAGAGCACAGTGCCGAGCGTGCCGACGGCGGCACCGAGGGATGCGGCCATGCCGGCAGCCTCAGCGGAGGCGGGATCGATGCCCGAGTTCTTGATGGCGAGGATCGCCAGCGGGATGCCGATATAGGACACGGCGCGGACGTCGGCGGAGACGGTTCCGCCGGGGGTCACGAGAGCGATGTAGACAACCTGGATGGCAGCGCCGACGAGGATGCCCGTCTGCATATCGCCCATGATGATGCCGACGATGAGGCCGGCGACCAGAGGACGACCCAGAGTGTAGTTGCCGATCGTCGTGCCACCCATGCCAGGCAGTGATGCCAGGCAGGCGAACAGGCCGAACAGCGCGGCTTGGAATGCATTGATTGCCATGCTTTCCCCTTTCTTTATTCCTCAACCCTTTCCCCCAGGGCTGTAGGTACCAAAATGCGGCTGGCGCCTAACTAGAAGCCAAACTGACCGCGGAACTTGGGCCACTCACCGATGGACTTCTCCTTGATAAGGGCGAACTCGACCGTGTAGCCGGCGTTGGTGAGATCCTCGAGCGCCTGGGCCTCTTCCTGCGTGATCGACTGGTTGTTGCCGAGCTTGGTGGTGCCGGGACGATCGTTGCAGGGACCGACGATGATGCGGTCCATGCCGGGCTTAAAGCCAAAATCGACGAGAAGTTCCTTCATGTCGAGCGGGTTCTTGGTGATCAGGAAGTACTTGGTGTTGGACTTGAGAACCTTCTCGGAGACCTCCTTGAAGTGCTCCTTGGTCCACACGAACGTCTTCTTGCCCGAGGCACTCTTGTAGGCCTCCTTGAGCACGGGGTTGGACGCCGCGGCGTCGTTGACGGCGATAAGACCGTCGCAGGGATACTCGAGGGCCCAACGGGTAACGGTCTGTCCATGGATCATACGGTCGTCAATACGGATGAACGAAATCATACGTTCTCCCCTTTCCTTCATGAGGCCCGCGGTCGCGGCCCCTTCTTCCTAACGTTTGCAGCTAGATGAAACCTTGGTGCGGCCTAGATGTCGTCGTCCTCGTCGTCGGCGTCATCGGTCGGGACCACAAGCTCGGACATACCGTTCTTGCCCTCCTGCAGCATCATCTGCTTGAGAGAATCCAGGTCCATGGTGGCAAGCCCCATCATGGCGGTCATAGCCATGGGCAGATTCATACCGCCGAAGGCAATGGTGTGGGCGAGCAAGCCCTTCTCGGCCATCGTGTTCATAGCATTGGTGAGCGGCGATCCGCCCAGGATGTCACCGAGCAGGACAACCTCGTCATCGGCGGTAACGGGAGCGACCATCGCCTTGACGTTCTCGACATATTCGTCAGCGCCCATGCCGTCCACGAGACTCGTCGACAAGATGTTCGGGGCGTCATTGCCGAGCATCTTGAGGACACTGTGCAGTCCGGGAGCGAGCGTTCCGTGACTGACCATTACCAGATACCGCATGCGGTCTCCTCTCGACCTGCCGTGTGTCGCACGGCTTTGCTTTTTGCCGAGATTATTGTTGCGCCGGGGCATGTTCGGTACAAGAAAATAGTTGCGAACGGCAACTATTCATCGGTTAACGGTAGCAACTATTTTTGTGCCTAAATTATTTTTTCTTCCAATTATTTTTAAAATAGCAGGTAGATTGCCTGGTAAATGTTTTATGTTCCTTATGTACCATACATACCGACAAGAATCGGGCCTGACATCACCGGTTTGTCCCGCAGTGTCAGACCATGTCACGTATGCTCACGACATGGAGGTACCCCATGGACATGATCTCGTTTCTCGCCTCCGAACCCTTCGATCGCAGCGGTGATACGCCGCTCTATGTCCAACTTAAACATCGAATCGCCCTGCTTATCGCCAGCCAGGCGTTCGACACCAAGACGCCGCTGCCACGCGAGCTCGAAATCTGTGAGCGGCTGGAGTTATCGCGCGCGACCGTGCGCCGTTGCTTCCAAGATCTCGTCATCGAGGGGCGCGTGGTGCGCAAACGCGGGCAGGGCACGTTCATCAAGCCCCAAACCTCAGCGCCCGGCATCGACCTGGCCCTGAATTTCAGCGCGCGGATGCGCGAAGCGGGACGGGTTCCGAGCTCACAGATTCTCGCCTTTTCAAGCATACCGGCCGTCCGCGGCATCGCCTCCGGGCTCAAAGTGCCCGAAGGGACACCCGTCTGGGAGATTCGCCGCCTGCGTCTCGCCAACGACAAACCCATGGAGCTCAACTACGTCTATATCCCCGTGTCACTTTGCCCCGAGCTCACACGCAAAGACGTGGATGGCTCGCTCTACGCCTACATCGCGGAAAAGACCGGCATCCTGCCCGCAAGCGTCGATGCCGTCTACGAGACGGTCAACCTCGACAAGCATGAGGCGCGCCTTTTGGGACAGAACACCGGTAAGGCGGCGATGCGCATCGTGCGTTCGACTTACGACAAGACGGGAACCCCGTTCGAGGTAGGCGTGCTCATCAGCTGCGACGGTCAGGCAAAGTTGCACGTGCACATCGCCGCCGACAAAACAACCTTCACCGCCACAGCCCAATAAATCCAAAACGCGGGCGCCGTCGTTCAAACGAACGACGGCGCCCACACTCATTTTCTATTTAGCCCTAGTCATCGCGCAAAGCCCCTTCGGCAGCACACGGTGCAGCCGAGTCACCGCAGGCCGGGGCGGGAGGGGCGGAGTTTCCTCCTGAGCGACTCTGCTTGCAGCCGGAGCGAAAGGGGGAAATCTCCGCCCCTCCCGCCCCGGCCGGACAGCCCACGCTACACCGTGTACTGCGGCAGGTCCTGCAGGGCGATGACGTCCATGCCCATGTCGTTGGCGCTGCCGTGACCCTGCTGGTCCTCGCGCACCGCCTCGATGGCACTCACGTACGTGTTGGCGGCAGACATCGCGGTCACGCAGGTCACACCGCGTCGCACTGCCTCGGTGCGCAGCAGATAGCCGTCGCCGCGCGAGCCCGGACCGTACGGCGTGTTGATGATCACCGCGATCTTGCCATCGGCGATGAGGTCGCCGATGTTGGGGCGCTCGCCGTCGTGCGGGCCGCTAATCTTCTCCACGATCTCGCACGTCACGTTGCCTCCGCGCAGCACGCGCGCCGTACCCTCGGTGGAGCAGATGTCAAAGCCCAGGTAACGCAGGATACGCGCGACCGAAAGGATGTGGCGCTTGTCGCGGTCGCACACGCTGATGAACACCTTGCCGGCGCTCGGGTCGGGCAGCTTGTAGTCGATCGCCAGCTGCGTCTTGGCGTATGCCTCGGGATAGCTCTTGGCGATGCCCATGACCTCGCCCGTCGACTTCATCTCGGGCCCCAGGATAACGTCGGCGCCCGGGAAACGGCCCCAGGGCATAACGGCTTCCTTCATACAGAACCAGTCCAGCTGACGCTCGTCGCTCGACAGGCCCAGGCTCGCGATGGAATCGCCTGCCATGATACGCGCCGCGCACTTGGCCAGCGGCACGCCGGTGGCCTTGGAGATAAACGGCACGGTACGGCTGGCACGCGGGTTGGCCTCGATCACGTAGACGGTCTCGCCCTTAATGGCGTACTGCACGTTGACCAGGCCGCGTACGCCCAGCGCCATCGCGATGCGGCGCGTGGTCTCGCGAAGCTTTGCCTGCAGGCTCTCGCTAAAGCTGAACGGCGGGATGCAGGTCGCAGAGTCGCCGGAGTGAATACCGGCCTCCTCGATATGCTCCAGAATGCCGCCGATGTAGACCTCCTCGCCGTCGCACAGGGCGTCGACATCGGACTCGATCGCACCCTCCAAGAAGCGATCCAGATACACCGGGTAGTCGGGGCTAATGCGTGCAGCCTCGGCCATGTAATCGCGCAGATGCTCGGCATCGTAGGCGATCATCATGCCGCGGCCGCCCAGCACGTAGCTCGGACGCACCAGCAGCGGGTAGCCGATATGCGCGGCCACGGCCTCGGCCTCCTCAAACGAGGTTGCCTGGCCCGCCGGCGGGTACATGATGCCCAGCTTGTCGAGCAGAGCGGCGAAGCGCTCGCGGTCCTCGGCAAAGTCGATGGCATCGGGCTTGGTGCCCATAATGTTCACGCCGCTCTCCTCGAGCATGCGCGCCAGCTTAAGCGGAGTCTGGCCGCCGAGCGTCACCACGACGCCGTCGGGTCGCTCAACATCGATGACATCCATGACGTCCTCGTAGGTGAGCGGCTCAAAGTAAAGGCGGTCGGACGTGTCGTAGTCGGTCGAAACGGTCTCGGGGTTGCAGTTGACCATGATGGTCTCAAAGCCGCGGGCCGCCAGCGCGTAGCTCGCGTGCACGCAACAGTAATCGAACTCGATACCCTGGCCAATGCGGTTGGGGCCGGCGCCCAGGATCATCGCCTTGGGCTTGTCCGCCGGCGTGGTTTCGTCGGGAGCCACGCACTTCTTGGCATCCGGGCTCGTGCGGTAGATGTTCTCGTACGTCTTGTAGTGGTACTCCGTGGCGTTCGAGAACTCCGCAGCGCAGGTATCGACCGTCTTCATGCTGGGAACCACGCCCAGACCCTTGCGATAGGCGCGCACAAAGCGCTCGTCCGAGCCGGTCAGCGCGGCGATCTCGGCGTCGCTCGTACCGTACTGCTTGAGCAGGCGCATCGCGTCGGCGTCGATATCCTCCACACGCAGGCCGCGGATGCTCTCCTGGACCTGCACCATATCGTTGATACGGTTGAGGTACCACGGATCGATACCGCAGATGGCATGGATGCGAGCGATGTCCCAGCCACGGCGCAGGGCCTCGACCACAAAGAAGATGCGATGCTCGGTCGGGGTTGCCACGGCCTGAGCAAGCTCGTCGTCGCTCAGCTTATCGGCACCTTCCTTGCCGCCGGCGCAAATGCCCTGGTGGCCGTCCTCCAGCGAGCGCATAGCCTTGCCAAAGGCCTCCTCAAAGGTGCGGCCGATCGCCATGATCTCGCCCACGGCCTTCATGCGCGTGGTGAGCGTGGGGTCGGTACCCTTGAACTTCTCGAAGGCAAAGCGCGGCACCTTGACCACACAGTAGTCGATCGTGGGCTCAAAGCAGGCGGGCGTAGCCTTGGTGATGTCGTTGACGATCTCGTCGAGCGTATAGCCCACGGCCAGACGCGCGGCGGCCTTGGCAATGGGGAAACCCGTGGCCTTGGAGGCCAGCGCGGACGAGCGGCTCACGCGCGGGTTCATCTCGATGACGATCAGGCGGCCGGTGTTGGGGTTCACGGCAAACTGCACGTTGGAGCCACCGGTCTCGACGCCGATCTTCTCAAGAATGGCGAGCGAGGCCACGCGCATGCGCTGATACTCAAGGTCGGAGAGCGTCTGCGCCGGCGCCACGGTGATGGAGTCGCCGGTATGCACGCCCATGGGGTCGAGGTTCTCGATGGAGCACACGATGATGCCGTTGCCGGCGTGGTCGCGCATGACCTCCATCTCGTACTCTTTCCAGCCCTCGATGGACTCCTCGACCAGCACCTCGTGGGCAGGCGAGAGCTCAAGGCCCTGGCTCACGATGGAGACGAGCTCCTCGTGGGTATGCGCGATGCCGCCGCCGGCACCGCCGAGGGTAAAGCTCGGACGCAGCACGCAGGGATACCCCACGCGCTCGGCGATGGCCTCGGCGTCGGCCACGCTGTAGGCATAGCCCGAGCGCGCAACCTCCAGGCCAATCTCAGCCATGGCCTCGTTAAAGAGCTTGCGGTCCTCGCCGCGCTCGATAGCGGCAAGGTCGCAGCCGATCATCTCGACGCCGTACTTGTCGAGCGTACCGTCCTTTGCCAGCTCGACGGCGGCGTTCAGACCGGTCTGGCCGCCCAGCGTGGGCAGCAGCGCGTCCGGGCGCTCTTTCTTGATTACGCGCTCGATAAACTCGGCGGTGATGGGCTCGACATAGGTGCGGTCGGCAAGACCCGGGTCGGTCATGATGGTCGCCGGGTTGGAGTTGACCAGGATGACCTCAAAGCCATCCTCCTTGAGCACCTTGCAGGCCTGGGCGCCGGAGTAGTCAAACTCACATGCCTGGCCAATAACGATGGGGCCCGAACCAATGACGAGGATGCGCTTGATGTCAGTACGTTTCGGCATGTTAGTTCTCCTCGGTCTCGGTCGCGTCGGCAAAGTTCCATCCGGCAAGACGGTCCTTCGCGGTGTCGATGTCCAGGTAGTTCTCCTCGCCGTCCATGAGTCGCGTAAAGGCGGTAAAGAGATAGTGGGCATCGGTGGGGCCAGGCGAGGCCTCGGGGTGGTACTGGACCGAGAAGCACGGGGCGTCGAGCAGCTGGATGCCCTCGGCGGTGCCGTCGTTGAGGTTCACATGTGTTAGGCGAATGCGGCCGAAGCGCTCGTTCATCACGACCGGCGCGACTCCGCGGCGCACCCAGACGCGCAGATCTCCATCGGCCGCATGCTCGGTCTCGCCGCCGGAAAGCTCGGGGACAAGCTTGCCCAAGCTGGGGAACAGCAGGCCAAAGCCATGGTTTTGCGCGGTGATCTCCACGCGACGGCTCACCAGGTTCATGACCGGCTGGTTGCCACCGCGGTGACCGAACTTAAGCTTTTCCATCTGGGCGCCGCAGGCCAGGCTGATCATCTGGTGACCAAGGCAAATGCCAAAGACCGGCACCTTGCCGATCAGCTGCTGCACCTGCTCATAGGTCTCCACCACGGCGTCGGGGTCGCCGGGGCCATTGGACAAAAAGACACCGTCGGGATTCATGTCGAGCAGCTGCTGGGCGGGCGTATCCCACGGCACGACGGTAAGGTCGCAGCCGGCGCGGACCAGACCCTCCAGAATGCCGCGCTTCACACCGCAGTCGTAGGCGACCACTTTGTGACGGGCAGGAGCGGCAGCTGAAAGCGCAAAGTCATGCGTGGCAGGCAGGTCGGCGGCCACAAACTCGTGAGGCGCGGAGCAGCTTACGGTCTTGACCAGGTTCTCGCCTACCAGCGTGGGCGCTGCGGCCAGACGCTCGGCAAGCTCGTCGACGTCGAAGATCTCGGTCGAGATAATACCCATCTTGGAACCATTGTCGCGCAGATGGCGCACCAGAGCGCGGGTGTCGACACCCTCGATAGCGACGATGCCGTGAGCGCGCAGGTACTCCGGCACGCTGACGGCCGAGCGCCAGTTAGAAGGCGTGGTGCACATGTCGCGAACGATCATGCCACGCATAGCCGGAGCGCTCGCAGGGCGCACGTCGTCGCCGGGGAAGGCCGACTGGACGTCGGTCTCGTCGATACCGTAGTTGCCGATCTGCGGATAGGTCATGGTTACGATTTGGCCGGCATAACTCGGGTCGGTCATGACCTCAAAGTAGCCCTCGAGCGAGGTGTTGAAGCAGACTTCGCCGGTCGCGGTGCCCTCGGCGCCGCATGCGCGTCCATAAAAAATGGTCCCATCCTCGAGATACAGGATGCAGGGACCGCAAGCGCCCTTGCTGGTTTTGGCCAGCATACGCTGGCAAAGCTCGCTGGGCGCGAAGGTGCGGGCGGCAGCGCCCTCGGTATGGTTGTTCGCCATAATTCTCCTTCCCGGTCTCACAGGACCGGCTTAAAGGTGTGTAGTTAGGCCTCGCGGTATTGTAACCGCAAGCATGCCTCATGGCGTTAATTTCATCGAAATGTTTACGAAATGATAATTATGACTTTCTATGCATAATGTTTTTTAATCCCCGTCCCAGAAAAATCATCCCGCGGGGCTTGTGGCTCACGCGGGATGATGGCGTCTTACTTTTTCTTGTCCTGTTCCAGCAGATCGGACGGCGTTCGGTCGGGCTTGCCGCCGCGGAAAATCTCGCGGCCATGCAGACGATGCTCCAGGTCACGTTCGGCCTTTTCCTCGTCAATCTTGGTCTGGCTCACCACCGGGTCCTCAATCAACGACGATACCGAGTTCACCTGCTTCTGAATGCGCTCGGCGATGGTGTCATCCATACTCACGATGCGCATCTTCCAGTCGATATTCGTGGCGTTGGATGAGCTCTTGGTCCACACGAACGTCAGGATGGCGCTCTGGTGGCCCCGCGCGGGGAACATGCCAAAGAAGGAATCGTGCTGAATGTTGCTATCCTCGTCGATATAGGCGTGAACGTTATACACCACGCGGTCAATCTTATCGTTGAGCAACGCGTTGGTCGCAAGCGCCGCGGCCTGAATCTGCCCGTTGGACAGCAGCTCGAGCTCGTTGGCAGACGATGTGTCCAACACCGTCACCTCGACCGTGCCCGTACGCTCATCGGCTTCATCGACGGTAAAGTCGAGTGGGAACTGCGTAAAGCCGTTGCCCCACTCGAGGCCGCCCTTCAGCGCCGTCGAAACGGTATCGACCGAAACGCTCTCGGACAGGTTGGCGGTGTTCAGACGACGCATCACGCCGTAGCCAATCTGCATGCCCACGATCAGCACCAAAATACCAATGACCACGGCCATCGCGGTCTTCGTAATGGTATGACTCACCTGCGAACCCGAAGGATCGTCCTCGGACAGCGGGTCGATATGTTTTGCCTGGCTCGCGCGGTCCTCGCTGCGCAGCTGCGCTAGCGCCGCTTTGTCACCGCGCTTGGCCGCAGCCTCCTTCTCACGCATGCGCTCGGTTCGCTTTTTGGCAAGCGTGGGATCCAAGACACCGGATGCATCGATTTCGGAGAATAACTCCGTCACTTCTTCCGGAGTCAAAGGGTTCTTGTCAGCCATAAACTTCCTGTCATATCAATCAGTCGAGCTCGTGCGCACGCGCACCTTCGAACTGCATTCGATAGTAACGGGCATAGGTGCCGCCACGGGCGAGAAGCTCCTCGTGCGTGCCACGCTCCACAACGCGACCATGCTCAACGGTCGCAATCTCATCGGCATGCTTAATGGTCGAAAGACGGTGGGCGATGATGATTGTGGTACGGCCGCGCGCCAGCTCTTCGAGTGACTCCTGCACTGCCTCCTCGCTCTCGTTATCCAAAGCGCTCGTCGCCTCGTCCAGAATCAGGATCTTGGGGTTCTTGAGAAACACACGAGCGATGGCAACGCGCTGCTTCTGTCCGCCCGAAAGACGGCTGCCGCGCTCGCCCACGACCGTGTCATAGCCCTGTGGAAGCGACTCGATAAAGGCGTCGATGTTGGCGCGACGGGCGGCCTCGGCGATCTCTTCCGCCGTAGCGCCCGGCTTGCCGTAGGCGATGTTCTCGCCAATCGTGCCGTCAAACAGATAGACATCCTGCTGCACCAGGCCGATGGCGCGACGCAGGCTCTGCTGCGTCACATCGCGCACGTCCTGGCCGTCGATGCTAATGAATCCGGCGGCCACGTCATAAAAGCGCGGCAGCAGCGAACAGGTCGTGGACTTGCCACCGCCCGAAGGGCCAACCAAAGCGATGGTCTGCCCGGGCTTGATGGACAGGTCCATATGGTCGATAACGGGACGCTCGTCGGCATCGCCCTCGCCCAGCTCAACATCCTCGTAGTTAAAGCACACGTCGTGATACTCCACGGCGCCGGCAGTCACCTGCAGATCCGTAGCGCCCGGCTTGTCCTGGATATCCGGCGCGGTCGAGAGTACCTCGTCCATACGCTTAAAGCCGGCGATAGCCTTCTGATACGTTTCGGCCGAATTGACGAGTGTCTCGAGCGGCGTGCAGAACAGCGAAATATAGAGTGCAAAGGTCGCCATATCGACCGCCTGCAGCTGCCCCTGGGCGACCAGCCAGCCGCCCAGCAGCACCACGATCACATAGAGCACACCCGAAAGCAGGCCATACGTCGCGGTATAGACGCCCATGGCGTGATACATGTTCTCTTTGGACGAAAGATAGCGATTGTTGGAGGCGCGGAACTTGAAACGTTCGGTCTCCTCATTGGCAAAGCTCTTGACCACGCGCATGCCCGCCAGCGAATCCTGCAGCTGCGCATTGATGCCGCTGATCTTTTTGCGGTTGTCGCTAAAGACCTCGCGCATGCGCATGTTCTGCCAAAACATGATGACCGCAAACGCCGCCGTCACCACGGCCATGGCGAGCGCCAGCACTGGGGCGATGGTAAAGAGAATCACAAACGAGCCGATAATCTCGATGCCGCAGATGATGATCCACTCGGGCACGTGGTGCGCCGCCTCGCAGATATCGAACAGGTCGTTGACCACGCGGCTCATCATGTCGCCCGAGCTGTTGCGGTCGAAGTACGCAAAGCTAAAGCGCTCATACTGGTCGAACAGGTCCTCGCGCATCTTGGACTCCATGCGCGCGCCCATCACGTGACCCCAATAGCTCACAAAGTAGCGGCAAGCGCAGCGGACGGCATACATCAGCACCAAGCCCACCGCGATCATGCCGAGCGCCTGCATAATGGCAGCCTGACCCTGAGTAAAGAGCCCACCGGTCAAATTGCGCAGGATAATGGGGAACGCAAGGTCAATGGCGGCAAGCACCAGAGCGCAAACAGTATCAGCAACAAAAAGCCCCATCTGGGGCTCGTAGTAAGAAAGAAACCTCTTCAGCATGTGATCCTCAAAGAAATGTCAGCAACGTAAGGCCCTGGGACAAAACAATCAGTAGTATTTGTCCCAGGGCTATCCCCACTCGTTAAAGCTCCGCGCCCCCAAGGCGGTGCGCGATGCTATCACAGGCCAAGGCGCCTACGACGGTCTTGGCGTCTTCGATCTTGCCGTCGAGTACGGCGTCGATCAGCTCGTGCAGCGGCACCAGGTCCACGTTGACAAACTCGTCATCATCGGGGTTGGGCGCATCAAACTCGAGCTTGGTAGCCAAGTAGATGTGGATAATCTCATCGCAAAAACCGCAGGACGTGACAATCGACGTCAAAAAGCGAATGCGACCAGCCCTAAAGCCCGTCTCCTCATGCAGTTCGCGCTTGGCGCAATCGAGCGGGTCCTCGCCTGGATCGAGCTTGCCGGCGGGAATCTCGACCGTCACGCGGTCGATGGCGGTGCGGTACTGACGCACCAGTACGATCTTGCCGCTCTCGGTCAGTGCCACAACGGCCGCCGCACCCGGATGGCGAACGATATCGCGGGCGCTGCGGCGACCGTTGGGCAGCTCAACCTCAAGACGGTGGACGTCGAGGATCTTGCCCTTCCAGGCGCACTCCTCCGAAAGAATCTTCTCGTGCAGCTCGGCATCGTGCGGGTCGTCGTCGCCCAGCACCAGCGCCGGCTCGTCAGCGACCTCGCCACCAGGCTCGCCCTCGGCGTGCCCATACATGCGGCTGTCCTCCTCGACGATCTGCGCGTCCACGAGTTCTTCGTTCTTCTCGTCCATCCGTCTCATTCCTCTCGGATTTTAGGCATCCCAGGCGTCGCGGCCACGCAGCGCACGCAGGCCAATGTCGTGACGCAGGGTCTTGCCCTCAAAATCAATCTTCTCGCAAGCCTCGTAGGCAAGGTTGCGAGCGTTCTCAAACGTGTCGCCCAGAGCGGTCACGGCAAGCACGCGGCCACCATTGGTCACGAGCTGGCCGTCCACCACGGCAGTGCCCGCGTGGTACACGGTCACGTTCTCCATGGCCTCGGCATCGGCGATACCGGTGATGACCTTGCCCTTCTCGTAGCTGCCGGGATAGCCCGCGCTCGTCAGGACAACGGCCACGGCCCACTCGTCACGCCAGTCGAGCTCAATCTGATCGAGCTCGCAGTTGGCGCAGGCGAGCATGACCTCGACCAGGTCATTCTTAAGGCGCGGCAGCACGACCTGCGTCTCGGGATCGCCAAAGCGGGCATTGAACTCCAGTACCTTGGGACCGGCAGGCGTGAGCATAAAGCCGCCGTACAGGCAGCCGCGGTAGTCGATGCCCTCGGCAGCAAGCTCGGCCACGGTCTGTTCCATGACCTTCACCATGGTGGCGTGCTCCTCGTCGGTCACGATGGGCACCGGGCTGTAAACGCCCATACCGCCGGTGTTGGGGCCAAGGTCGCCCTCGAGCGCACGCTTGTGGTCCTGCGAAGTGGCCATGGGGCGCACGGTCTTGCCGTCGGTAAAGGCCAGCAGCGAGCACTCGGGGCCAACGAGCATCTCCTCGATAACCACCGTGTTGCCGGCATCGCCAAAGGTGCCGCCAAAGCACTCGCGCACGGCCTCTTCGGCCTGCTCAAGTTCGGTCGCCACGATAACGCCCTTGCCCGCGGCAAGGCCGTCGGCCTTGACGACCAGCGGAGCGCCCTGCTCACGCACATAGGCAAGAGCCGAAGCCTCGTCAGTAAACGAGCCGTAGGCGGCCGTCGGAATGCCGGCACGCTGCATGAGCTGCTTGGAGAATAGCTTGGAGCCCTCCATCTGGGCACCCTCGGCACCCGGGCCAAAGCAGGGAATACCCGCCGCGCGCACGGCGTCGGCAACGCCCGCCACAAGCGGAGCCTCGGGGCCAATTACCACGAGTCCGCATCCGCGGCTCTGAGCAAACGCCGCCACGGCCGCAGGATCGCAGTCATCGAGAACAACGTTCTCGCCGCAGCTCGCGGTGCCGCCGTTGCCCGGCGCGATGTAGAGCTTGCCGGCGCGCGGTGATGCTGCGAGCTTTGCTGCCAAAGCATGCTCGCGGCCGCCGCTGCCCAACAACAGGATGTCGATGGTTTGAGTGTCCGCCTTCAAGGGTGCCTCCTCTATGGATGAATAGCCCGCTCCGCGCGAGCCCTTTGCAAGCAAATATACCCCTCGGCCGCCCGTCCGGGCTGCAAAGGGGTATATCGCAATAACCAAATAGTCCCGATTACTTCCAGAATCGGTTGATGATCTGCTCGCGACCAGCGCCGACGCCAATGAACGTCACGCGGGTGTGTGCCAGATCCTCGATAAACGCCACGTAGTCCTGAGCCTCCTGCGGCAGCTCGTCAAAGCTGCGGCAACCGGTGATATCGCACTTCCAGCCAGGGAGCTCCTCGTAGATGGGCTTGGCATGCTCAAAGCGCACCTGATGCTCGGGCACGCTGGTGTAGCGCTCGCCATCGACGTCGTAGGCCACGCACACCTTGATGGTGTCGAAGGCCGAAAGCACGTCGAGCTTGGTCACGGCGATGTCGGTGAGGCCGTTGACGCGCGAGGCATAGTTGGCGATAGGGCCGTCAAACCAGCCGCAACGACGACGGCGACCGGTGGTCACGCCGTACTCATAGCCCTCCTCGGTCAGCGTGTGGCCGGCCTCGGACTCATAGGAAAGCTCGGTGGGCATGGGGCCCGAACCGACGCGGGTGATATAGGCCTTCATGACACCCAGCACGCGGTCGACGTTCTTCATGCCCACGCCGGAGCCGGTGATGGCGCCGCCGGCGGTGCAGTTGGAAGACGTCACGTACGGATAGGTGCCGTGGTCGATGTCGAGTAGCGTCGCCTGGGCGCCCTCAAACAGCAGGTTCTTGCCCTCATCGATCATGTTGTTGAGCAGCAGGCTCGTCTCGGTGATGTAGGGGCGCAGGCGCTCGGCCATCGGCAGGTACTCGTCGCAAATCTGGTCCACGGTGTAGGTGGGCAGGTTGTAGATGAGCTCGAGCTCGGGGTTCACGCGGGCAAGAGCGGTCTCCAGCTTGTCGCGGAACAGCGTCTCGTCCAGCATGTCCTGCATGCGCAGACCAATGCGGGCCATCTTGTCCTGATAGCACGGACCGATGCCGCGCTTGGTGGTACCGATGTTCTTCTTGCCGAGCTTCTGCTCAAAGGCGCCATCCAGATCGATGTGGTACGGCATGATGACATGCGCGTTGCCGCTAATCTTGAGGTTCTTGGTGGTGATGCCGTCGGCCTCGAACATGTCGATCTCCTCAAGGACAACCTTGGGGTTGACGACGCAGCCGTTACCGATCACCGACACGTGGTCGGAATACATGATGCCGGAAGGCACCTGGTGCAGGCCGTACTTCTTGCCGTTGACGACGATGGTGTGACCGGCGTTGTTGCCGCCCGAGTAGCGCACGACGGCATCGAAGTCGCCGGCGACCAGGTCGCAAATCTTACCCTTGCCCTCATCGCCCCACTGGGCACCGACCAAAACGGTTGACGGCATGTTTACTCCTTACATTCATGGACTGTCTACGCGCCACGCCGGCACGCAGAAGCACAAAACATTCCCAGTATACCCGTGCAACGGGCGCCTGTCCTACTCCTCGGCATGTGCCCCATCAAGCTCATAGAACTTGGTGGATGCCGGCAGGAACATCAGGTCGACGTCGCCGATCGGGCCCGAACGGTTCTTGGCCACGACGATACGCGTAACGCCCTCGTCGGGTCGATCGTCGCGCGAGGCCTCGGCCTCGTCGGCGGAGCGGTCCAAGAACATAACGATATCGGCGTCTTGCTCGATGGAGCCCGATTCACGAAGGTCGGAAAGCTGCGGACGCTTGCCGGTACGGGATTCGACCTGACGCGAGAGCTGCGACAGCGCGATGAGCGGGATCTTGAGCTCCTTGGCCATGATCTTCAGACCACGCGACATCTCGGAGACCTCGACGGTACGGCTCTCGGAGCGACGTCCCGGCGGAGGACTCACCAGCTGCAGGTAGTCCAGGATGATGATGGCCTTCTCCTTGTTGTGGAGCATACGGCGGCTCTTGGCGCGAATCTCGGTCACCGTGGTGCCGGGCGTATCGTCAATCAGAATATCGAGCTTGGACAGCGTCTGCGTGGCCTCGTTGATATTGGCCCACTGCTCGGGGCTAATGCGGCCCATGCGAAAGTCACTGATCGAGATCATGGCGTAGGCGCAGATCAGACGCTGGGCAATTTCCTTGCCCGACATCTCCAGCGAGAAGAAGCCGACGGTATAACCAGCGGCGGCAGCGTTGAGCGCCAGATTCAGGGCGAACGACGTCTTACCTACAGCAGGACGGGCGCCGATAATGATGAGCTGGCCCTCGCGAAAACCCATGAGCATGCGGTCGAGCGACGGGAAACCCGTGGGCACGCCCGCAGCCTGGCCGCCGGCCTGGCATACTTCCTCGGCCTCGTTATAGGCCTCGACCATAAACTCGGTCAACGTCTTGTAGCTCGACTTGACCTCGCGCGCCGTGACCTTGAGCAGCTTGCTCTCGGCCAGCTCCACGACCTCCTTGGTGTCGGTAGGGGCGTTATAGGCCAGCGCGTTGATCTCGTTGGTGGCACCGATCAGCTCGCGCAGCATCGAGTCGCGACGGACGATGGCGGCATGGTGCTGCCAGTTCACGAGCGACAGGGTCTGACCCATCAGCTCCAAAATGTAGGCCTCGCCGCCCACGGCATCGAGCTTGTTGATGCTGCGCAGGTAATCGATCAGCGAGATGGAGTCGATGGGAATGCGGCTGTTGTACATATCGACCATCGCGGTATAGATGGTCTTATGAATGGGCCGGTAGAAGTCATCGGGCTGCAGCTCGACCTGGGCCTCCTCGACCACCTCGGGCGATAGCAGCATAGCGGCCAGTACATTGGCCTCTGCATCTTGGTTTTGGGGAAGACCCAACTTTGAGCCGCGGTCCTCGACCGTCAGCCCGGTCTCCCTATCGTCATATGCCATGAGCATCCTCATTCATATCGCTTGCGAGCATCCATAGTATCAGCCACGGTCCCAAAACGCGCCGCGCGCCGCCAATCATCACCGAACCAAACGGATGAACGGTCCTGTATATAGGACTTCGACGCAACGTTCACCATGACACTCACTCAGCGCAAAAAACAAAAGGGCGCCCTGGTTTCCCAGAGCGCCCTTCTTAGAACAAGATTGTTGCGTTGCAGCAAATGCTACTCGGCAGCAGCCTCAGTCTCGACCTCGGCGGTCTCGGCCTCGGCGACCTCAGCGGCCTCCTCGACCTCAGCCTCGGCAGCGAGCTCCTCGGCGGTAACGCCGACGAGAACGACAACCTCGGCCTTGATCTCGCGGTACAGCGAGATGGCAACGGTGTGGGCACCGGCAACCTTGATGGGCTTACCGAGCTCGACGCGCTTGCGGTCGATGTCCATACCGAGCTGATCCTTGATGGCGTCAGCGATCATAGCGGCGGTAACAGAGCCAAAGAGGATGCCCTCGTCGCCGACCTTGACGTCAACGGTGACCTGCTTGCCCTCGAGGGCAGCCTTGGTCTCGTTGGCGGTAGCCAGACGGACGGCCTCGCGCTTGGCGATGTTGTTGCGACGCTCGTCAAGCTGCTTGAGGTTGCCCTTGGTGGCGGCAACAGCGAGCTTCTTGGGGAACAGGAAGTTCTCAGCGTAACCCTGAGCGACCTCTACGACGTCACCCTCGCCGCCCTTGCCCTTGATCTCATCGAGAAGAATAACCTTCATGATGCGTCTCCCTTCTTAGCCGCGGTCGCGGTTGCCACGAGAGGAAACCACGGGGACGGTGTACGGCAGGAGAGCCATCTCGCGGGCGCGCTTGATGGCGTTGGCGATGTCATGCTGATGCTGCGTGCAAGCGCCAGTGACGCGACGGGGCTTGATCTTGCCACGGTCGGTCATGTACTTACGGAGAAGCTGAGTGTCCTTATAGTCGATGAACTCAGTGTTCTCCTTGCAGAACTGGCAGTACTTACGACGCGGCTGACGTGCAGAAAAATCATTAGCCATGTCAAAATACCTTTCATTTGGCAACTTCGGCGAACCGAAGCCGCCTCTCACTCAAAAATAGGTGAACAACCCTTAGAACGGGATGTCCTCATCGTAGACGTCGACCGCGGGCGGCGTAGCCACCGGTGCGGCAGGACGTGCTGCAGGCGCGGGAGCTGCGGGGGCGTAACCGCCCTGATCGTAGCCACCCTGGCCACCACGGGAGCTCATAAACTCGATCTCATCGACGATGACCTCAAGCTTGCTCCGGCGCTGGCCGTCGCGCTCCCAAGAGCTGTAGCGCAGCTTGCCCTCGATCGCGACCTTGTTTCCCTTTGCCAGGAAACGGCTCACGGCCTCGGCGCGGGTGCCGAACATGGTGCAGTCGACAAAGTTGGGATAGTCCTCCCACTCGCCAGTCTGCGCGTTACGGCGACGATCGTTCACAGCGACGCCAAAGGACAGAACCTGGGTTCCGCCGGCGGTGGCGCGCAGTTCAGGATCGCGGGTGAGGTTACCGGTGATGTTCACTCGATTGATGCTCATAACTCACTACTTCCTCTTGGGGCACAAGCCCAGTCCAAAACGACAGTCTTACTCCTGGTCGTCGCGACGGACGATCATGTGGCGGACCACAGCGTCGGTGATGCGCAGGACGCGATCAAGCTCGGCGATCTGGGTAGGATCTGCGTGGAAGTTGATGAGGGTGTAGTCACCATCGGTGAGGTCGTTGATCTCGTAGGCGAGCTTGCGCTTGCCCCACTCGTCAACGGAGTCGACCTTGCCAGCGCCCTCAGCGATCGTGGTATCGATACGCTTCATAACAGCGAGACGAGTCTCGGGGTCGAGCGACGGGTCAACAAAGAACAGCAGTTCATAAGCCTTCATATTGTCACCTCCTCTGGGCAAATGTGGCTTCAGGTCGTGAAGGTGCGCCTGAAGCAGGAAAAGACTTGGTAATAATATCTTTCAACCTCCCAGGCCGCAAGAATATGCAGCTACAACCTCATGACCTCCACATATGTCCATACTCGCACGGCGTTTCATGCACATTCCAACCAAATGCTGACCAAAAGCTTGACGGATCTGTGGACAAGATACGATGCCGCGGGGACAAGCTGAGCCAAGCCGCAGGCCAACGGGCACAAGGCTGTGGTCGCAAAATGCATACCAGTGGTCCACAGCGCCACCCAAAGATTTTTAAATTCATTGCCAAGTCGCTTATGAATACCCCTTTTGAACAATTGAGTTAATCAACCACGCTGGTCGGAAGCCGTTTTTTTTTGGCACCTCAAACCCCACTGCAACGACAAGCGCGGCCAAGCGTTTTAAAAAATGCCAACTTTTCTGTTTGCACTTTGCGATTCCTCGTGTATACTGACTTTCGCATTTAACGGAGAGTTGTCCGAGTGGCCGAAGGAGCACGATTGGAAATCGTGTAGGCGTCAAAAGCGTCTCCAGGGTTCAAATCCCTGACTCTCCGCCAGTTAATTCCAAAGCAGGCCTTCGAGCCTGCTTTGTTTTTACCCCACGCGGAGGGGTGGCAGAGTGGTTGAATGCGGCGGTCTCGAAAACCGTTTGGCCTGTATAAGGTCACGAGGGTTCGAATCCCTCCTCCTCCGCCATTTTGGTTGAGAAAGCTCCC
>CATWVA010000024.1 GCA_958354105.1 uncultured Collinsella sp.
TAGCCAGGCCCCGCGCCACACAGCCAAAAGGCACCTCGTCAAGCGCCCGCGACCATTTGGCCGCGGGCGCTTTTCGTTTGAAAAACCATCCCGCCAATGCCTTATCTGTATAGCCCAAATGAGCCGAGCTGCTAGAATATCGAACTGTATGGATAACTATCATTCAACCGTTATGGGAGGATACGTGAACCGCACCAAAATCGCGCAGCTCTATGCCGATGCCGAGTCGCTCGGCGGCCAGACCGTCACCGTCGCCGGCTGGGTCAAGTCCGTCCGCGACATGAAGAACTTTGGCTTTGTCACGCTCAACGACGGCAGCTGCTTCCGCGACCTGCAAGTCGTCATGAACCGCGAGGCACTCGACAACTACGACGAGATCGCCCATCAAAACGTCTCGGCCGCACTCATTTGCACCGGCACCGTCAAGCTGACCCCCGATGCGCCCCAACCTTTCGAGCTTTCTGCCACCTCCATCGAGGTCGAGGGCGTCAGCGCCCCGGATTACCCGCTGCAGAAGAAGCGCGCAACCGTCGAGTTCCTGCGCACCCAGCAGCACCTGCGCCCGCGCACCAACCTGTTCCGCGCCGTGTTCCGCATCCGTTCTGTCGCGGCTGCCGCCATCCACCGCTTCTTCCAGGAGCAGGGCTTTGTCTACGTCAACACCCCCATCATCACCACGAGTGACTGCGAGGGCGCCGGCGAGATGTTCCGCGTGACCACGCTCGACCCCAAAAATCCGCCCCTCACCGAGTCCGGCGAGGTCGACTGGAGCCAGGACTTCTTTGGCAAGCACGCGAGCCTTACCGTGTCCGGCCAGCTCAATGCCGAGAACTTTGCCATGGCCTTTGGCGACGTGTACACCTTTGGCCCCACCTTCCGCGCCGAAAACTCCAACACCACGCGCCACGCCGCCGAGTTTTGGATGATCGAGCCCGAGATGGCCTTTGCCGACCTGAACGACTACATGGATAACGCCGAGGCCATGCTCAAGTACGTCCTTAAGGACGTTATGGCTACCTGCCCCGACGAGCTCAATATGCTCAACAAGTTTGTGGACAAGGGCCTGATCGAGCGCCTGGACCATGTGGCAAACTCCGACTTTGCCCGCGTTACCTACACCGAGGCTGTCGAAATCCTGGAGCAGGCAGTCGCTGCTGGCCACCAGTTTGATTACCCCGTCAGCTGGGGCATCGACCTGCAGACCGAGCACGAGCGTTTCCTGACCGAGGAGCACTTTAAGCGACCGACCTTCGTAACCGACTACCCGGCCGAGATCAAGGCGTTCTACATGCGCATGAACGAGGACGGCAAGACCGTCGCCGCCGCCGACTGCCTGGTTCCCGGTATCGGCGAGATTATCGGCGGCTCCCAGCGCGAGGAGCGCCTGGATCTGCTCGAGGCCCGCATCAAGGACCTGGGCATGAATCCCGAGCAGTACAAGTACTACCTTGACCTGCGCCGCTACGGTTCCTGCAAGCACGCCGGCTACGGCTTGGGCTTCGAGCGCTTGGTCATGTATCTGACCGGCGTGGGCAACATCCGCGACGTCCTGCCGCACCCGCGCACCGTGGGCAACGCCGACTTCTAATCGCCACAGCGCCACCGAACGCGTTCCAGCGCATCACGCCAGCGCCTCTCGGCAAGCCGAGGGGCGCTTTTTTCAACAGTATCCGTCAAGCTTTTGGCAAGATTTTGGTCAGTTGAGCAGGGCTGTTGAAAACTCGACCCGCCGCTTGCCGACGACTACCGACCGCCCGGAGTGTCCTGCACCCCTGGGAAAGCCCCGCGCCCTAGGCTCCATACCGTCGCCACCCAAAACGGAAAGGACGTGGACGCCATGACCGAAACCGCTGTTGAAACTTACGAGACCACGACGAGGGGCGCCGCCTCGATGGCAGCCTATCGCGCCGTTCGCATCCTGCAATTATTAAGCGAAAACACCGGCGAGGACAAGGCCATGCTTTCCGATGAGTTGATCCGGCGTCTCGCCCATCCCGACGACCCCGCCCGCATGCCCATCTCGGCGGCGCGGCGCAGCATCTACACCGCCATCTCCGCACTTCGCCATGCCGGATACGAAATTGAATACAAGCGCGGCGTGGGGTATCGGCTCTTGACCCGTCCGCTCACCGACGAAGAGATCATCCGGCTCCACGGCATGGTCATGCGCAACCGCTCTACGCCCATCGCCATTCGAAAAAGCATGGCGCAGCACCTGGTCGCCATGGCGAGTGCCGACGTTCGCGGCTACCTCGATGCACCCGAGCCTGCTCCAAGCGCAGGCGACAAATCCACCAAGGCCATACGCACGCCCGTCAAGCGCATCGATGCCTGCGAGCTCATCGAGCAGGCCATCGACCACGGAACCACGGTGAGTTTTGATATTTCGAGTGTCACGGCACGCGGAGAGGTCGAAGTGGCGCGGATGACACTCCGGCCCTTTGCCATCAAGCAACGAGACGGCATCTCGTATTTGCTGGGAACGGTCTATGACGCGCGAGGCGCCGACGACACGCTGCGTACCGTTGAGATCGGCCGCATGAGAAACGTCACCACACGTCTCCTCGACGGCAAGAAGCTCTTCGCCGTCCTGGACGAGGACGATGCCTCCTCCGCCGCATAAGACCCTCCGCCGCCCATTCGACTACCCGTACCGCCCATCCGATTCTGTATTAAAAAACCCGCCAGGCTGTTGTAAAAATGGACATCAGCGCTACTATAGTTCCACTTGCACTTTGTCCCAGTGCAGTGTTTCCAGCCATTTTTATACTGGGGGTAATGATATGAAGGACATCACCATCAGCCGCAGGAGCCTTCTGGTCTCCGCCGGTCTGCTCGCGCTCGCCCCGCTCGCCGGATGCGGCGGCAACTCTGGTTCCGGCTCTGCTGCCGCCGGTTCCGACTACACCATCGGCGTTCTGCAACTCACCGAGCACTCCGCACTCGATGCCGCCAACGACGGCTTTGTCAAGGCCATCAAGGAGAGCGGCCTTAAGGTCAAGATCGACCAGAAGAACGCCCAGAACGACCAGTCCACGTGTAAGTCCATTGCCGACAAGTTTGTGGGCGACAACGTCAACCTGATTTATGCCATCGCCACGCCCGCCGCGCAGGCTGCCGCCGGCGCCACGGCCGATATCCCCATCGTGGGCTGTGCCATCACCGACTACGCCGCCTCCGGCCTGGTCCAGGACAACGACAAGCCCGGCACCAACGTCACGGGCGCTTCCGACCTCACCCCAGTCGCCGAGCAGCTCGAGATGATGCAGAAGGTCCTGCCCGACGTTAAAAAGGTCGGCCTGCTCTACTGCACCGCCGAGTCCAACTCCGACGTCCAGATCAAAGCCGCCAAGAAGGAGCTCAACAAGCTGGGCCTCGAGTACACCGATTTCACCGTCTCGAGCTCCAACGAGATTCAGTCCGTCGTCGAGTCTGCCGTGGGCAAGGTCGACGCGCTGTACTCCCCCACTGACAACACCATCGCCGCGGGCGCTTCGCAGGTCGGCCAGATCTGCAAGGAGAATAAGCTCCCCTTCGTGACCGGCGAGGAGGGTATGTGCATGGCCGGCGGCCTGTTCACCCTCTCCATCAACTATAAGGACCTGGGCTACGCCGCGGGCGAGATGGCCGTTAAGATCCTGAAGGGCGAGGCCAAGCCCGAGGATATGCCGATCAAGCACCTCTCGAGCAAGGACCTGGTCGTCGTCAAGAACGACGAGATGGCCGAGGCTCTGGGTATCGACCTTTCCGCTCTGGACGAGTAGCGCCATGCGCGGTAACGCGTCTAGGGCCCGCACGCGCGCCACAGCCGCGTTATTCAATATCTGAGTCCTTGGGGCGAACGCTAAAGACCGGCGTTCGCCCTGCTTGTTTCGGATGAGACAAAACATCCGTCCGCAGCTCTTTTATGCATTGGTACCGCTATTATGGAAAATCACGTGTCCACCCTATCCTAGGAGGTATGAAGCATGCTCATTGCATTGCAGGGCGCCGTTTCGCAGGGCGTCCTCTGGGGCATTATGGTGCTTGGCGTGTTTATCACGTTCCGCCTGCTCGACATCCCCGATATGACCTGCGACGGCAGCTTTGCCCTCGGCGGCTGTGTCTGCGCCGTACTCATCGTCAACAATAACGTCGACCCCTTGCTCGCCGTGCTGGCCGGCATGTGCGCCGGCGCCATCGCGGGCGCCGTCACGGGCATCTTGACCACCGTCTTTGAGATTCCCGCAATCCTCGCCGGAATCCTTACGCAGATCAGTCTGTGGTCCATCAACCTGCGCATCATGGGCAAGTCCAACACGCCCATCCTTGCCAAGGGCACTATCTTCTCATCCGTCAGCAACATGACGGGCCTGCCGCAGTCCACTGTTGCCATTATCCTAGGCATTGTGCTGGCCGTGGCCATCGTCGCCATCCTGTACTGGTTCTTTGGCACCGAGATCGGCTCGGCGCTGCGTGCCACCGGCAACAACGAGTACATGATCCGCGCCCTAGGCGTCAACACCAACTCCACCAAAATGATCGCCCTCGTGCTCTCCAACGCCCTCATTGGCCTTTCGGGTGCGCTCATCTGCCAGAGCCAGAAGTATGCCGACATTGGCATGGGTACCGGCGCCATCGTTATCGGTCTTGCCGCCATCGTCATCGGCGAGGTGCTCGGCCGCCTGCTGCCCGGCGGTCTCACGCAGTTCTCCGTCCGTCTGGCCTCCGCCGTCTTTGGCTCCGTGGTGTACTTCCTCATCCGCGCCATCGTGCTGCAACTGGGCATGGACGCCAACGACATGAAGCTGCTCTCCGCCGTGATCGTCGCCGTGGCCCTGTGCGTGCCCGTGGTTTGGGAGCGCTATAAGCTCCGCAGCTCCTACACGAAGGGAGATGAGGCAGATGCTTAAGCTCTCGCACGTCAAGAAGACCTTTAACAAGGGCACCGTCACCGAGAAGCGCGCACTCACCGGCGTCGACCTCACCCTTAACGACGGCGACTTTGTGACCGTGATCGGCGGCAACGGCGCCGGCAAGTCCACGCTACTCAACATGATTGCCGGCGTGTATCCGCTCGATTCGGGCGTTATTGAGCTCGACGGCACCGATATCTCGCGTCTGTGCGAGTCGCAGCGCGCCAAGTACCTGGGCCGTGTGTTCCAGGACCCCATGCGCGGCACTGCAGCCGACATGCAGATCGCCGAGAACCTGGCCCTCGCCAAGCGCCGCGGCCAGCGTCGAGGTCTTTCGTGGGGCGTCACCAAGGCCGAAAAGGACGAGTACGTCGAGTTGCTCAAGCGCTTGGACCTTGGCCTGGACACACGCCTCAACGCCAAGGTCGGCCTGCTCTCAGGCGGCCAGCGCCAGGCACTCACCCTGCTGATGGCCACGCTCACCAAGCCACGCCTGCTGCTGCTCGACGAGCACACTGCGGCCCTCGACCCCAAGACGGCCTCTAAGGTGCTCAACCTGACCGAGGAGATCGTCGACGAGAACCGCCTGACCACGCTCATGGTCACGCATAACATGAACGACGCCATCCGTCTGGGCAACCGTCTGATCATGATGCACGAGGGCCATGTGATCTACGACGTGGCAGGCGACGAAAAGAAGTCGCTCACCGTGGCCGACCTGCTGCAGAAGTTTGAGGAGGTCTCGGGCGGCGAGCTCGCCAACGACCGTATGCTACTGAGCTAAAACCTGCCAAAAAGGGACATGCCAAAAAGGGACAGGTTTATTTTGGCAGGTTTTATCTGTGCAAACATCAAAACCGCCGCAAAGGGACAGACGCCCTTGCGGCGGTTTTCGCTAACCCCCATATCGAGCACAGAAGCCCGTACGATGTGATCGGACGGGCTTTTTGGTGGGTATCATGGTTGGACGATCATTAGGAGGTTTCTCTACATGGAATTGTTTGAGCCGATTCTTCATTTCTTTGCACAACGATGGGTCCACAACATCATCTGGGCAGGTATCTTGGCTATCGGCACCGCCGTTGCCGCCAAAATCGCGTCCAAGACCCTGCACCACCTGCTTAACCGCGATGATAACCCGCTCCCAGCATCGAGCATCTTCATCAACATCACACGCGCCGTCATCTGGATGATCGGCGGCAGCTTTATCCTCGACAACTGTTTTGGCATTAATGCAAACGCCCTCGTCGCCGCTCTTGGCGTCGGCGGCATCGCCATCTCGCTCGGCTTTCAGGACACGCTGTCGAACCTTATCGGCGGTATGCAGGTGACCTTCATGGGCATCATCAAGCCCGGCGACAATATCGAGGTCGGCGGCGTGTCGGGCGTGGTCCAAGACATCACCTGGCGCCACACGACCATCGAGGATGCCTGCGGGCAGACCATCATTGTGCCCAACTCCAACATCTCCAAGAACACGCTCGTGCATCTGATGCCCTTTGGGCGCGTGGCCGTGCCCGTTGCCGTAAAGGACACGTCTAAGTGGGCCTCGCTGGACGCGCTGGCAGATGAGCTTACCGACGCCACCAAGGCCGCGGTGCTTCCCATCTCTGGCTTTGACAAGGAGCCGTACGTGCTCTTTAGCGAGATCGGCGACTTTGGCGTCAAGGGCAAAATCATCTTTATCGTCAGCGACGATAGCACCACCTTCACGGCAGCCGACGCCTGCATTCGTGCCATCGCCCCCATCATCGCCTAAACTACCACAAAGGGGACAGGCACCTTTGTGGTAGTTTCGCATCGTGGTACCATGGTTCATATCGTTGTTTAAACGACTAAGGGAGTAGACACCATGGAAGAGGCCTATCGTCAAGCACGCAAGCGCGGCGAGCAGGGACGCCGTCGCGCCATCAGCCAAAGCGAGCACCCGTACCTTACGGACCTCGACAGCTTGGTTGCCCAGCTCCCCTTAGGTCAGCGAGAGAGCGTCGGCCTGCGGGATATTCCGCTCGAAATGGTCGTCGGCACGGTTACCAAGGGCCGTCAGTCTGCCTTTTCGTGCAACTTTATGCCCCTGTTGCCATTTAGCACCGAGTTCGCCCGCAAGTGGTCCAACCTCTACGACATCCAGGTAACCGAGGGCTATCGCGACCCCATCATCGTCACCGAGTTCATGCATCGGTTCTACGTCCAAGAGGGCAACAAGCGCGTCAGCGTCCTCAAATTCCTGGACGCCCCGACGGTTTCGGCCAAGGTCACCCGCCTCTACCCCGGAAAATGGGATTCCGTCGAAAGCCGCCTCTATGGCGAGTTCTGCGCGTTTTGGCGCGTCTGCCCCCTATACGAGATCGAGTTCTCGCGTGAGGGAAGCTACGAAACGCTCGCCAAGATGCTCGGTCAGAACCTTATCGAAAAATGGCCGCAGAAAAAGGTCGACTACCTGCGCCACACCTTCCTGCTCTTTAAGCGCGCCTACCTGCGCGCCGGCGGCGACCATCTGGACATTACGCCCGCCGACGCTATGCTCGTTTACCTCAACGTGTACAACCAAGACCGCTTGCTGGACACGCCGACGGATATCGTCGTAAACCGCCTGTGCAAGATTTGGCGCGAGTTGGTCATTGCCGACAAAAGTGATGAGGAGAAGGTCGATCTTGTCGAGGCACCGAGTGTCGATGAGGAAGAGGCGCCCGCCAAGTCCACCTCCGGCGTGCTCAACTTCTTTATGGGCAAGACCGTCTACTCGGCGGCCAACCCTCTGCGCATCGCCTTTATCCATGAGTTCCCCTGTGCGACGTCGAGCTGGGACAGCCTGCACGACCAAGGGCGTCAGTATCTCGATGAGCATTTTGGCGGTATCGTGCGCACCGAGGCGTTCGAGGACTGTCACAATCCGGACGTGTTCTACGCCGCCGTGGAAACGGCTGTCAAACATGGAGCTAACGTCATCTTCTCGACCTCGCACCGCCTGATGGAATACGCGCTCAGAGCTGCCGTTGAGTATCCACAGGTGCGGTTCCTTAACTGCTCTATCGGCCTTCCCCACCAAAGCGTCCGTTCGTACTTTGGCAAGATGTACGAGGCCAAGTTCCTCCTGGGCGCCCTTGCCGCCAGCATGGCGGACAACCACCGCATCGGCTACCACGCGTCGGTCTTCGCCTCGGGCGCACTCAGCGAGATCAACGCCTTTGCGATTGGCGCCTCGCTGCTCGACCCCCGTGCGCAAATTATCCTGACCTGGGGCGATGTGCCCGCTGGAGGTCTTGCCGAAGCCATGTGCCGCGAAGGTGTAAGCGTCATGACCGGCGCTGACATGTCAAAGTCGCTCGTAGACCCTACGGCCTACGGACTTCACCGCTTGGTCGACGGCAAAGTCACCGGCATCGCCATGCCCGTATGGAACTGGGGCCGTTACTACGAGCTCATCGTTCGCAGCCTTCTGCACGGCACGTGGGACGAGACCAGCGACGACAACCAAGTGCGCGCCGTCAACTACTGGTACGGCATGAGCTCCGGCGTTATCGACATCCGTTACGCTCCGGGCCTACCCTACCAGACGCGCAAACTCGTGCAGTTGCTCCGCAACGGCATTGTTGAGGGATCCATCAACCCCTTTGGCGGCGAGCTCCACAGCCAGAACGGCGTGGTACAGATCGAAGGCTTCCCTCCGCTGCCGAGCACGCAGATTGTCGAGATGAATTGGCTGGCGGACAACGTGGTAGGCACCATTCCGCAGCTCGACGATGAGCCGAAAGTCCCTGCCCTATGAAAATCCTTGCCATAGCCGATACCGAAGAACGATGCCTTTGGGAGTGCTTTCGCAAGGAACGCTTTGAGGGAGTCGACCTGATTTTGTCCGCCGGCGATCTTGACCCGGACTATCTTGAGTTTTTGGTTACGGTCATCAACAAACCGCTCATCTACGTGCGCGGCAATCACGATGACCGCTACACACGTCATGCACCGGGCGGATGTATCTGCGTGGAAGACAGCGTGTACACGTACCGAGGGATTCGCATTGCGGGCCTTGGCGGGTCCATGCGTTATCGCGACGGCGCCAACATGTACACCGAACGCGAGATGTCCAAGCGCATGCGTAAGCTGTCGCGTAAGGTTAGGATGGTCGGCGGGTGCGACATTCTGCTTACCCATGCACCCGCCGCCGGTATGGGTGATCTGGACGATCTGCCGCATCGAGGGTTTGAGTGCTTTAACACGGCGCTTGAGTCCTGGGGGGCCGACTACATGGTGCATGGGCATGTACACCAAAGCTACGGTTACGATTTTCAGCGCGAGCGGCAGCATGTGTGTGGAACGACGATCATCAACGCCTGCGGCTATACGCAGTTTGAGCTCGACCAGACGCGCTACCCCATCCGTGGCTGGCAGGCAGCCTGGCTCAATTCGCAAACCATGCGCCGCGAGCTCAAACGCCACGAGGCCATCGAGTCCTCGACCGCCAGAACCCCCTGGTAACCGCCACAAAGGGGACACTGTCCCCTTTGTGGTGCTTTTGACGCGATAGCAAGAAACCCGGTCCTGCACAAGGCAGAACCGGGTTTCTTTAGCAATGCTTGCTTTGCTCAGGCAGTAACTAGCAGTTACTCAGCCAGGAAGTCACGCTGGACAGCGGGATCGACCTTAACGCCAGGGCCCATGGTGGAAGACACGGAGATGGACTTGACGTACTTGCCCTTAGCAGAAGAGGGCTTGACGCGCAGGATCTCGGTGTACAGGGCAGCGTAGTTCTCGACGAGCTGCTGCTCGGTGAAGGACTTCTTGCCCAGGGGCACGTGGCAGATGCCGTAGCGGTCGGCGCGGTACTCAACGCGGCCAGCCTTGAGCTCGGAGACCATCTTGGCGACGTCCATGGTCACGGTCCCGAGCTTGGGGTTCGGCATGAGGCCACGGGGACCAAGGATCTTACCGATGCGGCCAACCTTGGCCATCATGTTCGGCGTAGCGATAGCGGCGTCGAAGTTGATCTCGCCCTTCTGAATCTGGGCGACAAGCTCGTCGGAACCGATGATGTCGGCGCCGGCAGCCTCAGCCTCGCGGGCCTTCTCGCCCTCGGCGAAGACGGCAACACGAACGGTCTTGCCGGTGCCGTGGGGCAGGGAGATGGAACCACGGATGTTCTGGTCAGCCTTACGAGTATCGATGCCCAGACGGAAGTGGGCCTCGACGGTCTCGTCGAACTTGGCGGTGTTGAGCTCCTTGATGAGCTTGGCAGCCTGAAGGGGGGTGTAGAGCGTGGCGCGGTCGATCTTCTCGGCAGCGGCGTTATAGCTCTTACCATGCTTAGCCATGTGCATTACCTCCTGTGGTTAAACGGGCGTGAGCCCTCCCACATCGTATCGTGTGCCCTATTGCACACATTTAACGGGTGCCCCGGTCGGAGCACCCGTCGTTACCTAAAGAAATCGCTACTCAGCGATGGTGACGCCCATGGAACGGGCGGTACCGGCGATGATCTTCTTGGCGGCGTCAATGTCGTTGGCATTGAGGTCCGGCATCTTGATCTCGGCGATCTTGGTGAGCTGCTCCTGGGAGAGCTGACCAACCTTGTCGGCCTGGGGCTTAGCGGAACCAGACTTGAGGTTCAGCTCCTTCTTGATGAGGTGAGCCGCCGGCGGGGTCTTGGTGATGAAGGAGAAGGACTTATCCTCGTAGACAGAGATCTCAACGGGGATGATGTCGCCCTTCTTGTCCTGCGTCTCGGCGTTAAAGGCCTGGCAGAACTGCATGATGTTCACGCCAGCAGCGCCCAGAGCGGGGCCGACGGGAGGAGCGGGGTTAGCTGCACCAGCAGGAATCTGGAGCTTAATGACGTTGGCAACCTTCTTCTCAGCCATGGTCATTCCTTTCGAATCACGAGTGTGAAGTACTTGCTATATCGTAAGCACGCACGTGTTAGAAGCACTCCTGAGATGAGCAGTCACAGAAGAAGCACGCTCGCGCGAACGGACGAAAACTTAAGCGATGACAGCGACCTGGTTAAAGTCGAGCTCGACCGGCGTCTCGCGGCCAAAGATCATCAGCGTGACCTTGAGCTTGCCAGCCTCGGTGTTAACCTCGGAGACCTTGCCATCAAAGTCGGTAAGCGGGCCATCGGTGACGCGGACGGACGTGCCGACCTGAATATCAACCGAGGTGCGCTTGGGCGAATCGCCCTTACCGGGACGACGAGTCATCTTGTTGTACTCGTCGCGGGAAAGCGGAGCGGGCTTGCCGTTGCCGCCCAGGAAACCGGTGACGCCAGGCGTGTTACGAACGCACGTCCAAGCGTCGTCATCCATTTCCATGCGAACCAGGACATAACCCGGGAAGATCTTAGAATCCTTGGTCTCACGCTTGCCACCCTCTTTAATCTCGGTGACGCGCTCCATAGGAATCTCGATATCAAAGATACGGTCCTGCATGCCCATAGTCTCGATGCGATGCTCGAGATCGGACTTAACGCGGTTCTCGTATCCAGAGTAAGTGTGAACGACGTACCAACGCTTAGACATGGTTTAGCCCCTCAATCCGGAGAACAGAGCAAGAGCCTCGCCAAAGCCAGCATCGAGCAGAGCGATGACGACGCCGACGACGACCAGAGAAGCGCAAACGACAATCGAGTAGTTCACGAGCTCCTTCTTGTCAGGCCACGTGACACGCTTCATCTCAGACTTGACCGAAGCGAAATACTTCTTGGTGCGGGCGAAGAAACCAGGCTTCTCGTTCTTCTTAGACTTCGCAGCCTTCTCGCTCTTCTTGGCAACGGCCTTCTTGGCCTCAACCTTGGAGTTGGCGGCAGCGTTGTTGGCAGGGGCCTGCTGCTGTGCCTTCTTCTTGTTCTTCTTGTTGGCCATTTGGGTTACCTCCGCGCAATGCGCTTATACATGAGTAAACCGTAAGCCCCCAAATGGGAGCTTACGGAATAATGACTGGCACGCCAGGAAGGACTCGAACCCTCAACACTCGGTTTTGGAGACCGATGCTCTACCAATTGAACTACTGGCGTATGTGACTAGAGACTAGCGAGTCTCTTTGTGCAGCGTGTGGTGACGGCACCAGGGGCAATACTTCTTGATCTCCATACGATCAGGCATGTTCGACTTGTTCTTGGTGGTCGTATAGTTGCGGCGCTTGCACTCAGTGCACGCAAGAGTAACTAGAGTACGCATTTATCCTGAACCTTTCATTTCCGCCCCGTACGGGCACGATTTGATACTTTATCAGCTCTACGTAAGTGCTGTCAACGAAAACCTCGAGTCAATTGGTTCTCGGTGGATCCATTCATATTTGAAACACATCAATGAAGCCATCGAGATCTAATCGATCCGTCACGTTCAGCTTAAAAGCAAGCCAAGCGTATTCGTCAGGCAAAAAGTCCCGCGTAAAAAGAACCCGGCACCCATATAAGTGCCGGGTTCTCTAAGTCAGCTATATCAAAGAGCTAATTTACTCAATGATCGTGGAGACGATGCCCGAACCGACGGTGTGGCCACCCTCGCGGATAGCGAAGCGCAGGCCCTCCTCCATGGCGATCGGGTGGATGAGGTCGCCCTCGATGGTGATGTGGTCACCAGGCATAGCCATCTCGGTGCCCTCGGGGAGCTTGACCGTACCGGTAACGTCGGTGGTACGGAAGTAGAACTGAGGACGATAACCATCGAAGAACGGGGTATGACGGCCGCCCTCCTCCTTGGTCAGAACGTAGATCTCACCGGTGAACTTGGTGTGCGGGGTAACCGAACCGGGCTTGCAGAGAACCTGGCCGCGCTCGATGTCCTCGCGCTTGATGCCGCGGAGCAGCAGACCGACGTTGTCGCCAGCCTCGCAGAAGTCCATGGACTTACGGAACATCTCGATACCGGTAACGACGGTGTTCTGGGTATCCTTGATGCCGACGATCTCGACGGGCTCGTTGAGCTTGAGCTCACCGCGCTCGACACGGCCGGTAGCAACGGTACCACGGCCGGAGATGGTCATAACGTCCTCAACGGCCATCAGGAACGGGAGGTCGTTGTTACGAGCAGGCGTCGGGATGTACTCGTCGACGGCGTTCATGAGCTCGCGGATAGCGTCCATCCACTTGGCGTCGCCCTCGAGAGCGCCCAGAGCGGAACCACGGATGACGGGGATGTCGTCGCCGGGGAAATCGTACTCGGAGAGGAGCTCACGGGTCTCCATCTCGACGAGGTCGATGAGCTCGTCATCGTCGACCATATCGCACTTGTTCAGGAAGACGACGATGTAAGGAACGCCGACCTGACGGGCGAGCAGGATGTGCTCGCGGGTCTGAGCCATGGGGCCGTCGGTAGCAGCGATGACCAGGATAGCGCCGTCCATCTGAGCAGCGCCGGAGATCATGTTCTTGACGTAGTCAGCGTGGCCCGGGCAGTCAACGTGAGCGTAGTGACGGGAAGCGGTCTCGTACTCGACGTGGGAGACGGAGATCGTAATGCCGCGCTCGCGCTCCTCGGGAGCCTTGTCGATGTTCTCGAACGCAGTGAAGTCAGCCTTGCAGCCCTCGGTCTCAGAGAGAACCTTGGTGATGGCGGCGGTCAGCGTGGTCTTGCCGTGGTCGACGTGACCAATGGTGCCGATGTTAACATGCGGCTTAGTGCGCTCAAACTTCTCTTTGGCCATAAAGCCCTCCTCTTAACAGGTCGTCCCCGGACGGGACTTTGCCTTTATACCATAGTGGCCTCTCAACATACTATTGAGAAGCCACCGTGTTACCTATGGTAGCGGTGACTGGATTCGAACCAGTGACGCCACGGGTATGAACCGTGTGCTCTAACCAACTGAGCTACACCGCCGGATGGAGCCTGCAACCAGACTTGAACTGGTGACCTCTTCGTTACCAACGAAGTGCTCTACCGACTGAGCTATACAGGCACTTGACGGGTGGGAGCTATAGGATTCGAACCTATGTAGGCAGAGCCAACGGGTTTACAGCCCGTCCCCATTAACCACTCGGGCAAACTCCCAATCGTTCAAGTATCCGCAGGTTCTTTGGTCTTTTGGACCGCCGCCCCCGCGAACGAAAAAGATAATACGATGCAACCTTGGGGGCTGTCAACGAAAACCTCTAGATACACGGTGCCGGGCGTATCTATATACCTTTGACCTGCGGTTTTGTTGAGTTTGGATATGAAGAACGGTGAATTTCGCTACGCTGGTGACATTTCCCGAGGGAACACTTTGTCGTAGTGGAGTACGCTGGCTGGAACGAACTTCGATAACGACCCTCTTGCACTATTACATAGGTTGCAATCGGGCTTCCACGGCACAATCGAGCGTGGATTTTCTCCCGTTTGACATCGAGCGTGGATAATCTCCCACTTTTGGCGTGTTTCTGAGGCCAAAGTGGCAGATTATCCACGCTCATTCTCTAGGCGGGAGAACTATAGAGCCGAACTACTCGGGCCAGGCCAAAGTAGACCCATAGAGCGGCTCCCCCTTGGTGCAGGGGTAGCGACTCAAGTAACACGACGATAGCAAGTCGAAGAAATAAGTCATGGCATATTTCGAATAAACGCCGAGTCGGTCAATTCCGTTTCCCGCATTACCAAGACGATATACACGGTCAAAAGACCTCGATTTGTCATCGTTGCTAAACGCAGTAATTAGAATCTTCCTGCCCGAACGGCAATCAAGATACTCACGTGCCTGTGACGCAAATAGCCCGGAGACCGATACGAGAATTATCAATGACTGCGAAACGTCTCCCATGTTTTTCAATTCCGCGACGTTAGCCCCAGCAACTATGCGAACTATCTTGCCCGCATAAAACATTTCCTGCTGAAATCGTACGAGATTGGCGCTCACATTATTGGTGCACCAGATTTCAACGTTTTTATGGCCATCAATTTCGTCGGCAAGGTGCTTAATAGCGATATCGGACACGCCGCTTTCAACCTCAGCGAACATCTCGATCATGCGAACGTCGAGCTCTGCCCTGTACTCCTCGTAGCCAAATTCCTCCTCTCGATGGCTTAAGTCGCTTGGAAAGACTGATTGAGTAAATGATTCTTTCAAATCGCTAAGAGACTGGTAGCCCAATCGATTGCAGAAACGACGAACAGCGGAACGGGTCACGAATGCATCGCGGGTTATTGCGGCAACATTGATTTCGCTCGAACGCCTAATGTGAGCGATGAGATATCGAGCGATGGCGGCATCGTTTGACCCAAACTCGCTGTTGATGATTGAGCTAATGCGATTGAGCACATCGAAGTCATTGATATTCACGTGATCCCTCTTTCCGCTCTCCTCGAAATCATGGTTCATTTATTGAATCAAACAGCTTTGGTCGTTCTCCTATGATTCAAATCAGTTGACGTCATCTTAATCGTAATTCCGCCACACGTATCCACCGTGTTGAATGATGGAAAGGGGATTCATGGACAACGTGAACAACATGCCGTTTCTCTGGGGTTCCGCCACGGCGTCTTATCAGTGCGAGGGTGCCTGGAACGAAGACGGCAAAGGCCTTGGCGAGTGGGATTTCTTTAGCCACACAAGCAATAAGAACATCAACCATGTTGACGGTGATGTATCTTGCGACTTCTACCATCGCTATGAAGAAGATATCCGCATGATGAAAGAAGGCGGACAAAACACTTATCGCTTCTCTCTTTCATGGAGTCGAATCATCCCCACGGGTATCGGCGAAGTGAATGAAGAGGGTATCGATTTTTATAATCGGGTCATTGATTGTTGCCTCGAAAATGGCATAGAGCCCAACGTTACGCTGTTCCATTACGATCTACCATTCACGCTTGCTTGCAAAGGCGGATGGCTGAACAACGACATGGCAGAGTGGTTCTGCAAATACGCCAAGATTTGCTTTGAGCGCTTTGGAGACCGCGTCAAAATCTGGGCTACCGTTAACGAGCCGCATTTCTACAGCTACTGCGTAAACATGTTGGGCAACTATCCCCCCAATCGATCGCTCGACGTTCAGTCGTACATGCAGTTTCAGTACAACCTGATGCGCGCGAGCGCACTCGCAGTCCGAACATATCGTCAAATGGGCTACGACGGCATCATCGGCGCCGTCCACGATGGCGGCGTTGTCGAACTCGACCCGGCAACCGAGCACCCTGATGACGTATTTCGATACGCAGACTTTTTCGCCAATCGCATGATTCTGGCACCAGCGCTTCAGGGTCAACTGCCGCCAGAAATGGACGAAATCCTTGAAAAACTTGGCGTCTCGCTCTATCGATCCCCAAATGACGTAGAAGAATTCAGAGACGGTAAAGTCGATTTTATTGGACTCAACGTGTATTGCCGAGAGTATGTAACCGACTGGCACGGTGGAGAGCTTGCCGTTTCGGCGAACAATAAGGGCGGTTCGAGCAAAAAGGTCGAAGGAAAATGCATTGCGCCCTTGTTTGAAAGCGCCCGCGACAGCAATGTTCCCCGCAATAAATGGGGCCGCGAAATACTCCCAGGTTGCATGTATTCAACCATCATGGATGTCCACGAGCGCTATGACGCGCCCCGCATCTTTATTACGGAAAACGGACATGGCGCCTATGAGCAACCAGACGCAGACGGAATGATCCACGATGATGACCGCATCGAGCTTCTGGGCCAGTTCATCGAGCACATGATGAGGGCTAAGCGCGACGGCGCGCGCGTTGAGGGCTACTACCTCTGGTCGACGATGGATCTGTATAGCTGGATCAACGGCTACGAAAAACGATACGGACTTGTCCATATCGACTTCGAGAACAATCTGGAGCGCACCCCCAAAAAGAGCTGGTATTGGTACCGAGACCTTATCTCGAAGTATCAGGAGCAGGAAGGTTAGGAGAAAGAGATGAAATATCAGGCAATGTCCGAAACAGTCCTAAAGGCTGTTGGCGGCAAAGAGAACATTACATCGGTAACTCATTGTGCGACGCGCCTTCGCATCGACGCACGAGACACCTCGATCATCGATCTCCAGCTCGCCAAATCGGCCGATCAGGCGCTCGGGGCAGTAGTCAGCGGTGGCCAGCTTCAGGTGATCATCGGCCCCAACGTCACCGAGGCTTACAACGACTTCCTCGACTTCGCGGGAATCGAAGTCGGCGGTGGCACGGTTGCCGACGATGCCCAAACCGCCAAAGACCTTGCAGAAGGCATTAAAAGCGGTAACACCGCCATGGGCTTGATTGAGAAATTCGGGAACGTCTCTGCACAGGTATTCATGCCCATCGTCCCGGCGCTCATCGTTGGCGGACTCATTCTTTCGATCAAGAATCTCCTGGTCAATTATTGCGGATTGAGCACCGATAGCGGAACCGCCCAGGTCCTGTTGGCGATCTTTAGCGCTTCGTTTAGCTTCTTACCCGTTTATCTTGGTTATCAGCTCGCGGCCGTCATGAAGATGCAGCCCATCATGGGCGCATTGCTGGGCGCGATCATGATCAGCTCGTCCATTAGCGGTGCCGAGGGTCTCGACTTTCTTGGTATTCCCATCCCGACGAACGACTATTCGAGTACGGTAGTGCCCATCGTACTGGGCGTTGTATTCATGTACTTTGTCGACCGCGGCCTTCAGAAGATCATTCCCGACGTTACCAAACTGTTCTTGAAGCCGCTGCTCACCATGATCATCGTCGTGCCCGTCGAGCTTATTATCCTTGGCCCCGCCGGCAGCATGATGGGCTACGCGCTGAGCGATGCCGTCACGTGGCTTATGGACAACGTGGCATTTATCGCTACTCCGATCCTGGCAGCCCTTAACCCCTATTTCGTCATGCTCGGTCTCGATAAGGCTTACATCGCAATCGAAGTTACGAGCCTGGCGCAGCTCGGTTGGGCACCCATTATCTTTGGATTCATCTCAAACCTCTGCATTGGCGGCACGAGCCTCGCCCTGGCAACTGCCATGAAGGGAAGCAAAGAGAAGAGGGGTATGGTCACCACGGTTGCCGTCACCGCACTCTGTGGCGTAACCGAGCCCGCGTTCTACGGTTGCCTCATCGAGCGTCCCCGCCTGCTTGTCGGCACGGCAATCGGCGCGCTCTGCGCTGGACTCCCTGCAGGCATCTTTGTTCTGAAAGAGTATGTTGCGGGAGCATGCCCCGGCCTTCTTTCGGCACTCATCTTTATCGCTCCCGATGGGTCCATGGGTAACTTCGTGCTGGCATGCGTTGTCGCCATCATCGCCATCGTCGTCTCCTTCATCGCTGCACGCGTGATCATCAAGAAGAACCCCAGCTATATTGAGTAGATGCCCGCTGTTTGCATTGGGGACATCCTCGGCAGACCATTAGCAAGAACCCAAGAAGTTCCTTAGGAGCTCGATTAATCCATTCGGATTCCTGAGGCACAAACGGCCCCGATTCCACAATGAAATCGGGGTCGTTGTTTCTAAAGCCGTCGATAGACAATCGGTGTTTACCTTAGCTCCCTATCCAAGTTAATTATCCACGCTCGTTCTCCGGTCGGGAGATTTTCTTCGCTCGCGTATCCAGAAATCCACGCTCGAGCAGGACATCCAGATCCGCGCTCGCCCTTGTCTCGATCTGTAACAGCAAGAGGCCTATTCCGCTTCTAGATGTTACAGATCAAGATATTCCTAAAACACCCTAAGTTTCATCTCAATCTGTAACAGTTAGATGCCGAATATCGGTCTTGGTGTTACAGATTTAGACAAACTGGAGGACGAGACAAACCAAAAACGGGATGGGCGCTAACCCGATGGCGCACCACCTAAATAGAAACGGGCTCTGTCCCATATAGAGACAGAGCCCGAAACTCTCATGGAGCCAGTGACAGGAATCGAACCTGCAACCCACTGATTACATCGGTGCCCTTATCGTTTATTAGCGTTCATCTGCGACTATGCCGACCGTGACCTCGCGTTTTTCTTTCATTTTCCGCCTATAGTCTCACTTGAGACGTCTCCGAAACAGTCAAATTGCACAGTCATTGCACACGTGATTGCACACGGAGGAACAATGGAAGAGAAATACGCTACCTCATCTATATATAAGTACATGAGCGACCGCTGGCGCGCGCAGTTCCCCTACTTCGAGGATGGAACCTGGCGCAAGAAGACCCAACTTCTTGAGCATCGAGGCCGCGATAAAGGTCGAAGCCATAAACATCGTGATGCTGCAATGGTGGAAGCCGAGGCCATCCGCGCTCACCTGAATGCAGAAGCGGAAGCCAAGGCAATGAAACCAACGAGCTCGATTTCAGTCGCCGAACTAGTGTCTAGCTATATAACAATGGAGTGCGCCGACATCGCACGTTCAACCGCAACCGGCTATTCAGGCATGCTCCGCCGAAACATCGAACCTTATATTGGCAGCATCCCCCTAGAGGATCTGACTGAAGAAGACGTTCAGGAATGGGTCAGCGTAATGGCAAAGAAGCATGCGAGATCAACTGCATGCAATTCCCTTAGGCTGTTGAGGGGCTCATTGAAATACGGGCTAAGGAAAAAGCTAGTCTCGGAAAATGTTGCCGCATGGGCCAAGGTTCCCAAGAACGAGGATGCCAACTACGGACGACCGAATTCACTTACCGGAAGGGAAAGAGCGCGCGTCCTAAACACCCTCAACGCATCCATAGATGTCCCGGCAATTCTAGCCGCGAAAATCGCCCTGTATACAGGACTCCGTCGAGGTGAACTTTGCGCCCTGAAATGGAAATGTGTCGACTTTTCCCATTCCTCGATTCGCGTGGAAGCCGCAATCGGGCACACCGACACCGAGTTCTACATCAAAGGTCCCAAAAGCGTCAGCAGTAGACGGACAATTCCGAATTGCCCGGAGGACCTCATGCACGATCTAGCCGCGCGCAAGCGAGACATGGAAGAAGAATGCACCAGGCTTGGGACTGAATTCAGCGGGGAGATGTTCGTGCTGGGCTTTCCCGACGGTTCGTTCCTCAAGCCGCCTAGGGTCAATGACGCGTGGCGTGCGCTCTCTAAGGCGCTGAACCTTCATGGAGTATTAAATAGGAACACGGTGACCTTCCATGACCTAAGGCACAGCTTCGCAACATACGCTGTCGCCAACGGCGTAGACCCAAGAACGCTCGCAAGCCTGATGGGTCACTCCAAAGCCTCCATGACCCTAGATAGATACGCCAGCGCCGACCCGAAGGCAACTGCATCGGCAATGGACGCCCTAGGGCGCCTTTATAAGAGCGCCTCACAGTATCCAAAAGCTGGATAGGACCCAATCGAAGACCGCGATACCGCATCGTGGCCTTTCCTATACCTTTCCGTAGTAAGTCATTTCAGTCCATCGGGTCCGTATCGTCCGCCATGACCGCGTTTTTGAATCCGTCACCCAAGACGCTCCAGACTAGACCTCAAAGAGACAGCAGCAGACAGAAAGGAGGTCGAAATGGAAGTTGAGAGCAAACGCATCACTCTTGATGCTTTTCGCACGATGCCAGACATCGTTGACCCGATGCCTGTCGCCCACCTGCTCGGTATCAGTGACCGCTCCGTCTACAGACTCTGCCAGAACGGAACATTCAAAGCCGTGAAGTGCGGAAAGCTGTGGCGCATCAATCGCGACAGCGTTCTTAGCTACATCGGCGTCAACTGAATGTAGCGAGCGCCGGCTAAGACCAACTGAGCTCGGAGCAAACATGGGTATTAACAAATTCAACGCCGGACCCATTGAAATAATTGCAGAGTTGATTGATTTCGATGCCGTCCGAATCAAAAACGAGCTCATCGCATATACGCCCTTGCCGGCGGCTAAAGCGCCAAAAGGCTATCCGATTACGTACACGGAAGACGAATAGACACCACAGGGGGCCAAACGGCCCCCTGTTTTATGAGGAGACCCTATGGCCGAAACCAAAACCATCAGCGTAAAAATCGACCACAAGCTCTACATCGCCCTCAAGACGCGGGCGGAGCTCGACAACTCCAACGTCAGCGACGAGATCCGCTCGCTTCTGCGCTCGGCGCTCGCCGCGGAGGGGCTCGACCTCTACGGCAACGAGGTCGCGGGCTTCATCCGCGGCGTCGTCGACGCGCGGATGGACGTCGCCGCGCTCGACATCGAGCGCAAGCTCGACGCCACCGAGGACCGCATCGCCGCGGTCCTCTCGCGCCCCATGACCGCCGCCATCATGGCGGGCCTCATGTCGGCCGACGTCCTCAAGGCCTCATACGCCTCGCTCGACGACGTCCCCGTCGCGGAAATCTGGAAGAACTACCTCGCGCAGGCCGGCGAGCTCAGCCGCGCCGGCCTCGGCCGCATCGACGAGGTGAAGCTCCACGCGCGCGAGCGCGCCGATGGCTAGCCCGCCCGTCATCGTCAACCACTCCGTCGTCCGCGCGGGGGCGTCCGCCGCGGGCCTGGCGGCATACGCCGGCACCCGCCGCGGCGTCGTCATCGAGGTCAGCGAGGCCGACGGCAGGAGGCTCGGCGTCGACGGCCTGGCCGCCTACGCCGCGAACAGGACCGGCTCGACCGGCGGCCTCTGGGGCGCAGACGGCCCGGTCGCCGTCGCCGAGGCGAGGCGCGCCATCGCCCAAAACGGCGGCGCGGTGCTCACCACCGTCGTCACGGTCCCGAACGACATCGCCCCCGGTGCCGGCCTCGACCGCCTGGATGCGTGGCAGGCCCTGGTGCGCTCCGAGTGGCCGAAGCTCTTCTCCGAGATGACCGGCGTGCCCGAGAGCCGCGTGGAGTACTACGCGGCGATGCACGTCAACGGCACGAGCCACCACGTCCACATCCTCACGGTCGACCGCTCGGGCGACTGGGACTCCCTGCTGCCAAAGGGCAAGATGGAGGCGGCGAGGCTCGAGATCTCCTCGAAGGCCATGGCGCCGCTGCTGCGGGAAGCGTACATCGAGCGCGACCTCGCGAGGGAGGCCGCACTGGACGCCGTCGCCCGCATCGACCGTAACCATTTCGATATCGAGCTGCCGCCGAGCGGGAGGATCGAGGCCGCCCACCTCAGGCGTTTCCACCCGGAGGCCTCCGCCGCGTTGAGGGAGGCCCTCGACCGGGCGGCATCCGGCTCCCCCGCGCTCGCCGGCGCACTGGAGCGCCACAGGAAGGCGGTCGAGAGGTGCGCCGACCTCAAGTGCCTGACCGGTGAGGCGCGGGATGTCTACATCCGCAAGGCGGCCGCCGGCCTCGGCCTCCGGTGCGAGAACGCGGCGCTGCGGGTCATGGTCCCGGACAGAACGCCGACCCGTGAGGAGATGCCGACGCGACGCGCCGCGCCCCAAACCGGCCCCGCGACGGAGAGGCGGCGGGAGGCCGGGCTCGCCACCGAGGCCCGGGCCTGCATCCCGAAGGCGCGCCTCGAAAGGATCACGCGAAAGGCCGCGCACGGCCGGGCCCTCGAGCCGGCAGACCTCAGGGGGTGTCCCACGGCGGACCGGGCATTCAGGCGCGCCCCGTCGGCAGGCACCGCCCTAGGGCGCGCCGCCGCGATGGCGACCCTGGTCGCCAGGGAAGCCACACGGGACGCCAGAGGACGCGACATGGGAGACGAGGCCGGCGAGAGGGCGCTGCGGCTCATCGCCGCGACCTTGAGGATCCTCGCCTCCGGCGGCACCGGGCCGTCGAGCGTCACCGCGCTGAAGATTACAAACAGGATAGAGAGGACGATCACGAGATGAAACCAAAATCCTTCAACCGCGACATGAAAAAGGAACTCGCCGGCACGCTCGCGGCCCACGGCGTCGCCGCCACCATCGCCTGCACCGCGACCGCCGGCGCCTGGGACTACGCCAGGTGGTGGACTCTATCCCTCATCTCGGGCCTCTCCGTCCTGCTGCGACTGCCCACGGCCGACCCGGGGCCCGAGCCCGACTACGTCTTCCGCGGCCCCCTCGAGGCGGCCGCCGATGCGGCGGCGTCGGGCCAGGCGGGCGAGCTGCTCGCGGCGCTCGCCCTCGTCGCGGCCTCCGTCCTCGCGCTCGGATTCGTTTCTTGGGGCCGCTCATGGGCGAGGCTCCACGACGGGACGTTCGCCGGCGACCGCGCGCCCACGCGCACGCACGGGGACGCCTGGCTCGAGTCGAGGCCCTCCAGGGTCGCGAGGCGCTGCCCTCCCTGGGACGGGAAGGCCGCCGCGGAGGGGCTCGTGGCGGCCGGCTGCATCGGCGGCGGGATCGCGATGGTCCCCGCCGTCCACTGCCTCATAAGGGCGGGCAGTGGCGCCGGCAAAAGCAGACGCGCGCTGGCGCCATCAATTGCGGCTGCGATCGACCGCAACGCCCACGGGGTACCGACCTCCGTCATCGTCCACGACCCGAAGTCCGAGATCCGCGCATGGACCGAGCCGCTCGCCAGGAGGGCCGGGATGGAGGTCGTCGCCATCCGGCTCGACGAGCCCGTCAAGTCGGCGAGGTTCAACCCCCTCGACCGCGCCATCGCGGCACTCGGGACCGAGGGCGTCGCCGGTGCCGTGGCCGAGCTCCGCGAGCTGTCGTCCTCCATCGTGCCCGACGCCTTCTCCTCTGGCCAGAGGTTCTTCACGGACGCCAGCCGCAACCTGCTGACCGGCCTCTGCCTGCTCGCGATAACGGACGGGCGGATCCCCGACGGCGCCCGGAACCTCTCGACCGTGCTCGCGCTCCTGGAGCCCCGCGACGGGAAGAGCGCGGTAAAGTCGCTGGAGGAGCTCGCCGCGGACCTGCCGGCGGGAAACCCGGCGCGCCAGTTCCTCCTCGTCGCCTCGTCGAACGGCGGCGGGGGCGAGGCCCTCGTCTCCACCGCGCGCAACTACCTCATGTCCTTCTGCGACGACGACGTCAGCCGCATGCTCTGGGACGGCGAGGTCGACCTCGCATCGGTCGGGCGCAGGCCCACCATCCTCTACATCGCCAGCGCGACGGACCGCGGCGACCGCGGCGCGCTCGTCTCGTGCATCTTCTCCCAGGCGCTGTCGGCACTGCGCGAGATCGCGCGCCTGTCCGGCGGCAGGCTGCCGGCGGAGACCCTGCTCGCCATCGACGAGGGGTCCGGGATCCCCAAGATCCCCCGCCTCCTCGGCGACCTCGCGGAGGTCCGCAGCATCGGGCTGCACGTCGTCTTCGTGCTCCAGAACACCCATCTGCTCGAGGCGCGATGCGGTTACTCCAGGGCGGAGTCGGACGCGCTGCTGGCGCTGCTCGGCACCCAGGTCGTCCTCTCGGTGGAGTCCGTCGGCGAGGCGGAGGAGATCAGCAAGCGTCTCGGCGACTACAGCGTCAAGACGACCGGGCAGAGCTCCACCAAGGGGACGCAGAGCTCCTCGTCCGGCAAGTCGTTCTCCGTGGCGCGCCGGCCGCTGATCACCCCGTCGGAGCTCATGGCCTGGAGCGCGCGCGAGAACGGCGCGCTCGTGATCGACGCGGAGGGCCCGATGGCACTCGCCAGCCGCGACATCACCGAGACGTTCCTGGGGCCGCTGCTGGGCCTGACGTCGCCGGAGGCCGAGGGCGCGCTGCTCGCGCGGGCGCTCGAGGGGGAGGTCCGGAACACCTCCCCGGCACCGGTATGGCGCATCCCCGAGAAGCCGAAAAAGCCCAAGGGGTCTCCGTCCGGCGGCAGGAAGCGCAAGGTGTCCGCCGCGCCCGACGGGTTCTGACGCGTCGTACGGCCCTGTCTGCGAAAACCGCCCGCCGTCATACGGCTCGCGAGGCGCGTATGACGGCGGGCCGCGGCAGTCTTTCGGTTTATCTGCCCACGCTGCCAGCGGAAACGAACTCGGCACGCCGAGTTGCACCGCAAAATCCCGGGTGCCCGTAGTGCGCCCTTATCCTGCTCATAAGGACCGGCTATCCCTTACCTGTGACACAATCTCAAACGCACAGAACAGAATCATCAGTCCAATCATCGCATAAGAGGCAGCCGAACCTTCAAGCACTATTCCACAAAGAACAATCTCCGCGCCGCCAATAAGAACTGTTATCAGGCGCTCCGCCTTTTTGCTCTCGCCGCTCGCATAAAAAGGCGGCAAGGCGCACAAGATCACATATAGCCCGGGAAGGGAATACAGGATCGATAGTCCAAGCCCCCCATCAACCGCAGTGTTTTGCGCAAGAATCAACTGAACCCAAACGGCAATTATCACTGAGCAGGTTGTCGATAAAAGAAGGCTAGAAATATAGCACGCAACAAAGTCCCGTCGCATTCGAACAGAGAAATCCGCGAACTCTCTTCGCCGCGTGGAAACAATAAGGTACACAGAAATTGCAATAGAACCAATCAGAGAAAACAGCGGAACAACCAGCAATTCAAGCTTATTACCCCATCGATCAACCACACCACCACTCCAATGAGCGGGAATTGTATCAGGGAGGACTGACCAAGCCGCCCATAGAATCAGAAATGGAAGAATAGAGAGGATGAAGGATGATAACACTGCGGTAGTTTTTTTTGAGGCTCTCATCGATTCCGCATCTCCTTGCGCGCTCACATTCCACTCCGCCTTAAATCAAGTATAAATACACAGTCTTTCAAGACAGCTATTCAACATTGGTGGTCACCGCTATGGACAATGTGAACCACCTAAACGAACTCTCAATACAGTCCCAGCTTAGCACCCTTGAAAAACTGGTCGCGGACGCGGAACAATCTACCGACGCAAGACGCGATTTCGAAGCTCAGCCTCGTGCCGTATTCCAGAAATATGGATTACAGACCTCCAAATCAAAGCGAGAAATCGAAAAGTCTCTGTACGAACTGGTGGAGTCAACCGAAAAGGAGGCGCGTGTCCCCGTTGCACGCGCAGCATATCGTCGTATCCAGCTCCCACCGTCCAAGGCCCTTGGACGGTGGGAGTTCCGCATCCCCGGGAAAGGAAAAGCGCGGCCCATCCGGACCGCGCCCGCGCCCTCCTCCCATTTCACCCCGCGACGTAAACCGTCCGGCCCGTCTCGCAGTCGATGGTCTCGGCATCCCCGAACCCGACCCGGACGGCCGCCCATCCGCCGGCATTCGCCAGCGCGTCGGCCTCGGACCTCGCGGCGGCGATGAGTCGCTCGAGCTCGGCCGAGCCCGCCGGTGCGGTCCCCACCCCGAACGCGCCACGGTCGCCGCCCGACTCGTACTCGACGACGACCGTCGAGCCGAGAGCCTCCTCGAGGGTCTCGGGCAGGCCGCCCATGCCGTCGAGAGCGTGCCCGGCGACCGTGACAAGCGGGTAGCGGGCCATCCCGGACGCCGCCGAGCGACCGGCCATGCGGAGCAAGCCGGCGGCCTCGAGCGCCTCGAGGAGCGCCGCGGGCACGTCGGCGTCGATGGCGATGTTGCCGTGCCCGCGGCACCACTCGGCCGCCGCCGGCACGTTCGCCGTGAGCACGCCCCACCCGGCCATGTAGCCCTCGGAGCGCGGGTCCGTGGCGTCGAGGAGGAGGACGGCCAGGCCGCCGCCCGCGTACTCCCCGGCCACGAGGGCGAGGCGGACCGCCTCGCCCATGGAGTCGAACTCGACCGTGACCATGCGGCTACCTCCCCCTGACGGCGCTGAGCGGCTTCGGGGAGAAGTGCTCGTCGCGCTCGACGGCGGCGAACCCCATCTGGCGGTTCAGCTCGGCCATCTCCTTGATGCTGAAGTAGCCGAGCTCGTCGTCGTAGCCCTCGACGAGGCCGAACGCCTCGTCCGTTCCGTCGAACTCGAGCAGCCACCAGTCCCATCCGTTCACGCACGAGAAGTAGTGGGCGTAGACCGTGGGGTCCTCCGCCCCGTCCTGCCCATAGAGCCTCGGCACCGTCTTGGCGATTTCCTCGGTCATCAGCTGCTGCATGTCTTCCTCCGTTCCGGGCACGCGGCCCTTAACATCTCGCCCCTGCGGGCAAAGCCGAATGGCGACGCCGCGCGTCGTCGTCGGCTTTGCTCCCTGCAAAGCCGCACCGGAGCGAAGACGGGTCAAGGGAGGTCCATGACGGCCTCCACCAACCGGAGCGGAGCGGAGGTTTGTGCGGGGTCTCATGGGCCCCCTTGACGCGGCGTAGCGGAGGTGCCACCCGGCCGCGGGGCCGAGGCCGATTCGCGGCGGACGCCGGCAGCCCACGTCCAGCATCGGAACCATTAGAGACGCTATTCACTTTTCGATAGGAGCCATATGGAACTCGAGGATATCGTTTACGAGCTCGCCTGCCTTCATGAGTCGATGCTCTTTTGCTGCATGGCGCTGAGAAGGATTATCAGGGACCTCGAAGAGGCCGAACAGCGCATCCGCGCTGAAGCGGCCGCCGCCGAACCCCCTCTTTAGAAAAGTACCCCGGCGATTACCACCGGGGCACTTTTAAATGACGTCAGAAGCCGGCAGCCGAACTAACCATCGAACAGATCTGAATCGAAAAACCCTCTCAGAGAGACGCCAAGCCCGCCTGCGATGCGCTCGATACTCTCGATAGACACGTTTCGCTTGCCTGTCTCGACTTCGGCGAAATAGGTGCGAGACATCTCGATGGAGTATGCGAAGGCCTCTTGGCTCATGCCGAGCTCGCCCCTCAGCTCCTTAATGCGAAGCCCCACGCGCATCTTGGGGTCAAGCTCAGTCATCGGCACCTCCTATCCACCGGTGTCAATGATTCAGGCCAACCCTATATAAGTCACACCTATATAAGTGACAATTTGAAATACAATGCAAATATTGGGGCATTGCAACCAGAAAGGAACCATGGTGGATACGGAGATTCCGAAAGTGACGGACGATATGCTCTCATTGGACTTCCCCAGCGACTATGCATATATCGCAAAACCCTTTGGTCGAGGACTCCGCCCGGACAGGCAACTGCAACTTCTAAAGAACTTGCATACAGAACATTAGAAAGAAGGTCATACCATGCGAACCTATCAACACCCGATATACCAAGACAACGCTATGGCGATTCGCGCCGAATATGATGAGGAAAAACGAGTCTTCGATTTGATGAAGAAGTTCCTCTATATCGTCGGGGCGATAACGGCGGTAGTTGTTTTCCTTTTGCTTCTCGTTAATTCCCCTGCCCTGATAACTCAGACGGGTGCAATTGGAATCGTTGCACTCGTTCCCGTCCTGCTGGCTGCAACAGCCTTTACCGGGTTCTATGTCGGCACGGTACCTGCTGGCTACATCGCCGCATGGCGTGCAATCAAGCGCTCAAGGCTGTTCGTTTGGGGCAACGCTCTCGGACTGCTCCTCATAGCGACGCTTTTTCTTTCCATCCCGGCTGCATTTGCGCCCTTTGCCTTCCTTCTCCAGTGGTTGAAGGTATCGAATCTCAAGCGTCAGCTTGACGCGAACGCATAGCGGGGGTGCAGAGGAAAAGAAGAAAGGAAACCGCTTATGCTCTTCGGACGCGAGTTCTCCCGCAAGCAGGTCTGCGCGGCTGGTGCCGGGCTTGTCTGCGCCGCGCTCCTCATCGGTGGCGGCGGCTATGCGCTTGCACATGCCGGATGGGGAGTAGGGTCGAACACTCCTGCGGTGTCCCAGTCAAGGGACGATGAGAAGCAGGACATGGTACTTACCCTTGAGGTAAAGGCCGACGGCTGGGATGCGGACACTTCCACGCCCGTTATCGCCCATATAGAGGATGCGAACGGGAAGGTGGACTTCTACACCGCCATCGCCGCGAACAAGCAGGTGACCGTGAAGGTCGGCAAGTCCGGCACCTACACCGTCACCCTCATCCCGCCGGTGAACGCGAACGGCTCTACCTACAAGGCCGCGTCCAGTGAGATCGCTGCCGTGAAGACCGATGGGAAGGCGGGCGGTACCGTCATCGCGCTTGAGAAGGTAGATGCGGACAAGGTGACGAAAGATGACCTGACGGCCATTGCCAAGGACGTTGCGGAAGCCGTGAAGAAGGGCGATTCCACCCTGACCGGAGACAAGGGCGCTGAGGTCGTGAAGAAGTTCGAGGACAACATCAAGAAGAACCCGAACGCCGATGCCGATGCCGTCGAGAAGGAGAGCGAAAAGGCGCAGGAGACGGCCAAGGAAGAGAAGTCCGATGCGAAGACACCGGAGACCTCCGACAACAAGAAGAACGATTCAGGCTCATCCAACGGCTCCAAGAAGGATAATGGGAACAGCGGTTCCGACAGCAAGCCGA